>JBMZDR010000001.1:0-264792 GCA_049614485.1 Flavobacteriaceae bacterium
AAATTGATTCTTTTTTATAATAATTCAGTTACATCTATTTATATGTTAGTCTTTTTACTATTGAAATGCCATTAATTTCTAATGATAGATTTCTTTATACGTCATAGTGTGGGTGATTAGTCAGTACAAAATAGAAAAGCCCATACAAACAAGAGGTTTATAAGGGCTTTGTTGGTTAAAGTAGAGGGGAAGGGATTCGAACCCTCGGTACCCTTGCGAGTACACTACCTTTCCAGGGTAGCCTATTCGACCGCTCTAGCACCCCTCTGAAAAATTAGTCTAAATAAAGGTCAATTAATCCTTCTGGAGTATTGACAATAATTTGATTCTTAGCTCTGTCAACTTTTTTAATAAACTCATCATTAACAGGAATCAGTATTTCGGTGCCGTTCTTGTCGACAACAAATAATTCTTGAGCTCCTGTAGCATCAACAGTTTCAATAATTCCAACTTCTCCAAAATTTTCATCAACCATTGTGAAGCCTATAACTTCATGGTAATAAAATTTATTGCCTTCTAATTTTGGAAGTATGGCTAAAGGAAGATATAGTTCGGCTTTCATTAAAGCGTCAGCATCTTCTTCAGTATCAACTTCTTCAAATTTAATGCGGAGCAATTGTGTTTTATGAAGTTTACAGCTTTCAATAAAAAAAGGAATCAGATTATTTCGTAAAGAAATAAAAACTGATTCCAAATTTTTAAATAATTCAGGTTCGTCCGTGTCTAATTTAACAAGGAGTTCTCCTTTAAAGCTATACTTCTTAACGATTTTTCCTAAATAGAAACAATCTTTAAGTTGCATATGTTACTCTTCTTCTTGAGCAGGAGTTGCAGCAGCAATTCTTGCTTCGTTAATAGCTTTTTCAGCAGCTAAAGCAGCAGCAGCAGCATCAGATTCAGCTTTTGCTAATCCGTCTTTCTTACCTTGTACTTTACCTTCTTTTTCAGCAACCCAAGCAGCAAATTTTGCTTCTACTTGTTCTTCAGTTAAAGCGCCTTTTGCAACACCACCTTTTAAGTGCTTTTTAAGCATAACTCCTTTGTAAGAAAGAATTGCTCTAGCAGTATCAGTTGGTTGTGCTCCTTTACCTAACCACTCTACAGATCCGTCAACATCTAAGTTAATTTCTGCAGGGTTAACATTAGGATTGTAAGTTCCTAATTTTTCTAAAAATCTACCATCTCTTTTTGATCTTGAGTCAGCAGCTACGATCCAGTAAAAAGGCTTTCCTTTTTTACCATGTCTTTGTAATCTAATTTTAACAGGCATAATGTGTTAATTTTTGAAGGTTCACGACCTTCGGTTATTAATTATAAATAAGTCTGCAAATATACAATGCTTTATTGAGATGACAAACAGATTTTTAATTTTTTAAAACAGTCCTCTAAATGTCTGTTTTTGAGGAATTCATTAGCTTAGCAAAACTTAATTTTCAATAAAATGGCTGATGGATTTATTTAATAATCGTTATGATGGAGAATACAATTTATTACCTAAGGATGGAGAGGTAAATTATTATGGGGTTGTAATGAAAATTAACGCTGCAAATACGTATTACCAATCTTTGTTAGATACAATTAAATGGAGAAATGATGAAGCTGTACTGTTTGGTAAACGAATTATAACACAACGAAAAGTGGCTTGGTATGCTGATGAATCATTTGAATATGGATATTCCAATACAACTAAAGTAGCCTTACCTTGGACTAATGATTTGTTAGAATTAAAGCAATTAACAGAAGAGTTAACTGGGGAATCATATAATTCATGTTTATTAAATTTATACCATAATGAAACTGAGGGTATGGCTTGGCACAGTGATGCAGAAAAGAAACTTAAAAGAAACGGTGCAATTGCCTCATTAAGTTTTGGTGCAGAACGCAAGTTTGCTTTCAAACATAAAACAACCAAAGAAAAGGTAAATGTCATTTTGAGTCATGGGAGTTTGTTAGTGATGAAAGGTGCCACACAAACTAACTGGTTGCACCGGTTGCCTCCAACAAAATTTAAAAAAGGCAAAAGAATAAATTTGACTTTTAGAATGATAGTTGAATAAAATTACTGTTCACAACTTCATTAAAACAATCAAAATTCACATAAATATTATGCTTAAATTTGGGGCATGTATTTAATTTTTGACACAGAAACTACAGGACTTCCAAAACGTTGGGATGCTCCAATCACTGATACTGATAATTGGCCAAGATGTATTCAAATTGCTTGGCAATTGCATGATGAGTTAGGTAATTGCATAGAACATCAAGATTACTTGGTAAAAGCTGATGGGTTTAATATTCCGTATGATGCCGAAAAAATACATGGTATTTCAACAGCTTTAGCTAATGAGCAAGGAATTGGTTTGAAAGAGATGTTGGAGAAATTCAATATTGCCTTATCTAAATCGAAGTTTATAGTTGGTCAGAATGTTGGTTTTGACACCAATATAATGGGTGCTGAGTTTTGCAGGCTTGGTATAGAAAATAACCTACAAGAATTACCTGTATTAGATACCTGTACAGAACGTACAGCAAATTTGTGTGAAATTCCAGGAGGAAGAGGTGGTCGTTTTAAATTACCTACATTAACAGAGTTGCATAATCATTTATTCGGAACCGGTTTTGGTGAGGCGCATAATGCTACTGCTGATGTTGAGGCAACCACGCGTTGTTTTTTCGAATTAATTAGAAAACGAAATTATACTACTGAAGAGCTAGCAGTTTCAAGTGATTACTTTGAACGATTTGACACTAGAAATCCAAATACAATTCAAGTTGTAGGGTTAAAACACGTCAACTTAAAAAAAGAATCTGAGAAAATAAGCAAGCGAATAGAAAAAGAAGCTGATGTTATTTTTTCTAAAGAAGACATAGTTCAGAATCTTACCGTTTTACAAGAAGCACAGTTTTCTCATCTGCATAATCATTCTCAATATTCGGTATTACAATCTACTATTCCTGTGCAAGGCTTGGTAAAGATTGCTGCTAAAAATGGTATGAATGCTGTTGCAATGACAGATCATGCCAATATGATGGGGGCGTTTCATTTTGTGAGTGCAGTACAAGGTCATAATAAAGGAGTAGAAGCTCGAAGAAAAGAAGCTGAAGAAAATGAGGAGGAATTTCATGAAAAACCTTTAAAAGGAATAATTGGATGTGAGCTGTTTGTCTGTGAAAATCATTTAGATAAATCAAGAAAAGACAACGGGTATCAAGTCGTCTTTCTTGCAAAAAATAAAAACGGATATCACAACTTGGCAAAAATGTCTTCGTTAGGGCATACGCATGGTAAATACTATGTGCCAAGAATAGATAAAGACGTTGTAAAACAATATAAAGAAGATATCATTGTACTTACAGGAAATTTGTATGGTGAAGTGCCAAGTAAAGTATTAAACATAGGGGAGAATCAGGCTGAAGAAGCTTTGCTGTGGTGGAAACAAGAGTTTGGTGACGACTTGTATATTGAATTAATGCGTCACAATCAAGAAGATGAAAAACGCGTTAATCAAGTATTGATAGAGTTTTCTAAAAAACATGATGTCAAACTTGTAGCAACTAATAACACCTATTATGCCAATCAAGAAGATGCTAATGCACATGATATTTTATTATGTGTAAAAGATGGTGAAAAACAAGCTACACCAATAGGTCGCGGACGCGGTTATCGTTATGGTTTACCTAATCAAGAGTACTATTTCAAGAGTCAAGATGAAATGAAGACACTCTTTAAAGACGTGCCAGATGCCATAACTAACGTGCAAGAAGTTGTTGATAAAATTGAATCATATACATTAGCTAGAGATGTATTGTTACCAGCTTTTGATATACCTGAACAGTTTCAATTTGAAGAAGATAAAGTTGATGGTGGTAAACGAGGAGAAAATGCATTTTTAAGGCATCTTACCTATGAAGGCGCCAAAAAGCGTTATGGTGAAATTACCTCTGAAATTGAAGAGCGACTTGACTTTGAATTAGAGGTTATTGAAAAAACAGGGTACCCTGGGTATTTCTTAATTGTAGAAGATTTTATCCGTGAAGCAAGAAACATGGATGTATCTGTTGGACCTGGTCGTGGATCAGCAGCAGGTTCTGTAGTTGCCTATTGTTTATGGATTACGAATTTAGACCCTATTAAGTATGATTTACTTTTTGAGCGTTTCTTAAATCCGGAACGTGTAAGTATGCCCGATATTGATATTGATTTTGATGATGAAGGTCGTGGGCGCGTTATGCAATATGTAATTGATAAATACGGATCAAATCAGGTTGCTCAAATTATCACTTATGGTACAATGGCAGCAAAATCATCTATTAGAGATACAGCCAGAGTACTTGATTTGCCACTTTTTGAAGCCGATAAAATTGCAAAACTAATACCGAATACGAAGCTTGCTAAAATATTCGGAAAATCAGAAAAAGAACTTCGTGAGAAATTCCGTTCTGAAGAAGTTGATAGTATTAACGAGTTATTGAATCTATCTGACGGTGATAACTTAGAAGCAGATACGATTAACCAAGCACGCATATTAGAAGGTTCTGTGCGTAATACAGGAATCCATGCTTGTGGAGTTATCATTACGCCAGACGATATT
Organism: Flavobacteriaceae bacterium; assembly: GCA_049614485.1. Taxonomy (GTDB): domain Bacteria; phylum Bacteroidota; class Bacteroidia; order Flavobacteriales; family Flavobacteriaceae. Next base: position 4,593 of record JBMZDR010000001.1, read on the forward strand.
ACCAAATTCGTTCCTGTTGCACTAGCAAAGGATTCGGAAATGTATTGTACGCAATTTGATAACTCAGTTGTTGAGGATGCCGGGTTGTTAAAAATGGATTTCTTGGGGTTAAAAACATTAACCTTAATAAAAGATACCGTAAAACTGGTAAAACAGAAACATGGTATTCAACTTGATCCAGAAACGTTTGACTTAGAAGATGTAAAAACATATGAACTCTTTCAGCGAGGAGAAACAGTAGGGATATTTCAATATGAATCTGCAGGAATGCAGAAATATATGAAGGAATTAAAGCCAACTGTTTTTGCTGATTTAATTGCAATGAATGCGCTTTATCGTCCTGGACCAATTGAATATATTCCAAGTTTTATTGATAGGAAGCACGGTGATGAAGAAATTGTATATGATTTAGAAGCAAGTAAAGAATATCTTGAAGAGACTTACGGTATTACAGTGTATCAAGAGCAGGTAATGTTACTGTCACAAAAACTAGCTGATTTTACTAAAGGTGAAGCCGATGTGTTGCGTAAGGCAATGGGTAAAAAACAAATTGCGGTATTGGCTAAAATGAAGCCTAAATTCATCAAACAAGCAGGAGTAAAGGGACATGATGAAGCTGTTTTAGAAAAAATTTGGACTGACTGGGAGGCATTCGCTTCTTACGCTTTTAATAAATCACACTCTACATGTTACGCATGGATTGCTTACCAAACAGCCTATTTAAAAGCACATTATCCTGCTGAATATATGGCGGCAGTGTTATCGAATAATATGAATGATATCAAGCAGGTTACATTTTTTATGGATGAATGTAAACGTATGGGGCTTGAAGTTTTAGGGCCTTGTGTAAATGAATCCTATTATAAGTTTACTGTTAATGATAACAATGCAGTGCGTTTCGGAATGGGCGCTGTAAAAGGTGTAGGTAGTGGAGCAGTGGCAACTATTGTTGCGCATAGAGAAGAAGACGGGAAATATAAATCAGTATTTGATTTAGCAAAACGAATAGATTTGCGAGCAGCAAATAAGAAAGCTTTTGAAAATTTAGCTTTAGCAGGAGGCTTTGATACTTTTGAAGGAACTCACAGAGCACAATATTTGTATGATGCTGGTGATGGACAGATGTTTATTGAAAAAGTATTAAAATACGCTGCTAAATACCAAGAAAGTCAGAATTCATCTCAAGTGAGCTTATTTGGTGAAGCATCAGATGTGCAAATTCCAGAACCTGTTGTGCCACCATGTGACGATTGGGGAACCATGCAAAAACTCTCTCAAGAACGAGATGTGGTTGGGGTTTTTATATCTGGGCATCCGTTAGATGATTTTCAGAATGAAATAAAATACTTCTGTAACTCAGACTTATCTCATCTAAAAAACTTAGAGCCTTTAGTAAATAGAGAAGTGTCGTTTGCCGGAATAGTAACCTCTGTAGAGCACAGAGTGTCTAAAAACGGAAAGGGATGGGCAACATTCATTATTGAAGATTATAATGAAGCTCATGAATTTAGAATATTTGGAGAAGAGTATTTAAAGCAACGCCATTTCTTAATTGTAAATTCTTTTGTATATGTGAAGTTGTTTATAAAACCAGGATGGATAAATAAGGAAACTGGTAAGCCTACAGAGCCAAGAATACAATTCAATAGTTTTGAGTTGCTGCAAGATGTAATGACAAAACATTCTAAAAAACTAACCATTCAATTGAAAATAGATGATTTATCAGCAGAGAAAATAACCAATTTAAAGCAAACAGTTGATGCGCATGCGGGCGAAAAACAATTAAGTTTCATTATCTATGAGTTAAACGATAAGTTAAAATTGAATATGTTAAGTAGAACTCAGAAAGTAGGAATAACAAACGAGTTTCTTAATGCTTTAGAAGAACAACATATAAATTACAAGTTAAATTAAAGATCTATTACTAAAATTGATTTCAGTATAAATAAATACGATGAATGAGATTGTAAGTTTTCGTCAAATATTTGACTACATTTGTGAAATAGATTACTAATTTAAAATAAAATAAAAATGGCATTAGAAATAACAGACGCAACATTTGAAGAAGTAGTATTAAATTCAGACAAGCCAGTATTGGTTGATTTCTGGGCAGCTTGGTGTGGACCATGTAGAATGGTTGGGCCAGTTATTGATGAAGTGAGTGATGAGTACGAAGGAAAAGCTGTTGTAGGAAAAGTAGATGTTGATGCAAACCAAGAATTTGCAGCTAAATACGGTGTAAGAAACATCCCTACAGTACTATTATTCCATAAAGGAGAAATGATTAGCAGGCAAGTAGGAGTGTCTCCTAAAAACGCTTATACAGATGCAATTGATGCAGCTTTGTAATTAGAACTTTATAATTAATAATAATAAAAAAGGTTTGGCGTCTCGCCAAACCTTTTTTATTTTAGTAAACTAGCTTTTACACATAAGGCTTTGCAGATAATTTTATATGGCAATAAAAAGAGAACTTAATCAATCTAAGGTGTATTTCAATTTACAATTTCTAGCGTCGCAAATTGTAGAGGGAATGATAACGGGAATTCATAAAAGTCCTTTTCACGGGTTTTCTTCAGAATTTGCAGAACATAAAGTGTATAATAATGGAGAAAGCACAAAGCATATTGATTGGAAGTTGTTTGCTAAAACCGATAAGCTCTTTACAAAACGGTACGAGGAAGAAACGAACTTACGTTGTCATTTAATACTTGATAACTCGGCATCAATGCATTATCCAAAGCGTGATAAATTCTCTGTATCTAAACTAAATAAAATCGGATTTTCTGTTTTGGCAAGCGCGGTATTAATACACTTACTAAAAAAACAACGCGATGCTGTGGGATTAAGTGTTTACGGTGCTAATTATGATGTTTATACTCCAGAAAAAGGGAGTGAGCGTCATTTTAATTTATTGTTACATCAATTAGAAAATGCCTTAAACTCATCTCCAAAACAATCAGATACAAACACTGTAAAGTATATACATGAAATTGCTGAGAAACTTCATAAAAGATCATTGATCTGTTTTTTTACTGATCTGTTTCAATATGAAGCAAAAACGGAAGATTTGTTTGCAGCATTACACCATTTAAAATACAACAAACATGAAGTGGTGTTGTTTCATACATTAGACTATACAACAGAAGTTAATTTTGACTTTGATGAAACACCAAAAAGTTTTGTAGATGTGGAGACCAATGAAAAGGTTGACTTATATGCTCAAAATATAAAAGAGTTGTATTCAGATAAAGCAAAAAAATACATAGCAGATATTAAATTAGAATGTGCTAAATATAATATCAAATACGTGCCAGTTGCTGTTACAGATAATTTTGATAAAATAATGAACACCTATCTTGTTGAAAGACAAAAATTTGGGTAATTAAAGTTAAAATAAATGAAAAAAAACAATCTTTTTCTTTGGCGGTAGTCTAATCTATTCTATATTTGCACTCGCTATATGCAAACGGTCTGGTAGTTCAGCTGGTTAGAATACATGCCTGTCACGCATGGGGTCGCGGGTTCGAATCCCGTCCAGACCGCAAAATAGCAAAAATAAGCTCCAAGAAGTTGGGGCTTTTTTCTGCGCCAAACGTTAGTTGTGTTGTTTTGACAAATGTAGTGTTTGTCAATGGTTTAGTAGTAAACCGATGAAAAGCTTCCCAAAATTCCTTTAAAGGATCATCGGGATGCTTTTTTTAGTTTAGCAAACTCAAGTAAGTGTCTCTCATTATAATCACCAATTGTTTACGAAATAAAAAATAGTATTAAATATCACTTTTTTCTTTGTGGGTATTTAAATCTATTCTATATTTGCACTCGCTATATGCAAACGGTCTGGTAGTTCAGCTGGTTAGAATACATGCCTGTCACGCATGGGGTCGCGGGTTCGAATCCCGTCCAGACCGCAAAATAGCAAAAATAAGCTCCAAGAAATTGGGGCTTTTTTCTGCGCCAAACGTTAGTTGTGTTGTTTTGACAAATGTAGTGTTTGTCAATGGTTTAGTAGTAAACCGATGAAAAGCTTCCCAAAATTCCTTAAAGGATCATCGGGATGCTTTTTTTAGTTTTATGTTTCTTGAAAAAGCAATGCTATTACCAAAAAATACGCAACATTAAATTGGGTGATAATTCAGTTCCTCGTACATCATTTATATTTAATTCTTCTGGGCTGGTGTTTGAAAACCGAATATCTTTATTTATAGTATTTTTTCTATTGTATAAGTTTAATACTGATACCCCTAAACGGTATTTTATAGTTTTGTTTTTATGGGGTCTAAAGTCATAAATAGCTGAAAAATCTAGTCTGTGATACGGATGTAAATTTCTGTTGTTTAGGCCTGTGTAAGCGTATGAAACCGAATTGTCAGGATGTGTGTTTGTATCAATTTTTGTATAAGGCTTACCGTTGTGCCATAGCCAACCTAGGGTAAATTCAAATTTTTTCCATTTGTAAAAATGTGACCATTTAACGGTATGATCGATATTTATATTGCTAGGAAAAGGTTTTTCATTATTCAAATCAGGGAATCTATATTTTGCACTATTGAATGAATATGATAACCAAGAATTGTAGTTTTTTAATTGTTTCTTTAAAAAGAGGTCAACCCCTTGAATGCTAGATGCCCCAAGGTGGTATTCATTAATGTTTTGATTCATTAAATCAATGTTTAATGAATTGATATTATTGGTTTTTTTATAATACGCCTCAAAATCTATAATCCATTTGTTTTTAGTGTAATTAACACCAACTGTGTATTGGTAGCCAGTTAGTATAGGAAATTCATTTTTGTTTGATAAAGCCCAAACATGGTTTTCTAAGGATAAATTATTAATTACAGATTCTTCTATTTGATTTAGATATTGGCTTTTGTACTCTAATGAGGCGCTGATGCTAAATTCTGGTATAACAAATTTTTGAACAATGGCTCTAGGTTCAATGTAAAACTTGTTGGAATTGCTATAGTGGTTGGCACGTAAACCAAGAGTGTATAAAAAATCTTTAGGCTTGTTTATTTGGTATTCTGCATATAAGCTATTCGTTTTTACAACATCGTTTTTTGATGTTAATGAAGGTGTTTGATTGCTGACATTTGTATTGAAAGAATACGTGACATTTTTATTAGAAAATTGATAGCCTAAATTCAATTGTTTGTATTCTGTTAAATCATAGGTTAGGTTTAAGTTAAGGCCAATATCTTTTATATAGTTTTCTTTTGAGTCATACAGAGTTCCTAAATTAGATTGGTTGCTAGAGTTAAATTTATAGCTGTATTCAGAGATGTAACTATCAATTTGATGACTGATGTTTTTTGTCCACTCTTTTTCCCAAACAATATTAGATCCTTTATTTTTTGTTTTTAATGCGTCTGTATAAAGGTTGTTGTTGTCTGGGCTAAATGCAGAGAAGTTTAAATAATCTTCAGTGTAAATGTGGTTTATTTTAATAAGGTTTTTACTAGAAGCTTTCCATGCAGCATTTGCAGTATAGTCATAAAACCAAAAAATATTTTTTGATTGATTGAAGTCTAAATTTGAGTTATAATTTTGTGTGTTTTGAAATATCCTTGAAACGTAGTTTTTATATGTAAAGGTTTCTAAAGCATCTGCATATGACCGGCGGCCAGAAACCAATACTGAAAGCTTGTCTTTTAAAATAGGAATATCAACAAAGGCATCACCATGTAGCATGTTAAATCCGGCACCACCTTTAATTCTATGTGCAGGCTTGTAATTACTTGTGATATCTATAACACTTGAAATCCGCTCCCCGTACTTCGGGTTTGTCCCTTTACTGATAAAGTTAACTTTGTCTGTTACATAAGGGTTAAAAGCAGATATTGCACCAAACATATGTGAATTTCCGTAGGTTTTAATGTTGTTCCAAAGAATTAAATTTTGATCTGATTTTCCGCCACGAACATGAATACTATTAACAGTTTCGTTTAAGTTGGTAACTCCAGGAATTTGATGAATGCTTTCCAGAATATCTGGCTCAATTAATCCAGGTAATATTTTTGATTTCTTGGTAGAGATGGTTGTTTGTTTTATGTTTTTAGAGATCCCTCCTGTTAAGTATTCGTCAATAATAATCTGGTCTAAAGTTTCAAGTTTTTCAGTAAGGTTTATAGTAATGCAGTTAGGGAACACAAGCTCTGAAGCTTTAAGGGTAGTGTTTTTAACACCAAATGAAGTAATACTTATAAGTGCATTATAAGGAATGTTATTGATTTTAAAATGCCCATTGTCGTTACTAAAATAGGCCTCATTATTTATTTGAATAACGGCATTCGCTATTGTTTTTGAGTTGCATTGTAATTGCCCGCAAATGGTAATTACATCGTTGGCTTTATATGGGGATATGACTATGTTTTTAACTGATAATTGTTCAAATTTTAAATCAGTTTGTGCCGATAGTGTTAAAATTAAATCTTCTAAAGCAATCATTTGATCAAGGACAATGGATACTTTTTTATTTTCAATTATGGCATCTGCATAAGAGAAATTTGTGTCATAAAATTTTGCTATTTTAGGCAAAACATGGTGTAGTTCTACCTGATCAAAAACAGATTGTTTTTGAGCTATAATTGAAGTTGAAAATAATAAAGCGAAACACCAAAATAGGAATTGCTTCATAATGCACAGTGTCTAATCTACTAATATTACACGATTTCCTTGAATCGTATACTTCAAATTTACTGACTTTAAAACTGTTTCAAGTGCAATATGTTGATTATTATTTGGAAATACTCCCGTAAAAAGAATAGTGTCGTCAAACTTGGTATAGCTAAAGCTTAAGTTGTAATGCTTTTCTAGAGTTTTAAACACATATTTGATGGGTGTACTTTTAAAGTTAGATTGTTGGTGCAGCCATGAAGGGTTTGCGTTGGTAAAGTTTAAGTTAAGTGAATTTTGATTTTTAATGTGCTGGTAGCCTAAATCAGGTGTTAAGATGTGTGTGCTTGAATTGCTATGGTCATCAACCTTAACTTTACCTTCATAACAGGCTACATTAAAAAAGTTATCAGTTGCGTTTACGTTAAATTCGGTACCTAAAACGCTAACGTTTCCTAATTTGGTTGATACAGTAAAAGTTTCCCCTTTCTCTACATCAAAATAAGCCTCACCATCTAAGTCAAGTACTCTGTTTTTATTCCAGTTATATTTGTTATAGCTAATTGTAGATTTTGAGTTTAAAATAACTTTTGAACCGTCAGGGAGGTTAAATGCTACGTGTTCGCCATAACCGCTAGAGTAGGTAGTTGTACTAAAAAAAATAAAATATGTAAATAAACCAACTAATAAAGCTACTGATGCGGCAATGTTTAGATAACGCCACTTTTTTGAAGTGTCATTCTTTATATCACGGCTTTCTTTTAACTGTTCAAATGACGAAGTTAAATCATAAGAAGGCGCTTGTAGTTTATCAGTTTCTGCAATGATTTTTGTGTATAATGCATAATCATCAGAAGCCTTAAAATTACTTAGTTCCTCTTCAGTCAACTGGTCGTTGAGCCATCGTGATAAAAATATGTCGTCTTTTTTAGTCATTAAAGTTTCATTTTCCAATAGTAGAACGCTAACTATTTAAAATACCCTACCTTTTATTATGGAATATTTTTTATGTCGGTTCTTAATTTTAGCAAGGCTTTATGCATTAATTTTTCTATTGCTTTAACAGATACGCCAGATAACTCAGCAATTTCTCGATATGTTTTTTTTTCGATTCTATTTAATAAAAAGACTTCTCTTTGTCTGTCAGGTAAAGCAGAAATAGCATTCTCTAACTTTAATTTAAACTCTTTTTCTTCTAAAATAAATTCAGGTGATTCGCTACTAGTGTCACTATTTATGTATTTAACTTCTTTTTGATGTTTTAGCTTTACTGTGTTATGACGTAATAGACTTGTACTTTGGTTAATGGCTGTTTTGAACAAGTAACTTTTTGCGGTTACAGAGGTTACTTTGCTGCAGTTTTTCCATAGTTTAATAAAAGCGTCCTGAACTATATCGTCAACCTCATTGAGACTCCCAAATTTGTAATAAAGAAAATTTCGCAACAAACTAGCATGCGTGTTGAAAAATGCTTGAAAGCTTTTTTCTTTGCAGATAGATGTTTCTTCTTCTTTTGTTGACATGCTTTTATTAAGATAAGCTTAATTATAAAGCTATAAAGCTATGTGATATTTTAATAATACCAAAACTTTTTATCAAGTGGTAGGGTATATGCTTAGTTAATTGTTTTATAAGTATAAACAAATAGTTATTTGTTTTTAAAACGTTAAGTTTTAAGTTGGTTTTAGGTAAAAGGGGTTCGTACATAAGGTACTAGCCTCTTTTTTTAGTTTAAAAACCAAGTATCAGCTTTGCGATCATAAAATATATTAATATACCAAATATGTCATTACTTGTTGTTATAAAAGGTCCTGTTGCTATTGCAGGATCGATTCCTCTTTTGTCTAAAAAAAGAGGGATGAATGTCCCTATTAATCCGGCAACAATAATGACGCTAAATAAAGATATTGAAATTGCTAGTGATGTGTTAAAGTCACTTGCGGTGATGAATGTGTAGATGAAAAGTAACACAGAAAGAATAAAACCGTTTACAATTGCTAAAAGAAACTCTTTCCATAATCTATTGGTAATACTTCCTTTCACATCGTTGTTTGCTAGTCCTTGAACGATAATAGCGCTTGATTGTACACCTACATTTCCCGCCATAGCGGCAATTAATGGTGTAAAGAAAAACAGGATGGCATGACTTTTTATAACTTCTTCAAACCCACCCATAATTGCAGCAGCACCTATACCGCCAAACAACCCAAGAATCAACCATGGTAATCGTGCTCTTGTTAATTGAAAAATGGTGTCGCCAGCCTCAACATCTTGTGTTAATCCTGCTGCCATTTGATAATCCTTATCGGCTTCTTCTTTAATGACATCAACAATATCATCAATAGTAATTTGACCAACCAGACGCCCCATTTCATCAATTACTGGCATAACAATTAAATCGTATTTTTGCATGATGTTGGCAACTTCCTGGTCATCCTCTTCAGCTTTTACAAATGTGACTTTAGGGTCGTAAACATCTTTAATAGGTGTTTTTGTTGAGGTTGTTAATAAGCTTTTTAATGACAGTCGTCCTTTTAAAATATCATCATCATCAACAACATATATTGTGTGTACTTTTTCAAAGGCTTCAGCTTGTTTCCGCATTTCCTTTACACACCGTAAAACAGTCCATGAATCTTTAACGGCAATAAGTTCTTTTCTCATTAACCCTCCTGCAGTGTCATCATCATAACGCAATAAATCAACAATATCTTTAGCGTGCTCAACATCTTCAAGTTGGGCGATAACTTCTTCTTTCTTTTCTTTTGTAAGTTCAGATATGATGTCTGCGGCATCATCTGTTTCTAGTTCGTCAATTTTCTCTGCAATTTCTTTTGAGGTTAGTGCATTTAAAATTTTATCACGAACGTCATCATCTAACTCAGCAATTATATCTGCTGTTAACTCACTGTTTAATAGTTTAATGATGTAAATAGATTCATCAAAATCTAATTCTTCAAGTATCTCTGCGATATCAGCATAATGCACGTCATTTAACAATCTTTTTAATTGTTTGCCGTCATTTTCTATAATGAGATCTTTTATTTGATTGATTAAGTTGCTATCTATCTGGAATTGCATATTGTAAGTTACTTTTTAAAGAATTAACGGTTTCCGTTATATGATACTGTTTTTTTCAAGCATGCAGGTTAGGTCTATGAATTCTGAAACACTTAACTGTTCAGGTCGTTTGTTAAAAATGTCTAGTTGTTTGATGTCATCAGAAATACCGATACTTTTTAAGCTGTTTCGTAAAGTTTTTCTTCGCTGTTGAAAACCAGTTTTAACAACTCTGAAAAACAATTTTTCACTACATGGCAAAGTGTAATTTTCTTTACGAATCATTCTCATTACGCCAGAATCTACTTTTGGTGGCGGATTAAACACATTAGGCGGTACTGTAAATAGATATTCAGTAGTGTAAAACGCTTGCGCTAACACAGATAATATACCGTATGTTTTGTTGCCATGAGTAGCGCAAATTCGTTGCGCAACTTCTTTTTGAAACATGCCAGAAAACTCAGGGATCTGATCTCTTAGTTCTAATGTTTTAAAAACTATTTGTGTAGAAATATTGTACGGAAAATTACCAATTATTGCAAAAGGTTTGTCTTTAAATACTTCATGTAAATTGTATTTTAAAAAATCTTTTTCAATTATTTTATTCGATAACTTAAGGTAGTGTGCTTGTAAGTATTCAACAGACTCGGTATCAATTTCAATAACATAAGTGTCTACCTTTTTATCTAAAAGGTATTTTGTGAGCACGCCCATACCTGGTCCAATTTCTAATACGGTGCTGTAATTGTTTAAAGTCAGTGAATCGGCTATTTTTTGTGCAATAGTTTCGTCTTTTAAAAAATGTTGCCCTAAATGTTTTTTTGCGCGTACGTTATCCATCTATGTAATGTTTGATGCAATGATTTGTTCAATTTCTTGTCTGTCTTTTTTCACAAACCACGATAATTCAATGACGTAAGTTGTGTTGTCATGAAAAACAATTTCCGGTTCGCTACCGCCTTGTGACGGCATGAAACGCTTAATGTCTGTATACTTAAAGTGTTTTCTTTTATATTTAAAACCGTCATCATTAAATTCAAATCCAGGCTTCTTACCTGTTAGTTGCATGAATAAAAAGATGAGTAAAAATAGTGCAAAAACACCATTAACAATGTAAAATAACCATGAGGGTATGAATGCTTGTAAAAGCATCATTAAGAAGTTAAAGACCAAAAATGATGTGATAACTGCTGCAAAAAGCATAATAGCTTTTATGATGTAAAGGTAAGTGGCTTTAAATTCTTTATGCATGAAATTCTTCTATAAGTAGTAATTCTGTTCTGAAGGCTAGCATTTTTGTGCCAAATTTAGCAACTGCAGCGTCTCTTAGTTTTGGAGCGTCTTCTTTATAATAGGCTTCCAAATCGTCTTTACATTTGGCGGTGTATTGTATGGAGTAATTAGTGCCTTCCATGTCTTCCTCTACTAAAACTTTGGTCATTTTTGCAGATAAAAACTTTCCAGTGGCAAGAACTTCTTTTATGTGAGGTTTTATCCAAAATAACCAATCATAGTGAATGCTATCCTCAACATTTATAGTTACATTATAAATTATCATGTGTTATGAATTTTAGCAAAAATAAGGTTTTTAAAGTAATAAAGTTACTTGATGTCAACTAACTATTGTTTGAGATGTCTTTACGTAGTTTTCGATACATTTTTTGAGCTTCAATAAAATGAATACTATCAGCATGATTAAAAAGCAAGGTTTCAAAATACGCTGAGGCCTTTACGTTATTATTGAGTTGTTTTAAATGTAGCATGGCTAATTTAAACAATGCATCATCTACGAAAATACTTTCTTTAAGGGTGTTTACAATACGTTCATAATTGCGTATTGCTTTTGTGTATTCATGTTGTTGTTCATAAAGAGTGCCTTGTAAAAACAAGACATCATCAATAATTTTGTTGACGGGGTGATGGTTAAGAATCTCGGTTAGTGTTGCTATTGCTTCAGGGGTTTTATTTTGAAAGGCGAGCAAATCTGCTTTTGCATATTTTTTTAGCGCCACATGAAGCGTGTCCTCATTTATATGATCATTTATAAGTAGGTGTAGGTCTAAAGCGTCATTGGCAATAAGTTGCGAGGTTGATGTTTTTAAAACGTTTAGTTGTTGTAAAGCCCAGTCAAAATCACCTTTGTAATAACTGGTTTTGGCAACTTTAAAACGGGCTTCTTGTGATAATACATTGTTTTTTATTTGCCGTTGAATTTTAGAGTAGTTTATTAATGCTTGGTTAAACTTGCCATCTGCTACAAAAATATCGGCCATTTTCATCTGATATTTTGCTTTTTCAAAACGCGATAAAGTTTGCGATTGGTGTTTTTTTAAAAATGCACTTGCTGTTGGAATATCGTGTACTTTAAAGGCTAAAAAATCAACATAAGCTAATTGCAACCCAATAGTATTTCTGTTAATACCAAAACTATCTAATGCTTTTTTGTAGCTGTCAGAAATAGAGTTGTATTTGTTTTTTGAACTGGTGTGTTGTTCCATATCTAATAAAAAAGAAATCACACTAATACGCGTATTAACTTCTAGAGGTTGAGTTTTTATAAATTCAAAAATATTTTTTGCAGCATCTAACTCGTTTTGTTGTTTTGCAAGTATGCCTAGTTCAAACAGTCTTTGGAGGGTTTCGTTTTCTCTTTTAAAAATTGCTTTTTCTTGAGCAAAGGCTTTATTAAATTCTTTTTGTTGTACAAACAACCAGCTTAACTGTTCATTCCAAAATGTATCTGGTGTGCTTTGCAGGTTTTTTAATAATGCTCTTTTTAATAAGATGTTATTCGTGTTTTTAGGGTCGTCAGTTAAAAACTTAGCCATTAAGTTTTGAACCGTACTTGTAAGTGTTTTGTTTTTTTTAATCAGTTTTAAGTAATTGTTAAACATTTTTTCAATGTTGTTTTGCTGACCGTAAACATTGGCTAGTTGAAATTCAAAATTCAAATTTTCATTTATAGCCATAGCCTTATTATAGGTTGTTTCTGCTTCCGATAATAAGTTGTATTTCTCAAACGTTTGTCCAATTGCTCTGGCGTGGTTGGGGCTGTTGTTAATAATGGCTATAGCCTTGTTATAAGCGATTTTAGAGTTTATACTGTCATTTTGTAAAATGTAATTGTAGCCCAATTCTACATACAACTCTGGCGGACTGTTTTTGTTATTGAGTTTTTTTAGAAGTTCTGTTTGGGCCAATTGAAACTCTTCAAGTTCTTGATGACATTTTATTTTTTTAATAAACAGGTTTGTTCTATACGGTTGTTTGCTTAATATTTTATTGTATTCAGTTAAGGCTTTGTTGTATTCACCGTCTTCAAAAAAAGCGTCAGCCAATGCGGTATTTTGAGCAAAGGAAAATACACTAAATAATAAAACGATATACGAGAGTAAGTTGCGCATAGTATCAAAAATAAAAAAAAGCGCTCTATAAAATAGAGCGCTTTTGATAAAAGATATAAATTATGTTATCTAACCACTAACCTTTTAGTAGCGGAAACGTTATTTTCTGTAACTTTTACAATGTAAATTCCAGCTTGTAAAGCAGAAATGTTAACCGTAGATGTTGTGTTATTATCAATAACCTTCTTTCCTAACATGTCAAAAATTTGAACATTTTTGTTTTGGTTAGCTCTTGTGGTAATGTTAATTACTCCAGAGTTTGAAGGGTTAGGGTAAATACTGAATCCGTCAATTGTGTTGTCTGCAACTGATAGTGCATTTGCATAAGTTCCAATTGGAAATGGTGTTGATGTTGTTGAGTTTGTCGTTCCTCCTTCTAATTGGTTTGTTCCACTAAATGTCCAGTTTCCAATAATAAATCCTCCATCAGGACCTGTATCAGCTACTCTGTATGCCCAGCCATCTAGAAAGTCCCAAGCTTCACCTGTTCCATCTGTACTTATATCTCCAAAAGTATCTATCACCTGTCCGTTTTCAAATAATTCAACTGCATCATCACCATTAATACTAGCAAACCCATCTGTATAATCTGGAGCAAACCCGAAGAAACTTGTGAAGTCTGTCGTGTTATCTGTAATGTAGATGTATGTCCCTGCTGTAGCGGCTACTGCAGGAAAAGTGAATTCTTGTCCGTCAGTTCCACCACCGTTATTTGCGCTACCTACTCCGTATTTACTTAAATCAGCTATGTCTTGTAAAACAAATATTTCTACTCCTTTTGGAGTACCTCCTGTTAAAGGTCCGTCAAATACACCAGTTAGTACTAAAGAGTTTGTTGGCGCAGGAAAAACTTCACCATTAAGGGTGATTGTTTCTGTTGTTACATCTGTAGATGTAATAGTAATATCACCTGTGTAAGTATTTACTGCTTGGGCTCCTATAAGACGTGTGTAAACTGGTGTTGTAGCGACAGTTCCTGATCCGAAAGGAATGTTTACAGAAGAAACAAAACCAGCTCCAGAAGTTAAAGATACTTCAAAACCAGTTGATGCAGTAACTACAATATCACTCGTTAAAAACAATCCTTCAACAGTAAAGTCATCTTCTGCAGATGGACCACCAGAAGCGAATGTGTAATTTAAATTACCGACACTACCGCCAACAGTAATTTGTGGATCGGCAGGGCTAACTGTCCCGCTTAAAGCGATGTTTTGATTTGTTGCGCCTGATGCTGATGCTACGACATCGCCAGAATATGGGTTAGACGTTAATCCAGCTACTAAACGCGCATATATAGTTGTAGTACCAGTTTGTGAAGCGTTTACTGAAGCGGCAAACCCTGATCCAGATGTTAATGATACTTCAAAGTTAGCTGGTGCGTTTACTGTTATATCAGTTGTAAGATTAAATCCTTCAACAGTAAATGATCCTTCAGCAGAAGGCCCAAACCCTTCAAAATAATCTAGACCAGAAATAGGAGATCCAGTTATTGAAATTTCTGGAGTTGTACCTATAGCTTCAAGTATAATGTTTCTTAAACGTACACCTCGTTCATCTGTCGTTGTTCCGTTATTAGAAATTCTAATTTGCACTTGATTAGTAAGGCTGTTTATAGCAAAAGACCCTCCAGCTATATATGATGATCCGGTAGTTGTAGTACTTGTTTCTACTTGAGTAAATGTCGCACCTCCATTATCAGATATTTCTATTTTAGCTTGGCTATGGTTCGCGGCACCTCCAAATGAGGCTACGTCTAATGTAAGTGTAGCAGAAGAGTATGTTGATAAGTCATAAATAGCGGTAACAATTTCATCAGCAGGGGCCCCCGCTTCAACTAAATAATATGTCCCTCTATCAATAATGTTAGTTGTAACGTTGTTTGTGTCAGTCCAGCCAGCTGGATATGCTCCACCTCCAGCGGCATCAAATATTGTTGTTTGTCCAAAAGACAATGAAGTTACCACCATGGCAACTAGTAAAAAGTAGATTTTTTTCATAATAATTGTATTAATAAAGTTAGTAAAACGTGAGCGTCAAAATTACAAAAAAATAATCAAATCACTAACAAGGTGTTGCTAATCAGTTAATTTTAACGGTATAATAACATTAGGGCTTTTGGTATGTTTCTTAATAGTTAAGAAATGTTACGTGAGTGTTATCTTAATAGCTATTCGTTTTTTAAGTTTGATTTATATAGTACCTTTGGTTCAGATCATAATTTAAGATATAAATGAGTACTGATGTAATTAAGGTTTTATTAGTTGATGATGAGCCAGACATTTTGGAAATAGTAGGGTATAATTTATCGTCAGGAGGATATCATGTGTTTACCGCAACTAATGGTGTAGAGGCAATAGAAGTGGCAAAAAAAGAGCTGCCAAATTTAATTATTCTAGATGTGATGATGCCAAAAATGGATGGTGTTGAAGCCTGTGAGCAAATTAGAAAGATTCCAGAATTATCAAATACTATAATTACGTTTCTAACCGCTAGAAGTGAGGATTATTCTCAAGTTGCTGGTTTTGATGCCGGTGCAGATGATTATATTACAAAGCCAGTAAAGCCAAAAGTTCTATTAAGTAAGGTTAAAGGTTTGTTGCGTAGGTCAACAATAGATAAAGATGAGTCTGCCACAATAAATTTAGGAAATCTCATAATCAATAGAGATGAGTATAAAGTTGTAAAAAATGGAGAAGAGTTAGTGTTGCCTAGAAAAGAATTTGAATTACTATCGTTATTAGCATCAAAGCCAGGACGTGTATTTACCCGAGATGAAATATTAAACTCTGTTTGGGGTAATGAAGTTGTTGTTGGCGGACGAACAATTGATGTGCATATTAGAAAATTGAGAGAAAAAGTAGGAGGCACATCATTTAAAACTGTAAAAGGTGTTGGTTATAAATTTGTTGTAAGTTGATGATAAAAATTAAAAAAACATACAAGTTTGCGCTTTACTCTTCACTTGTTATTACCTTAATAATAGCCGTGTTAATTTTGTGCTTTTTTTATAAACAAATCAGTGTAATAAAAACACTAGGATTTCTTCTAATTACGTTTTTTTCTAGCCTGGTTGTTATCCAGTTTAGATCAGAAAAATTTATTTATCGACTTATAAAAAAAACTTACGAAGATGTATCATTATTAGATAAAACTATGCTGCGTCAAGAAGCAGTCACAACAGATATTAGTACACTAACAAGTGATGTTAAAAAGATAGCTGCTAAAAATAAATTAAAAATAGAGACGCTTCAAATTAGGGATAACTATCGTAAAGAATTTATGGGTAATATTGCTCATGAATTAAAAACCCCATTATTTACGGTGCAAAGTTATATTTTAACTTTAATGGATGGGGCTGTGGAAGACATTAATGTTCGAGACAAATATTTGAATAGAGCAAGTAAAGGTGTAGAGCGATTAATTTATATTGTTGATGATTTAGACTTGATTACAAACATTGAAATTGGAAACTTGAGCTTAAATAAAGAAGAGTTTGATGTTGTTGAAATGATACGCGATGTTTTTGAGCTGTTTGAAATTAAAGCACATGAAAAAAGCATTTCTTTAGTATTTGATAAGAGGTATAATGAGTCGGTTATAGTAAAAGCTGATAAAGAAAAAATAAGGCAAGTAATTACGAATTTAATAATAAACTCTATTAAGTACGGCCAAAAAAACGGAACTACAGAAATAAGTATTGAGCAATTGAACTACGAAAAAGTAGTTGTTCGTGTTACAGATAATGGTGAAGGAATTCAGCAAAAGCATTTAGCCAGGATATTTGAACGTTTTTATAGAGTTAATAAAAGCGGTTCAAGAGATGAAGGTGGTTCAGGGCTAGGGTTGTCTATTGTAAAGCATATTATAGAAGCCCACAATCAGAAAATATATGTTGAAAGTGAATATGGTTTAGGTTCAGAATTTTCGTTTACCTTAAAATCAGTTCAAAAATAATTCAAACAAGCGGTTAAATCTAGTTGCGTTTTGAGAGGTGTAAAGGCCTTTGTATTCTTTTATTTTTTCTAAATCACTAAAACTAAAGTCTTCTTGAAATGCATAAGGGGCGTATTGCAGCTCATTCATTCGTTCAGCTAAATACAACTGCTCATATTGTCCTGGTGTTGGGATAAAAAATACTTTTTTGCCAATTGTAGCCAAGTCCATTATGGTTGTGTAGCCTGACCTAGATATAACTATAGAGCTTCTGTTAATAGCATCTTCAAGCTGTAGACTGGTCATAAAATTATAAATAGTTATGTTTTTTGTAGTCTTTACGTGTTGTTTTGTTGATATGTTACCACAAACAAATAAAACGCTCTTTGTTGTTTTGCTAAATTCATTTAAAAGTTTCGTCTCAAGTAAAGAACGTTGAGGTTCTGGCCCAGACAAAATAACTAAATAATCAAAAGTTTTAGCAAGGCTTATTTTTTTAAACCGACTTAATATTCCAATGTGCTTAACGTTGCTAAGATGTTTTTTTACGCTCCCTAAATCACCACTAAAAGAGTTGTTTCCAGTGATATCCGGCACCCAACATTCGTTAAACTTAGCAATTGTTTTTTGATGCAGTTTACTTGTAAGCCAAGTGCTGTTACCACTTAAAACGGTCAGTTGATGAGATAAATAAACGGAAGGAATGATGTTGTGGTACACACCAAGTCTGTTGTCAGAAATAATACCCGAAAGATTAAATTTAACAACAAGACCTTGAATTTGCTTATGTTCTTTTAGTACTGCTGTAATTAGTCCTGGTAAGTTTCTGAGCATTTTCCATTTAAAAAAACGACCATTTTTTGCGTAACTGATATTATATGAAGGCAATTGTACGCTAGTTAACTCCGGAAATTCTTTTTGCAACAATACTAAAGCGTCACCATCTGAGGCTAAAATTGGTGTAAAACCATTAGTTAGTAAAGCGTTAATAATAGGAATGCATCTTGTGGCATGACCTAGCCCCCAGTTTAATGGTGCTACAAGTATGTTTTTAGAGTTTGTCATGAATAATAAAAGCAAGTTACATTATTTGCCACATTAATTTTTTATTTTTACCAAAAATTATGCACTAGTGGGAAGTAAGAATAAGCTAAAACGGTTTAATGAAAATGCAACTTTTTCAAATGTTTTTCAACCAACAAGAGAAGAGTTGGTTGGTGAAGAATTCAAATTGAAAGGAAAATGGAACACAGATTTTTTCAAGAATGACAATCCTATTGTATTAGAATTAGGTTGTGGTAAAGGAGAGTATTCGGTTAGTTTAGGAGAACTTTTTCCAGATAAAAATTTTATCGGACTAGATATAAAAGGCGCTAGATTTTGGAGAGGTGCTAAAACTGCATTAGAAAATAATATGACTAATGTCGCTTTTGTAAGAACTCAGATTGAATTAATCACGTCAATTTTTGAAGCAAATGAGGTTAGTGAAATTTGGATAACCTTTCCAGACCCTCAAATTAAATACAAACGAACAAAGCACCGTTTAACAAATGCAGAGTTTCTAGAAAAATACAAAACGGTATTGAATGAAAATGGTGTGGTGCATTTAAAAACCGATAGTGAATTCATGCATGGTTACACATTAGGTTTGCTACATGGAGCTGGGCATGAGGTTGAATATGCTAACCATAATGTGTATAGAAATGAAGGTGCACCAAAAGAAGTTACAGCAATTCAAACATTTTATGAAAAGCAGTATTTAGAAGTTGATAAAGCAATAACATATATTAAATTTAAAATAAAGTAAATGCACTTATCGGTTTTGTTTTTATATTGTTTTTTGTGGTCGTTCTTCGGAGTGTTGCCACCGGGAATACTAAATATAAACGCCGCAAAAATTAGTGTTGAACAAGGACGAAAACGCGCATTAATGTTTACATTAGGCGCTTGTTTAGTTGTTGCTGCTCAGGCAGGAATTGCAGTATTGATTGCAGAGTTTTTAAATTTATCAGAAGATGAGCTGTCTGTAATTCAAGAAGTTGGCGTAGCTATTTTCTTTTGTTTAGCTATTTACTTTTTCTTTGCCGCTAAAGCAAAAGTAACCCCTAAAAGTATTGAGTTAAAAAAGAAGCGAAACTTGTTTTTAAAGGGTGTAATCTTTTCGGTGCTAAATGTATTTCCCATTCCATTTTATAGCTTTGTGTGTACAACACTAACTACTTCAGGTAACTTTAGTTTTTCTACATCAGATGTTATCATCTTTATTTTAGCAATTGTATTAGGGAGTTTTTCAGCAATTAGTACCTATATAGTGTTGTTTAAAAAGTCTAATAAAAGTGAGAACTTTAGTAGAAATACAAATTATGTATTAAGTGCTCTGGCTTTAATACTAGCAATTATATCACTTGTTAAATTAAGTATTCAATAGGGGGTGGAATCTAAAAATTTCTTTGAACGCGTCTATCAGGTGGCGCGGTTAATACCAGAAGGTAGAGTAACATCTTATGGTGCTATAGCGGTGTATTTAGGAATGACAAAAGGCGCAAGAATGGTAGGCTGGGCAATGAATGCGTTACATGTAAAAGGAGTGCCGGCACACAGAGTAGTTAATAAAAAAGGGTTGCTGACAGGAAAGCATCACTTTCAAGGAACAAGTCTAATGCAGCAATTGCTAGAAAATGAAGGGGTGGTGATTGTAGATAATCAAATACAACAATTGTCGGACCACTTTTGGGACCCTTCAAAAGAGCTGCCAGCGATGAAGTACTGATTTTGAGAGAAATTAGTTAGTGTAAATGAAGTCAGATTATATAAGGCTGTGTATCTTTGTAAAAATAAATATCAAAAAAACTCATTATGAAAATTGATAGGAAAGAAGTTCTAAAAGCATTAGAGCAGATTACTGTTCCTGGTGAGGGAGCAAATATGGTTGAAAGTGGTGCAGTAAAAAATGTATTGGCTTTTGGAGATGAGGTTGTGGTTGAAATTACTATTGCTAACCCAGCAATGCAAGCAAGAAAAAAAGTAGAAGCTGAAATTATTAATGTTATTAAAACTAATGTTTCTGAAGAAGCAAAAGTGAAAGTAAACGTAAAAGTTGTAGCTCCAGAAAAAACTGAAATAAAAGGAAAGCAAATTCCAGGAATAAAAAATATAGTAGCAATCTCTTCTGGTAAAGGAGGGGTTGGTAAATCTACAGTAACAGCAAATGTTGCGGTAAGTTTATCAAAAATGGGATTTAAAGTAGGGGTGTTAGATGCTGATGTTTATGGGCCGTCTATACCAATGATGTTTGATGTTGAAAGCGCTAGGCCTTTAGCCGAGACGATAGACGGGAAATCAAAAATGAAACCCGTAGAAAATTATGGTGTAAAAATATTATCAATAGGATTTTTTACAAAACCTGATCAAGCGGTAATTTGGAGAGGTCCTATGGCAGCAAAAGCTTTAAATCAATTGATTTTTGATGCAGCCTGGGGAGAACTTGATTTCTTGTTGTTAGACTTACCTCCAGGAACTGGAGATATTCACTTGTCTATCATGCAATCATTGCCAATTACTGGTGCAGTAGTGGTAAGTACACCTCAAAATGTAGCATTAGCAGATGCAAAAAAAGGGGTGGCAATGTTTCAGCAAGATAGTATAAATGTTCCTGTTTTAGGAATAATAGAAAATATGGCGTACTTTACCCCAGCGGAATTGCCAGAAAATAAATATTATATTTTTGGAGAAGGCGGTGCTAAAAACTTAGCGGCTGATTTAGAAATTCCGTTTTTAGGAGAGTTACCAATAGTACAAAGTATTAGAGAAGCTGGAGATTTAGGACGCCCTGCAGGTTTACAAGAAGGGACTCAAGTAGAAGAAATTGTGACAGATATTACTAGAAACATAGTAACTCAAGTAATAAAAAGAAATGATAATTTACCAGCTACCGAAGCAATAAAAATTACAACTATGGCTGGCTGTTCATCAGTAAATAAATAAAGATATGACCTCAGAAGAATTACAAATAAACGTAGAGGCTGCATTAGAAGAAATAAGGCCATTCTTGAAGTCTGATGGAGGCGATATTTCATTAGTGTCAATTGATGAAGGGAAAAAAGTAACCATAAAGTTTGAGGGCGCTTGTACATCATGCACAATTAACCAGATGACTCTGAAGTCTGGAGTTGAGATGACAATAAAAAAACATGCACCTCAAATTGAAGAGGTGGTTAACGTAGCGTAATAAATATCAGAAATAAAACAATAAAGGCTTTGAGAGTATCAAAGCCTTTATTGTTTTATTTCAAAAAAAGAAAATTGTTTTTGTAATCAATCACAGCGTTTCCTTTTTTTAATATATCTGCGCCAATAATACCATGTACCGACTTTGAGTTGTGGTTAGTTAAGGCTTCATTAACATGTGAAAGGTCAAAAACAACAATGCTGTTTTTTTTTGATTTCCATTTTCCAATCTTTAAACTATTATTTTTTGCTAACTGTGTTTCCATGCCTGTAGCTCCAGCTCCAGCTGCTTTGGTGTCGCTCGCTTCGGAAATTAATTTAAAGTATTCAATTAGCTCTTGATCAATACAAGTATTTGAAGCTCCAGTATCAACTATAAATTTTCCTTTAATTCCGTTTATATGTGCAGTAACCTTATAATGATTTGTTTTGGTAAGGGTCATTTTCTTTTTTTGATAACCTTTTTTGGAAAGATAGCTTGGTAATGGCATAATTAAATATTTTTGTAAAAGTAATTAATAATAGATTAGAATACATGATTTTAACAGATACTCATACACATTTATATAGTGAAGCATTTGATGATGATAGAGCAGCAATGATGCAACGTGCTTTTAAAAATAATATACAACGCATGTTTGTACCTGCTATAGATTCAACTTATACAGAGTCAATGTTAGATTTGGAAAAAAAATACCCTAAAAATGTGTTTTTAATGATGGGGTTGCACCCAACCCATGTCAAAGAAAATTACTTAGAAGAGTTGGCGCATGTTGAAAGTATGTTAAAGTCAAGAACGTTTATAGCTATTGGTGAAATAGGGATAGATTTATATTGGGACAAAACATTGCTGGAAGAACAGAAAACAGCGTTTAGAATTCAAATACAATTAGCTAAGCAGTATCAGTTGCCAATTGTGATACATTGTAGAGATGCTTTTGATGAGGTTTTTGAGGTGTTAGAATCAGAGAAAGGAGATGACTTATATGGCATATTTCATTGTTTTACTGGAGATAAAGAACAGGCCCAACGTGCAATTTCGTATAATATGAAGTTAGGAATTGGTGGGGTAGTTACGTTTAAAAATGGAAAAATTGATCAGTTTTTAAAAGATATTGATTTAATGCACATCGTTTTAGAAACCGATTCGCCGTATTTAGCGCCAACACCCTACCGAGGAAAACGAAATGAAACGAGTTACCTTACTGAGGTAGTGGCTAAGCTGTCAGAAATTTATCAGATGTCAGAAGAAGAAATTGCAAGCACCACTACAGAAAATTCAAAAGCAGTGTTTGGAGTTTAACTGATTATCATAATATTTTTTGTTTTTTTGTAATCCTAAAGCCAATAATTTTGTCAAAATACGATCACATACGCCCATATCATGATAGCGAAGTTAATCATGCATTAAGTAAACTTGGTGCTCATCCTATGGTGAAGTCTATGTTGAAATTTATTTACCCTCAAGCGAGCGATGAATATATAAAAGAACGCCTGGTAAACTGTAATTCAATAAGAGATTTTCAAACTAAAATTATAGCACGAGGTATTCAGAATGTGTTGTCGAGGTCTTCCCACGGTCTTACAACATCTGGGTTTGAGAAATTAGAAAAAGATACGGCGTATTTTTACATTTCTAATCATAGAGATATTTTATTAGACACATGCTTGATAAACATATCATTGTTCAATCATGATTTAGTGATGACAGCGTCGGCTATTGGTGATAATTTGGTTCAAAAATCATTTTTATTAGAGTTGGCAAAACTAAATAGAAATTTTTTAGTACAGCGTGGGTTAGGACCCAGAGAAATGCTGAAGAGTTCCAAGTTAATGTCAGAATACATAGCTAAAAATCTATTAGAAGATACACGGTCTGTTTGGATAGCGCAACGTGAGGGAAGAACAAAAGATGGGAATGACGTTACACAACAAGGTGTGTTAAAGATGATTGCTTTAGGGAAAGGTGATTTGTCTGTGTTTGATTACTTTAAGAAAATAAAAATTGTACCCGTTTCAATATCGTATGAGTTTGATCCAACTGATATGTATAAAATGCCTGAGTTATTGGCAAATCATTATGAGGAAGAATATATAAAGTCTACAAATGAAGATTTTAATTCCATATTAAAAGGGTTGACAGGACAGAAAAAAAGAATACATATTCATGCAGGCAATGTTTTAGATTTAGAGTTAGATGCAATTTCTAATTCAAAAGAACCATTGAATAAACAATTTCAGCAATTAGCTTTAAAAATTGATGAATGTATACATTCTGGTTATAAACTATGGCCTACAAATTATATAGCCTATGATATGTTGCATGAAACAGACAACTACTCTGAGCACTATACAGAAAAGGAACAACGTCAGTTTGAACGAAGAGTAGAATGTAGAATTGATGCAAGTGATTCTGTTGCGTTAAGTAATTTTTTAGCAATGTATGCTAACCCTGTGATAAATAAAGAAAAACTAAATGATTAATAAGCCAAATATTTTATTGATTTATACTGGTGGAACCATTGGTATGGTTAAGGATTTTGAAACCAACACCTTGCGCGCATTTAATTTTGATAATTTATTGGTTAGAATCCCCGAAATAAAACAACTTGATTGTAATATAAGTACTTACTCTTTTGAGGAACCAATTGATTCATCAAATATGAGTCCTGAGTATTGGCTTCAAATAGCTAATGTGATACAGGATAATTATACTGAAGTAGATGGTTTTGTAGTGTTGCATGGTTCAGATACCATGTCATACACAGCGTCTGCGTTAAGTTTTATGTTAGAAAATTTAGAAAAACCCGTAATTTTCACAGGCTCACAATTGCCTATTGGTGATCTAAGAACGGATGCAAAAGAGAATTTAATTACGGCTATACAGATCGCGTCTTTACAAGAAAATAATCTGCCACAAATACAAGAGGTTTGTTTGTATTTTGAGTATAAACTGTACCGCGCAAATAGAACAACAAAAATAAACGCAGAACATTTTGAAGCGTTTACATCACCTAATTTTCCAGAGTTGGCTGAATCAGGTGTGCATTTAAAAGTGTTTAAACATAATTTATTAAACACAACAACTAAAACAGCTT
The DNA here is from genome assembly GCA_049614485.1 of Flavobacteriaceae bacterium. Classification (GTDB taxonomy): domain Bacteria; phylum Bacteroidota; class Bacteroidia; order Flavobacteriales; family Flavobacteriaceae. Next base: position 28,933 of record JBMZDR010000001.1, read on the forward strand.
TTTATGTGCACGAAAAAATGTGTACAGAGATAGCGGTGTTAAAGTTGTATCCTGGTATAACAGAAATTGTTGTGGCGGCAGTTTTAAACACGCCAAATATCAAAGGAGTTATTTTAGAAACATATGGTGCAGGTAATGCTCCAACCTTAGCGTGGTTTTCAAAACTGTTAGAAACAGCATTACTTAAAGGTATTCATATTGTAAATGTGACACAGTGTAGTGGTGGTAGTGTGATTATGGGGCAGTATGAAACTAGTATGCATCTACAAAAATTAGGATTGATTTCTGGTAATGACATAACCTTTGAAGCGGCGATTGCAAAAATGATGTATTTGTTATCCAAAGGGTTGTCAAAAAACGAATTCAAAAAACACTTTCAGACATCAATAAAAGGGGAGTTAACAGACTATTTCTCTTAAAAATCTTTCAAAAAATAACAGTTTAAATTTCATCAAATCACATTTTTTTTGTTATTTGGCAGTCGTTATTTAGTTAAAGACTATTAAATGAGCTAATTGATTAATTACTTCATTATTTTTTGACTGAGATAAAGAACTTTAAAATTATATCTTTAAAACCATTACTAATTTAATTAAGATTAAGAAAAGATGAAAAAAGTATTTTCTATTTTACCAGCAGTAGGGATGATGTTAGCAGCAGCAGAGGTTAAAGCTACTACTATTGCAACAGTTATTCAAGATGCACCGACAGAAGGATTCGGTCATGAAGCATTAAAGACGAGATTCATTGAAGGTGGAGCTGGTTTCATGGGAATTGTATTATTGTGTTTGATATTAGGTTTAGCTTTCGTAATTGAAAGAATTATTTACTTAAACATGGCAACTACAAATACTGCAAAATTAACTCGTGATGTTGAAGAAGCATTAAACTCAGGTGGTGTTGAGGCAGCAAAAGAAGTTTGTAGAAACACAAAAGGACCAGTTGCTTCTATATTTTACCAAGGATTAGAAAGAAATAATGAAGGAATTGATTCAGTTGAAAAATCTATCGTTGCTTACGGTGGAGTTCAAATGGGGCAGTTAGAGAAAAACGTTTCTTGGATTTCTTTATTTATCGCAATTGCACCAATGTTAGGGTTCATGGGAACAGTAATCGGTATGATTCAAGCCTTTGATAAAATTTCTGCAGCAGGAGGATTAGATGCGTCATTAATTGCAGGTGATATTAAAGTTGCCTTATTAACAACAGTATTTGGTCTTGTAGCAGCAATTATCTTACAGATTTTTTACAACTACATTATCGCTAAAATCGATTCTATCGTTAACGATATGGAAGATGCTTCAATCTCTTTGATTGACTTATTAGTTGCAAACAAAAAATAATAATTCTTGATGAATTACGTTCTTAATAAAAGAGCGTAAACCTCAAGCTAAAAACACATATAATTATGAATTTACAAAAAGCATTAACAGTAGCTATTGCAGTTATTAGTGTTATCGGTCTTGCGTTTTGGATTATGATCATCAAAGGTGGTGATGATAGTTCAGCAATAGATATGATGCTTTGGTTAGGAAAAATATTAGTGTTTGGTGCAGGTGCAATTGCAGTTGTATTGTCATTAAAAAATATTGCTTCTAACCCAGCAAAAATAAAAGCAGCCGGAATTTCTTTAGTTGCCTTGTTGGTAATTGTGGGAATTAGTTACGCTTTGTCTTCAGGACAAGAAGTATTAAGTGAAACAGGAGAGCAAATGGTATCTGAATCTGGATCTAAATATGTAGGAACAGGTTTAAGAGTATTTTATATTTTAGTAATCATTGCTTTAGGTGCAATGGTAGCGTCTGGAGTAAAGAAAGCTTTAAATAAATAAATTATGGCAAAAAGATCAATACCTGAAGTGAACGCAGGATCTATGGCAGATATTGCTTTCTTGCTGCTTATTTTCTTCTTGGTAACAACAACTATTGAACAGGATAATGGTATCACTCGTAAACTTCCTAGATGGGAAGAAGTGCCACCACCAAACCCTCCTGTAATTAAGAAGAAAAATATCTTTACAGTTGTTGTTAATAAGGATGACAAAATGTTAGTTGAAGATGAATTAATGGAACTAAAAGACTTGAAAAAGGCTGCCATGGAATTCATTGACAACGGAGGAGGAACTAGTGCTGAAGGTGAAAAATGTGACTATTGCCAAGGTGCAAGAAGTCCAGAATCTTCAGATCACCCTGCTAAAGCAATTATCGCTCTTAAAAACGAACGAGAAACTACGTATAGTACCTATGTGTCTATTCAAAATGAATTAGGTGCGGCCTATACAGAGTTGCGTAATAGAGAGGCAGTAAAAATGTACGGTGCAGGAAACACATATACTGTGATGAATGCTATTTACAAAGATCCAAAAGTGAAAGACGAGGCTTTAAAAGAAAAGTTGAAGACGCGTTTGGATAAGTTGAAAAATATGTACCCTCAGATTATTTCTGAAGCTGAATCAAAATCTAATTAAGAATTATGGCAAAGTTTAAAAAGAAAAAAGATGGCGAATTGCCACAGGCTTCTACGGCGGCTTTACCAGATATCGTATTCATGTTATTATTCTTTTTCATGACTGTAACAGTTATGAAAGATAGTTCGCTAATGGTAGAAAATAAATTGCCAGCTGCAGATGATATTGAAAAGTTAGATCGTAAAAACGATAAAGTAATGTATATCTATGCTGGTAAACCGGCAAGTGGTTATGAGAAATTTGGTACGGAAGCAGTTATTCAATTGAATGATAAAATTGCAAAACCATCAGATTTAAAACAATTCATCCACTCTGAAATAGCATTAAGAGATGAAGCAATTGTACCTTTCATGGTTACTGCTTTAAAAGTTGACAAAAATGCTAATATGGGATTAGTTTCTGATATTAAGCAAGAATTAAGAAAAGAGAATATGTTGAAAATTAGTTATTTATCAGTTAAACCTGCAAAATAATATTGTAACATAATCATATTAAAAAAGCATCCTGATTTCAGGATGCTTTTTTATTTTAGATAGTGTAAGAAATCGTCCCTTGGTATTTCCTGTGCTCCTAAACTTTCTAAATGATTAGTGTGCATCTGGCAATCTATCAGCTTATAGTCAAGAGTTTTTAAATGCTCAACTAAAGTGATGAATGCTGCTTTTGAGGCATTGCTAACTTTTGAGAACATACTTTCGCCACAGAATACTTTTTTGGCTTTTAAATTTACACCGTAAAGTCCGCCAACTAATTGGTCATCTTGCCATACTTCTACAGAGGTGGCTATGCCTTGTTTGTGTAACTTAATATATGCTTCAGTCATATCATTTGTAATCCAGGTGTCTGGTTGTCCGTCACGTTTTATGTTTGCACAATGATGAATAACGTCTTCAAATGCGGTATTAAATGTTATTTGAAACAGATTGCGTTTCAAAATAGTTTTCATGCTTTTGGATATGCGTAAGTTTTTAGGAAATAAAACCATTCTAGGGTTTGGTGACCACCATAGTAATGGTTCGTCTTCGTTATACCATGGGAATATACCGTTGTTATAAGCGTGCAATAAGCGTTCTGTAGATAAATCACCACCAATGGCAAGTAAGCCGTTTTCGTCAGCCTCAGAATGGTTTGGAAAAATTATTTTTTTAGTTAATAGATACATTACTTAAAATATTAAAAGACCTAAAATATAAATTACAGTACCAACTAACATAACTAACAAGGTGTATGGTAAAATTTCTTTAGCTTTTAGTTTAGTAATGCCTAGTAGAGGCAGTGCCCAGAAGGGCTGCAGCATGTTTGTGATTTGATCGCCGTATGCTAAAGCCATAATTACTTTCGGTAATGATACGCCAAGTTTTAATGCAGACTCTAAAACTATTGGGCCTTGAATAATCCATTGTCCGCCTCCACTTGGAACAAATATATTAACTAATCCAGCGCTAAAAAAGGTAAAAATAGGTAATGTGGTTTGGTTTGCTATTGATGTAAAGAAATCAGAAATTTCTGTAACCATCCCTGTTGAGCTCATGATTCCCATTATGCCGAAGTATAAAGGAAATTGAATTAAAATACCAGAAGTCCCTTTAATAGCTTCCTCAAGAGCTCTTAAAAAGCTATAAAATTTACCGTGAAATATTAAAGCTAAACCTAGCATTAAGAAGTTGATAGCATTTAAAGTAAAGTTAAGCTGTAAGGCTTCCTCACCGTATTTTATACAAAATACGATAAGAATTAGTCCGCCGAATAACCAAGCTAATAGGTTAGAATGATCTAGTTTTTCTGCACCCGTGATTTCTTTCGGTATGGCGTTAAATTTATACTTTGGAAGACTTAGTGTAGTAGGAGATGTTTTTTTTGCTATAAGGTATAAAAACCCAGGGATAACCATTAGTACCACTCCAAATATAATTAAGTTCCAGTAGCTAAATATTGTATTGCTTGTTGCAATTTGCAGTGGAATTTCAGAGTTTACTATCGTAGCGTTGCTCAATAAGTCCTTAATTCTTCCGTTTCCAGCAGCATCTAAAGGTGCAGAGCCACTAATTCCGGCATGCCAAACCATTAAGCCAACATATCCGGCAGCTCCAACTATAGGGTAATTTATTGAAATATTATTCTCTTGTGCGTATTCACCAACTTTACGGGCAAGTATTGCTCCAAAAATCAAACCTAGTCCCCAGTTTAAAAATGCAACCAATATTGTTGTGAAACTTACTATTAATACAGCAGTTGATGTACATTTTGTATAGACAACTAATTTGTTAATGAGTTTGCCAACAGGTTTGCTTAATACTAAAACATGACCTAAAACTAAAATTAAGATCATCTGAAAAGCAAAGACTAAAAGGTTATGATTCCAGATGCCATCTTCCCAGTAAGATAAAATGTTAACTATATGCTGTTCATCTTTTGGTTCTGTAAAAAAATAAGCTAAAAGTATAGTTGCTAATGTGAGAAGTACAGCAATTGTAAATGGTGAGGGGAGTAGTTTTTTAAAGAGTGTTTCTATGGTTTTAGTAAAGTTCATTGAAATGGTTTTATAGTTGAAAATTACTATTATTTTATAGGTTGCACAATAAAAAAGCCATTTTGAGAATTACAAAATGGCTTTAGTATAGATTTTTCTAAATTGATTAGAATGGTAAATCGTCGTGTTCCTCTTCTTTAAAGTTTGAAGTCGGTTCAAAAGCATCTACTGGTGCTACTGGAGGCATTCCTGCAGAACTCCCTTGGGCAGCTGCTAAGTTTTCAATACGCCATCCTTGTATAGAGTTGAAGTATTTAGTTTCTCCTTGTGGGTTAACCCATTCTCTTCCTCTTAAGTTGATTGAAACTTTTACTTGTTGACCTACTTGGTAAGAGTTTAATAAATCACATTTATCTTGAACAAATTCAACCAAAATAGATTGTGGGTATTGCTCTTCTGTTGTTAATACAACTTCTCTTTTTCTAAACCCATTACTTCCAAAAGTTTGAGTTTCTCCTACTAATTTAATTTTCCCTTGTATCTCCATGATGTGTGTATTTCAATAATATATTGTGGCAAAAGTAATTAAAACTCTGCACTTTATTGCTTATGCTAATAATATTTTCCAAGCTACTTCAACATTCCCTTTTTTCAAGTACTCCTGTGCTTTTTTGTGCATGTCTTCGGTACTTGCTTTTTCAATATGTGGGCATGCTTTTTTAGACTCTATCATATAATTTTCTACCTCTTCTGGCGTTGGTATTTTCTCACTGTTTCCTAGTATTCCTAAGTCATTACCAGTAAGAATTGTACTGTTTCTTATGTGTTCGGGAATTGCATCAACGCCAATTCCTAAAGTTGCTATAGGTTTTGGTATTTCAAAAAAACCTTCTTTTGCACGACTATAAAAACTTCCGCCAGCTCTTGCAACTAAATCTATTTTTTGTTGGTCTATTTTACCGTCGTTGTCTAAAATTTCTTCTTGAATATGAACTTTAACAACTTCACAAACTATCATGTTTCCTGCACCACCTTCTTCTCCTAAGGCGATTACATTTGTGACTTTACATTCAAATTGTACTGGACTTTCTGCAACTCTAAATGGTTTTACGTTCTCTGAAGCTAACATTGAAAATCCAGCTTTTTCAAATTCGTTTACACCTTTAGGGTATGCTGTGCTTGCTAAGGACATTTGTTGTACCATGTCATAGTTCACCACGTTAATTACAACTTCTTTTGTAGCTATACAGTTGTCTAAAGTATGTTTTGTGGTGTTATCTCTAACACTTCTAGCAGGAGAAAACACCATAATTGGCGGATTAGCACTAAATACATTGAAAAAGCTAAATGGAGCTAAATTCGGATTTCCATCAGCATCTACGGTACTTGCAAAGGCAATAGGTCTTGGGGCAACGCTCCCTAATAAGTACCCATGCAATTTAGGTACAGAAATTTCGTTTGGATTTATTGATAACATCATTGTGAATTTGAAACACAAAAATAACTATAAAAGATGTAACAAAAAACCTTATTTTAGTTCGCTTAAACTATTTTACAAGTATGGTAGTAAATAAAAATTTGTTCAGATGGGTTAGTGTCCTAGTGTCATTTGTGATTGTGTCTCTAATTTTATGGAATACCTATACGTTTTTTCAAAACTTTAAAGAGGAAGAGCGCGCTAAGATGAACATTTGGGCGAAAGCTTTTGAAGATGTAAATAATAATGATGATTTAAATGCTGTGATTAATGAATTGTCATTGGAAATTTTACAAAGTAATAGTTCTACTCCTATGATTATTGTAAATAACAAAGGCGAATATGATTTACAGAATATTGTTGGTTTAGAGGTCAATGATTCTTTAAAAGTTCAAAAATTAATCAACGTTTATGAGGCAGAAAATACCCCTATTGAAGCTAAGTTTAAAGGGGTGGTATTACAGACAATTTACTACGGAAATTCGCCGCTTATCAATAAGCTAAAATATTACCCTTTGGCGTTGTTGTTAATTTTAATTCTGTTTGGGAGTGTCATTTTTTTCTTCTATAAATCTACAAAAAACGCTGTTCAGAACAAACTTTGGGCAGGAATGGCTAAAGAGACAGCGCACCAAATAGGCACCCCTTTATCATCATTAATAGGTTGGTTGGAGATATTAAAATCAGAAAATGTTTCTGAAGACACGATTTTTGAAATGGATAAAGATATTTCAAGACTGCAAACCATAACAGAGCGCTTTTCTAAAATAGGTTCCGTACCGAAATTAGAAAGAAGAAATGTCGTAGAAGAAACGAAGCTAACCTTTGATTATTTGCAATTACGATCATCTAGATTAGTGAATTTTAAATTTAAATCAATAGATCAAGAGGTTTATTCAGAGTTAAATTCACAATTATATAGTTGGGCTATAGAAAATTTAATTAAAAATGCTATTGACGCAATGAAGGGTGTTGGTGATTTGAATGTTGAAATTAACCAACTTGAAGATGTTGTTTTTATTTCAATTTCTGATACCGGTAAAGGTATTCCAAAAGCACAATTTTCTAAAATTTTTGAACCTGGTTTTACGAGTAAAAAACGAGGTTGGGGATTAGGGTTGTCTTTGTCTAAACGAATAATTGAAGATTACCATAACGGTAGAATAAAAGTGCTGTCTTCCGAAATAGATAAAGGAACTACAATGCAGGTTAAGCTAAAAACCGTTGTTTAGTTGGGTTACAATGCTGAGTTGATGTTATCAGCAATTTGCTGAAATTCCTCTGAGGTTAACTGTTGTTTTTCAATAAAACGGGCGTCTTCCATTGTGTTTAAGGGGATTAAGTGTACATGTACATGTGGTACTTCTAGTCCAATAACTGACATGCCTACACGCTTGCAATCAACTACGTTTTCAATAGCTTTAGCAACTTTTCTTGAAAATGACATCAATGCTAAATACTCGTCTTCATTTAAATCAAACAGTTTATTTTCTTCTTTTTTAGGAATGCATAAAGTATGTCCTTTTGCATTTGGGTTGATGTCTAAAAATGCTAAAAAATCATCAGTTTCTGCAACCTTATAACATGGAATTTCACCTGAAATAATTTTAGTAAATACACTAGCCATACGAATTGATTTAAATTAAAGTAAAACTACTTTAAAAGCAGTTGCTTGTTTATATTCTAGAAATGTCTAAAATTTCAAATTTTATAATACCATTAGGAACTGTTACTTCTGCTAAGTCACCAACTTTACATCCTAACAATCCTTTTCCAATTGGAGAGTTTACAGAAATTTTCCCTGCTTTTAAGTCTGCTTCACTTTCTGCTACTAAAGAATAAACCATCTCCATGCCGTTCATTTGGTTTTTGATTTTCACTTTAGAGTGAATTAAAACTTTAGAAGTGTCAAGTTGTGATTCGTCAATAATACGCGCATTGGCAACTACATTTTCCAATTTGGAAATTCGCATTTCCAACATTCCTTGTGCTTCTTTTGCAGCATCATATTCAGCATTTTCAGACAAATCACCTTTATCTCTTGCATCAGCAATTGCTTGCGACGCTTTTGGGCGCTCAATATCTCTAAGCTGATTTAATTCGTCTCTTAATTTTTTTAATCCTTCCTCGCTGTAATATGATACATTACTCATAACATCTATTTTTTAATCCTTTTATTCTAATACTAAAACATAAAAAATCCCGTTAAAAACAGGATTTCTACTAACAAATATAATAAATTTTAGCATTTATTGTACTTTTGAATTCATTAAAAATTGAGTATATGAAAAAGGTCTTGCTATTTATTTTTACAGTGTTACTAATGGTAAGTTGTAATAAAGAAGATGTATCTCAAAATGGCTGTGTAAGTAATTTGTTGCCAAATTACGGTTTTGATACCGGTTCAGAAATAAACTTAAATTTACCGTTTTATAGTGGGTTACAGTTTGCGGGAAACTCATTGTACATTAGTGGTTACGGTGTTAAAGGTATTTATTTGTACAATACAGGAAGTTCTATAGTAGCTTTTGAGGCTAGTGATCCTGCGCATGAACCAAATTCGTGTTCTGGAATGACTATTTCAGGTATTGAATTGACGTGTGAGTGTGGTGATGGTAATTCTTATGAGTTGTTAACTGGGCAGCAAACTCAAGGTGGCACAGGCAATTGCTTAAGGGCTTATAGGGCAGAAAAAAACGGGTCAATTGTTCAGGTTTACAATTAACCTTATCACAAATCTATTGGAGGTTTTCTTCTGTTATTCTTTTTTTCAGAATTATATTGTTTGTTTTTCAGTCGTTTTCGAATAACACTTTTTGGTACTTTCGTTTCTAATCTTTTTTTAGGAATTACCAAACCAGTTTTCAAAAGCGTATAAAGACGTTTAATAGCTAAATCTTTGTTTTTATGCTGGCTTCTACTTTCTGAACATTGTAAAAGCAACGCCCCGTCTTTAGTGAGTTTGCTTTTTATTTTTTGAAGTAAAATATTTTTTTCTTGGTCAGAAAGCCCAGCTGATGTCAAGAGGGGAAAAGTGATTTCTATTTTAGAAGATACTTTGTTAACGTGTTGCCCTCCTGCACCTGAGCTTCTTACAGCCTTAAATGTGCATTCTTGTATGATAATATCAAAATTCAATTATGCTGATGTGAAGATTTTAATAAATCGTTGACATTTTTTACCGGATTAAATGTGCTTAACGGCACTTCTATGAAGATGGTGTTCCAATTACTCATTGCACCATTCCATAGTCCTGGTAATTCCAAAGCTTTCAAGCGTTTTCCTAAACGTGTTTTTGATGAAATAAAACCCGTATTAGGGTCCGTAAAGTTCAATAGGTTAAATGTATCGCCTTTGTAGTTTTTAACAGCACAAACTAGGTCTACAGGGTTAAAGTGTGTTGCTTTTTTTTGAATCTTTTTTTGTTGTTTATTTTCCGTATCAATTTGTGCGCTTTCTACTATTTGTAAACTAATTGTTCCATTTTCATTTTTAACCCAAAATGGTCCACCCCCTGGTTCTCCTTCATTTTTTACCATTCCACAAACTCTTATAGGCCTGTTTAATTTGTTTACTAAATATTCAATTTGATATTTTTTTGAATATTTTTCAAACTCAGGGTTAATAACAACATTTAAATTATTGCTTAAAAAGTTAGCAATAGAAATAATGTCTGTTTCTGAAATTTCAATTTGCTCTAATGTTTTTAAATGATTAAAAATTAGCTCTTGATTTTTTAATAACACCCCACCAAGAATTTTTTTATAAACAACAACATCCTGTTTTAACTCTGGAGTAACAACATTATCAATGTTTTTTATAAAAATTAGATCTTCCTCGATGTCATTAAGGTTTTCAATTAAAGCGCCATGACCAGAAGGACGAAATAGTAATTCGTTAGTATCTTCCCTAAAAAAATCATTGTTAGGTGTAACAGCTATTGTGTTAGTTTTTTGCTTTTGATATGAGAAGCTAACGTCAAAGTTAGTATTGGTTTTTTCTGTGACCTGTTGTTGAATAGCATTTAATTCATCTTTAAATTTTGAAATGTGTTCTTCAGAAATAGTAAAGTGTAATTTTGCTTTTCCGTTGTTTGAAGCATACTCTGCGGCTTCATATAGATGTTCTTTAAAAGCTGTAGAGCTCTCTCTTCGATACTTGTGAAAAGGCAATAACCCTTTTGGGAGTTTGCCATAGTTTAGCTTGTTTTCATCTAGCATGGTTTTGATGAAAACAACAATTTTCTTATCAACGTCATACTGGTTGTAGTCTGCAGGAACAGCATTTAATATTTCTGAAAAAAAAGGCATTTTTTCCATTCCAATTATAAATAATGCTAATTCCGGAGTTTTGTTTTTGTTTATATAAGCATTGATTGATTCTTGTTTAGGGTCATACCCTTTTAAAAATTCAAATAAAAACTTAAACATTCGTGTTGCAGCTCCTGAAGCTGGTACAAATTTTAAAATAGAAACGTTAGCCTTGTTAGATTCGTAAAAATTTAAAAAAAAGTCTTCTTCTTTCTTACTTAATTTTAATATACCATTGCCAATAGTTGCTGCGTCTTTTAAATTTATAGGTCTAATTCCAGCTTCAAAACATTGAAGTTGAGACATGACTTGTTCAACGGTTAATCCGTTTGAATGTATCTGATTGATATCTTTTTTTGTAAAAATCACTTAATTGACTTGTGTTTAAATAGTTCTTGCAAAATAAGCTAAATATTTAAAATAGTTAGGTGTTACAAGTGTAGAGTTGTTGAAATAAGGTTAGTTGCGTTGGTAAACTTTCATTTTTAAGCCCATGCCATAATTATTTAAGCCTTCGGCTAATAATTTTGAACGCTGTATGTTTTGTTTTTCATACCTAATCCACTTATTATTATCTAGAAATATTCGTTTAATAAAGGTTCTTTTTTCAGAAATTTCATTTGTAAAGGGTAATAAAGGGCGAAAGGTAGTGGAAACTTTTACAATACCTCTACGAGTTTTTACTTCTTGATATTTTTTGTTAGGTAATAATTTACCTTGCTTGTCCGTGTATCCTAATATCTGTATAGAAACAAAAATGCCAGATTTAGGAATAAAAATATCATTTTCTGTAATGTCCAATTCAAACACCGATTCACTTTTTTCAGTCACCCTAAAAATGATCTTTTCATAGCTTAAGATATCGCCAGGAAAACCGTTGTTGTTTTCATAAAAGTGGACTTTAAAAAGCGTAGAGAATGGGCGTTTTTTAGCAGTAGATTTTTTGCGCTCTTTCCAGTTGGAAGCTTCGGTTTTTATAGGTAAATAGAGCTTGGTGATTTGTTTTGGTTTTTGATTTTTATTTGAAAAAAATACCGCTATCTCAGATTCTATTGTAGGCAGCCAACATTTAAAATAGTCTTCATGAAGCGTTGGCTTTATGTGTTCTATTTTAAACTTTCCAGTTGGTTTAACTTGTACGATAACCTCTTGAAGTTGTTCGGGTAAAGATTCTAAAAAAATAACACTTGGAAGTTTTTCGGTAGCAATTTTAAGCTCCTTATAGCCTAATGATGAAATATAGAGTGTGTCAATATCTTGATAGAGTTTTTTTGTAAAGATGAACTTTCCGTCATCATCAGCAAATATTCCATTTCCGTTTCCAAAAGAAACAGTGGCATAAGAAATTGGAAAATTAGTTTCGGTATCTTGAATTGTTACTTGACAGTGTGCTGTACTGAATATAAAACAGGTAAAGATGAGTATTAATTTCATGATACGTTGTTGAAGGTTTTATGTTTAAAGGACTAAAAGTTAATGTATATTTTCCAGAAAACCATGATTTTCTTCAAAAGCTGTTCCAATAACGATCATGTCGGCCCCAGCATTATAACTGTCTTTTATTTGAGAATTACTGCGTAATCCACCTCCAACGATTAAAGGGATGTTTAGTGATTTTGAAACTTCGGAAATCATTTTTGTTGGCACTGGTGATTTTGCTCCAGACCCCGCTTCAAGATACATAAGTTGCTTTCCGGAATACTCTCCTGCTAATGCTGTATATGTAGCAGCTTCAATGTCTGAGTGTTCTATAGGTGTTGTTTTGCTTACTCTTTGAACTGCAGTTTCTACACCTCCGTTAATGAGTATGTATCCAGTAGGTATAATTTCAAGAGTGCTTTTTTGTAATAAAGGGGCAGCTTTTACATGTTGTTCAATTAAGTATTCTGGATTTCTGCCAGAAAGTAAGCTTAAAAAAAGAATGCCATCAGCGGCATCAGTAATTTGATTTGTGTTGCCTGGAAATAAGATAAGAGGAAGGTAAGTGTGCTTTTTAATTTCTACAGCAATTAATTGAGTTTGGTTATTGGCTACAATACTTCCGCCTAAAAATATATGTGTAGCTGGGCTAGAGTTTATTTTTAAAACAAGGTTTTTTAAAGATTCAACTTTAAGCTTGTCAGGGTCTAATAATATAGCGAGTAGCTTTCGTTTTTCTGTTTTCGCCTTAAGAATCTCCTTATAAATTTGCTGCATTATAATTTGTTTTCATTTGTAGCATATACCAATGTATAACCATCAAAAATATCAAAATAAATAGAATAGCTTTCTCTAAATGGGGGTTTTATAATATGTCCCATTGTTTTTTTACGGTATAAGTTAAAAGCGTCAATAGGGAGGTGTTTAATGAATAATAAGCCGCCATCAGGATGGATTTTAAACAAACTTTCTTTTGCACCCCAAATAACGGTAAGTTGCTCGGTTAAATATTCGTCAGTCAAATAATCAGCCTCTTTCCCAATAAATTTTGAGGCAATACGTTGAATTTTAGCTCTGTTTTTTTCAATATCAACTCCAATTTCAGTGTCAGAAATAGCTATTACAGAAAATTCAAACGAGTGTGAAATAGTAATATTTCTTCCGTCTTTTAAATGTGGTTTCCCATCTTCAGTGTAATACATGTCAAAATCTGATAAGCCGGCAACTTCCAATAATTTACGAACGGCTAAGAACCCTTTTTTATGAGACTCTGATCGCATGCTAAAAATTCTGTTCTGGCTATGTTCATTTAATAAAATAGATGCTTCTAAATCTGATAAAGATTCATCTATTTTCCATATAAATAGAGAGGTGGTGGAGTTGTGTGTAATTGTCTTGTATAAGGGCATTTATAATAGTATTGTCTCTTGTTGTGTATGTTAGAATATTGTGAAACCTAGTGGTTTTTAAAAGTTATTATGTATCTTTGCACACGCAAAAATTGCTATATAACAAACCTACATAATTTTTTAGTAGGGATTATAAAAATAAAACAAAACAGCAAATTATGAGTACAAAAACAGCTGCATATGTTCCGTATAAAGTTAAAGATATTTCTTTAGCAGATTGGGGAAGAAAAGAAATTGAATTAGCAGAAGCAGAAATGCCTGGGTTAATGTCTTTAAGAGAAGAGTATAAAAATGAACAACCGTTAAAAGGTGCACGTATTGCAGGTTGTTTGCATATGACAATTCAAACTGCTGTTTTAATTGAAACATTACAGGCTTTAGGTGCAGAAGTAACATGGAGTTCTTGTAATATTTTTTCTACACAAGATCAAGCAGCCGCTGCAATTGCAGGAGCAGGAACAGCAGTGTATGCATGGAAGGGGTTAACCGAAGAAGAATTTGATTGGTGTATAGAGCAGACATTGTTTTTTGGTGAAGATAGAAAGCCATTAAATATGATTTTAGATGATGGTGGAGATTTAACAAATATGGTGTTAGATAAATATCCTGAGTTAGCTGCAGGAATCAATGGTCTTTCTGAAGAAACGACTACTGGAGTTCATAGGTTGTACGAAAGAGTAAAAAACGGAACATTGCCAATGCCAGCAATTAACGTAAATGATTCTGTAACAAAATCTAAGTTTGATAATAAATACGGTTGTAAGGAATCTGCAGTTGATGCAATTCGTCGTGCTACTGATATTATGTTAGCTGGTAAACGTGTAACTGTTTGTGGTTATGGTGATGTTGGAAAAGGAACAGCGGCTTCTTTTAAAGGTGCAGGAAGTATTGTAACTGTAACTGAAATTGACCCTATTTGTGCGTTACAAGCGGCAATGGATGGTTTTGAGGTTAAGAAATTAGAAACAGTTGTTGGTAATTCTGATATTATCATTACAACTACTGGAAACAAAGATATTATTCAAGGACGTCATTTCGAAGCAATGAAAGACAAGGTTATCGTTTGTAATATTGGTCATTTTGATAATGAAATTGACATGGCTTGGTTAAATGAAAACCATGGAAATACGAAAGATACAATTAAGCCTCAAGTTGATAAATATAACCTAAACGGAAAAGACATTATTGTTTTAGCTGAAGGTCGTTTAGTGAACTTAGGTTGTGCTACAGGTCACCCTAGTTTTGTGATGTCTAATTCATTTACAAACCAAACTTTAGCGCAAATAGAACTTTGGAAAAATGCTGATGCATACAAAAATGATGTTTATATGTTACCAAAACATTTAGATGAAAAAGTAGCAAAATTACACTTGGCTAAAATTGGTGTAGAACTTACTGAGTTACGTGAAGATCAAGCGTCTTATATTGGTGTAACAGTTGAAGGGCCATATAAGCCAGAGCATTACAGGTACTAGTTGTACGCTTATAGACAATAAAAAAGCCCTGAACTTTAGTTCAGGGCTTTTTTATTGATTTATTAATAAGGTTTTATTTGTTAACTTCATTAATGTATTTTTTCAATGCCATCGTCATAGATGGTGTTTCTGGTGACGGCGCTTTTATGTCTATTCTTAAGCCAGCATCTGTGGCTGCTTTTACAGTTGTATTTCCAAAAACAGCAATACGTGTGTTGTTTTGTTTGAAGTCTGGAAAGTTTTTTAATAAAGAGTCAATACCTGAAGGGCTAAAAAACACTAAAATATCATAAGTTACATTCTCTAAATCTGATAAATCACTTACTACAGTTTTGTATAGAGTAGCTTCTTTCCAGGTAACTTTTAGTTCATCTAAGGTACTTGGAATTAATGGTTTTAACTTGTCAGATGATGGTAGTAAAAATGTTTCTGTTTTGTATTTTTTAATTAAGGGTACTAATTCAGGAAATGTACGCTTACCTACATATATTTTACGTTTTCTGTAAACAACATATTTTTGAAGATAGTAAGCAACAGCTTCTGATTGACAGAAGTATTTCATGGTGTCTGGAACTTTAAACCGCATTTCTTCAGCAACTCTAAAATAATGGTCTACTGCATTTCTGCTAGTTAAAATAACAGCAGTGAATTGAGATAGATCCACTTTTTGCTTACGCACTTCTTTAGATTCAATTCCTTCAACGTGAATAAAAGATCTAAAATCAATTTTTACTTTTTGTTTTTCAACCAAATCAAAGTACGGTGAGTTTTCAACCTTTGGTTCTGGCTGAGAAACTAAGATAGTTTTCACTTTCATGCTCCCAGATTATTTTAAATATTAGTCAGTATTAAAACCCCACCAATTAAAAAAGGTGAAATTTCGAGTGCGCAAAGATATAAAATAAAATAAAACCAATGCTTTAAAAATATTTTTTGATTGTAAAGTATTATAATTAGGAGACTTAAAATATATGTAGATAGTATTAGTCCTATGCAAAAATAGAGAAAAAAAGGATTGGGTTTTGGCGTAATGTATAGGTTAATAATGTTTGCCGAAAGTAGTAGTAATCCAATAAAGTTAATAAATGTGAGTCTTTGAAAATGGAATATATTGAATGCAATATTTAAGTCAAGAATTTCAAATAAAATCTTTTCAACGAGGTATCTAATAATAAAATAACTGTTTATAATTATTGCACAAATTAATAAGGTATAAGTGTTTTTGGTGGGCAAAATACCTAATGAGCTCAAAGTTGAATAAATAAATACTGTAAGATTGATGCTGAAAAATATATAAAACAAGGTGTTAAATAGGTTCTTTTTCTTACCTCCTTTATTGTGTAATAAGAAGTATTTTCCGTTTGTAAACGTGCCTAAAAACTCATTAAATTGGTTCAAGTATATTAGTTTAATACAGGTTAATATAACGATAGAACCTATAATTAAATAGGTTAGAGTTTCATAGTAATTAGTATTGCGTAATAAAAATTCCATTATTACAAAACTACTGTTTTTATGCGGAGTTACAATTTTAGAAAATATTAATATAATTAAAATTTTAATAGTTTACTTTTGTATTCATTATGAGTGATATTTTAGTTGTTATACCAACGTATAATGAAATAGAAAATATAGAAGCAATTATCAGGGCAACACTAACTGCGGTGCCTGGAATTGATATTCTTATAGTTGATGATAATTCGCCAGACCAAACTTCAGAAAAAGTAAAAGTATTGCAAGCAGAGTTTGTCAATAACTTATTTTTATTAGAACGAGAAGGGAAACAAGGTTTGGGTACAGCATATATTCACGGTTTTAAATGGGCTTTACAGCGTAATTACAATTATATTTGTGAGATGGATGCTGATTTTTCTCACAATCCAAACGATTTAAAAAAACTCTATA
Organism: Flavobacteriaceae bacterium; assembly: GCA_049614485.1. GTDB lineage: Bacteria > Bacteroidota > Bacteroidia > Flavobacteriales > Flavobacteriaceae. Next base: position 45,865 of record JBMZDR010000001.1, read on the forward strand.
AAGCATGTCGGAATAATAAAGCAGACCTCGCTATTGGCTCACGTTACAAATCCGGTGTAAACGTTGTTAACTGGCCAATGAATAGAGTCCTGTTGTCTTATTTTGCATCAAAATATGTACAGTTAATTACTAGAATGAATATAAATGATGCTACTGCAGGGTTTATATGTTATAAACGTAAAGTTTTAGAGGCAATAAATTTTGATAATATTCAATTTGTAGGTTATGCATTTCAAATTGAAATGAAATTTAAAGCTTATTTGAAAGGTTTTAAAATAGAGGAGATACCTGTTATTTTTACCGATAGAACCAAAGGAACATCAAAAATGGATGGGTCAATAATATCTGAAGCCGTTTTTGGGGTTGTTTTAATGAAGTTTAAAAGTTTATTTTCTAAATAAAAGAAAGAAATAATGAATAAAGTATTGATTAAAAATGCAAACATTGTTAATGAAAACGAAATATTTCAAGGCGATGTATATATTGAAGGAGAGCGTATTATAGAGGTTGCAAGTCAAATTAGTGCTAAATCTGCAGATGTTCAAATCTATGACGCAGAGGGAAAGTATTTGTTGCCAGGGGTAATTGATGATCAAGTTCATTTTAGGGAACCAGGTTTAACACATAAAGCAACAATTGAAACCGAATCTAGAGCCGCGGTTGCTGGTGGTATTACGTCTTTTATAGAAATGCCTAATACAAACCCGCAAACTACAACAATTGCAGAATTGGATAAGAAGTTTGAAATAGCCAAGGCTTCATCTTACGCTAATTATTCTTTTATGTTTGGGGGAACTAATGATAACTTAGATGAAATTTTAAAAGTTGACCCAAAAAACGTAGCTGCATTAAAATTATTTTTAGGATCGTCAACAGGAAACATGTTAGTTGATAATGAAGATGTTTTAGAAAAAATATTTTCAAGTACAGATATGCTTATAGCTGTTCATTGTGAGGATGAAGCAACTATTAAAAAGAACCAAGAAGAATATGTTGATAAATTTGGGGTGGATATTCCAATGAAGTACCATCCAATTATCAGAAGTGAGGAGGCGTGTTACTTATCATCGTCTAAAGCAATTAAATTAGCTAAAAAAACTGGGGCTAGGTTACATATATTTCATTTATCTACAGGTAAAGAAACAGAGTTGTTTACTAATAAAATACCATTAGAAGAAAAGAAAATAACAGCAGAAGTTTGTGTGCATCATCTATGGTTTTCGGATAAAGACTATGAAGAGAAAGGAACGTATATTAAATGGAACCCTGCAGTAAAAACTGAACAAGATCGTGACGCTTTATGGGAGGCGTTGTTAGATGACAGAATTGACGTTATAGCTACGGATCATGCGCCACATACAAAAGAAGAAAAGACTAATGTGTATACTAAAGCACCGTCAGGCGGGCCATTAGTACAGCATGCCTTAGTAAGTATGTTGGAGGCTTACCATAATGATAAAATTAAACTAGAAAAAATAGTAGAAAAAATGTGTCATAATCCCGCTAAACTATTTAAAATAGAAAACAGAGGGTTTATAAAACCAGGATATTTTGCAGATTTAGTTTTGGTTGATATGAATAAACCATGGTCTGTAACGGAAGATAATATCTTTTACAAATGTGGTTGGTCTCCATTTGAAGGAAATACGTTTAAATCCAGAATTTCACATACATTTGTTAATGGGCAGCTGGTGTATAAAAACTTTAAGTTTTACGATGTAAAAAACGGAAAACGATTAACTTTTGATAGGTAATTATGTATAGAGTTTTGTTGTTATTTATAATGCTATTAGTTTCTTGTGATAATGATTTTAAGGCTCCAGAGCCTGACCATCTTATTGAGCAAAAAACAATGGAAGATATTTTGTTTGATATTAAATTATTGAAAGCTGCAAAAAGTAAAAATTATAAAATTTTAATGGATAATAACGTTCAGGTTGATGCGTACATTTATGACAAGTATAAGTTAGATAGTATTACGCTAAGGCAAAATATGTCTTATTATGCTACAGCATCATTTAAAAAATACAAAGAAATAGAAAACAATATTAAACTTCGTTTTGTAGCTTTAAAAGAAGATGTTGAGACTCAAGAAAAAAAAGGAGATGAAAACAACTAAAGATAGTTTTTAATCACTTTCTCGAATCTGTACTGTAATTCTAAAACATAAAATTGCAGTGCGCCAAGGTTAGAAATAGGTAGTTCACCGATAAATCATTGAGTTTGTCGGTGATTTTTTATTTTTACGAAATAATTAAATAAACGCAAGAAAGCATAAGTAATTCTCATGTAACTCACTTAAATACTAAGGATAGTTTAATAATATTGTTTTTGTAATAAATTTTGCGCAGCACTACTGGTTCTTATCTTCTGACTCTCAGTTTGTTAGCAGTTGTTTTTGAGTTACTTTTGTTAATCAATAAAATATAACTAACCAACATCTGAAATAAATTATTAAACATGAAAAAAACACTATTCTTATTTTTATTACTTGCTTTTGCAATTAATGTAAATTCTCAAGACATCATTGAGTCAACTACTGGAGAAACAATTGCAGGGATTGAAAGTGCAAAATCAGATGTGCTAACGGCTAATTTTGATTTTATAGTAACTGATACAGGGGTAAACAGTAAGCAACATGAATATGGTTCTGGTTTTTTTAAGCAAAAATACATTATCATATCAGCGAAAAAAGTAGGCGGTATTGGTGGTACTAAAGACCCGCTTACAGGTGAGCCTCATACTCAAATTTATTGCGCTACAATTAAGCAAACAGGAGATTTGGATAGGCCATTGTTGTATTCAAGGATATTGAATACAAATGATAATGAAGGATCAATAACTTTTTCACCAAACCAACAAGTTGTTTATTACACAAGAAGTTTGTTAGGTGATAAAAGAAACTATCAGTTGTTTAGAGCCAAAGACCCTTTAAAAAGAGGACAGTGGTTAGAAGAAAAGAAAATACATTTTAGCAGTTCTAAGTACTCTGTAGAAAATCCGTATTTGTCAGAAGATGGAAAAACACTGTTTTTTGCCTCAGATATGCCTGGAGGTTTAGGAGGGTTTGATTTGTATTCTGCAACAATAGCAGAAGATGGAAGAGTGGGTAACCCTGTTAACTTAGGTGATGGTGTTAATACGGCTAACGATGAGCGCACACCGTATATTGATGATAATAATAAGTATTTATATTTTGCTTCAAGCGGTCATAATACCATGGGTGGGTTAGACGTTTTTAGGGCAAGAAGTGTAAAAGGTAAATTTGTTAGAACTTTAAACTTAGGGCCAACAATAAACAGTCCAGAAGACGACTATGCTTTTATGTTAGCCAATGAAAAAAGAGGTTATGTTACTTCTGCAAAAGAAGGAGGTTTAGGAGGTTCTGATGTTTATAAGTTACGTTTAAATTACAACAAACAATTGTTAAAAGGGACTGTAAAAGATGTTTTAACAAATCAACCCATAACTAATGCAGTTGTAAAAATAGTTGATACAGATGGTGAAGATGTTGAATTTAAGACATCTAAAACTGGTGAGTTCTCTGCTTATGTAGATCCTTATGAAGTATATACTATTACTACAGAAAAAGAAGGGTATGACCAAAATGTATTAGAGTTACCAACTAATTCAGCAACAGAAAGAGTGTTTAAAGCAGAGGTTCTTTTAGAACAAACACCCCCAGAAATTGTTGAAGTTGATGGAAAATCTATGATTAAGATTGAGAATATCTATTTCGCTTTTGATAAAGCAATTATCAAAGAAGATTCTAAGGTGTCATTAAATAAAATTGTGAAAGTATTAGAAGAAAATCCAACAATGAAAATTGAAGTAAATGCACATACTGATATTAGAGGTTCTGCTCCTTACAACATGGCTTTGTCTAAACGTAGAGCCGCTTCAACAATGAAGTATTTAATATCAAAAGGCATTTCAAAAAACAGATTAATCTCTGAAGGTTATGGAGAAACACAAACAATAATTGATTGCGAAGGCAAAAACTGTTCTGATGAAGAGCACGAATTAAACCGAAGAATTGAATTTGTAATTATCCCAGAATAATAGCAATAAAGTAGATTAAAAAAAACCACACAGCTTATGTGTGGTTTTTTTGTTTAAACTTACCATTCGTCGAAATTACCGACACGTTGTCTGTTTGTTGAATTTATTAGATATTATGTAATATATACCAGTTGTAGGTATAGAATGTTTAATTTTCAAGTGCTTATTTTGAGTATTTTTATGTTGTTAACTCTGTAAATCAGCTAGTTGTCATGGGGTAAGGTTTTTTTATAAGCAACAAAAGGTTTAGTTTTATATCAATATTTTAATCGAACCAATTTAAAAAAAAAAACAATGAAACGACAAATAGTGTTAATTGCAGTTTTATCAATTTTATTAGTATCATGTGGCGGGAGTAGCTGGAGTTGTAAAAAACGTTATTGTGATGTTGACAATATTAAAATTGACATAACTAAAACGAAGCCTGAATTGCTAAAGAAAACAATTCTAGTTAAGTCATAGTTTTGTTAGTATATATAGAAAAAAAAGGGGACAACTTAGGTTGTCCCCTTTTTTTCTTAAAAACTAAGTTCTGAAATAGAATAATTCTCTTCAAGGAAAGAAGCTAATATTGAGATGTCTTTATTGGAATAAAACTCATGTTTACTATTCATCGGTTTTGAGTTAGTTATATTGTTTAGCTCTAAAATGGCCTTAACTTGAGTTGCAACTGCTTTTCCTGAATCAATTATTGTAATGTTATTTGGTATCAGTTGTTTAATTTGATTAATAAGAAAAGGGTAGTGTGTACACCCTAATACCAAATAGTCAATATTTTTAGCTAGCATAGGGGTAAGGTAGTTTTTAAGCAATGTAGTTGTGTCGTCAGATTCAAGTTTCCCTGATTCAATTAGCTCAACTAATCCTTTTCCTATTTGTTCTGTGATAGTAATGTTTTCTGAATATAATTCTGAAGTATTGTGAAATAGTTCGCTGGTAAGTGTTCCTTTAGTGGCAAGAATTCCAATTGATTTTGTTTTGGTACGTAGTGCAGCAGGTTTAATTGCAGGTTCAATACCAATAAAAGGAATGTCGTAAGTGGCTCTTAAGTACTTTATAGCGTTTGTTGTGGCGGTGTTACAAGCAACAACAATAATCTTGCAGCCTTTGTTTATTAATAATTCGGTGTTTTTAATACAAAGGTTAATTATCTCTTGTTTGTTTTTTTGACCGTAAGGTGCATTTTTGCTATCAGCTAAATAAATTGTAGATTCATTAGGGAGTAGTTGATGAATTTCTTTCCAGATAGAAATTCCACCAATACCAGAATCAAAAATACCTATTGGGTTAGTGTGTTTCATAAAATTTTAAATGCCATTACAAGATAACACAGTTATTTGTAATGGCATTTATGAAAGTTATATATCTCAATTAAGAAACGGCTTTTAGTTTGCTTAATTTTGATTTAGTTAATTTCTTTTCAGAATACGCTTTGTCAACAGTTAATTCTTTGTCTTCAGAACTTGGTAGTTCAAACATCGCATCAGTTAAAATAGATTCACATAATGAACGTAAACCTCTTGCTCCTAACTTATATTCAATTGCTTTAGTTACAATAAACTCAAGAGCGTCATCTGTGATATTAAAAGTAATATGATCCATTGCAAACAATTTTTTGTATTGTTTGATAATGGCATTTTTAGGTTCTGTTAATATTGCTCTTAACGTTTTAGTGTCTAAAGGGTTCATGTGTGTTAATACTGGTAGGCGGCCAATAATTTCTGGTATTAACCCAAAATCTTTTAAATCTTTAGGGATGATATATTGTAATAAGTTTTCCTCATCAATTTTATCATCACCTTTAGAGGCGCTATAGCCTACTGCCTGCATATTTAAACGTTTTGTAATCACACGTTCTATACCGTCAAAAGCACCACCGGCAATAAATAAAATATTTTCGGTATTAACTTCAATAAACTTCTGATCTGGATGTTTTCTACCTCCTTTTGGTGGTACATTAACGACTGTTCCTTCTAGTAGTTTTAATAAAGCTTGCTGCACGCCTTCACCAGAAACATCTCTAGTGATAGACGGGTTATCACTTTTGCGTGCTATCTTGTCTATTTCATCAATAAATACGATTCCTTTTTCAGCCTTTTCTATATTATAATCAGCTGCTTGGAGCAAACGTGTTAAAATTGTTTCAACATCTTCACCTACATATCCTGCTTCTGTTAGTACTGTAGCGTCAACAATAGCTAATGGTACGTTTAGCATTTTAGAAATGGTTTTGGCCATTAATGTTTTACCAGTACCGGTTTGCCCAACCATGATGATGTTACTCTTTTGGATTTCTATGTCATCATCACTTGCAGGTTGTAATAATCGTTTATAGTGGTTATATACAGCTACAGACATTACTTTTTTACTATAATCTTGACCAATTATGTATTGATCAAGAAAGTCTTTTATGTCTTTAGGTTTTCTTAAGCTCAATTCTGCAGATAAATTTTCATTATCATCTGCTGTAGATTCTTCTAAGACTATTCCGTGTGCTTGTTCAATACATTTATCGCAAATATGCGCGTCTAAACCAGCAATCAATAAGCTGGTTTCGGGTTTTTTTCTCCCGCAAAATGAACAAGATAATTCTTCTTTCGCCATTATCAGTTTTTGTTTATCTAACTAAAATTTCATCAATCATTCCGTATTCTTTTGCTCTATCGGCTCTCATCCAGTAATCTCTGTCAGAATCATTATAAACTTTATCATATTCTTGACCTGAGTGTTTTGAGATGATTTCGTATAATTCCTTCTTCAGAGTTAAAATTTCTCTTGCCGTAATTTCAATATCACTAGCTTGACCTTGGGCACCACCTAAAGGTTGGTGAATCATCACTCTAGAGTGTGTTAATCCAGAACGTTTCCCTGCTGCTCCAGCACATAATAATACGGCTCCCATTGAGGCTGCCATTCCTGTGCATATTGTTGCAACATCTGGCTTTATGAATTGCATGGTATCGTAAATTCCTAATCCTGCATACACACCTCCTCCTGGTGAGTTGATGTATATTTGAATATCTTTTGAGGCGTCAATACTTTCTAGGAAGAGTAATTGTGCTTGTACAACATTTGCTACTTGGTCATTAATTCCGGTTCCTAAAAAGATAATTCTATCCATCATAAGACGTGAAAACACATCAAAAATAGCAACATTCATTTGTCTTTCTTCAACAATATTAGGCGTCATCCCTTGTGGGTACATTGAGCTTAATATTTTGTCATAATGCATACTATTTATACCGTGGTGCTTAGTTGCGTATTTTTCAAATTCTTTACCGTAATCCATATTTTAAACTATAATTTTTATCAATTTAAACAAAAAAGCGTCAAACAGAAAGTTTAACGCCTTAAAGATACTCAAAATTCTTTGTTATTTTTAGCTGTAAACTTCCTTAATGAACTCTTCGTAGTTCAATTCTTTTACTTTTAAGTTTACATTGTCTTTATAGAAAGCTAATAGTTTTTGGCTTACCAATTGCTCGCTTAATTTTCTAGCCTCTTCTTGGTTTGATAATACTCTAGCTACAATACCTTCTAATTCTTCATCAGATGGGTTTGTTTGACCAAACTGCGCCATTTGTAGTTTAACCATTTCAGTTGTGTGAGATTTTAAATCTTCAAACTGAACTTTTATGTCGTTTTCTTTTAGTAGTTTGCCTTCAATTAATTGGTAGCGTAATGCTTTTTCAGACTTAGCATACTCTTCTTTTGCTTGCTCTTCAGTTAGTGGGTTCTCACCAGCTGTCTGCATCCATTTTTCTAAAAATGTTTGTGGCAAGTCAAACTTCGTGTTTTCAACTAAATGTTCAGTAACATCGTTTAATAAACGTTGATCTGCTTGTTGAGCAAATTGCTTTGCAGCATCATCTTTTAAACGTGCTTTTAATTCTTCTTCTGAAGTTACAGCGTCTTTTCCGAATAGCTTATCAAAGAACTCTTGGTTCATTTCTGCAGCTTCTCGGTTATTTGTTTCAGTGATTTCAAAAGAAACTTCAGTATCTAAACCTTCTGCAACCTCATTGCTTATTTTTAATGCGCTTGTTAAATCATGCGCGTTGTTAAATAAGTTTTTTGTTTTTAAAGTAATTGTGTCACCTGCTTTAGCATTTAAAAACTTATCGGTGTTACGCTTTCCTTTAACTTTATCTAAGGTGATAGTGGTTGTGTTTTCAATAGCGTTTTCTTCGTTCTTGAATACTCCGGTAAACTCAGTTTCTAATGTAGCTTCAGATACAGGAGAAATTTTCCCATACTGTTTTCTGATGTTGTCTATTTGATCATTAATAGTTTTGTCATCAGCAACAATGTTATATTGCGTAATAGCTTTTTTGTTTTTTAAAGTAACATCAAATTCAGGAGCTAAGCCTAATTCAAATTCAAAAGAGAAGTTTTCTGCATCCCAATTCAAATCTTCTTGCGCTCTAGGTAATGGATTACCAAGTAAATCAAGTTTTTCTTCTGTTAAATACTTGTTTAGGTTTTCTTGAATCAATTTATTTACTTCATCAACTAAAATAGCTTTACCGTATTGTTTTTTTACCATTCCCATTGGTACATGACCTTTACGGAAACCTGGTATATTAGCTTGCTTGCGGTAATCTGTAAGCACTTTTTCTACTTTTTCATTATAATCGTTCTTCTCAATTGCTATTGTAACAACTGCATTAAGTGCGTCAATGTTTTCTCTTGTAATGTTCATGTTAATCTATTTAAAATAGCTAAAAATTTGGGTGCAAAAATAGCACAATTTTGTAAGCTTGCAAATTTTTTAATTCGTTGAATTTCAGTGTGTTTTTTTAGTGTTGTCAAGTAACTTGTAAAGTACGGACTGTGTAAGTGATAATAAAATACTGAATAGTATAGCAGAAAATAATCCTGAAACATTAAATCCGCTAATAAAATAGTCTGATAAAAGTACCATTATCGCATTAATAATAAGTAAAAATAGCCCTAGTGTTATAAGGGTTAAAGGGATGGTAAAGAATATTAAAAGCGGACGTACTAATGTGTTTAATAGTCCTAAAACTATGGCTACAAGTATTGCTGTGGTGTAGCTTTCAATTGAAATACCTGGAACTATATTTGCTAGAACAAATACGGCTATGGCGCTTAATAGTATTTTTAAAATGTAATTCATGTTTTCTATTTTGAAATTTTAAATGCTAAAACTATACCATAAAAAAAACGTTGCCATTTTGGCAACGTTTTTTATTTTTATTTTAAACTAAAGATTAGTCTATGTAAGCTGTTGGGTATGTTCCAGGGTCAACTTTAGGAACACTAGCCTCAAAGGCAGCATTGATTTCATCAACAATTATGTTAGCTATAAAGGCATATCCTCTAGCTGTTGGATGAACACCGTCTAAAGAAAAACCTCCTCCAGTAGCATATACATCTGTAATTGTTGTTCCGTTAGCAGTTAATCCTCCATTTGCTAATTGTTCCATTGCAGCTTTAACATCAACAAGTATTACGTTGTCGTTTGCGGCTGCTAACATAGCAATAGAGTTGTTGTAGGCAGTTTGAGCTGTTGCTATCATTCCTGCTTCGTTTTCTGTTAATGCCTGGCTATCATTTAACGGAACACCTACACCTATTACAGTAGTTGGGTCTCCAGCTACTGCTAAAGTACCAATTACAGAGCTAGATGGTAGCACGATAAAGTCATTGGCTGTAGCCATTCTGATAGATGGAAGTCCCATTCCTGTTAGGTCTGTTAAACTTTCGTCTTCTATAACTACAGGGTTTTGCCCAGCAGCAAATGTTATAGTACGTTGTTGCATTTCAGCTGGGGTTATTAATGAACCACCTGCAGCCATTGCTAATCCGTTATTGTATGGTGTGTATGCTGCGTTAGTTCCTCCAGCAGTAGCTGCGTCCATAGGAATTGGGTTGTAAGGTACTGTTGTAAAGTAAGGAATTGAAGTTACACTAGGTAAGTTCATAACAACTCCTTTAGCACCGTTTGCAGTCATGCCGTTTAATAAAGCATCATAAGTTCCGTGGAATAACATTGGATCAGTAATGTCATTACTTCCGTAAGTTGCTGGGTTAGGGTTTCCAGTTCGGTCAACACCAACTCCTCCAGATGTAGCAAAAGACAAGATGTCATTATTTCCAATCCATAAAGAAAAGAAAGTAGCGTCTTGTGCCATTGCATCACCTAACATAGTTGCAGATGGGCTTGATGCCATTCTTACAAAGTAAGGGTTGGCAGTTCCTGGTAAAATACCAGATGCATCAGCGTAAGTGTCTGATAGCAAGTGAAATGATTTTGCACCAGGTACTCCTACATTGTTAAATGGCCCCGTTAATACAGATGTTGCATCTGTTGTTGGGGTTTCAGATAGGTTGGTAGGAGCTAAAGGGTCTCCACTAAGTACTAATCTAGTGTCTGTTATTTGAATTGGGCCAGCCATTAGGCCTCCAATATTATCGTTAACTAATGGTTGCTTGAAGCTACCTCCTCCTGCAAAACTAAATCTAGATGCTAAGATGTTTGGGTAAGAATTTTTTTGTCCCTCTAGGTAAACTGTACCGTCAGCGTATCCGGCAGTAAGTGAGTTTCCTAAAGCTACAAATTTACTAAAATCAGCTGTTCCTGAAGTGTACATTCCTGCATCTTCAATTGAGTTATTTAATTCTGGCTCACAGGCAACTAAACCTAAAGCCATTAGTGCTATATATTTTATGTTTTTCATAATATCGTGATTTTAAATTCTTATAATTTGTATGATACACCAATTCCTGGAGCAATTACAGATGACTTGTATGTTCCGCCAAATGGTATGTTTTGTCCATTTTCTTGGTAGTGGTCATAAGAATTATCAATTTCGTTAAAGTGTAAGTAAAGGAATGAAGCGTCAATTGATAGCTTGTCATTTACTTTATATGATAAACCTGCTGTGTATCCAGTAGAGTCGTTACGTGGTGTTTCAGGTGCAAAATACCCATCTTGCACAGGAGATTCATCAAAATAGATACCTGCTCTAGCAGTAATTTTTGATGTAGCTTCGTATTGTAATCCAAAACGGAAAGTATCTGAATCTTTGTAGTTTCTCGGGCTTACAGAAGTCCCAGCTGAATTGTCAAATTCTACAACTAAAGCTTCATACTGACTCCATTGAGCAAAGTTGTAATCAAAAGCAAATAAGAATTTATCACAAAATTGGTATGAAAGACCTAAGGTAACTTCAGCAGGTAATGGTAATTCTGCATTAAACGATCCATTAGAAAAGTCACCTGGTAATGAGTTAGGTACGTTTTCAAATGTAGCATCACCATTTTCAGCTTGCATGATAATTTTTGAACGGTAGTTAAATCCGATGTTTAATTTCTCAATAGGTTTAAGCATAAACCCTAAAGTGTATCCCCAAGCAGAAATTCCTTTTTGCTCAACTGTAGCGTTTGTTCTGTTTCCATTAATGTCTGATAATGTTCTGTTTAAGTTTTTGTTAAATGTTACAGATCCATTAACATATATTGGTCCCCCACCAATACTAAATTTATCACTTACTTTAACAGCAACAGTAGGTTGAACAAAAATTGCTTTTAAATCAATATTGTTTACTAAGTGAGATCCAGACCAGTCTTTTTCCCATTCTACCGAACTTCCGTATGGTGTGTAGACACCTAGTCCAAAAGATAACCAATCATTAGCTTTGTACGTTGCGTAAAAGTTAAAAGGAGTTGCTAGGCCAGATTCAGTGTTATGAGCGTAACCAAATTCTTTGTTTTCAAATCTGGTTTCTGCCATAATACCAGAAACACCTAGTGAAAAATTCATTTTCCCGTCTAAAAAAGACATTCCTGCAGGGTTAAAAAATACTGATTCGGCACTGCTAATTACTGCTACACCGGTGTGTCCCATTGCTAGTTGTTTTTGTCCTTGTAGTGCGACTCTATAACCACCTGCGTAAAGTGTAGATCCTACAAGAAAAAACAATACAAATGATAAAAGTTTTTTCATAATAAGTTTAATTTCAGTTAATGTTAATAGTGCTTAGTTTTATTATTCAAGCATAGCAATAATACAATAAATTAGCAAAACTTCATTGTTTTTGAATAAAATTCTTGAGAATTTTCAGCGTGTAGCCAATGCCCTGCATTAGATATTTCTTGCACAGATGCGTTAGTGAAGTAATTGTTAATAAGGATGCTATCTTCTGTGGTAATGTAATTTGATTTACTTCCTTTTAAAAACAAGGTAGGTTTTGTGAATGTTTTTTGTGTTGTGAAACTTGTGATAACTTCGTTGTACTTTTCTCGTAAAACAGGAAGGTTAAAACGGTATGCAAGTTGTTGTTTGTTTTTACGGTAAATATTCTTCATTAAAAACTGAACAACTCCACTTTCTTTAATATAGGTGCTTAGTACATTTTCAATGTCTTTACGTGTGTTTTGAGTTGAAAAATCAACTTCAGACAATGCTTTTAAAATATATTGGTGGTGTGCAGGATAGGTTTTTGGGGCAATATCTGCAACTATCAACTTTGTTAGCAATTGGGGGTGTGTTAAGGCAAATTGCATAGCGGTTTTTCCTCCCATGGAATGGCCTAATATGATACAGTCTTCCAGGTTGTGAAATTCAATGTAGTTTTTTAAGTCGTCTACCAATAGGGTGTATGAAAAGTTGGGGCTATGAAAACTTCTCCCATGATTTCGTTGGTCAATTAAATGTACTTCAAAGTTTTCGGCGTATTTATTGCCTAATGTTTTCCAGTTGTCAGACATGCCTAAAAAGCCATGAAGTATCAACAGTGGTTGCCCTGATCCGATAATTTTAGAATGTAAAATATCCATAGACTATTGTTGTTTTAGCTTGTTGAGGTACATGTTTACGACATTTTCAATTCCTAAATAAATAGACTCAGTAATAAGAGCATGGCCGATTGAAACTTCTAGTAATCCTGGAATATTTTCTTTAAAAAATTTAATGTTGTCTAAACTTAAATCGTGCCCTGCATTTACACCAATGTTTATGCTGTTTGCTAAAATGGCGCATTCGGTGTAGGGTTTAATAGCTTCGTAATTTTTTTTGCCATATTGTTTGGCAAATTCTTCGGTATAAAGTTCAATTCTGTCAGCGCCAGTATTTTTTGCGCCTTCAATCATTTGTAATGTGGGGTCAACAAAAATAGAGGTTCTAATTCCGTTTCTCTTAAATTCTGAAATTACATCTGTTAAAAAATGATGATGAGTTATGGTGTCCCACCCGGCATTAGATGTAATGGCGTTAACAGAATCTGGTACTAATGTAACTTGAGTGGGTTTTGTTTCAAGTACAAGATCGATAAATTTAGGGTTTGGGTTGCCTTCAATGTTAAATTCAGTGGTCACTATTTTGGTTAAATCTCTAGCGTCCTGATAGCGAATGTGTCTTTCGTCTGGTCTTGGGTGAATTGTAATACCATCAGCGCCAAAGCGTTCAACGTCACTTGCTACATTTAGAAGGTTTGGGGTGTTCCCGCCACGTGAGTTTCTTAGTGTGGCTATTTTATTTATGTTTACACTTAACTTTGTCATAATCTAAAAATTGAAAGGCAAATTTAAGGCTAATTAGTAGAATTTGGTTAATTTGCATTGTAAAATTGTTGCAAATGAACCTTGGTGAACTTATTATAAATGATATTGCTCCAATAGAGTTGGATCAGCAAATAAACCATATCCAACAGATGTTTAGTAATCTTACCTATTCGCATATTCCAGTTTGTGATTCGGGTAATTTTATTGGTTGTCTGTCAGAGAATGATTCTCATTGTTTTCAGTCAGGTGTTACTGTCAAGGATTGTAGGTATGCAATAGAGTTTTTTTCTGTAGATTGGACAACAAACTGGTTGGAGGTTCTTGAGATGTTTGCTCAAAATTCGGCTAATATTATGCCCGTTTTAAAGGATGGTCAGTACTTAGGGTATTATGAATTAAAGGATATCATGAGTTTGTTTGATCAAACTCCTTTCTTTTATGAAAATGGAGCTGTTTTAATTGTTAGAAAAGGAGTTAATGATTATTCGTTTAGTGAAGTTGCTCAGATAGTTGAGTCAAATAACGCTAGGATTTTAGGCGCTTTTTTAACTAATTTAGAAGGGGGATTGGCTGAAATAACTTTAAAAATAAACAATACAGGCTTGTCGGAAATCATGCAGACTTTTAGGCGTTATAGCTATGAAATTGTTGCTGGGTATGATGATGACACGTATATTGAAAACTTAAAAGATAGGTCGGATTATTTTAAAAAATACATGAATATTTAATATGGTTAAAGTTGCAATATACGGGCGATTTACTGATAATTTTCCAAGAGAATATGTTAGTATAGTTTTGAGGCAATTAAGTGTTTATAAGGCTAATATCTATATAGAGACGTCTTGTTTAAGCCATATAAGAAAGATATCATCAGAAAATTACAATACGTTTAGTTCATATAAAGATTTGGATGATTCTTTTGACTTTTTAATAAGTATCGGAGGAGATGGGACAATTTTAAGATCCATATCCTATGTAAGAAATTCTGGTATCCCTATAGTGGGTGTTAATACTGGAAGAATGGGGTTTTTAGCAACTATTAAAAAAGATAAAATAGCATCATCAATTGATGAAATTATAAATAAAGAATACCAGGTTTCAGAACGAAGTTTGTTAATGTTAAGTAGTGATAAGCTGATAAAAGGGCTAGACGAAAACTTCAATTTTGCCTTAAATGAAATTGCGGTAAGTAGAAAAAATACAACATCAATGATTAAGGTAGAAACCTACTTGAATGATGATTATTTAACATCATATTGGGCTGATGGGTTGATTGTGGCAACGCCAACAGGGTCTACAGGTTATTCGTTAAGTTGCGGTGGGCCAGTGGTTGCACCAGACTCTGATAGTTTTGTGTTAACCCCAATTGCGCCTCATAATTTAAACGCGAGGCCATTGGTGATACCAGAGAACACTACAATAAAATTAATTGTAGGTGGTAGAGAACAATTGCATTTAGCGTCATTAGACTCTAGGATTATCACAATAGAAAATGGCACAGAATTGATTATTCAAAAAGCTGATTTTTCAATAAAAATGATAGAACCTAATGGGGGAAATTTTTTACATACACTTAGGAATAAACTGCTTTGGGGTCAAGATAAAAGAAATTAGAGCAATAAATATAGTTAATTGATGTTTTATTAGTGATGATGTTAATTGTTATAACAAAGTCAATTTTATATATTTGCAAACTTTTATAGGTACTATGTTTCAAAAGCTCACGTTGTTAATAACACTACTAAGTAGTTTATCTTACGGACAAATTCATGAAGTTGGATTGTTTTTAGGAGGAGCTAATGCAATAGCAGATGTGGGGTCTGGTAAATATGTAAAACCACATGATGTTGCAGTGGGTGCTATTTATAAATGGAATAGAAGTCCCAGACATTCATACCGTTTTTCTGCAATTTATACGCAACTTACAGGTGATGATTTGAAATCGACTGACCCGAGAAGAAAACAAAGAGGATATACTTTTGAAAATAACATAAAAGAACTAACAGCGGGAATTGAATTTACATTTTTAGATTTTGACCTGCATGATCAGCATAATTATTCAAGAAAAACAACGCCTTTTTTATTTACAGGCCTAACTTTTTTTCACTATGATGCATTAGCCCTAACATCTGCAAATGAAATAGAACGCTATAACTCACATAGTACTTTTGCTATACCTATGACAGTTGGAATTAAATCAGCAATTACTAAACGGTTTATTTTAGCATTTGAAATAGGTGCTAGATATACATTTACAGACGACTTAGATGGAAGTAATCCCGTGCGTGATAAAGAAGAGTATGAGTCCTTGAAGTTTGGTAATGTTGACAGTAACGACTGGTATGTTTTTACTGGTTTAACTCTAACTTATACGTTTGGTAAAAACCCATGTTTTTGTAATTTTTAATAACGTATGAGCACTTTTGATCAAATAGACTTAAAAAAAGTCCCAAAACACGTTGCTATTATTATGGATGGTAATGGGCGTTGGGCAAAAAAAAGAGGCTTACTGCGTGTTTTTGGGCATGAAAAAGGAGCGAAAGCTGTTAAAGAAACAATTGAAGCTGCAGGAAAAACAGGTATAACGCATTTAACACTGTATGCTTTTTCTACAGAAAACTGGAATAGACCAAAGGTTGAGGTTGATAAGTTGATGAACTTATTAGTGTCATCACTAAAAAAAGAATTCAAAACACTTCACGAGAACAATATAAAGTTAAACGCTATTGGTAATTTAAATGAGTTGCCATCGAAAGCATATAAAGAACTTTCAGAAGTAATAGAAAAGACTAAAAACAATGATAAGCTAGTGTTAACTTTAGCATTGAGCTACGGATCTAGAGATGAAATTGTTAAAACAGTTAAGGAAATTGCAGAGAAAGTTAAAAATAATATAATTTCTTTAGAAAATATTGATGATTCAATTATTAATGAGCATCTTTACACGCAAAATTTACCAGATGTGGATTTGCTTGTTAGAACAAGTGGAGAACAACGGATAAGTAACTTTTTGTTGTGGCAAATTGCCTATGCTGAATTGTATTTTACAGACGTGCTTTGGCCAGATTTTAAAAAAGAAGACCTTTATAAGGCCCTAATAAATTATCAAAATAGAGAACGACGATTTGGAAAAACAAGTGAACAACTTAAGTAAAAAGATATATTTTAGCTTAATATTTATTTTTTTAGCAATAGCTACTAAAGTAAACGCTCAAGAAGGAAATTATACTGCAGGGAAAAAATATGTAATAGGAGATATTTCTATTTCTGGAAATACTAGTTTTAACAAACAAACTATTATTTCCTTTTCTGGGTTAAGAAAAGGGCAAGAAGTAATTATTCCCGGAGAAAAAACAAGTAATGCCATAAAAAAATTGTGGTCTTCAAACTTGTTTAGTGATGTAAATATGTACGTGTCTAAAATAGAAGGTGATACCATTTATTTAGAAATTGAAGTGCAGGAGTTGGCAAGTTTAAATGAAGTTAACGTTGTTGGTGTTAAAAAATCCAAACGTGAAGAAATTATTAAAGAAAATAAGTTAACTAAGGGGGTTAAGCTTACCGAAAACCTACTAACAACCACAAAAAATTATTTAGAAACTAAATATGCAAAAGAAGGGTATGTTAATAGTAAAGTTTATCTAAATCCAATATCCAAGAAAGATTCTACAGGAAAGGAAGTTGTTAATTTGTTAATTAACGTAGATAAAGGAAAAAAGGTAAAAGTTAGTAGCATTGATTTTACTGGAAACGAAAGTTTTACATCGAGTAAACTTCGTGGTCAAATGAAAAACACCAAAGAACGTGGTGTAAAAAATCCATTAAGAATACTTAAGCGCTCAAAGTTTATTGAAAAAAACTACAAAGAAGATTTACAAACTATTGCAGATGCCTATAAAGAAGCAGGGTTTAGAGATGTAGATGTAAAAGGAGGTGATCCTATTACAAATGAAGATCAATCGGTGTCTTTAAAAATTGATATTAAAGAAGGTAAAAAATACTATATAGGTAATGTTGATTTTGTAGGGAACACGATATATACAGATAGATATTTACAACAAAAACTAGGGCTTTACAGGGGTGATATTTATAATGGTGTTCTTTTAGAAAAGCAAATTGCCGATACTTCAGATCCTGATGCTGATGATATTACAAACTTGTATCAAAATAATGGGTATATGTTTTCAAACGTTGTTCCTGTTGAGGTGGGAGTTAGAAATGATACAATTGATTTTGAAATACGTATTTCCGAAGGAAAATTAACTCATTTTAAAAACATTACGGTTACAGGAAATGATAAAACAAATGACCATGTTGTTTATCGTGAATTGAGAACAAAACCTGGTCAAGTATATAGTAAACAAAAAATTATTAGAAGTTTACGTGAGCTTGGACAGATGGGGTTCTTTGATGCTGAGCAGTTAGTGCCACATATTAAAAACCCTAACCCAAATGAAGGAACCGTAGATGTTGAGTATTCGGTTGTAGAAAAAGGATCAAGTCAAGTTGAGCTTCAAGGAGGTTTCGGTGGTGGAGGTTTCGTGGGAACTTTAGGGTTGTCATTTAATAACTTTTCATTGAAAAATATTTTTAATAAAGATGCGTACCAACCTCTTCCTATGGGAGATGGGCAAAGATTGTCATTAAGAGCGCAGGCTAGTCAAGCATATCAAACGTATAGTTTTTCGTTTATGGAGCCTTGGTTAGGTGGGAAAAAGCCTCAGCAGTTTTCAGTGTCATTATCTCAATCTGTCAATTATCAATATGATTTTAGATCAAGGCGAGTAGATAAAGACCAACGTTTTTTGATTTCTGCAGTTTCTGTTGGTTTGGCTAAACGATTAAAAGTGCCAGATGATTATTTTATGTTAAGTAATTCTATTTCATTTCAGCATTACAATTTGAAAAATTATAATGTAGGTATTTTTAGAAATATTAGTAACGGATACTCTAATAATTTAGCGTTTAACGTCGCATTGACTAGAGATAGTAAAGGTGTTAATCCTATTTACCCTGAGCGCGGTTCGAAATTTTCATTAAGTGCAAAATTTACTCTCCCATACTCTTTGCTAAATGGAGTTGATTATGGAGAATTAGAGAACCTAGAGGCTTATAAGTTAAAAAATAGTCATGGTAATTATGTAGATGAAAACAATAATATTGTAACTGATTATAATGATGCTGCTGCTGATTTAAGTAAAGTTGATCAAGAGCGTTATAAGTGGTTAGAATTCTATAAAATTAAATTTGAAGGTGATTGGTACACCAGTTTGTATAAACGATTAGTTTTACGTTCTAATGTGAATTTTGGTTATCTTGGTGCTTACAATAGTGATAGAGGTGTTGTACCGTTTGAGCGTTTTTACTTAGGGGGAGATGGACTTGGGTCGTATAGCTTAGATAGTAGAGAGTCTATTCGTTTAAGAGGGTATCCTAATCAATCATTATCTAGTAATGATGGAGGTATAATTTATAACAAATTCTCTTTGGAGTTACGTCACCCAATCGCAATGAAATCTGCATCGGCTAGTATTTATGCGTTAGCTTTTGCTGAAGCAGGAAACTCATTCGATAATTATTCAGATTATGATCCTTTTAACATGTATCGTTCTGCGGGTGCTGGAATTCGTATATTTATGCCTGCCTTTGGATTATTAGGAATTGATTTCGCACATGGTTTTGATAGTTTACAAGGTGAGTCAGGAAAGCATGGATGGGAAACACATTTTATTTTAGGTAGAGAATTTTAATTTTGGCACGATATTTTCAATAAACACCATAAGTTATGAATATAAGAATTCTTTTAGCGGTTATCATAATGCTTGTTACCTTTAGTGGTAATGCACAACGAAGTAATATCAGGATAGGGTATATTGATACAGAATATATTCTTGAAAATATTCCAGAGTACAATAAAGCATTAAGTCAGTTAGATAGTAAAGTGCAAAAATGGAAAGGAGAAATTGATTTAAAACTTCGTGATATTGATAAGAAGAAATTAGATTTAAGAAACGAAAGAGTTTTGTTAACAAAAGAGTTGATTGAAGAAAAAGAAGAAGAAATTAAAACAGAAGAAGCTGAAATTTTAGATTATCAACAAAAACGATTCGGACCAAATGGCGATTTAATTATACAAAAGCAAAAATTAATTGAGCCAATACAAGACCAAGTATTAACGGCGGTACAAGAACTTGCAAAAGCCAAAAAGTACGATTTTATCTTTGACAAGTCTGCAGATGTTGTGATGTTATACTCTAACAAACGTTATGATTTAAGTGATTTTATAGTTAGAACTATTACAAGAACAGCTAAGCGTGAGCAAGCTAAAAATAAGAAAGCGAAAAAAGAAGTTGAAACAGAAGACGTGGTTCCGGTTATCAATGAAGAATTAGAGGCAAAGAAAAAAGCCCAAGAAGATAACAGAGCAAAGAGGCAACAAATACTTGAAGAAAGAAAGAAAAAAGCTCAAGAGGCTCGTGAAGCAAAGAAAAAAGCGTTTGAGGAGAAACGTAAAAAAATGCTAGAAGCACGTGAAGCAAAAAAGAATAAAAGCAGTGGTCCCCCTTCACCACCACAAAATGAAGAGGAAGAGCAAAAATAAATTAACACTTAATAAACTATAAAAATGAAACAAATTAAAACTCTATTAGTTGCAGCAATATTATTTTTAGGCGCAACAAGTTTAACCTCAGCACAAAGTAAAGTAGCGCATATTGATACGCAAGAGTTAATTGCGGCAATGCCAGAAATGAAATCTGCACAAAATCAATTACAAAAATTGCAAAAAACTTATGAAGCTGATATTCAAACAATGGCTACTGAGCTTCAAAATAAAATGAAGCAATATCAAGCTGAGGCATCAACTAAAACAGACGATGTGAATGCACAGAGAGCTCAAGAAGTTCAAGGTATGCGTGATAATGTGTTAAAATATGAGCAAAATGCGCAACAAGAAATGGGTAAAAGACAAGAAGGTTTAATTAAGCCAATCATGGAAAAAGCGCGTTTAGCAATCCAGAAAGTAGCAAGAGCTAAAGGGTATCAGTATGTAATGGACTCTACTACAGGTTCAGGAATTATATTGGCTGATGGACCAAACTTATTGGCAGATGTTAAAAAAGAATTAGGAATGTAATACTTCTAATTAGAGACTATATGAAAATCCCGCAATTTAAATTGCGGGATTTTTTTTATTTATTAATGCGTTGGTAGTAAAAAGCAGGTAGTAACAGAAGTATAAATATAGGTTGTATTAGAAATCGTCTTATGTAAAAGAAAAGTTGATATGTGTCTTTTGAAAGAGATGTTACAATTAAAGTATATGCTGTAATAAGTATTATAAAACCAATACAGTAAAATACAGTTGAAAATTTTATAATTTCTTTTTTCTTAAATGAAAAATATAGAATTGCTATTGAAATTAAGGTGTTTAATAGGTATCTAAAAAAGGTATTTGCTATTAATTTAGAATAATTTAAATGAGTTAATACGTCTAAAGAATTGTGGCTTTTATAAAAAATAATAAACGGGTCATAAAAAAGTTTATTTTCAAAAACACGAATCATAACTAAGGCTAAAAACAAGAAGCTAATTATAAGTAGTCTTAAAAAGTTACGTTTCATACGCTAGTTTTTTTGGAATGATTTAACCCAGATCATCCATAAGATAAATACAGAACAATAAATAATACCGGGGAATATAATGCTGTGTAGCGGTTCAGAGTATTTAGGGAAATTGTAGATGCTAATAATAAGTATTACTATTCTGAATACGTTCATAATATGAATGAACATTAAGCCGAATAAACAAAAAGTTAAAGTTTTTTGCACAGATTTTGCAAACGCAAGAATAAAAGCCACAAATAAAATCATAATACTTAAAGCATTACAGCCTTCTGCTATACTGGCAATATGTTTTTGATTAATAAACAGTTTTATGCCCTCGTAGCTCGAGTTTGCTTCAGAAGTTGTATTGTAGTTTAGCTGGTTTAAAATGTAAACGGATTGTTCAGATACGAGTTTTGTAAACACATCTGGTGAGCTGCTAAATTTTAAAAACACGACATATAACACGTACAAAATAATATAGCTAGTAGTAAATACAGCTAAAAATTTCAAGACTCCTTTGTGTTTTAAAATCAATTCTTTCATATCAAATACAAATTAACAACATTTAACCTATAGTTCTTTTAGGAAATGGTATTTTTGCATTAGTATAAACTAATTTAAGATTATAAAATGACATTTGATAATTTAGAACCATTAGTGTCTGCAATTACAAAAGACATTACGTTACCTGTTTTTGATAGGTTAAAAGGGGTGTGTCAATTATTACAAGATAATTTGGAAGCTTATGATTGGGTGGGGTTTTATTTTGCAAATCATAAGACTAAAACACTGCATTTAAGTGCTTATGTAGGTGAACCTACAGATCACATGGTAATTCCTTTTGGAAAAGGAATTTGTGGTCAGGTAGCTGAAAGTAACTCAAATTTTGTAGTTGCAGATGTTAGCGCACAAGACAATTATATTGCGTGTAGTATTACGGTTAAAGCAGAAATTGTGGTTCCTTTGTTTATTGACGGTGTTAATGTTGGTCAGATAGATATTGACTCTAAAACAATTGACCCGTTTAGTAAGGCAGATGAAGATTTCTTAGCTTATGTAAATAGCGAAATTGCTGTGTTGCTTAAAGGCATTGACCTTAAGCAATTATTATTAAAATAATTTATCATATTCTATGGTGTTTTGAGTGATTACAACTACTTTTGCACCTTCAAAAATAACAACTACAACAACACACTAAAATGGCTACAAAAGCAATCAAATCAGCATTAATTTCTGTTTTCCATAAAGATGGTTTAGCACCTATCGTAAAAAAATTGGATGAATTAGGGGTAACTATTTACTCTACAGGAGGAACTGAAAAGTTTATTAATGAGTTAGGAATAAATGTCGTTCCTGTAGAAGAAACAACATCGTATCCTTCAATTTTAGGAGGAAGAGTAAAAACTCTACATCCAAAAGTATTTGGAGGTATTCTTAACAGACAAGATCATCAAGGTGATATTGCAGAAATGGAAGAATACAATATTCCACAAATTGATTTAGTGATTGTAGATTTATATCCTTTTGAAAAAACTGTTGCGTCTGGAGCGCCAGAACAAGATATTATTGAGAAAATTGATATCGGAGGAATTTCTCTAATCAGAGCTGCAGCAAAGAACTTTAAAGACACTGTAATTGTTTCTTCAATGGAGCAATATGATGAGTTCTTAACTACAATAATAGCTAATAACGGAGCTACAACGATAGCTGAAAGAAAGAAGTTTGCAGGAAAAGCATTCAATATTTCATCACATTATGATACAGCAATTTTCAACTATTTTAATCAAGACGAAGCCGAAGTTGTATTGAAGATAAGTGAGAATGCCGGAAAAACATTAAGATACGGTGAAAATCCACATCAAAGAGGATTCTTTTTTGGAGATTTTGATGCGATGTTTGATAAACTTCACGGAAAAGAATTAAGTTATAATAACTTGTTAGATGTTGATGCTGCTGTAAATTTAATGAATGAATTTGTAGGTGAAGCGCCTACATTTGCTGTGTTAAAACATAATAATGCATGTGGTTTTGCTCAACGATCAACTGTTCGTGATGCTTATGTAGATGCCTTGGCTGGAGACCCTACTTCCGCTTTTGGTGGGGTGCTGATTTCAAACACAGTAATTGATTTGGCAACTGCAGAGGAGATTCATAAGTTATTTTGTGAAGTCGTTATTGCGCCAGGTTTTGATGCCGATGCAGAAGCGGTTTTAAAAGGTAAGAAAAATAGAATTCTGTTAGTTCAAAAAAATATTGAAATGCCAGGAACAAATGTAAGAACTTGTTTAAATGGTGTTTTAGTTCAGGATAGAAATAGTGTTACTGATGCAAAAAAAGACTTAGTTGATAAGACTACTGTTTTGGCTACAGATGCACAGAAAGACGATTTGATTTTTGCATCTAAAATATGTAAACACACAAAATCTAACACAATTGTTTTAGTGAAAAATAAACAGTTGTGTGCAAGTGGTACAGGGCAAACTTCAAGAGTTGATGCGCTTAATCAAGCAATTGAAAAGGCAAATAAATTTGAGTTTGATCTTAATGGGGCAGTCATGGCAAGTGATGCGTTTTTCCCTTTTCCTGACTGTGTAGAAATTGCTGATAAAGCAGGAATAAAAGCTGTAATTCAACCAGGAGGGTCTATAAAAGATCAGTTAAGTATTGATTATTGTAATGAAAATAATTTAGCAATGGTTTTTACAGGAACAAGACACTTTAAGCACTAAAAAGAGTCGTTCATCTATATTAAAACTCCATAAAATATTTTTTTATGGAGTTTTTCATTTTAATGCAATTTTTTCCTTAAATTTAGTACCTTTGGTACAAACCACAGAAAAAAAAGTATTACCCTTTAAACATCATACCATATGGGATTTTTTGACTTCTTAACTGAAGAAATAGCAATAGATTTAGGTACCGCAAATACATTGATAATCCACAATGGGAAAGTTGTTGTAGATGCCCCTTCAATTGTTGCGAGAGATCGTATATCAGGACAAATCATTGCTGTAGGTCAAGAAGCAAACATGATGCAAGGGAAAACGCATGAAAATATTAAAACCATTCGTCCATTAAAAGATGGTGTAATTGCTGATTTTGATGCTTCTGAAAAAATGCTGACAATGTTTATAAAAAATATTCCAGCATTAAAGAAAAAATGGTTTCCGCCAGCATTACGTTTAGTCATTTGCATCCCCTCAGGAATTACTGAAGTAGAGATGAGGGCTGTAAAAGAATCTGCAGAACGTGTTAATGGTAAAGAAGTTTATTTAATTCATGAGCCAATGGCTGCAGCTGTAGGTATTGGTGTAGATATCATGCAACCAAAAGGAAACATGGTTATTGATATAGGAGGAGGTACAACAGAAATAGCTGTAATAGCTCTAGGAGGAATTGTTTGTGATAAATCAGTAAAAGTTGCTGGAGATGTTTTTACAAATGATATTGTTTATTTCATGCGTACACAACACAACCTATATGTTGGAGATAGAACTGCAGAAAAAATTAAAATTCAAATAGGAGCTGCTACTGAAGATTTAGAAACACCACCAGAAGATATGTCTGTTCAAGGAAGAGATTTGTTAACAGGTAAACCTAAACAAGTACAAATATCTTATAGAGAAATTGCAAAAGCGTTGGATAAATCAATTTTAAGAATTGAGGATGCCGTTATGGAAACCTTGTCACAAACACCACCAGAATTGGCTGCAGATATCTATAACACAGGTATTTACTTAGCAGGAGGAGGATCTATGTTACGAGGGTTGGATAAACGTCTATCTAAAAAAACAGATTTACCAGTTTATATTGCTGAAGACCCATTGAGAGCAGTAGTTAGAGGAACAGGTATTACATTAAAAGATATTGCCAAATACAAAAGTATACTTATAAAATAGCATAGCTAATGCAACAAATAATTTCGTATTTACTTAAGAAAAAGAATTTGTTGTTGTTTTTATTGTTTTTAGGGATATCACTGATTTTAACAATACAATCACATTCTTACCATAGAAGTAAATTTATAAATGCTGCCAATAATCTTTCTGGCGGTGTGTATGAATACACCAATCATATTAATGAGTTTGTAAACTTAGATGATTATAATCAGCGACTTTTAAAAGAGAATGCAAAATTAAGACAGCAATTAAGTAATATTAAACTTCAAAGTACAGTTGACTTTCCTGTAGAGACACCTTATAGCTTAATTCCTGCAAAATTAATACATAACAGTTTTGATAAAAAAGAAAATATCTTACTGATTAATAGAGGACGAAAGCATGGTATTAAGCCTGATATGGGGGTAATTACGACAAACGGTATTATAGGAATAATAGAAAGTGTTGGTGAAAATTATGCAACAGTATTATCAATTTTGCACACACAATCAAAAATAAACGCACAGTTAAAGAAAAGCAACCACATAGGATCTTTAGTTTGGAATGGAAAATCAATGTTTAAAATTCAGTTAGAAGACATTACTAAAGTAGCACCTATACAAGTAAACGATACTATTGTAACAGGAAATTACTCAATATTTCCACAAGGAATCAATATCGGATTGGTTATAAAAGCAGATCTTGATCAATCACAAAATTTTTATAATGTTGATATTGCAACATTTAATGATATGTCTAATATAGGTTATGTATATGTTATAAAAGATAAGGCTAAATCTGAAAAAAACAACCTTTTAAACAGTAGTGCCAATGAATAAAGACGTTGTTTTAAGGGTATTTTTCTTTATCGGGCTTATTTTACTCCAAGTAATCTTGTTTAGTAAAATGAGTGTGGGAGGATATGTGCCATATGTATATGTGCTTTTTATATTGCGTTTTCCAATCAAGTATGATAAATCATTATTCTTGTTAAGCAGCTTTTTACTTGGTTTAAGTTTAGATATGTTCTTTAATTCTGGAGGTGTACATGCTGCAGCATGTACAGTTATAGCATATGTGAGACCGGCAGTATTGCGATTCTCTTTTGGTAGAAATTATGAATACCAGACTATTAAATTAACAAAAGTCTCTCAAAGTGCCAGAATTGCTTATGTGTCAATTTTAGTGTTAATACATCATTTGATTTTATTTACCTTAGAAACATTTAGTTTTAAATTCTTCATCTTTACCTTAAAAAGTGTTCTTTTTAGTGGGGTGTATACTATTTTTATGTGTTTGTTACTAGTAGCGTTATTTAAAAACAGAAAAGAGTGAGAAAGGCGCTATTATACATGTTAGTAATTATTACAGGCCTTCTGTTTGTGGGAAGACTTTTTTATTTGCAAATTTTCGATGATAGTTTTAAGCATCAATCGGAAAATAATGCATATAAACGTGTGCGTATATATCCAGAACGCGGGCATATTTATGATAGAAACAACAAATTATTAGTTGCAAATCAACCTTCCTATGATTTGATGGTTATCCCTAGAAACGTAAAACCATTTGACTCATTGGCACTATGTGACTTGTTAACCATAAGTAAAGATGATTTGGTAAAGCGTTTGGCTAAAGCACGTCATTATTCACCTAGATTACCGTCACCAGTTGTTGCGCAACTGTCTAAAGTAGAGTACGCCTCTTTACAAGAAAAAATAAGAAAATTTAAAGGGTTTTATATTCAAAAAAGATCTTCACGTTACTACCAAACAGATATAGGGGCTAATGTGTTAGGTTATATTGCTGAAGTAACACCACAAAAAGTTAAAGATAATCCGTATTACCAGTCAGGAGATTTATATGGGAAATCTGGTGTTGAAAAATCTTATGAAAAACAGTTGCGTGGCGTAAAAGGTGTAAAATATCTTCAAAAAGATAAATTTAATAGAGATATTGGTTCGTATAAAGATGGGGTGTTAGACACCTTACCCAAAAATGGGCATGATATTACAATTACCATTGATGCTGAATTGCAAAAGTATGGCGAGCAACTCATGGTTAATAAACGAGGAGGTATAATTGCCATTGAACCAGAAACAGGAGAAATTTTATCATTAATTTCTGCGCCTAGCTATAACCCTGCATTATTAGTAGGAAGACAGCGTTCAAAAAATTTCACAAGATTATATTTAGATTCTGTTGCAAAACCTTTGTTTGATAGAGGGCTGCAAGGTCAATATGCCCCAGGGTCACCTTTTAAACTGATGAATGCATTAATTGGTTTAGAAGAAGGTGTAATTAATACAGACACTAGAGTATCATGTAGGCGTGGATTACATTATGGTGCTAGAAGACCATTAGGGTGTCACTGCCCATTTGGAGCTAGTAACGATTTAAACAAAGCGATTTTTGCATCATGTAACGCTTATTTTGGGAAGTCATATTTAAATATTTTAAACAAATACCCCAGTGCTAGTATTGGTGTTCAAAAATGGAGTAATCATGTAAAAAGTTTCGGTTTAGGAAATTATTTGAATAATGATTTATCCGTAGGAAATAAAGGGCGTGTGCCAGACAGTGCCTATTACAATAGTAAGTATGGTTATAATAGATTAAGAAGCACATATATTATTTCTAATTCAATTGGTCAAGGTGAAGTTGAAACGACACCTATTCAATTAGCAAATATGACTGCAGCAATTGCCAATAGAGGATATTACTACACGCCTCATATTGTAAAAGATATTAAAGGAGAGTATTTAGATCCAAAGTATACAACTAAACATGTTACCACAATTAGTCCACAACATTTTGAGCCGGTTATACAAGGGATGTATGATGTGTATGAAAAACAAGGAGGAACTGGGTATTACGCAAGAATAAATGGTATTGATATTTGTGGTAAAACAGGGACTTCAGAAGTATATTCAAAAATTGATGGTGTAAGAACACAGTTAGATGATCATTCAATTTTCGTAGCATTTGCGCCTAAGGATAATCCAAAAATAGCAATTGCAGTTTTCGTTGAGCACGGGTTTTGGGGAAGTAGATGGGCTGCTCCTATGGCAAGTTTAATGATTGAAAAATATTTACGAGGAACTATTTCTAGAAAAGACTTAGAAATAAAAATGTTGAATGGAAGTTTGCAAGACGTGTACGATAGTTATATTAGCGGAGAACCTTTTAATATAAACCGTAAACGATAAAATGCGTAATAAAGGAAACATATTAGTCCGTATAGATTGGTTAATGGTAGTGCTTTATTTTGCATTAGTATTAATTGGGTGGATGAGTATTTATTCGGCATCTTATGTAGAAAATTCTACCTTGGATATGATGACTCAACCTCACGGTAGACAGCAAGTTTTTATTGTACTGAGTATATTTTTAATAATTTTAATTCTTTCCATTGAAGCTAAGTTTTATGAGCGTTTTTCAAGTGTAATATATCTGGTGTCTCTATTGTCTTTACTGGGATTGTTTGTTTTCGGTAAAACAATTTCCGGTGCCACATCATGGTATTCATTTGGTGGATTCAGTATACAACCTAGCGAATTTGCAAAGTTTGCGACAGCCTTGGCTTTAGCTAAATTTTTAAGTGATACACAAACTAATATTAGTGTTGTTAATCATTTGATAAAAATATTTATAATCATCTTTTTGCCTGCGCTAATCATTATTCCACAACCAGATCCTGGAAGTGCTTTAGTGTATGTTGCATTTTTCTTTGTATTGTACAGAGAAGGGTTGTCTCCTGTATACTTGTTATTAGGGTTTTCTGGTGCGGCATTATTTGTTCTTACGTTGGTGTTAGATCCTTTAATAATATCCTTAATATGTGCTGTTCTAACGGTATTGTTGTTTTATAAAAATAGAAAAAGAAAGCCTAATAAGTTGTTGTATGTGGCTGTGTTAATGGCTTGTATAGGTCTGTCGTTTTCAGTAAATTATATTTTTGAAAACGTATTTGAACAACGCCATAGAGACCGTTTTAATATTGTTTTAGGAAAGGAAGTTGATACAAAAGGAATTGGTTATAATACGGCACAGTCAGAAATTGCAATTGGTAATGGAGGTTGGACTGGTAGAGGTTGGCTTCAGGGCACACAAACTAAAGGTGGGTTTGTGCCTGAACAGCATACAGATTATATATTTAGTACAGTAGGTGAGGAATGGGGTTTTATAGGAAGCAGCTTTGTTGTATTTCTTTTTGTGGCGTTAATTTTGAGGATTTTACATAGAGCAGAACGTCAAAAATCAAAGTTTACTAGAGTGTATGGCTATTCAGTAGCTGCAATAATTTTCCTTCATTTTTTAATAAATATAGCAATGGTAATGGGCGTTTTTCCAACTGTAGGTATTCCTTTGCCATTTTTTAGTTATGGAGGGTCTGGATTATGGGGATTTACTATTTTACTATTCATATTTATAAAATTAGATGCGAATAGGATTAATGAATGGTAGTTACCAAAAACTCCAGTTCTTATAATTCGTATTTGCTTCCAAGCGTTTTTCCGTTTGGTCATCTAACTCTTTGAAAAAGTCGATGCCAGTTAATTTTTCAATATCATCAACCGGAACAGTGAACTTATATAATGGTTGGTCAGACTCTTGATGTGGTACCAGAAAAGCGATCATTTTATAGTGCTTAGTGCTTGTGTCAAGTAGTATTTTATAAAAATGTTTAGGCACAGTAACATGCTCATAACCTATTGATTGCGTTGCGTTTGTTAAAACACCCCCGGTTATTACATATACACCATTGTATTTATCGGCCCAATACCGTGTTTTTTGTTCCAATCTATTCCAAACTCCTGAGTTAAAATCGTGGTTTTGAGGTGAAATGTTTGAAGTTAAAAAAGTAGCATCATATGCTGATTTAGAAAACTTTCTATCTGCTGCAGGGCATAAATGACCTTTATCATACCCAGAATTTTTATAATTTCTCCAATCAGCAGATTTTGTTTTGATGTTTTGATCTCTAATAAAATAAGGGCGTTTGAACTGGTTCTTTGATAAGTGGGTCTTTTTCAATTCGTAAGCCACCCATTCAGCTTGTTCATGTTTTTCGCTATATGATAATGAATAGGATTCATTATGAACCACTGTATTTGTTGTAGAAGAAGGAAGGTAAAACGTAATATCAGTTGTTTCTGAAATGTTTTCTTGACTGTTTTCCTGTTTTGAAATATAGTCATCTACTTTATCATTTAATACATAGAAAATAATAATAACTAGTACAGAAAGTAGTGTGTAAATTTGTTTTCGTGTCATATTAATTTTTAACATCTAAAGCATCTCTCAGTGCATTTCCAATAAGCATAAACGCCATAACTAAACTCATAATGGCAACACCTGGTATTATTGCTAAATAAGGTTTTCCTAAAATAATATATGAATAATGATCTTTAATCATTCCTCCCCAACTTGGCATAGGAGGTTGCGCACCAATACCTAAAAAACTTAAGCCGCTTTCAATAAGTATGGCCCCAGCAAAATTGGCTGCTGAAATTACTATTAATGGCGCCAAGACATTAGGCAGTATATGCTTGAATATAATTCTAAAATCAGTAAACCCTAAGGCTTTTGCGGCTGTAATATATTGCATTTTCTTAGTTCCTAATACCTGACCTCTAACAACTCTTGCTACTTCAACCCACATAGTTAACCCCACTGCTATAAATACTTGCCAAAAGCCTTTTCCTAATGCTAATGTAATAGCAATCACTAATAATAGTGTAGGTATAGACCATGAAATATTTATAATCCACATGATAACAGCATCAATTTTTCCACCGTAATACCCGGAAATAGCTCCTAATGTTACACCAATTATTAAGGAAATAAAAACAGCAATAAAACCAATAAAAAACGAAATACGTGCGCCTATTAATATTCTACTCAATAAATCTCGTCCGTATTTATCAGTTCCTAAAATAAATGTTTTTGAGTTTATGTAAGTGTCAGTAATATTTTTTAAGTTTAAATTATCGTTATATGGTTTTAAATCAATTTTTTTCTCAATATTCGTTGTTTTTAATTCTGAATATGGAATAATAAAAAGTTGGTTATTCTCAATTCTGTAAGAATTGATTGGTAGTTCTGTAGCAAGTGTTTTTGTACCGAAAAACAACCGATTTAAAAAAGATTGTTCTGTTGTTGTGTTTGATGGGACAGTTAAAACATCAACTTTAAACCCAGGTGGTTTAGAGTGAATTGACAAATGCATTTGGTTAGCGTTTTGAGAGTTGTCTGGTGCAAATGCATATGCAAATAAGGCAATTAAACCACAACAAATAATATAGCCCAAACTTAAAACGCCCCAAAAATTTTGTTTAAATTTTTGGAGCGCTAAACTACTTAATGAGTTTGATGTTTTTGTCATGTACTAATTAGTCTTTTAAAACGACCTTTTGTTTTACTTTTATATTATTGACTTGCAAATCTTCTAAAACATGTACAGCTTCTTCAATGTATACATCCTTTGTTAAATAGTTATGCCACGTTTCTCTTTTTTTACCTAAAACAGAATCTTTTTCAATTAATTTTGTTTCATATGGTAGTGATAAAAATGAAAGGTTGTTTTTATAGTCAGAAATAGCATCAAATTGCTTTCCGAATCGTTCTACTTTTGATTTTTCAGTAAGATAATCAGTGTAGTTCAATGAAATTTCTTTGTCGTCAGATTGAGTTTTAATCCATCTTGCTTGTTTCTCTATAAGTTGTAATTGAGAGTTGTTACTCATTCGTGCTTTACTTTTGCTAATGGTTTCATCATAATTTATAAAGCCATCCCACGCAGTATAAGTTGCTGGGTCAATTTTATCCCATGGTAATGGGTTTTCTTGGTCTTTTTCACCAATATCAATAAAACTATACCTATCAACAACTGTAACATCACTTTTAACACCTTCTAATTGTGTTGACCCTCCATTAATTCTATAAAATTTTTGTGTGGTTAATTTCAATGCACCAACGTCTCCCATAGAATTGTTTCTCATAAATCGATTAAGGTCTACAACATTTTGAACTGTTCCTTTACCAAATGTTTGTGCGCTTCCTATAATGATTGCTCTTTTATAATCTTGTAATGCTGCAGCTAATATTTCTGAAGCAGATGCGGACAATTCATTAACTAGAACTACTAGCGGACCATCCCAAATTATATTTGCATCAGTATCATTTAAAACCTCTTTACGTTTACCTGAAGATTTTACCTGAACAATTGGCCCTTCTTTAATGAATAATCCAGCCATGTCAACAACGGTTTGTAATGATCCTCCACCATTATTTCTTAAATCTATTACTAAACCTTGCATTCCTTCTTTTTTCAAACGAATGATTTCTTTTTTCACATCAGATGCAGCATTTCTACTTTCTGAATAGTCATTAAAATCTACATAAAATTTAGGTAGGTTTATGATACCAAAGGTGTTGTTTTCTTTTTTTATGAGAGATGATTTAGCGTATGTTTCTTCAAGCTCAACAATATCACGCTTTATCTTAATCTCTTTTGTTGTACCGTCAACTTTTTTAATAGTCAATTTTACGATTGTACCTTTTGGGCCTTTTATTAGCTTGATTGCATCATCTAAGCGCATTCCAACAATACTGGTTGGTTGCAACTCATCTTCTTGAGCAACTTTTAAAATAACATCTCCGGCTTCTAGTTCTTGTCCACGCCATGCTGGACCTCCTGAAATAAGAGACATGATTTTAACTTCATTTTTTCTTTTTTGTAAACGGGCGCCAATACCTTCAATTTTACCAGACATGCTTTGATCAAAACGTTCTTTATCTTGTGGTGCGAAATAAAAGGTATGTGGGTCAAACACTTCCACAATGGCGTTAATATAATTTGAAAACCAGTCTTTACGTTCTAAGTCATCTATAATTGCATAATAGTCAATTAAGAATTCTTTAGTTTTCTCACGTGCTTTTTTCTCCGCTTCTTTTTTGGAATAATGTTTTTTTGGCGATGTACTTATACTGTCTTTAGTAGAGTCATCAGTTAGTTCATCATCATAGTTGTCAATTGTTGAATACTTTAAATGCTTACGCCATCTGTCTTTCATTTCTTTTTTTGACGCTGCAAATGTATTACTATCATAATCAACATTAATAGTTTCTGTTGTTGTGTAATCAAATGGTTGTTCTATGATTGCCAACGATAATGATTTGCTTTCAGCCATGCGTTTCATTAATCGGTCATACACAACATTAAAAAACTCTAGTTCTTTATTTTTTATTTGATCGTCTATTGATGTTTTGTACTTTGAAAAATCCTTAAGGTCAGATTGATAAAAGTAGCGTTTAAGTGGATCTACGGCATCAATAAAATCTTCATATACTTGTTCAGAAAAAGCATCATCCATTGCTTTAGGATCATAATGCCCTTTTTCAAGTACGTATGTTATTAAGTCAAGTAAAAGCTTGTCTTTATCAGGGTCGTCAAATGTTTTGTTGGTAAAACTGCATGATGTAATTGCAATTAAACTTGTAAGTATAGCTATTTTAAAATTCTTCATCATAAATCGTGTCATGTTACTGTTGATGTAAGTTAATGAAAAAATCAGACCAAAGTACTGCTGATCTTCCTAAATTTTTCTTAAATGTGATGTAACTGTTTATAATCGCTATTTTTGTACTTTAGCAATCGAATAACAAATATAAAAAAATGAGTGACAAACCTCTTATTTTAGTGACAAATGATGATGGAATTACAGCGCCTGGAATCCGTGCTTTGTTAGAAGTAATGGCGGAGTTTGGCGATGTTTTTGTTGTTGCGCCAGACAGCCCTCAAAGCGGCATGGGGCATGCTATTACGTTAGATTCTACTCTGCATGTTGAAGCCGTTGAAATAAAAGGCGGGAGCCAAGTAGAATACAGTTGTTCGGGCACGCCTGCCGACTGTGTAAAGTTAGCGGTAAATGAATTGTTGCCAAGGAAGCCAGATTTATGTGTGTCAGGTATTAATCATGGATCAAATTCTGCTATAAATGTTATTTATTCAGGAACTATGAGTGCGGCAATAGAGGCAGGAATTGAAGGTATTCCATCTATAGGTTTTTCGTTATTGGATCATTCATGGAATGCGAATTTTGAACCTCTAAAAAAACACGTGAAAACAATAACAGAAAATGTTCTTGAACATGGGTTGCCAGAAGGGGTTGTGTTAAATGTTAATTTTCCTAAAGGAAATATTAATGGAATTAAAGTTTGCCGACAAGCCAAAGCAAATTGGATAGAAGAGTTTGATAAAAGAACGAGCCCTCAAGGAAAAGAATATTACTGGTTAACAGGTAATTTTGTAAATTTAGATAAGGGAGAGGATACGGATTTGTTTGCGTTAGATAATGGCTACGCTACAGTGGTTCCAGTTCAGTTTGATTTAACAGCACACCATTATATACAACAATTAAATACGTGGGATTT
This sequence comes from Flavobacteriaceae bacterium, assembly GCA_049614485.1. Classification (GTDB taxonomy): domain Bacteria; phylum Bacteroidota; class Bacteroidia; order Flavobacteriales; family Flavobacteriaceae. The sequence goes on from JBMZDR010000001.1 coordinate 80,375, forward strand.
TGAAAATTAAACAAGAAGTATTCAAAGGTTTTTTTATGGGAGTTATAACATCAACCATTGGTGTTGTAATTTGTACGCTAATTATATCGCGTATTAAATCGTCTGGTTTTTCAGAGACATTCTATAGTTTTGTGCAAGAAGGAAACTTGTGGATGTTATTAGCATTAGGAGCGCTTCCTAATTTGGGAGTCTTTTTTTTATTACTGCAAAAAGATTTGGAATACAAAGCTAGAGGTATTGTTTTGGCTACTTTGTTGGTAGCCTTTATTACATATGCCATTTATTTTATATAAATTACTCAAATGAAATATTACATAATAGCAGGAGAAGCTTCAGGTGATTTGCATGCGTCTAACTTAATGAAGGCTATCAAAAAAGTAGATCCCACTGCAGAATTCAGATTTTGGGGAGGTGATTTGATGCAGTCTGTTGGTGGAACTTTAGTTAAACACTACAGAGAACTTGCTTTTATGGGCTTTATTGAGGTAGTCATGAACCTTAGAACCATAGCAAAAAACATAGCATTGTGCAAGAAAGATATCACAGCGTATCAACCAGACAAGCTTATTTTTATTGACTATCCGGGCTTTAATTTTAGAATAATGAAATGGGCTAAGGCGTTGAAGTATGAAACGCACTATTACATTTCACCTCAAATATGGGCTTGGAAAGAAAATCGTATAAAAGCTATTAAACGTGATGTAGATGAGCTTTATGTAATTCTGCCATTTGAAAAAGAATTTTATGAAAACAAGCATCACTTCCCCGTGCATTTTGTTGGGCACCCGCTTTTAGATGCCATTGCAGATAGAAAACAAGTTGATGAGCATGAGTTTAGAAAAAAGCATCAGTTAAACGATAAGCCTATTATAGCATTATTGCCTGGGAGTAGACAGCAGGAAATTAAAAAAATGTTGTCTGTAATGTTATCATTGGTTGATGACTTTATAGACTATCAATTTGTTATTGCTGGTGCGCCAAGCCAAGATTTTTCATTCTATAAGCAATTTATAAAAAAACAAAACATTAGTTTTATATCAAATGAAACTTATGATTTATTGAGTTTGTCATCAGCAGCATTAGTAACTTCTGGTACAGCCACATTAGAAACAGCATTGTTTAAAGTGCCACAAGTAGTTTGTTATAAAGGGAGTAGTATCTCATACCATATAGCAAAACGAATAATCAATTTAGAGTACATTTCATTGGTTAATTTAATCATGGATAAAGAAGTGGTTAAGGAGTTAATACAAGAGGATTTTAATGTAAATGATTTGAAAAATGAGTTGGGAAAAATATTAGACCCATCATACAGAACACAAATGTTTTCTGATTATTATGATTTGGAACAAAAGTTAGGAGGAAGTGGTGCAAGCGCTATTACTGCTAAATTAATTGTAAATAGATAATAAATTTCTATGGTTAAATATAGTCGACTGATACCGATACTAACAGTACTGTTGTTAGCATCTTGTAAATCGAAGCAACAGGTCGTAACACGTAAGTCACCGTCAAATAAGCATACTACAAAACGTACTGTTCCTCAAATTAGTAAAAAAACTCCTGACGATGTAGAGGTGTTGCCTAATCCTACTGTTGAAGCTACATCTGTTACGAATAAAGTGATAAGAAAAGCCTTGAGCTATAAAGGCACACGTTACAAATATGGCGGTACTACAAAATCAGGTATGGATTGTTCAGGATTAATGTATAGTTCATTTAAAGCTGCAAATGTTCATCTTCCAAGAACGTCACTTGAGCAATCTAAACAAGGTGTACGTGTTTCTAAACGACTTGCACAAAAAGGTGATTTGGTGTTTTTTAAAACAAATGGAAGGAATAGAATAAATCACGTGGGTTTAGTAGTTAGTGTGGATGGTAGGGATGTTAAATTTGTGCACGCGTCATCTTCACGAGGGGTTATGATATCTTCTTTAAAAGAGGGGTATTGGTCAAATGCTTTTTCGGAATTAAGAAGGTTGCAAGATATTCAATCACATGCATCAGGAGCAGGGGTCGGTAATAGTTCTGTTTTAGGAAAAACGTATACCGTTGTAAAAGGAGATACGCTATACGCCATTGCCAGAAAGTTTAATGGTGTGTCAGTTAATGATATAATGACCTTTAATAAGCTAACCTCAACATCTTTAAAGTTAGGTATGGAGTTAAAAATTCCGTCTCAATAGTATGTTTGCTGATGCATATTTAAAAATACCATAAAGTAAGTATTTTTTAACATATGTTTATTTTGTATCTTTGTATAATCTGTAATTAGTTTACAGATATTAAGTAAGTTTTTTTGGGGTAAAATCCCTGTCGTAAGGCAGGGATTTTTTTTATGTGATACCTCTGTTTCTATTGAGTGATGTAATAGGGGTATAAAAAAAGCCTCACTATAAGTGAGGCTTTTTTTAAGAGCTAATTTTTATTAGTAAAATGTTGCTCTATTATCTTCAATGACAGCCTTTTTTCTTAAGGCATCAATAACTTTAGCACCAACCGCATTAATGTTGTTGTTAGGGTCTTTAGCAAAAGCTTTATAAGAATCCATTTTTGGAGCTAATTTTTTGTTTGTCACTTCAATCATGTAAACACCTTTTTCTCCATTAATTAATTCTGAGGTCTGTCCGTTTTCTAATGCAAAAGCAGTACCAACAACTTTAGGTTCTCTACCAGCGCCTGGTAAAGTTGGGTTTGCCATGCTAATTGCATTTGCAGTTTTTACAGTAGTATTGTTGCTGCTAGCAATGTCAGAAAGAGTACTTGCAGACATTTTTGCTCTTAATTGTGTTGCTTTTTCTTGGTTTCTTAAAATAGGCAATACTTTAAAAGAAGCATTTTCAGCAGACATTAAGCCTTTATCTTTTCTAGATGTAACTTGTACAACGGCATAACTTCCGTTTATATCAAACCTTTTAATGTCACCAATATTAGTATCTTCATCAAACATCCATTTAACAATTGAACGTTGAGACCCTTGGATACCTGGTAAGTTTTCTGATAAATTTGTGATGCTGTTAACAGGACGAACAGCATAGTTCTTTTCAGTAGCTATATTAGAAAAGTCACCGTCATTAACATCTACTTCAAACTGACTTGCCTCAGCATATAATGCGTCAATTGTTTTTTGAGATGCTTCAACTTTTTTAGCTAATGTAGCCACTTGGTATTTTTCTTCTTCTTTGGTGTCTACTACTTTAATGATATGAAAACCGAAATCAGTTTCAACCAATCCAATTGAACCTGAGGCATTGTTAAATACATAATCATTAAAAGCTGGAACCATTTGGTTTTCGTAGAACCATCCTAAATCACCACCTTTAGTAGCTGATGGTCCATCAGAATTTTCTGTAGCAAATGCAGCAAAATCAGTACCTGAAGCTTTAGCCTTTACGAGTAATTCAGCTGCTAGTGTTTTTGCTTCTTCTTTAGTTCTTGTAACTTCTGGATTTGCTCTCAGAGCATCTTTGTATGCAATTAATGTATGGCTTGCTTTTACAGATGGTGCTAATTTTTTACCAGTTAATTTTATAATTTTTGTAAATCCTTCTGCCGTGTATGGTCCATAAGTATCACCAATTTTCATTGAGTCTACCAATGATTGAATTGGAGCTTCTAAAGCAGTTTTTAACTTGTAAATTGTATCGTATTTAATAGCTGAATTTTCATTGATAAATTCTGCGATGTTTGTTGTGCTTTTAAACTCAGGTAATAATGTGTTCATTTGAGTTTTAAATTCATTCTCATCTTCAACAGATGGTTTCTCTTCAAAATAAACATATTGTACCGCGGCATTAGCATCCTCTTCAAATTGATTTTTATGAGCATTGATGTATGCTTGAATCTTATCTTTAGAAATTGTAATTGTAGAATCTGCAATTTGCGTATATGGTAAATACACATACTTCATGTCTACTAAATCATTTTGCATTTTGTAAGCAACTTCACCTTCCTTTTCAGTAGGTAAAGATCCTGCCTTTACTAACGCATAGTATAATTGTTGCTTTCCAGAAAAAGCAATACTTTTTTCTTGATTTTCCCACGCTTTTGGGTTTGCTTGAACTTGTGATTCAATAAACTCTTTTAGTTTACCTTCATCAAAGTCACCTGCTTCATTTTTAAATTCAGGAACATTGGCATAGTTACTTTTAAAAAGATCCCACATTTGGTCTTTTTCAACAGTAATTCCTAATTTATCTAATTCTTCATTTAAGAGAATCTTTGTAACTTCTTGGTCATAAACTCTATTAGCAACTTGCATTGAGCTTTGTTGATTGCCTCTTTGTGCAGCTTCAACTTGTCTTGCAAAAGCATCATTGTAAATAACCTCATCGTTAACTTTTGCTAAATACTCTTTAGTACCTCCATTAGCGAAAAAATCGATCAATTTTGTAGGGTCAATTAGGAATGCAAATAAACCTAACGCAATAATAAAAATTAAAAAAACTGATTTTTCACGTATCTTACTTAAGATTGCCATCTTTGTTCTATTTTGAATAATTAAGGTAGCGAAAATAGTATTTTATTGTATAAAATAAAAGTAGTTTTCACTAATAATGCTATAAATTATTTTGGACGATTTGTATTGCGTCTGTCAAGTGTCTTAAAACTGTAGTTTATAAGGGGTTATTTGCTATTCTTTTTCGTGAATTTCTACCTTTACAAGGTCAATTTTAGTGCTAGAGGCTTCAAGAATTGTAAATGTAAAATTCTCATATTGTAACTGTTCTCCTTTGGCGGGAATTTCTTCTGTATTAAACACAATTAACCCACCTAAAGTTTCGTATTGTTCTGCTTCAAGTAGGTTTAATTTAAATTTTTCATTGATGTAATCTACTTCTTGACGCGCAGAGAAATGATAAGTTGTCTCGTTAATTTTTTCTTCAATGAGTTCAATGGTATCATGTTCGTCTTCTATTTCTCCAAATAATTCCTCTATAATATCTTCAACAGTTAGCATACCGGAAGTTCCTCCGTATTCATCCAGAACTACAGCAATGCTTTTTCTTTTCTTGGTAAGTGAGTCTAGAACATCACTAATAAGCATGGTTTCTGGGACAAATTCTATAGGGTGAATAATAGATTTTAGAGTTCGTGGTTTTTTAAACAAATCAAATGAGCGTACGTAGCCTACAATATCATCAATGGTGTCTTTATAGATTAAGATTTTTGTATACCCCGTATCTATAAATAAGTTTGTTAATTTTTCTGTGCTTTCGTGGAATTCCACTGCCATAATTTCTGTACGCGGAACCATAACTTCTCTGGCTTTTACTTCAGCAAAATCTAAGGCGTTTTTGAATAATTGTATTTCGGAGTCCACTTCATCAGATGTGTCAACAGATTCCATTTGTTCAGAAATGTAATTTCCTAACTCTAATTTTGAAAATGTTAACTGCAGTTCATCACCATCTGTTTTAAAGAATTTCTTAAGTATAAAATCTGATATTTGCATTACAATTGATGAGATAAAGTAAAATGTAATGTAGAATAAATAGGCAGGTATTGCAAACAGTTTTAATAGGGTGTTGCCGTAAATTTGAAAAAATACTTTTGGTAGAAATTCTGCTGTCATTAATATGACAAGTGTAGAAATTACCGTTTGTATTAATAGTCCAAAGTTGGCTACAAAATAGTTGAGTTGTTCATTTGCAATTGGCAACATGCCTGAAAGCCAGGCCATGATTAAATCTCCCATGTATAACCCATATATTACTAATGCGATGTTATTTCCAACAAGCATTGTAGCAATAAATTTAGAAGGGTTTTCTGTTATTTTAGCTAGAACTTTTGCAACAAGCCCTTTTTTTTTCTTTTCTAACTCAATATGTATTTTGTTAGACGACACATAGGCCATTTCCATCCCTGAAAAGAAAGCAGAGAGTAGGAGCATTAGTATTATTATAGAGAGTTGAAATAACATGTTGTAAATGTAATAAAAACTTTAATGCGTAGCTATACCAATGTTTTGTTTGTCAGAATATATCAAAAAAAATCCCTTTAGAGTTTCTAAAGGGATTTTTTACTATGTGTCACAACGTTATTACCGTTGTTTTTTAAGTGTCTTTTTGACTTCAACTTCTTGGTAGCATTCAAATACATCACCTTCTTTAAGGTCGTTGTAGTTTTTAATTTGCATACCACAGTCGTATCCTTTAGCAACTTCTTTTGCATCGTCTTTAAAACGTTTCAATGCAGCAAGTTCACCATCAAATATAACAACAGACTCACGGATGATACGTATTTTTCCGTTGCGTATAATCTTACCAGATACAACCATACAACCAGCAATTGTACCGACTTTAGAAATTTTGAATAATTCACGTACTTCAGCGGTACCAGTAATTTCTTCTTTGATGTCTGGTGATAACATACCTTCCATAGCGTCTCTTAAGTCATTAATAGCGTCATAGATGATTGAGTAGGTACGGATGTCGATTTCTTCTTGGTCTGCAACTTGTCTTGCTTTACCTGCAGGACGTACATTAAATCCAATAATGATTGCTTCAGAAGCAGATGCTAATAACACATCAGATTCTGTAATAGCACCAACACCTTTATGGATGATGTTTACTTGAATTTCTTCAGTAGATAATTTCTGGAAAGAATCTGTCAATGCTTCAACAGAACCATCAACATCTCCTTTAAGGATAATGTTTAATTCTTTAAAGTCACCTAATGCAATACGACGACCAATTTCATCAAGTGTAATGTGTCGTTGCGTTCTAACAGATTGCTCACGGTGTAATTGAGTACGTTTTGTAGCAATTGATTTTGCTTCTCTTTCGTCTTCAAAGACATTAAATTTATCACCTGCTTGCGGAGCGCCATCTAACCCTAATATAGAAACAGGTGTAGAAGGTCCGGCAACTTGAACATCGTCACCTCTTTCGTTTTGCATAGCTTTTACTTTACCAGTGTGTTTACCGGCTAATAAGTAGTCACCAATTTTTAATGTTCCTGCTTGTACTAAAATTGTAGATACATATCCACGTCCTTTATCTAAGAATGCTTCAACTACTGTTCCTGAAGCAATTTTATTTGGATTTGCTTTAAGATCTAATAATTCAGCTTCAAGTAATACCTTTTCTAATAATTCATTAACACCTAATCCTGTTTTTGCAGAGATGTCATGGGATTGTATTTTACCTCCCCAGTCTTCAACAAGTAAATCCATTGCCGCTAAGCGTTCTTTTACTTTTTCAGGGTTTGCAGCTGGTAAGTCTACTTTGTTTATAGCAAATACAATAGGTACTCCGGCAGCTTGAGCATGAGAAATTGCTTCTTTTGTTTGCGGCATGATGTCATCATCTGCAGCAATTACAATAATAGCAATATCTGTTACTTGAGCTCCACGTGCACGCATTGCAGTAAAGGCCTCGTGACCAGGAGTATCTAAGAAAGCAATTTTTTGTCCGCTTTCTAATTGTACACCATACGCACCAATATGTTGTGTTATTCCTCCAGATTCACCAGCAATTACGTTCTCTTTACGAATGTAATCTAATAATGATGTTTTACCATGATCAACATGTCCCATTACTGTAACAATAGGAGCTCTTGAGATTAGGTCTTCTGGTTTATCTTCTATTTCAACAATTGCTTCTTCTAAGTCTGCAGATACAAATTCTACTTCAAATCCGAATTCTTCAGCTACAATTGTTAAGGTTTCTGCGTCAAGACGTTGGTTCATGGTTACCATGATTCCAAGTGACATACAAGCTCCAATAATTTTTGTGTTAGGCACATCCATCATCGTAGCAAGTTCATTAACAGTAACAAACTCTGTTACTTTAATTTTGTTGTCAGCATCTTGAGCTTCAATTTCGTCTTGTCTTTTCTGACGGTGTAAATCTCTCTTATCTCTTCTGTTTTTTACACCTTTAGATTTGCTTGATCTTCCTTGAAGTTTTTCTAAGGTTTCTCTTACTTGCTTTTGTACATCAGCTTCAGATGGCTCTTCTTTAACAACTTGTGCTCTTCTGCCTTTTCCGCCTCTTTGGTTGTTAGATTTGTTTCCGCCTCTATTTCCACCTCTGTTTCCTGGGCCAGAGTTTGATCCTGTGTTTCCGGTACCAGGTTTAGTGATACGTTTACGTTTAGGTTTTTTATCTGACGCGGCTCCTTTTTTAGGATCTGCTTTTTTCTTAGGCTTGTTAAATTTTGATAAATCAATTTTTTGCCCAGTCATTTTAGGACCAGATAGCTTTTGATATTGTGTAGTAACTTTTTCGTCAACTGGTTCTTCAACCGGAGTGTCTTTAGTTTTTTCTTCAGCTTTAGGGGCTTCAGGTTTAGTTTCTACAGGTTTTTTAGCAGTTGGTTTTTGTTGAGGTTTTTCAACAGGTTTTGCAACTGTTTCTTTTTTCTTTTTCTGAACAGGTTTAGTTTTCTCTAAATCTATTGTTTTAAGAACCTTTGGTTTTTGAACTTCGGTTTTGCGTGTTTCAATAACTTCTGGTTCTGGTTCAGGAGTTGGCTCAGGCTTTGTTTCTTTTGGTTTTTCAGTAGCTTTAGCTGCAGTTTCTTGAGGTTGCTCTGGCTGAGTTTTTTCTGCGTCTAAATCTATTGTACCAACAGTTTTTGGGCCGGAAAGCTTTGCTTTGGCTTTAATGATGTCCTGCTTTTTTGCTTCTTCGGCTTTTTTGCGTTCTTCTTCTTGCTCACGCTCTAAACGCAATGCTTCTTTTTCCTTACGCTTTTCTTCACCCACTTCCTTTGATGCTACTTTTTTGTTTGCATCAGTTTGAAATTGATCTGATAACACCTTGTAGATGTCACCTGATATTTTTGTAGTAGGACGTGCTTCTATTTCAATTCCTTTAGAATCTAAAAATTCCACAGCTCTATCAAGAGAGATGTTTAATTCTCTTAACACTTTATTAAGCCTTGTTATTTTGTTGTCAGCCATATAATTTTGTTTACCTCAACTTTATTTTATTTGAATACGAATGTTTAATTAGTCTTCAAATTCTTCTTTTAATATTCTAATAACATCAAGAACAGTTTCTTCTTCTAGGTCTGTTCTTTTTATCAAGTCGTCTACATCACGATCAAGAATACTTCTTGCCGTGTCTAATCCAACTTTTGAGAATTCATCAATAATCCATTTTTCAATTTCATCTGAGAATTCAGTTAACTCTACATCTTCTTCTACACCTTCTCTAAATACGTCAATTTCATAACCTGTTAATCTGCCGGCTAATCGGATGTTTTGACCACCTCTACCAATAGCTTTAGATACTTCTTCAGGTCTTAACATAACCTCAGCTCTGTTGTTTTCTTCGTCAATTTTAACAGACGTTACACGTGCAGGGCTTAATGCTCTAGTGATGAATAATTGCGGATTTTCGGTGTAGTTAATTACGTCAATATTTTCGTTTCCTAACTCACGTACGATACCATGTATTCTAGCACCTTTCATACCAACACATGCTCCAACTGGGTCAATTCTGTCGTCGTAAGAATCTACGGCTACTTTTGCTTTTTCGCCAGGTATTCTTACTACTTTTTTAACATTAATTAAACCGTCAAATACCTCAGGTATTTCTTGTTCAAATAATTTTTCTAAAAATTTAGGAGAAGTTCTTGAAAGTATAATTGCAGGTTTATTTCCTTTCAATTCTACGCTTTCAATAATTCCTCTGACATTTTCTCCTTTTCTGAAAAAATCAGAAGGGATTTGATTTTCTTTTGGAAGGATCATTTCGTTACCTTCATCATCAATTAAAATGATTGCTCTGTGACGAATATGGTGTACTTCTGCAGTATAAATATCTCCAATTAAATCTTTAAACTGCTTGTAGATATTAGTGTTATCGTGCTCGTGTATTTTAGAAATTAAATTTTGTCTTAAAGCTAAGATTGATCGTCGTCCTAAGTCAATTAATTTTACTTCTTCTGATACATCTTCACCAACCTCAAAATCAGGTTCAATTTTTCTAGCCTCAGTTAATGAAATTTCCTGGTTTGGTTCTTCAACTTCTCCGTCTGCAACAACAATTCTGTTTCTCCAGATTTCTAAATCACCTTTGTCAGGGTTAATAATGATATCAAAGTTATCATCATCTCCAAATTTCTTTTTTAAAGCATTTCTGAATACATCCTCTAAGATCGCCATTAGTGTAACACGATCAATCATTTTGTCATCCTTAAACTCAGAAAAAGACTCTATTAATGCAATGTTTTCCATAACATTTATTTAATTAAAATTTTATCATAACTTTTGCTTCAACAATATCGTTGAATGCGATTTTTTCTACTTTATGTACGGTTACTTTTCCTTTGCCTACAGGTTTAGGTTCACGAGTATCCCACTCTAAAGTTATTTCATTTTCATCAACTTTAGTTAATTCTCCTTCAAGAATTTTACTAGAATTAAGCTTAACTTCTAATTCTCTACCAATATTTTTAGTGTACTGTCTTTTTATTTTTAAAGGACTTGTAGCACCGCAAGATGTCACATCTAAAGAAAATTCATATTCATCACGATCTAAATTGTGTTCAATAGCTCTACTAATAAATATGCAGTCTTGTACCGTTACACCATTGTCGCCATCAAGAACAACATTGATTTTATGGTCAGTATCTACAGAAAAATCGATCAAAAAAAGATCCTGTTTTTCGTCTAGTCCAGCATGTAATAATTCAGTAACTTTTTCTTTAAACATTGTATTTGGTTATAAAAAGAGGGGACATCTGTCCCCTCATTTATCATATTTTACATAAAAAATGCGTTGCAAATATACATCTTTTTTTGAACAATAAAAACTAAATGTACTAAGGCTATATTTTGTAACTAAATTTTGTATATTTATGTCTTAATAATTAAACAACTAATCTTTAAAATATACTATGAAAAAAATATTAGTCCCTACAGATTTCTCTTCCGGTTCAGAATCTGCTTTAAAAGTTGCTGCACAATTAGCGAAAAAATATGATAGTGAATTGCATGTACTTCACTTGTTAGAATTGCCTTTTAACATGGTTGATCCTATGCATGAAACAAGTGAGCTTCCTGAAGCTATGTTTTTTATGAAAATGGCGCATAAAAATTTTCAAGCATTTCTTGATAAAGATTATTTATCTGGAATTACTGTTGTTGAAGGTATTCAAAACAACACAGCATTTGAAGGTATAATTGATTCAGCACACGGTAAGGGTATTGATTTAATTGTTATGGGGTCTAGAGGTGCTTCTGGGTTTAAAGAAATGGTCATTGGTTCTAACACTGAAAAAGTTGTTCGTACTTCTGATGTGCCAGTGTTGGTTATTAAGAAAGAGGATGAGAATTTTAAAATTAACGATTTTGTTTTTGCTTGTGAATTTACTTCAGAGTATAAAGAATCATTTTTAAATGCAATTAGTTTTGCTAATAAATCAAATGCAAAAATGCATTTACTAATTGTAAATACACCATCTGCATTTTTAACAACAGGAGAAGCAGAAGAGCGCATGAATTCGTTTTTAGAGGGGGTTAAATTAGATAACTACACCTTAAATATTTATAATGATGTTAGTATAGAAAAAGGAATTTTAAATTTCGGAAACTCTATTGACGCTGATGTTATTTCAATGAGTACGCACGGAAGAAAAGGATTATCTCATTTCTTTAATGGTAGTATTAGTGAAGATTTAGTAAATCATGCTAAAAGACCAGTGGTTACATTTAAAATATAAATATAATTTTACACCAACTAAAGACCTCTCACTTTTGAGAGGTTTTTTTTATATATAAAAGGCAAAATACGTACTTTTGCCATTCTAAAAAATAATAGTAATGTTACAAGTCCAATTTATTAAGGAAAATACCGAATTAATCGTAGAGCGTTTAAAAAAAAGAAATTTTGATGCCGCTCCAATTTTAAAAGAGGTTATAGCTTTAGATGATAAAAGAAGAAGCACACAAGTGTTGTTTGATGATACTCAGGCTGAATCAAATAAATTATCCAAAGAAATTGGAATGTTGTTTAAAAAAGGAGAAACCCAAAAGGCTAATCTTTTAAAAGAAAAAACTGTTCAGCTTAAAGAAAAAACAAAAGCATTAACAGAAGTTGTTAATGAGGTACAGAAAGCTTTAAGTGATTTACTTTATACCATTCCAAATGTACCACATGAGTTAGTAAAAGCAGGAAATAGTGAAGCAGATAATGAAGAAGTGTTTTCAGCTGGCGAAATACCAACATTACATGAAGGCGCTCTACCTCATTGGGAGTTGGCTAAAAAATATGACATCATTGATTTTGAGTTAGGAAATAAAATTTCCGGTGCTGGTTTTCCTGTGTATAAAGGAAAAGGAGCGCGATTACAACGTGCATTAATTTCTTACTTTTTAGATAAAAATGTTGATGCAGGTTATACAGAAGTACAGGTGCCACACTTGGTAAATGAAGCTTCAGCAACTGCCACGGGACAATTGCCAGATAAAGAAGGGCAAATGTATCATGATGCTCAAGATGATTTGTACCTGATACCAACAGGAGAAGTTCCTGTGACAAATATTTTAAGAAATGAGTTGATTTCTGAAAAAGATTTTCCAATATGTTATACGGCATACACACCATGTTTCAGGAGAGAAGCAGGAAGTTATGGTGCACATGTTAGAGGCTTGAATAGATTGCATCAATTTGATAAAGTAGAAATAGTACGTTTTGAACACCCAGATAAATCTTATGAAGCTTTAGACGGAATGGTTGATCATATAAAAGATATTTTAGCAGACTTAAAATTGCCATACAGAATTTTACGTTTATGTGGTGGCGATACAGGATTTGTTGCGGCAATGACCTATGATTTTGAATTGTTTTCTACGGCACAAGACCGTTGGTTAGAAATCAGTTCAGCATCTAACTTTGAAAATTACCAAGCTAACAGATTGAAATTGCGTTTTAAAGACAGCAAAAACAAAAAACATTTAGCACATACTTTAAACGGAAGTGCATTAGCATTACCGCGTGTTTTAGCTGGGATATTAGAAAATTATCAAACACCAGAAGGAATTAAAATTCCTGAATGTTTAGTAAAATATACAGGATTCGATATTATAAATTAGAATCTATAAATAACACTAAAAAGCATGCTTGTAGTAGCGTGCTTTTTTTTGCTACTTTTAACTATGTTTCAAGAAGAAATTTTTAATATAACTACAGAGCAAGAGTTTAATTCTTTAGCATTAAAAGTGTTTAAGTATCAATTTAAGAACAACAAAGTGTACCGGTCATTTTGTGATTTATTGTACAAACACCCAAGTGATGTCAATACAATTTCCGACATCCCTTTTTTGCCAATAGAGTTTTTTAAAAGTAAATCAATTTTATCTTCCAATAATGAAGTAAAAACAGTTTTTACAAGCTCCGGGACTACAGGGTCTGTAACCAGTAAACATATGCTGACGGATATGTCTGTGTATGAAAATAGCTATTTGAAAGGCTTTGCGCATTTCTACGGCCCTATTGAAGACTATGTGGTGCTTGCATTGCTACCCTCTTATTTAGAACGCGAAGGATCATCGTTAATTTATATGGTTGAAGATTTAATAAAAAAATCTAACCATATTGATAGTGGTTTTTACCTAAATAATCTTGATGATTTGAAAGAAAAACTCATCAGACTTGATCAAGCAGGTCGAAAAGTTTTGCTTATAGGGGTGTCTTTTGCATTGTTAGATTTAATTGAACTGCATCAGTTTCAACTAAACCATACCATTGTGATGGAAACTGGCGGGATGAAAGGACGACGAAAAGAACTGATTAGAGCAGAGTTGCACCATGACCTTAAAAAAGGCTTTGGGGTTTCTGTAATTCATTCTGAATATGGAATGACAGAATTACTGTCACAAGCCTATTCTAAAGGTAATGGGGTTTTTAATTGCCCGCCCTGGATGAATGTATTAACTCGGGATACAGAAGACCCTTTAAGTATTCAAACTCCGGGTAAAACTGGTGGTTTAAATATTATTGATTTGGCTAATGTTAATTCTTGTGCCTTTATTGCAACACAAGATTTAGGAAAAAAAACAGATACAGGGCAATTTGAAGTTATTGGTAGGTTTGATAATTCAGATATACGAGGGTGTAACTTAATGGTTTTGTGAGTGTTAAAAATGTTAAAGTTTTGATTGTAATGTAATATAATTGAAATTATTACGTCTTATATACTGTGAAAAGGAATACTTTTTTTTCATAAAGTTAGTTAGTTTAAAAGCCCAAAACATTTTTTGTTTTGGGCTTTTTTTTTGATAAATACTTAACGTAAGTATAAGACTAATGTGTTTTTAGTCTGCTTTAATTTCTGTTTTGCTTGGCAGATTCTTCTAGTTCATCATCCAAGCTAACGTCCCAATTCAGGTTTTGAACTTGCCATAGATCATTTGGTTTATACATAACAAAGGTCAGGCGCACGGGTTGTCGGTCATATTTGAGCATATAGCTTATCAATTTCAAATTTTTTCCGACACTTTTTTCCGTTATCAATTCATAATTATAATAGTTGCCAACCAAAGGAAGTAAATCCTTAAATTTTGTTTTCAAACTTTCTATTCCGTCTATGTTTCTTTCCATCCACTTATTGGTTGAAAAGGCGTAATCCATAGCTTTCATCGGTTCGTTTTCGAATATTCTAAAAAATTCAGTTGTAATATCTTTTTCAGAAGATTGTGCATTCAATTTCGTTATAAATGTTAGTGATATTATAAGCACTAACAATAGGGGATGTGTTTTTCTCATCAGTTTTTTTTTGAATATTTTATGACGTTTTTGTATATGGTTTGTTGCGTGTTTAAGCAACTAATTTAGCAAATAAAAACCGAATAGAAAATCCGCAAGGATTTTCGTAAACAAGCTCGAACTAACAATTATTTATACACGTTGTTGCCACACGTTTTTTATTTCAGTTTCAGCGAGTCAGTTTTTGATTCCGCTTTATTTTTCAGTTCGTTAATTGAGTTTTCAATACTTTCCATTTTAGAATTCAGATTTTCTATTTCTGAATTTTTTGTTTCTTTAAAAGAATTAAATTTCAGGTTAAGATTAGTGAGTGCTATTATTAATCCAATAATCGGCAAAATGAATAACACGACATTTTTTAAAATTCTATGGTTTTCATTCAAGTACTTTTTGTTTGAATAAGCACTAATTCCGTAATCTTCGTTAATCATATATCCTTTTCCCGCTTTCAGGTCAAAGAATTCGATTTCTTTGTTTTTATAGAGTTCGGATAAAATCAGTTCTCTTTCATTTTTTTTACCTTTCAGAAAACTGTCAATTTCAGAAAGTGTCAAACCAACTTTATCAGCACTTACAGTTTTTCGAGGACCATTCAAGTCCTTAGAATTTAAATCGCTTTTATACTTTGAGTATAATTTATGTAACAATTTATGTCTGGTTCGATTAAATCTCATTGGTTGGCTCAAATGTGTGTAACGTTCCGTGTATGGTGTCGTAGCATCCCGAAGGGTGCTATGCACTATACACATTGTTGTAAGAAGTTTTATTACAATGGTTATACATTACTTTTAGTAATTCAACTTCTTCCTTACTTAGTCCATTGTTTTTTGAAGCTTCATGAGCCCAATTATTTCTTAATGAACCAAACTTTGATATCCATCTAGTTTTCTCTTTATTACTATTAAAACCAAGACCTATGTCAATTGAAAATAGTTCTTTGAATGTTTTAAATTCTGTATTATCAACTGAAATGTTCTCACGTTTATCAAAATATTTATCAATAATTGTTTTGTAGTCGCTAATCCCAAACATTTCAGTCCATTCAACAGTCTTTTTTTCCTTAAACTCTTTGTAATACCTTTCCATCTCAGCGTTTGCACTAGCTTGGCATTTTGTTTTTATTGTATTTATTTCCAATTCCCAATTTTCTCCAAACATTGATTTTAAATTTTCAATAACTTTTGTTTTCATGAATTTTTCAATGGAAATCCCATATTTTCTTCCTTCATCTTGTAGGTTGGTATCATGTCTTTCTTTCCACTCTATTAATTCTATCGGATTGTAATCAGTAAATTTTTCATTTATTAATTCCTGAAAAAATCTCAACCACTTAATATCTGCACCTGCTCCAATAAGATTTAAAAGGTTTTCTTCTCTCTGCTTTTTAAGATTATTGATGCCATCTAATAATGCAACAAAATATTTCTGCATTTCCTCAAACCTTTCTTGAGGCTTACTTTTTTTATTAATTAGTCCTTTTTCAGTAAGATAAGAGTTTAGGCTACCTATTATATTAATAAATGCGTAAGTACCCCTGTTTGATAATATAAAATATCTTTCTCTAGAAAAGATAGGACTGTAATTTTCTTCAACAAAAGAATAGCAAAGTTCAATAAGCTTGCATACTGATTTTTTTGCTTTCCTCATTTCCTGATCATGACTATTATTATTTGTGTCGTAAAGGCATGAGTTCAAATTTTTATCGGAATATTTATTTCCTTTAGCACTAGGTAATAAACCAGATGCGCTAATCGCTGTAGCAAAAGGTTTAAATGCTAATTCTGCTTTATCTTCTCCAATAGATATCTTATTTAACAATGGTGAGCTTTGAGAAATACAAAGCATTTTAATTATTGACGAGCGTAAAGCTTTTATTCTTGAATCAGCTCTATCCGAATCCCAAAATAAATCCTCCTCTAAGGTTAATCTTAAACTTGGGCTTACAGCTTTTTGATTCTGATTAATATTCATAAACATTTCAAGCTGAGTAATAGAGGGTAGATTAGAAAATGCAACTACAGGTATTGTATTGGAATCTTTAAACTTTGAATTAGCATATCCATAAAGTCTGTGTTGACCATCTATTATGTATGCAATACTATATGCGTTTGGTAATTTCAGCATACCATACCTTGATGATGAACTACCTGATTTTGAACCAGCTTCAAAAATGATTTTGTGTTTTTTAGTATTGAAATTAACAATGATAGAATTTGGGAAGAAGCCACCTCCGTTGCCATCTGGCCCATCAATAAAGGTCGTAATTCCTTTTAATCTGCTCGGTACTAATAATCTCTGGTATGTAGGCATTTCCTCTTCATTCGCCTTTGTACGATGTAAAACAAACCCCATTTTTAATAAAATTCCTGGTTCTATGGAAAACATGTAGTACTTCAATCCACCCATGTCGCCTTCAACTGCAGGGATTTCTATTTTTTCATTATTAATTAGTTGATTTTTAAATAACAAACCCATGAACTGATATGTAGCCGCCTTTTTATAATTTTTAATGATACTATCAACATATTGAAATGAACTGTCATTATGATGGTACGAATTAGTGCTGAAAAATCGTTGCATATCAATACTTTCAGGATCTATTCTTAGGTTGTTAGTTGCGAAAATAAATTTAGTTCTAACTGTATTGTTGAATACTTGTTTTAAAACTTTTGTAAAACCATCTAAACGTAAACCAAGTAAATCGAATTCATCTTTATAAGATGGAGCTTTCTTTAATCTTTCCGATGATTTGCACTCAACGATAATTGCTGTTTCGTTATTAATTGCAATTACATCAATTTGCTTTTTGTCTTTAGGATCTTTACTAAAAGGAAGTTCTAAGGTTTCATCAATGTTTAAAGTACGGAAGCCTAGTTCATAGAATTGGCACCAAACAGCATCTTCAAATTTTTTGGAATGAGACTTCTTTTTTGTTAGCTTGGTTTTTGTTTTGAGAATAGTATCAACAGTCCATCCTTCTTTCTCATAGTCGCTAACTAAATTGTGATCAATGCTTATCTTATAATCTGCACTCTTTTTTGCTTTATAAAGCTTACCTAGTAATGATGGGTCGCTAGTGATTTTAGATTTTAATTCAATTACTTGTTCATTACTAATATATCCCATGTTATTTTTTAATTTCTTACAACAAGTCAATAAACACAATAGTGTTTATTGACTTATTAGCTTATTTTATAGTAATCAGATAGTAGGTTTTTTTTCCGCGTTGTAGCAACACAAACTTATTATTGATGACATCTTGAGGTGTTATTGTGTAGTCTTCTTTTACTTTTTCTTTGTTTACAGAAATGGCGTTTTCTTTTAAAGCACGTCGGGCATCACCATTAGATTTTAAAAATCCGGTTTTAGCAGCTAGGGCGCCAATCATGTCTAAGCCATTGTCAATATCTGCTTTAGATACTTCAGCCTGTGTAACGCCATCAAACACATCTAAAAATGTTTGCTCGTCTAATGTCATCAGGTCTTCAGAGGTCGATTTTCCAAACAAAATATTTGAGGCTTTTATAGCGCTCTCTAAATCTTCTTTTGAATGTACCATGGTAGTGACTTCCTCTGCAACTTTCTTTTGCAGCAATCTTAAGTGTGGTGCTTCTTTATGCTCTGCAATTAAAGAGTCAATAGTGCTCTTGTTTAAAAAAGTAAATATTTTAATGTAATTTTCAGCATCTTCATCTGAGGCGTTTAGCCAATATTGGTAAAATTTATAAGGAGATGTTCTGTGTCTGTCTAACCAGATATTACCGCCTTCGGTTTTTCCGAATTTTGTACCGTCGGCTTTGGTAATTAATGGGCATGTCATGGCATAAGCTTTTCCTCCTGCAACACGTCGCACTAGTTCTGTACCGGTAGTAATGTTTCCCCATTGGTCTGAGCCACCCATTTGAATTTTACAATTCTTTTCTCTGTATAGGTGTAAGAAATCATAGCCTTGAAACAGTTGGTATGTAAACTCTGTAAATGACATCCCTACTTTAGATTCTGCGCCTAAGCGTTTTTTTACAGAATCTTTAGCCATCATATAATTTACAGTAATGTGTTTACCAATATCACGTGCAAAATCAATGAATGAAAAATCTTTCATCCAATCGTAGTTATTTACCAATTCGGCTTTGTTTGAAATGTCCGAATTAAAATCGATAAAACGTTCTAATTGACGTTTAATTCCTGCAATGTTTTTAGCAAGAGTTTCTTCGTTTAACAAATTACGTTCAGCAGATTTTCCTGAAGGGTCACCAATCATTCCTGTGGCGCCACCTACCAAAGCAATAGGCGTGTGCCCCGCTTTTTGAAAATGCATTAAAATGATGATTGGCACCAAACTACCAATGTGAAGAGATTCTCCAGTTGGGTCAAAACCGATATAACCAGCAGTAGATTCTTTTAAAAGTAACTCCTCAGTTTCTGGCATTATATCATGGAGCATGCCTCTCCAACGTAATTCGTCTACAAAATTCATCATATATCAACTAAAATTTACGCAAATATAATTGTATAAAATGAAAAAAGACTAATTTGGCTTTATGATTTTAGTTACAGGAGGAACAGGGTTATTGGGCGCACATGTGTTATGTAAATTAGCAGCGCAACAGAAAAGTGTTAGGGCTATTTATAGAACTAAATCAAGCTTAAAAATGGTTCAAAACGTATTTTCATATTATTCCAAGTCACCAGAGGTTTTATTTGATAGTATTGAATGGGTTGAAGCTGATATTACAGATGTGCCTGCGTTAGATGCAGCGTTTAAAAACGTTAATCAAGTGTATCATTGCGCAGCAAATTTATCATTTAACTCAAAAGATTATTTGCTATCAAGAACTGTAAATGTTGTTGGAACCGCAAATATTGTCAACCTGTGTTTAAGTCATAATATTGAAAAATTATGTCATGTAAGTTCTATAGCTACTTTAGGAGAAGACACTACGGCACCAATAAAAGAAACGACTCCCTGGAATCCGGAAAATAATAAGCACAATATTTATGCAATTACTAAATACGATGCTGAACTTGAAGTTTGGCGTGGTGTGCAGGAAGGTTTAGATGTTATTATTGTTAATCCGGGAGTTATATTAGGTTCTGGGTTTTGGAATAGTGGTACAGGCGAAATTTTTAAAAAAGTTGCAAACGGGTTTAAGTATACTACTTCAGGAACCGTTGGGGTTGTAGATGTCAATGATGTTGCTAAAACCATGATACGTCTAACGGATTCAAACATTGTTAATGAACAGTTTATTGTTGTTTCTGAAAATATAACCTATCGTAAATTGATAGAAACCATTGCGAAATCTTTAGGGAAATCTAGCCTGCTTAAAGAGGTGAAGCGTTGGCAACTGCTGGTGTACTTGCAACTGGATAAGCTACAAAGCATTTTAACATCTAGAAAAAGAAGCCTTTACAAAGCAAATATTAACTCGGCATTTAAAACATTAAAATACGACAGTTCTAAATTAAAAAATGTATTAGAGTTTGATTTTGTATTGGTAACTGCTAGTGTTACTAGTATTGTAGCTAATTATAAAAAAGAGCACTAGTTGTTTTCTAATAACTCTTCAATAAAGTGTCTTGAGTTGGATAGGCGCGCAATTTTATTTTGCCCTCCTAATTTGCTATTACTTTTTAACCAATTGTAAAACAAATTGGTTTTGGCAATATGAACTTTAGGTTGGTTTAAAGTAATGTTGTTAAAGCGTTTGGCTTCATAGTCTGAGTTTAATGATTTTAAAGCATTATCTAATAACTCAGAAAAATAAGCAATATTTTCAGGAGGGGTTTTAAATTCAATAAGCCATTCATGAGCTCCTTTGTTTTTACCGTCCATAAAGATTGGTGCTGCGGTATATTCTTTAATTTCAGAATTGGTTTTTTCGCATGTAATTTTTAAAGCTTCATCTGTGTTTTCAATCATTAACTCTTCACCAAATACATTAATGTGGTGTTTGGTTCTGCCTGTAACCTTAATTCTATACGGACTTATTGATGTAAAACGTACTGTGTCGCCAATTTGATAGCGCCACAATCCGGCATTTGTGGTAATGATAACGGCATAATTCACACCAATTTCAACTTCACTTAAGGGCATCATTTTTTGCTGACTTGTGCCGTAAGTACGCATATCTGAAAACTCATAAAAGATACCATAATCTAACATTAATAGTAACTCTGAAGAGTCGTTTCTATCTTGTATGGCAAAGAATCCTTCAGAAGCATTGTAAATTTCATAGTATTTGAAACTATTTTTAGGCAGTAGTTTTTTATACTGATCTCTATATGGCTCAAAACTTACTCCACCATGAAAATACACTTCTAAGTTTTCCCAAACATCTAAAAGGTGCTTGTTTTTGGTGGTTTCTAAAACTTGGTTTAGCAATACGAGCATCCAGGAGGGCACGCCAGCTAAACTGGTAACATTTTCATTTATTGTTTCATCAACAATGGCTTGAAGTTTTGTTTCCCAGCTGTCCATTAATGACACTTTACTGCTTGGGGTAGAACTAAACTCAGCCCAAAAGGGCATATTGTCAATAAGTATGGCCGATAAATCACCAAAAACAGTCCCATTTTCTTGGTACAGTTCTTTACTGCCACCCAAGCGCAAGCCTTTTCCGGTAAATAATTGTGAATTTTCATTATTGTTTAAGTATAAACAAAGCAAGTCTTTACTGCCTTTGTAATGGCAGTCATCTAAGGATTCTTGGCTTACGGGAATAAATTTACTTTTTGCATTTGTTGTACCGCTAGATTTTGCAAACCACTTAATAGAAGATTCCCAAAATAATTGCTGCTCACCTCTTCGTGATCTGGTAATTAATGGTTCCATATCTTCATAGGAAACAACAGGTATGCGTGCTACAAAATCCTCGTAGGTTCTAATAGACTTAAAATCATATTGTTTGCCTATGGCAGTGTTTTTAGATTTTTGTAATAACCCAAATAATAATTCATGTTGTACTTCATTAGGGTATTTGGAAAAGAATTCTATTTGGTGAATTCGTTTTTTTAAAAACCAAGAGACTACAGAATTTACTAACGGAATTGGCATAAATAATTTATCTTTAGCCCTAAATTTACTATAAAAATATTGATATGCAATACCACGGTGTTTTACAAAAAATGCAAACAGATTTACAAGAAACTATACAGTATTATATGGTGTTTGAAAATGATGTTGTTAACGTAAACCAGTTGTTGGATAAAAAAATTACAATTTCTTTTGATAAGTATCAGTGTATGAATTGTGCGAAAGACAAAGAAATTTACCGTCAAGGCTTTTGTAAATCTTGTTTTTTTGAAGCTCCTCAAGCAGGTGATTGGATTATGCACCCCGAAAAATCTACCGCACATTTAGGAATTGCAGATAGAGATTTAGAGTTTGAACAACGCGTGCAATTACAGCCACATATTGTGTATTTGGCTTTAAGTAGCAATGTAAAAGTTGGCGTAACGCGTAAAACTCAAGTGCCAACACGTTGGATTGATCAAGGAGCAATACAAGCCTTACCAATTTTAGAAACTCCTAACAGGTACTTGGCGGGTATTGCAGAAGTGGCTTTAAAAAACCATGTTGCCGATAAAACCAATTGGCGTGCGATGCTAAAAAATGAAGTAACTGAAGCTGATTTACTTGATGTTAAGAAAAGTTTGCAAAATGTCTTACCGGAAGATGTCAAACCCTATGTTTTAAATGACGCTAACATAATGAACTTAAATTTCCCGGTATTGACACATCCCTTAAAAGTTAAGAGTTTAAACCTCTCAAAAACACCAGACTATTCAGGTGTTTTGAAAGGTATAAAGGGACAGTATCTAATTTTTGAAGATAATACGGTTTTTAATGTGCGTAATAATGAAGGGTTGGTAGTTAACTTTAATATAGTATAACTGGTTTTTTAGGTTACGAAACGCCTTCAATTATATAGCTACTAATCTGTTTTTATTTAGCGGTATCTTTTTTCTTTTTATTGCCAAATAGTCCGCCAAGTACATTTTTTACGCCATCTTTTATAGGGTCTTTAACAGCAGTAGTGTCTTTAGGGGTATTGCTAGTGTTTGTATTGTTGCCATTACCTAATACACCGCCAATCACATCGCCTAAGGCATTCGTTCCTTGTCCTATAAGTTTGTCTTTTTGTACTTGTATTAATTGCTGGGTTAAATTAGCCACGGATTGTTTCATATCTGTTTTTACCAACGGGTTGGTAACTGTGCCACCAATAGAAGCTATTAATGGTACTTTGATGTTTTTAATATCGTCATCACTTAATTTTGATAAGATGTCGCCAACTTGATTTCCAAAATACTTTGCAGGAACATCAAAAGTTGCGGTATAGGCTAAGTCATTGTTAAAGCCATGTGACCCTCCTATTTCAATATTAATATCTTGGTAAGCTACTGTAAATGGTTTAATGGCTACTTTTCCGTTTTCAAATGATAAGGCTGTTTTTATATCGTTTAAATTAAGTTTTTTAAAATCAATAAATGTTATTTTATTATTCAGTGCGCTAAGGGCTGCAGATTTTTCTGTATTTATTTGTTTGGTTAGTATTTCAGCTAATGCATTACCGGTTAGCGTGTTTAGATTTGGAGAAAATTCATCATCTAAGCTTCCTTTTAAGTTTAAAGTTGTGTTGAGTTTTCCGTCTAAAATATTAGCTATTGGAGCAATACTTGTTAGCAGATCCATTCCTTTAAACGATTTTGAAATGTCAAACTCATCAATACCTAAATTCAAGTTAAAGTTAGGTTTTTCATTTTTGGTAGACACATTACCATTAATACTCATGGTACCATCAAACATCTGAGTGGTTAAGTTGCTAATGGTTACAGTTTCATCTTTGATTAATAAATCACCTTTTACATTTTCTAGAACCAAGTTGTCATAAATTACCTTTTTAGCATTTGCGGAAATTTTAGCATCTAAAAATCCAGGTATTTTTAGCCCATCACCTTTTTCTGATTCTTTTTGAGTATTGTCTTTATCAGTAGTGTTATCTACCATAAAATTATTGACATTAAATAAATTTGAGTTGACTTTAAAGTCACCTTTCAATGTTTTATTACTAAATAAAAACCCCATTAAATTATGTAGAGTTCCTGTACCATTAATGTCACTTTCGCCACTTTTCAAATCCAGTTTATTTAATGCAATGCGTTGGGGTGTAAATGCAACAATAGCTTCCGAAATAAAAATTGGGTTTACGATATCTTTTGAGGCAAATTTAAAATCAGTAATGCTAAAACCTCCATTGTTTTTTATGTGTTCATAGCGGCTACTTTCAATAGCGCTTTGAGAAAAAGCAGTATGTAAATTAGCTTTTAATATACCGTTTAAATCGTTGTCTAACTTAATAGGGTATGCTTTAGAAATATTTTCTAAATTTAAGGTGCCATCCAAATTCATGTCAACGAACAAATCACTGAGTAAGTTTGCTATTTTTCCGTTAGCACTAAATTTATCTTGGTCTATTTGAAAAGATAACTTTTTAAGGCTTAAATGGGTGTTTTCTTTTTTGCCTGTAGTATTGGTTAGTGAGGTGTTAAGATTAATGTTAGTAACGCTTTTTGGTAAATCAGGGTATTTGAATGAGGCGTTTTTTGAAATAATATTGATATCAAACATAGGAATATGATTGTCATCAATAATACCTTTAGTTGTACCGTTAATTGTAAAACTTCCATTGGTTTTTACCTTAGAAATGTCTTTAGAGTATTCGGCAGGCAATAAGGCTAAGAAGTTTTTAAAATCAGAGGTAGGTGTGTTGAATTTTAAATCAAGCTCTGTGTTGGTTTTGTTTAGTTTTACAAAACCATCAAACACTAATTGCAATTGGTTTAATGTAAATGAGTTGTCAAGGAAACTGTATTTTTGTTGTTCTTGATCAATTTCTAAATCGGCCTTTAGAGCAATAGTGTTGTTGTTTAAGTAGTTAGAATTACCTTTGCTAACTGAAATGTTTGATGTTGTATTTGTTTTTAAACTTGATAACATCGCAGATAAATCACCAGATCCGGAATGGTTAAATTCTGAGAGTTTTAAATTTAATTCTGATGCCTGATCATTATAATTTATGAGTGTATTGGTTATAGCATACTCTTTAATAGAAAATGAAAATCCAGACTTAGACGTTTCGGTTGTAGTATCTGTGTTTTCAGAGTTTTTTATCGCAATGTCATAATTGGTAACCCCATTTTTATCACTAACAATGTTTACCAAAGCATTATCAATAGTAAATGCGTCAATGCCAATAACATCATCAGCAGTTTTTAAAAGTCCGTTTAAAGGCATTTTTAACGCAATTTCGTTGGCGTATAGCAAAGTATCTCCTTTAAATGGTTCAAAATTAACAATGCTAAGGTCCTCAATTATTAGTCCTGCTTTAGGGAATGTGCTCACAATGCTAATGTCAATGTCAGAAAAATCTACTGTCGCATTAATGTTTTTATTGATTTGAACCTTGATGATTTCGGCAAATTTATCTTTAAAAAGAATAGGTACTGCAATAGCCAAAATGGTAATGAGCAAGAATAAAATTCCAAATATTTTTAACGCTTTTTTCATAACTAACAAGGGTCTATACTAACGGGTTTATATTAGCAAAAATACATTAAAAAATAGACAGTTTTGTT
This sequence comes from Flavobacteriaceae bacterium, assembly GCA_049614485.1. Lineage (GTDB taxonomy): Bacteria > Bacteroidota > Bacteroidia > Flavobacteriales > Flavobacteriaceae. The sequence continues at coordinate 105,739 of JBMZDR010000001.1, forward strand.
AATCAAGGGTTAATGTTTGTGGTTGCTTATATCACTCTTAATGGTTAGCTAAATATAGGGAAAGTGAGTTTATGTGTAACTTTAAAAATGAAGTGGCTTAATTTTATACTCATAAAACTTACCTGCTGTTTAGTAGCAGGTATTTTAATTGGTTTTTTTTATCCAGTAAGTTATACTATTGTGTTAATAGGTTGTGCTGTTGGTTTAATAGTTTGGGTGTTGTTGTTTTTACTGACTGATAATGCTGTTGAGCAACCAATATATCTTGGGGTATCAACATATGCTTTGATGGTTGTTATTGGTGTTTTAGTTGTTACATTTCATACACAAGTAAATCAAAAAAAGCATTATGTAAACAGGGTGAATGTATCAGCAACTCAAAACATTAAAATTGAGGTGTATAAAAAATTAAAGCCCACTCGTTTTTATAAAAAATATTTAGGTACTGTTGTTTTGTGTGGGGCTAAAAAAACGACAGGTGTTGTATTGATAAATGCAGATTCAACTCAGGTATTAGATATAGATGATGTGGTTTATGCATCTGTTAAGTTTCAAGAGATTAATCCGGCATTGAATCCACATCAATTTGATTATAAATCATACATGCAGAAGCAACAGGTGTTTCATCAAGTGTTTTTAAATGATAAGAATGCTATGTTGTTATCGCAAAATAAAACACTACTTGGTTGTGCAAATAAAATTAGAGAGCAGATTAATATCACTTTAAAGCGTTATTCCATTTCTGAAGACAATCTAAGTGTTATTAATGCATTATTGCTAGGTCAGCGACAAGACATAAGTAAGAATACTTATAAAAGTTTTACTACATCTGGCACCGTACATATTCTAGCAATTTCTGGATTACATATAGGTTTATTACTGTTGTTACTTAGTATAGTGTTTAAGCCGTTTACCTATTTTAAATATGGGAATGTCATGGTGTCAATTAGTATTGTATTGCTATTATGGAGCTATGCGTTTATTGTTGGTATGTCAGCTTCTGTAGTTCGTGCTGTAACCATGTTTTCATTATTCACAATAGCTCTTTACAGTCATCGGTTAACCAATACTTACAATACATTAGTCATGTCTGCATTTTTGTTATTGTTGTGGGATCCGTATTATGTATTTGATATTGGGTTTCAGATGAGTTACTCAGCAGTATTTGCAATTATTTGGATAAAGCCATTGTTTGATCAGGTATGGAAACCAAAGTTTTTTATCAGTAAGAAAATGTGGGATGTGTTTAGTGTTACAGTTGCAGCACAGTTTGGAGTTTTACCATTGTCATTATTTTATTTTCATCAATTTCCGGGTTTGTTTTTTATATCAAATATGGTAATTATTCCGCTACTGGGGTTTTTGTTAAGCTTGGGGATTATAACTTTAATTTTTGCCTATTTTGGTTGGATTCCAAGTCTGTTATTTGAACTCTTTAATACATGCATTTCAGGGCTGCTCCGTTTTGTGAGGTTTATATCTGATCAAAACAATTTTATTTTTACACAACTCTCATTTAATGTATGGAACCTTGTAACGTTAGTTATGCTTATTATAAGTATTGTCTTGCTTTGTAAAGCATTCTCATACAAAAGAATTGTATTTGTATTATTAAGTGTTGTTTGTGTTCAAGTTGCCTTTATGAGAAACAAATGGTATTCACAATCAGAGGTGTTTATTGTTTTTAATCAGTATAAGTCAACTTTAATTGGAGAGAAAATTGGACCAAAGTTTTACTACTCAACACCTCATTTGAGGTATGCCAAAAGTATAGAAGATTATACAGTAAATGAGTTTGTACAATCTGTTGAAAAGGATACTTTGAGAAATGTTTATCAGTTTAAAGAAACAAACATTTTAGTAGTAGATAATAACGCAGTTTATAACACGTCTTTTTGTCCTGAAGTAGTTGTGTTAACAGGGTCGCCTAAACTAAATTTAGAACGGTTAATAGATGTTTTAAACCCGCAATTGGTAGTTGTTGATAATAACAATTATAAAAGTTATGTTGCTCGTTGGAGGCAAACTTGCTTATATCATGGCGTGCCATTCCATCTTACAAATGAACAAGGTGCGTTTGTGTTAAAATAAAACTCCCCTTTTTGTAAACATAGAAAAGGGGAGTAGTTGTAAGTTTTATAACACTTGGGCTTAGCTTTTTGGTAAAGCAGATGATATACTAGCAATCCATTTTTCAGCACCACCTTTTACATAACCTGTTTTCCCTAAAGGTGTAATGCCTTCAGTTGGTACTTTTCCTTCACCAGGACTCATTAACCATATAGTTGGGTAACCTCGAACTTGAAAAGCGCGTTGTAACGCATTGTTTTGTTCAGTAATGTGGCTTGCTAACTTCTTTCTTTTAGGGAAATCTACAGTTAGAAGCACAACATTTTCTTTTGCCCATTTTTGAAATTCTTTTTTACTAAACACTTCTTTGTCTAGTCTGATACACCAACCACACCAGTCACTACCAGTAAAGTTAGCTAGAATTGGCTTGTTTGTTTTTTTAGAAACCTTAGCGGCTTCTTCAAAATTATCATGCCATTTTAGCTCTTGTGCTTGAAGGGTTGTAAAACCGATGAACAACAGGGTTGTAATTATTATTTTTTTCATTGTCTTTTATTTTTAAATACAGTCGCAAATAACTTGCCACAATTACAAAATACTAAAAATGCTTCATGTGAGAGCGTTTCTAGTGAACTTTATTATTTAACGCCGTGCATTAATTTTTTCATTAACGGGTTTAAAGCTATAATTAATAAACCAGCAACTGTAGGTACTATTGTAAAGATTAAGAAGAATGTTGATAATCCAAAGTCTTTAGTAATATTTTCTATTTGTCCACCTACTACAGCAGCAATTTTATTTCCTATTGCAATTGCTAAGTACCACATACCAAACATGAAAGCTATCATACGTGGTGGTACTAATTTAGATACATATGAAAGTCCTACAGGAGATAAACATAACTCCCCTAAGGTATGGAATAAATAGGCTAATATTAGCCAAACCATACTTACTTTAACGCCTTCTTGAATTCCGTGAGCGCCAAAAGCTAACAGCCCAAAACCAATGGCCATAATAATTAATCCAAAACCGTATTTTACGGCTGCAGATGGGTTGTATTTAGACTCCCACCACTTTGAGAAAGTTGAAGCAAAAGCAATGATAAAGAATGAGTTTAAGATACTAAACCATGAAACGGTAATTTCTGTAGCATCTTCACTAAAATCTCTGTTTAACATCCATAAAGCTACTCCCCAAACACCAATAAAAGTGATGGCTAAAATAACATTTGAAGCCGGTATCTGTTTCCAAGTTTGTTTTCCTAATAAGTACAATACATAAGAGATGATTAACAAAGGAATAACTGTAAGCAACGTGTTTACGATTTTAAAGATCATTGCAGCATCACCTTCTAAGGTTCTATCTACTGAATCTCTAGCAAACAATACTAATGAAGAAGCTCCTTGTTCAAAAGATAACCAGAAAAACACAGTAAAGAATGCGAAGATGATTACAGCAATCATTCGGTCTCGTACTATTCTATCATACCTTAATATTCTTGAAACAACCATAAATAAGAACGCCGCTAAAGCAATTAAGACCATTACGTATTGTCCGTCTAAACTTGGTGTGTTGGCAAATGCGAACATATCAAAATTAGCAATTTTTGATAATGGGTCGTTTATAGCATACCCTAAACCGATTATAGACGAAAAGATAATTAAGATCTTATCTAATAGAGTAAAAGGATTTCTTTTATCAGTATCTTCTTCGTTAGTAGGTTTTGCAAAGTCTTCAGCTTTTTCATTTATTCCCTGCTCTAGTTCTACTTCATATACTTTAGAAGGAACTTCTCCTATTTTACCGAACAATGGTTTTGCTAACCAGAATTGTAAGGTTCCTAATAGCATGAAAATTCCTGCCAATCCAAACCCGTATGCCCATCCGATTTTTTCACCCAAGTAACCACAAAGCATCATTCCGAAGAATGCACCAGCGTTTACTCCCATATAAAAAATGGTATATGCACCATCTTTCTTTTCAGGAACATCTTTATACATTTCAGATAAGATAGAAGTCATGTTTGGTTTAAAGAAACCGGTACCTGCAACTAATAAACCAAGACCAATATACACCCAAAACGGAGTTTCAATAGCCATGGCAGCATGCCCTAAAGTCATTATAATAGAACCAATTACAACTGCCCATCTATAGCCTAAAAATTTATCGGCTAAAATTCCACCAATAATCGGCGTTAAATACAAAAGCATTGCATAAGTACCGTAAACAGCTGTAGCTTGTTCAATTGGCATTCCGAAACCAGGGTTGTCAGAAGCAATTGCCGCTGTCAAAAATATTACTAATAGAATTCTCATCCCGTAGAAAGAGAAACGTTCCCACATTTCTGTGAAAAATAAAACGAACAATCCTGCTGGATGCCCTAAAACATTAGACTTGAAAAAATCATTTTGGGTTGTTGTACTCATAAATTGTATTAAAATATTAAACGTTATCTAACATAGATTGTTAATGGTTTCTATAAAACTATTATCTAACACCATGCATTTTCTTAATTAATGTCTTGTTTAAAAGAATCATTGTTATTCCAGCTGCCAATGGTATTATTGTAAAGATTAAAAAGAAATTAGCCATACCGTATTCTTCAACAATAGGATCTAAGAAACTACCAGTTACACCCGCTAAGGTGTTTGAAATAAAGTTTGCCACAAACCATACACCAAACATAAGTCCAACTAATTTAGCAGGAGCTAATTTAGATACATATGATAATCCAACAGGAGAAACACATAATTCTCCTAACGTGTGGAATAAATATGCTAATATTAAAAAGATCATACTTACTGATGCTGTTTTTGCTCCTAAAGGTATTCCCATAGATCCAAAAGCTAAAATTCCAAAACCTAAACCTAAAAGTATTAACCCAATAGCAAATTTAATTGGTCCGGACGGGTTTAGCTTACTCTCCCAAATTTTAGAAAATAAAGGTGCAAAAGCAATGATAAAGAAGGAGTTTAAAATACCAAACCAAGAGGCCGGAACTTCTGCTGATTCAGCCATAAATTCTCGTCCAAGCATCCAAAGTACGATAACCCAAATAACTAAAAACCCAAAGGCTAGTAATATATTTGATAAAGAGTATTTAGAAAATGTTTGTTTAAACAGCATTGCTAGTACCCAAGTAATAATTAGCATTGGTATTACAGTTAAAACGGTATTGAAAACCTTAAATATTGTTGCGCCATTACCGGTTAAAACTCTATCCGTGTAATCGTTAGCAAAAATTGTCATAGATCCACCTGCTTGTTCAAATGCCCACCAAAAGAAAATAGTAAAGAATGCCAAAACACCAATTACGATCAGTCTATCTTTTGTGATTTTTGACTTACTTGCATCATCTATAACTCCTTCAATCGTTTCTTTTGTGTCATCAATAGTATCCTCTATAAGGTCATCCATTTTTTTTGGAGATAACCCGATTTTCCCAAAAATTGTTTGAGCAAAAAAGAATTGTAACATCCCAATAAACATAAAAACTCCTGCAAGTCCAAATCCATAATGCCATCCAACTTTTTCACCAATATAACCACAAAGTAAAATTCCAAGAAAAGCTCCTGCATTTATCCCCATATAGAAGATAGTGTATCCAGCATCTTTTTCTTTACCTTGGTTTTTATATAACTGACCAACCATAGAAGAAATGTTTGGTTTAAACAAACCATTACCAATAATTAAAAATAAGAGTCCTGCATAAAAAAACATTGAAGTAGTGCCTTCTAATGCCATTGATGCATGCCCAATAGTCATTAATAAGGCTCCTAATACAACAGCATTTCTATACCCCATTAACTTATCTGCAATTAAGCCACCAAATATTGGTGTTATATATACTAATCCTGTATAAAGACCGTATAATTGTAAGGCTTCTGACCTGTCCCAACCCCAGCCGCCATCTAACATAGATGAAACTAAGAATAAAACTAATAAAGCTCGCATACCATAGTATGAAAAGCGCTCCCACATTTCAGTAAAGAACAATACAAATAATCCTGACGGATGTCCTAATACTGTTTTTTGATTGACCTCTGAACCTCCAAATTTAAATTCCATATTATAATTGTTATAAGTTTTCTTTAATAAAGTTTGTCATCTTTTTATACAAGTGTAAACGTGTGTTTCCACCATAAATCCCATGGTTTTTGTCTGGGTAAATCATCCATTCAAATTGTTTGTTAGCTTGAACTAAGGCTTCAACCATGCGCATTGTGTTTTGTACATGAACATTATCATCTGCACTACCATGAATCAATAAAAACTTCCCTTTTAACTTCTCAACATGTGATATTGGTGAGTTGTTGTCATATCCGCTCGCATTTTCTTGTGGAGTTTGCATGTAGCGCTCAGTATAAACGGTATCATAAAAACGCCATGAAGTTACCGGTGCAACCGCAATAGCCATTTTAAAAGTGTCTGATCCTTGAAATAAACAGTTAGAAGACATGAAACCTCCGTAGCTCCATCCGAAAATTCCAATTCTATCTGCATCAATATAAGTTCTTGTTCCTAATTTTTTAGCAGCTGCAATTTGATCTTCAACCTCGTATTTCCCTAATTCTTTTTGCGTTACTTTTTTAAAGTCACGTCCTTTAAACCCAGTTCCTCTACCATCAATACATACGGTTATGTAGCCTTGTTGTGCTAACATTTGAAACCAATAATCGTTAGCAGAATTCCAACGATTTGCTACTTGCTGACTTCCAGGGCCAGAATATTGGTACATAAACACAGGGTATTTCTTTGTAGGGTCAAAGTTATGAGGTTTAATCATCCACATATTTAAGTCATTGCCATTAACAGTGATTGTAGAAAACTCTTTAGGTGCAAAAGCATAGGTTGCAACTTTTGCTTGTAAGCTAGAGTTGTTTTTAATGTGCTTAATTATTTTTCCAGTTTTTGCGCTGTTTAATGTAAATTCATTAGGTGTTGTGCTATTTGAAAACGTATTGATGTAATACGCAAAATTATTACTAAAAGTAGCGTTGTTTGTCCCTGTTTTAGAGGATAAACGCTTTTTACCTTTCCCTTTTATGTTTATAGAATAGACATCTCTATTGATAGATCCGTTTTCAACAGATTGGTAGTAAATTCGTCCTTGTTGATCATTAAAACCATAATAATTAGTTACCTCCCAGTTTCCTTTGGTTATTTGGTTGATTAATTTTCCTGATTTAGAATAGTGGTAAATATGGTTATATCCATCTTTTTCACTTGTCCAAATAAAACTATTGTTGTCTAAAAATGTTAAGTTGTCTGTTATGTCAACATACGCTGTGTCTGTATCTGTCAAAATAGTTTTAGCTGATAAATCAGTTGCATTAACAAATACCAAATTTAATTTGTTTTGATGCCTGTTTAATAACTGTGCACTTAAAACATTTGTATTGTTTGTCCATTTAATTCTTGGAATGTAGTAATACTCAGGTAAGGTTATAGCTGAGTTTTTAGATGATGCAAGATCAAACATGTGCAAAGAGACTTCAGCGTTTTTTTCTCCTGCTTTTGGGTATTTGAAAACCGTTTGAGTTTGGTATAGTTTAGAGCCATACACATCCATAGAAAATTCAGGAACATCTTTTTCGTTAAATCTGATGTAGGCAATTTTTGTTCCTGATTTATTCCATTCAAAAGCTCTAACAAAAGCAAATTCTTCTTCATAAACCCAATCAGTTACCCCGTTTATGATTTCATTTTTCTTGCCATCAGTAGTTACTTGAGTAACGTTTCCTGTAGTTAAGTTTTTGTAATAGATGTTGTTTTCAAATACGTAAGCAACCTTTGTTCCGTCTGGAGAAAAGGTAGGTTCTTGTATCTTTTGTTCAGAAACTATACTTGTAGTTTTAGTTTTGATGTTGTAGATGTAGTATTTTCCTAGTGTTGAATGACGAAAAATAGGAGTAATATCTGTAGCTAACAATAGTTTAGTTTCATCATTACTAAAGGTATAGTCAGTAAAATAAGCAATATCGTTAATGTCTTTTGAATCGACTAGAGTAGCAGTTTTTTCTAATGTTTTATAACTGTATTTGTTTACTGAAGTGCTTCTTGATGCCCTGTTGAAGTCTATAACAGAATAATGTTCGCCATCATTCATAGAATGCAATGCATCCATATACTCACCACGGAATTCTCCGCCCCATATTTCCTCTAAGGTAACCTGTTTTTTTTGCGCATGTACAATAGAGATAGATGCTGTAAAAAGTACTATGTAAAAAGTAAGTTTTTTCATGTTTATTATTAGGTCTTGAATGATTTGACTTTTAATAGCCGACAATATAGCAAAATCAAATGAATCTAAAACTTATGTAGACTGTTAAATAGTAGCATTTATAGTATATTTGCACACATATTTTATACTGCAAATCATGATAAAACCTATAAAAGGATTTTCTAAGCTTACCAAGAATGATAAAGTAGCATGGGTTGTTGCTGCTTTTTTTAAAGATAATCCAAATGCAGAGGCTTTAATTAAGCGTTATTGGAATGAGGATAATGCACTTCAACAGCTTCATGATGAGTTTATTGAAAACACAATTACCAATTATTATTTACCATTTGGTGTTGCGCCAAACTTTTTAATAAATGATAAACTGTACACTGTTCCAATGGCAATTGAGGAGAGTTCTGTAGTGGCTGCAGCAAGTAAAGCTGCTAAATTCTGGCTTAGTAGAGGAGGGTTTAAAGCAGAGGTTATCTCTACCACTAAGATTGGTCAAGTGCATTTTATGTATTATGGTGATAAAAAGAAACTACAAGAGTTCTTTTCATTAGTAAAACCTAAACTGATTGAAGATACTACGGCAATTACAGCTAATATGAAAAAGCGTGGTGGTGGTATTGTAGACATTGAATTAATTGATAAAACAGCGGTTTTAGACAACTACTATCAATTACATTGTTCTTTTGAAACGTTAGATGCCATGGGGGCAAACTTCATAAATTCTTGTTTAGAACAATTTGCAAAAACATTCAAATCTGAAGCTTCAAACTATTTTGATTTTTCAGAAGATGAAAAGACTATAGAAATTGTAATGAGTATTTTATCTAATTATGTGCCAGATTGTATTGTACGTGCTGAGGTATCATGTTTAGTTGAAGAACTAAATGATGATAAAAATATTGCTCCAGAAGAATTTGCTAATAAATTTGTGAAGGCGGTTGAAATAGCTCAGGTTGAGCCTTACAGAGCTGTAACTCATAATAAAGGGATCATGAATGGTATTGATGCAGTAATATTAGCAACCGGTAATGATTTTAGAGCAGTAGAGGCTGGTGTGCATGCCTACGCAGCAAGAACAGGGCAATATAGTAGCTTAACACATGCTTCTGTTGAAAACGGTGTTTTTAAATTTTGGATAGAACTGCCTTTAGCTTTAGGAACAGTAGGCGGATTGACCAATCTGCATCCGCTTGTAAAACTGGCTTTAGAAATGTTAGAGAAACCATCAGCTAAAGAATTAATGCAAATTGTAGCGGTTGCAGGCTTAGCGCAAAATTTCGCAGCGTTACGATCATTAACTACAACTGGTATTCAAAAAGGACACATGAAGATGCATTTGATGAATATATTAAATCAGCTAGGAGCAACAACACATGAAAAGGAAGTGATTGCAAGTCATTTTGAAGGAAAAACAGTAATTCATAGTGAAGTAGTAAACATGTTTCACCAATTAAGAGCTAGTTAAAATAGTTATGTCTATAAAAGTTTTTTACAGTCATGGTAAGTTGTTGTTAACAGGTGAATATCTGGTTTTAGATGGAGCAAAAGCTATAGCACTCCCAACAACTAAAGGACAGTATTTAACCGTAAAGAACACGCAGACTAATACATTACGTTGGAAAAGTTTTGATGCAGACAATAGTGTTTGGTATGAAGACGAATTTGAGTTGGATAACTTGAAAATGCACCAAACAACAAATGCTGTTTCAAGAACTTTGCTAGACATTTTATTAGCGGCACAAAAATTAAATTCTTCTTTTTTAAACACATCAACTGGTGTTTATGTAACTACAAAGCTTACTTTTTCAAGAGCATATGGTTTGGGGTCATCCTCAACACTTATTGCAAATATTGCTCAATGGGCAAACGTAGACCCTTATCAGTTGTTATGGACTTCGTTTAAAGGAAGTGGTTATGACCTGGCCTGCGCAACAAGTACAAGTGCTATAGTATATCAGCTTTCCGATTCATTAGCAAAGGTTACAGCGGCAGTATTTAAACCGTCATTCAAAGATCAGTTGTTTTTTGTGTATTTAAATAAAAAACAAAATAGTAAAGAAGGAATTTTACATTACCGAAAGGTATCATCGTCAAAAGTTGAGGTGGCTAAAAATAAAGTGAATGCTATAACAACATCATTACTTAAAAGTGATTCGTTGTTTGAGTTTGAATTACTGTTAGAGCAACATGAATCTGTAATTTCAGATGTTATACAGTTGCCAACTATTAAGAGTCAGTTGTTCAATGACTATAATGGAGTAGTGAAAAGTCTAGGGGCTTGGGGAGGTGATTTTGTTTTGGTAACGGCTAAAAATCAATCAGATTTAAAGTATTTTGTTGAAAAAGGATATACAGTGCTATTCAGTTATAATGATATGATATTGTCATAACTAAAAAAACAAGCAAAATAACTTCTGCTTGTTTTTAAATGATTACTTGTTTTTTTCTTCTTCTCTCTTTTTATAGTGCGATTCAAAACGCTTTCTGTATTTTCTGTTAAAGAAAAACTTAAATAACGCTACTGCTACAATGGCCAAGTATAAATAAGATTTTCCGCCAGGAACTCCCCAATTAATTATAGCCTGATATAAAAATAATGCAGCAAAACCGATGTAAGCTGCTTGAAATAGGTTTCCTAGTTTATTCATAATAATTAATTATCTATATATTGTTGTCCGTCATTATCTAATGAGCTAAAGATACTCATGTTTTGGTTAGCGTCAAACCCGCCTTTTCCTATATTGTATCCGCCATCTTCAGCTTCGTACTTGTATTCTTTATTTGTAAAAATCCACTCTGCTTTTTGATCAAAGTACAATTGCTCAGCTTCCAAAGTTTTTCCATCATGTGTTACAATTTTCACGTGCCCTCTCAAATCAATTAAATCTGTTTTAGAGTAGATTATGGCGTAGTCTGAAGTGATGGTTGTTTGTTGCTGCTTGTCATCAAAAAGATGAACTTCTAAGCCTTCAGGAAATGTGGTGTAAGAAAACTCTTTGTTAGAAAAATCCATCATCTTGTCACTGATTAAGTGTAAAACGACTTTTCCGGAGTCGGTGTGTTTTAAGTTCATGTGTTCTGCAATTCCTGCAGGTGCTAATGAAACGCGTTGCATGCGTTTAATGTCGTCATAATTGTCTTGACAAGAAAAAAAGACTGTTGCGAAAAGTATCGCAACAGTCTTAATGTATATGTTATGTGACAATTTAAGCATTATAAACTTGGTACAGTCACGGTTTTGTTAATCCAACATTTAATAGTTACAGTTTTACCAGCCATACCTTCTGTAAAAATATCTTGTTTACTCGGTGCTTTTGCTCTGTAATTAGCAGCGGTTTTAGCAGCAGATTTTTTTAGTGATCCGTTTACTTTTCCTGCTTTTTCTGCAACATTAGCGGCTAGCCAAAACGTAGCTCTTTTTTCAAATTGTGTAGTTCCGCAGTTGTTAGCAGAGCTTGCGTATAATCCTGCTATTAATAAATAAGCTTTACCAAATGATGGTTGTGCAGCTAAAGTTTTGTTGGCATAGTTGTATGCTTGAGAAACTCTACCTCTTTTTTTATTCATTAACGCTAAACGGTAATATAACTTAGCTTTTTCAAATCCTTCCGTATGTAAACTTGCAGATTCATTATAGAATTTTTCTGCCTCAGTAGTGTTACCTTTCTTTTCGTTTAATCTCCCTAAGTAGTAAGCAGAATTTGCAGAAGGATCAATATTATGAAATGCCTCAACTAATTTTACAAAAATAGGAGCATCGTCACAATCTTTACCAGCTAATCTGCTAGCGGCGCTTTTTAACCAAGAAATATTAGTTTTGTTATCTTCAAAATTCTTTTCAAATAATGGTACTAACTTATCACAGTTTGCTCTGTCTCCAAGGTCTTTATCAATTCCTCCAGAAATTTGATCATAAGCAGTTAAGAAAGAGTCATAACTTTTTAATCTTCTTTTTTCTTTAGATGTTATAGATCCATTTTCTTCTTTTAATAATAGAGCATCTTTTTTTCCTGAATAATTTTTTTGTTCAGCTTCAACTTTGTCTGTAATTGTACTGTATAAATCAATTAAACTCTGGAAGTCTTTCTTTTTAGCGTCAAATAAACCAACCATTAATTTAAAGTAAGTGTAAAGAGCTTTTGGGTTGTTGAATGTTTTTGCGTCCTTTTTAAACCCTGCATCAAAAGTATTAAATTGAGTTTCTGCAGTACCTAACTTTGCATCGTACATTAACTGTCCGATTTTAGCTTCAGTTTTTCCACAAGGAAATTTATTTGGCATATTTGCCATACTTTCTTTGTACATAGCTACAAGGTCATTTGTATATGCCATTTTTTCTGCACCAGTACTATTCTTGATTTTATGTTTTAAGATTTTTTCACCATACACATAAATTGCGTTGTTTAATTTCGGGCATGTTTTTCTAACATACATCCAAGTATCATAGGCAGCGTCATAGTTTTTTACTTTAGCTGATTCTGTGAATATAGAAAGTTTTTCAATGCATGCTTCGTTTTGAGCATTTGCAGCGAATAATGTAAACAAGGCGACTATTAAGGATAATTTTAATTTCATAGCTTTAGGTTAAGGTTGTTTTAATCAATTTTTCTTTTCTGGAACCATTTGTCATTTAATGATAAACTGATATTTAGGTTTATAAAGTTTTCTTTTACTAAATTATTGTTTGTTGTTCCTCGTGATCCGTATTCAAATCCAATATTTACATTAGATAATTTACGTCCTACAGGTAGTCCAACTCCAAAAGATATGCCAAACTCATTTATATCTTCATTTTTAATAACAAGTCCAGTATTTTCGTAGCGCATACCAGCTCGGTATGTTACCCTAGAGCCATAACTAGTAAGTGAATTATACTTAGGAATGTAAAAACCTCCCAGAGCTACTCTTGTAGCGCTTTTAAAATTAGTTTCAGAGTTATTGAATGTTCTGTTGTTTAGTTTATTTGAACTTAAAGTAGATAAGTCAATTCCTGCAAACCATTTTTTTGATTTCCCTAAACCAGCACCAATAGTTAGTTTTGAGGGTAATTTAATGTCAAGATCCTCTGTGTTGGACTCAATCACGTCACGCTCTCCTGCAACTTGGCTATTACTGTTGAATAATATAGATGAAATTTTGCGGTGATTTTTTGAGCTTAAGTTTACTTGTGGACTGTATGTTAAACCAGTAACAAATTCTAAGTCATTGTTTAATTTGGTGTTGTAATTTACCCCAAAATTCACCCCTAAACCATTTAAACTAGTTTCATTAGTTTCCATGGAGTCGTAGTGGCCAGGTTCGTTACTAGTAATCTCAATAGCTTGTGTGGTTATTTTTCCAAAATTGTGGTTAACATTAATACCTAAAGAAAATTTTTCGTTAAATTGGTATCCTGCTGCAACAAAAACTCTATTGACACCTCCAGAGCCTTCAAAACGGCCATCACCCACCTGAGCAGTAGTATGGTCTGTAAAACCAGTTTTATACCCAACAGAACTGTATGGCATAAGTCCAAAACTCATGGCTAACTTTCCCATAGGTAATCCAACAGCTAGATAATCTAAAGTTGTTGTAGATCCTTTTGCAGAGTCATCATTAGTTTTTAATGTTGTGAATTTTTGATTTCCACCAATATTAAAGTTTGTTAATTTTAATTTTCCTAAAGAAGCTGGGTTGAGCATGTTTAAGTGAATGCTGTCAGAATAGATACTAAGGCCTCCCATACTTTTATTTTCTACAGTTCCTCTGAACTTTAATTCTCCTACACCGTAAAATGAATATGGAGAAGCAGAACCTTCTTGAGCTACTGTATTTAAAGTAAATAGAGCTACGAATACTATTAAAATGTGTTTTAGCATTTAATCGATATTGATTTTTAATAAATGATTCAAACCTTCAAGTAAGAAATTTGAATTCGCAAATATGCTACTTTTTAATCTTTTAGCCAAGAAATTAGTGTCTCCTCCTGTTAAAATAACTGTTAAATCTGTATACAGCTCTTGATACTGCTTAATGGTGCCATCAATCTCATTTACAAGACCGTTACTTACTCCAGAATGAATGCTCTTTTCTGTTGTATTTCCGATTAAAAATATTGCATCGTCAGTTTCTAATAGCGGCAATTTAGCGGTTAAATTGTGTAAGGCCTCATAACGAATTGTTAAACCTGGAGAGATTGCGCCGCCCAAATATGTGTTTTTTTGATTTAAAAAGTCATATGTGACACATGTGCCTGCATCAATTACTAATACGTTTTTACTAGGGTATTGATGTGCAGCGGCGGTAATTAATGCAATTCTGTCAACACCTAAAGTTTTAGGGGTAGCATAATTATTTGTAAATGGTAAATTTAGATCATGCGAAACAATGGTCAGTTTTACTAATGCCCTTAATTGGAATTCTTCTTCTTTTGTGAAGAAATCTACAGAAGAAACGATTGCATTTGTAATTTTTGGTTGGTTTGAGATAATTTTTTTTACTTCTGTTAAAAAAACTTTTTTGTCAACAATAACTTTTTCTAAAAGCCTATTTGCTTTAAAAACAGCAAGTTTCACTCGTGTGTTTCCGATGTCAATAATTAGATTCATATATTTTCTATCTTGAAGCAAAGGTAGTGAAGAAAAAAAAATAAAAAATGTTTTGTGTATCTAAAAATCTGTCTTATATTTGCACCCGCAATAGCAATGGTGCCTTAGCTCAGTTGGTAGAGCAAAGGACTGAAAATCCTTGTGTCCCTGGTTCGATTCCTGGAGGCACCACCATTAAAGCCTTAAACATTTTGTTTAAGGCTTTTTGCATTTATAGCTTATTGTAAATAAAAAAAGACCTTGCTATGCAAGGTCTTTTTTTTATAAACTTGTTTTAAAGTTATTTAATTTCAATAGCGTATGGTAATAGCATTTGTGTGCCTTCCATTTGAGTAATTGCTTTCATTTTGTTAAGAATACGGTAGTTGTAGTCTCCTATTTCTTCTTTAATCATATCTTCTTTGGTTTTTATTAAACCAAAGCTTTCAAACATTTTTTCAAAATCCTTTTCATAAATAGGCAATTCCTTAACTTTATACGTATCTAATTTTGCTGCTTCCGCTGCGTGTTGTAAAGCTACATCTAACCCTCCTAATTCATCAACTAGACCAATGTTTAAGGCATCTGCACCCGTCCAAACTCTACCTTGAGCAATCTCATTTACAGCATCCTGTGTCATTCCTCGTCCAGTAGCGACTCTGCTTGTGAATAAGTCATAAATGTCTACAACTCCTTCCTTAATAAAGGTGCGTTGTTCCTCAGTCATTGGTTCAAATACACTGTAATCCACAGAATTTTTATTTGTGGTTACTTGTTCGGCATTAATACCAATTCCACTCATAAACTCATGAGCATTTGGAAGAGTTCCAAATACACCAATACTCCCGGTAATAGTACTTGGTTCGGCAATTATTTTATCAGCGTTACAAGCAATATAATATCCTCCAGAAGCTGCGAGGTTACCCATTGATACAATTACAGGCTTTATAGCTTTTGTTAATTCAATTTCTCTCCAAATCAACTCACTTGCTAAGGCGCTACCTCCTGGTGAATTTACTCGTAATACAATAGCTTTAACGTTATCATCTTCTCGAGCTGTTTTTAAGGCTTTGTTGATAACGCCCTGTCCAATTTGTTTTTCATCACCTTCACCATACATGATTTGCCCTTGGGCGTATATAATTGCAATATTGTCTTTTATTTTAAGTTGTTTTGAACGGTTTTTACCTGCTGTATATTTTGCGTAGTCATAAATTTCAATTTCTTCATATTCCTCATCTGTAGCAATGTTTAACTTGTTTTTGATAATGTTATCAAATTCATCAACATAAATTAACTTGTCTATTAGCTTTGAAGCTACGGCCATTTCTCCATTACGAGCCAATAAATTGTCAGCAATGGTATCAAGTTGAGCAATTTTTATTTGTCTGCTTGCGCCAATTTCTTTTTTCATTTCAGACCAAATAGACTTTAAGAATACAGAAATTTGTTCACGATTGGCTTCACTCATCTCTTGTGCTAAATAAGGTTCAACGGCACTTTTATATTTTCCATGACGAATAACCTCCATTTTTAAACCGTATTTGTCTTGAAAATCTTTGTAATATAAAATTTCGGTAGCAAGTCCTTTAAAATCTAGAGCGCCAACTGGGTTCAAGTAAATTTCATCAGCAACAGAATTTAAATAATAATCTTTTTGTCCAATAACATCGCCGTAAGCAACAATGAATTTTCCAGAGTTCTTAAATTCTAATAAGGCATCTCTTAGCGCTTTTGTTTGTGCCATACCAGCACTTAAGCTATTGTTTTTGATGCTAATTCCTTTAATATTGTCGTCTGTTGCAGCGTATTTAATAGCGTCAATAATGTTAAATAAACCGTTGTATTTTTTATTTCCTTTGAACAGTTCGTTTAATTCACCATAATCAAATTTACCAGCATAATCTGGCATATCTTCATCTAAGTTTAAGGCTAAAACAGAGTTCTTTTCTATGATTACTTTATCTTTGTCGCCACCGCCAATTGCAGCGCCAATTAACAGTAATAAAAAGAAAAATAGGCCGAAAAACACTCCTATTCCGACTACAGTTGATAATACACGTTTTAAAAAATTCATTTGTAAATTATTTAGTTATACTCCTAAAAAAGGAGGAATTAAGGTTAAAATTTCAGTAGCTTTGTGAGCTACCATAATAGTTAAATTATAAGTCTGTATTTCATTGAATTCGTTACAAAAAATATTTATTTCATTAGGTACTAATCAAGGTGATAGGTTTCAAAGCCTGCAATTAGCTATTAATGCATTGTATGAAAACATTGGTGATACTCTTGTAATTTCACCAGTTTATGAAACGAAATCATGGGGATTTGATTCTGAAGATTTTTTAAATTGTTGTGTGTGTTTGACAACAGAACTAACTTTAGAGAAGTTATTAACTGAGTTGCAGAAAATAGAAATTACTTTAGGACGTGTAAAGAAAACAACCAACACTTATGAAGCAAGATGTATTGATATAGATATTTTGTTTTATAATGATGTTGTCCTTGAAACAACTATGCTTACGGTGCCTCATAAGTCAATTCAGGACAGGAATTTTGTGTTGACTCCGTTGAATGATATTGCGTCTGAATTTGTACATCCAAAGTTTCAAAAAACTATTTCAAGTTTATTACAAGTGTGTGCAGATGATAATCCAGTAATAAAAATACGTAAGGCATTAAATAATCCGTTTAATTTTCACGCTTTTTCAAAATTTAACTTTATAACTATAGAAGGGAATATTGGCAGCGGGAAAACATCTTTAGTACATAAAATAGCAAGAGATTATAATGCTAAATTTATCTTGGAACGGTTTGCAGATAATGCTTTTTTACCAAAATTTTATAAAGATCAATCACGTTTTGCGTTTCCGTTAGAGATGAGTTTTTTAGCAGATAGATATAAGCAATTATCAGATGATATAGCACAGTATGATTTGTTCAAGGAATT
Source organism: Flavobacteriaceae bacterium (assembly GCA_049614485.1). Taxonomy (GTDB): domain Bacteria; phylum Bacteroidota; class Bacteroidia; order Flavobacteriales; family Flavobacteriaceae. Next base: position 123,560 of record JBMZDR010000001.1, read on the forward strand.
TGTTGTAGCAGATTATCATATTTCTAAATCATTAACTTTTGCGAAGGTAACTTTACCTGAAGATGAATTTGCATTGTATCGTAAATTTTTCAATGTAATTTATAAAGATATGCAACAGCCAGATGCGTATATTTATTTGTATCAAAACACAAAACGGTTGTTGGAAAATATTGAGTTGCGAGGGCGTGATTATGAGCAAAATATTCAACCAGATTATTTAGAAAAAATAAATAAAGGATATGTAGAGTTTATCAAATCTCAACCTGATTTAAACGTGAGAGTAATTGATGTTTCGGGATTGGATTTTGTTAAAAATAGAAAAGACTATATTCATATCATACAACAAATATGTTCTTAAAAATGGTCTAATGACAGTATTACAACACGTTTCTTTGTATAGTATGTCGGCAATTTTTGTAATTGCAGGTTTGTGTCATTTTTTAAGTCCAAAATTCTATATTAAAATTACTCCTAAGTGGGTGCCTTGTCCTAAGTATGTAAATATTTTTGTAGGTGGTGTAGAAATTATATTAGGTGTCTTATTGCTTTTAGCGGCAACAAGACTTTATGCCGTAATTGGAATTATTACATTATTAATAGCGGTATTTCCTGCCAATGTTTTGCATTATAATAAAGCTAAACGAAAAGAAAAGTATGTGTTGCTTACGTTACTGCGTTTGCCAATTCAAGGAGTGTTAATTTACTGGGCATATACGCTTCTGTAAATAGATTAAATTGTGTTTTCAATGGCAATTTAAATGCATAACGGCCAATATTCTAATTATTTCAGAGGGTGTCATCTTTTATTCGTTTCAAACAACGTCCTCTAGGTTCGTTTCCTTTGTGTAGTACAATTTTTGAATGTAGGAATTTGGCAGCTTCAGCAGAGTCACTCACTTTAGATGCGGTACGTTTAAGCATGTTTTCTTCAAATTCCTTTAAAACAGATTTTTGTATGCCGTGTTCTTTCCATTGTGATTGTGGTCTACATCCTATAGTAATGCCTCTAGCCAATGCCAATGCATCTAGTAACGCTTGATTTGCACCTTGCCCCTTAAACGGGCTCATTGGGTGGGCTGCATCACCTATTAAAGTGACTTGTTCGTCTTGATTTAATAATTCAGAGCTAAGTGTTTCTCGGTCGTACACAGGGTATCCAGAAATCAAAGATACCTGTGTTGCTTCTAAAATTTCAGGAATGGGTTTATGCCACTGTATTCTAGAGCAGGCTTCGTTTTTTAGCGCTAGAGCCCCCTTTGCACTTAGTTTTTTAGCTTCGTTTTCTGGCATGGGAAAGCTCAGTTGCCACATTATTGAATCTGACTTAAAAGGCATCATATAAATTCGTTCAGTTCCATTAGCGGTTTGAAATACTGTTGCCGAGTCTAGTAATGGATTATCTTTGTCCTTAAGGTTATTTAGAGGACAAATACCTAATATGACAATACAGCCTAAATAACGTAAAGGTGTGGTTTGTTCGCCAATTAAAAAGTCACGAACAGAACTGTGTATGCCATCTGCGCCAACAACAAGATCTGCTTTTGCGCTTATGGTTTTGCCTTTTACTTGAAAGTTTAGGGTAACCTGTTTGTCATCAGATTTTTCGTAACTTATGAGTTGATGTCCCCATTGCACAGAAGCATGACCGCCAAGTTGTTTAAGTAATTCTGTACGTAATGATTGCCGTGCGATATGTATGTTTGTGCGTTTAGAGGATGAGTTTTTTTCAGACTGTAACCATTTTCGCATTCCCCATTCCCCAATTATTTCCCCTTCTGGAGTATGAACTACATGTCTTGTAGAGACTATTCCATCTTCTAATGATGTGATGCCTAGTTCTTCAATTGCTTTACTGGCCTGTTGTAATGTAAGTCCGTAGCCTTGTGAGCGAATATTGAAACTACTATCTCGTTCGTAAAGTGTAAAAGGTATTTTACGGTGTAAACATGCCACTGCTAGTGCGACACCGCCAATACCGCCGCCAATAATTGCAAGGTGTGGGTAATTTTCATGATCTGCTTTGGGGTGGTTTTCAGAATAAAGAAGTCCGGTTCCGGAACAATTTAAACAAGAGTATAGGTGGCCCTTAGGGCGAACAGGTGCTGTTCCTGTCCCTTTCATTTTTTCAAATTGATTGAGTTCGGCTTGGTAGCGTCGTCGTGCTTTTTTACGAATTTTACGTCTTTTTTTACCTCGACCTTGACATTCAGTACAGATAGTCCAGCTACTTTCTTTATTTTTCGACTTTTTTACAACCTTAGGGTTCAAATTGATTCTTTTTTATAATAATTCAGTTACATCTATTTATATGTTAGTCTTTTGAAGCAAACTGAACGCATCATTTCATAGTGAAATTTCAAAATATCCAACAGTTAGAGTATAGCGATTTTTGTTGTGTTGCAACAAGTGCGTCTAATATAACTCCTTTAGTTTTAAAACTCCTGCCAAGAACTGCTTGCTCAATTGCTGCGCCTAAAACAGCTTGCATAATACGGTGTATTAAAAAAAAGTATTTTGTTATTAAAATGGGTGTAATCTTACCTTATAAAAATAAGGAAATTATGTTAATTAATCTTTTTCAATAAATCCCAAAGAACAATACCACATGTAACAGATATATTTAAGGAATGCTTAGTACCCAGTTGCGGTATTTCAACACAAGTGTCAGATGCAGATACAACATTTTGTTGCACACCTTTTACTTCATTTCCCATTACAATAGCAATTTTTTGCCCTTTTTTGGGTGTAAACTCATCTAGCATTACTGCGTTTTCAGCTTGTTCAATACTTGCAATATAGACTCCTTCTGCTTGTAATTGCTCAATTAATGACAAAGTATCTTCCTTGTATTCCCATTGAACAGAGTCAGTTGATCCGAGTGCTGTACGTTGTATGTCTTTATTGGGTGGTGTAGCAGTAATGCCACAGAGGTAAATTTTTTCAATTAAAAATGCATCACTAGATCTAAATACGGATCCGACATTATTAGAACTTCTAATATTGTCTAAAATTACAATTATTGGGGTTTTTGTAGCTGATTTAAATTCAGTTACAGATTTCCTGTTTAATTCGCTATTTTTTAATTTTCTCAAAACGACTGGAGTTTAGGTGTTGCAAAAATCAGTAAAATAAGTCACAAAAAAAAGCACTCCTAAGAGTGCTTTACAATTTTTGATAAAACCTGTTACTTATTTAGAAGCAGTAGAGTTTTTCAATGGTTTTTTTAAAGTAACCTTTTTAGCATTTGGATTAGCTAAAACCTTTCCTTTAATTTTAACCACTTTTGTAGGAAAATTAACAGCGTTAGATGTTACTGTTATACTTTTTGAAAATGGTTGATTAGCTCTTTTTGTATCATACTTAACTTTCATTACCGCAGATTTTCCTGGTAAAATAGGCTCAGTAGGTTTAGTAGGAACTGTACATCCACAAGATCCTTTGGTTTTTGTAATAATTAATGGAGCATCTCCTGTGTTTTTGATAACGAACTCACGCTCTCCATTAGAGGCGTATTCTACATTACCGTAATCAATTACTTCTTGTTCAAATTCTATTTGAGCTCCTTTAGTTTCTTGTGCGTTTACTCCAGTGAATAGTGCTAATGCAAATACAAATGTGATTAATTTTTTCATGATAATTTAATTGTTTTTTGTGTGGCGTTAATTACTTCAATAATGATGCCAGTTTTGACAAGTTTTCCAAAAATACTAAATCTTGGAGTAATTCAAAATATAATTGTCCTAATTTCATTAAATTCGCACATTACTAATTTAAAGGCACACACTTTGGCAGCTAAAGAGAAGAAGGTTACTCCGTTAATGAAACAATATAATACCATCAAGACGAAATATCCTGATGCGATGTTGTTGTTTAGGGTAGGAGATTTCTATGAAACTTTTGGTGAAGATGCTATCAAAGCTGCTCAAGTTTTAGGAATTACCTTAACCTACCGAAATAACGGAGGTGATAAATTAGAGTTAGCAGGTTTCCCTCACCACTCAGTTAATACTTACTTGCCTAAGTTGGTTAAAGCTGGTATGCGTGTTGCTATATGTGATCAATTAGAAGCACCAAGTAAAGAAAAGAAAATTGTAAAACGCGGTGTTACTGAATTGGTTACTCCAGGCGTTGCTTTAAATGACGAAGTGCTAAGTTCAAAAACAAATAATTTTTTATGTGCTTTACAGTTTGGTAAAAAGCACATTGGAATTTCATTTTTAGATGTTTCAACAGGAGAGTTTTTACTAGCGCAAGGAAACGAAGAATATATTGACAAGTTATTGCAAAACTTTAGTCCTAGTGAAGTTTTAGTACCAAAAAATAAGAAAACTCAGTTTTTGGATGCGTTTGGAACAAATTACCATTCGTTTTATTTAGAAGATTGGATTTATAAGCAAGATTATGCTAACGAAACTCTAACAAATCATTTTAAAACAAGTTCTTTAAAGGGCTTCGGCGTTGAACATTTAGATGAAGGAATTGTGGCTTCTGGAGCGATATTATATTATTTGTCAGAAACACAACATAACAAATTAGAGCACATTACAACAATAGGCAGAATTGCTGAAGATGAGTATGTTTGGATGGACCGCTTTACAGTCCGAAACCTAGAACTATACGGGTCACAATCAATAAATGCTGTAACGCTTTTAGATGTAATTGATAAAACAATATCTCCAATGGGAGGGCGGTTGCTAAAACGCTGGTTGGCATTGCCGTTAAAAAATGCATCACGCATCAAACAACGTCACCAAGTAGTTTCGTATTTATTAAATGAAACACAAGTGTTTGATAGCATAAGAAGCTACACCAAACAAATAGGTGACTTGGAACGATTAATTTCTAAAGTAGCAACTCAAAAAGTAAGCCCGCGAGAAGTTATTCAGTTAAAAAATTCTTTAGAAGCTATTGTGCCTATTAAGGCTTTAGCAGTGCAATGTGAAAATGACGCTTTAAAAGCTATTGGAGATAATTTACACAGTTGCGATGTGTTACGTGCTAAAATAAAGGAGACTTTAAGTGAAGAAGCACCTGTAAATATAGCTAAAGGTAGAGCTATTGCTTCAGGGTTTTCCGCTGAACTTGATGAGTATAGATCCTTGGCGTATTCTGGAAAAGATTATTTAGATAAAATGTTGCAGCGTGAAACTGAAACAACAGGAATATCATCATTAAAAATAGCATCCAATAATGTATTTGGCTATTATATAGAAGTAAGGAATACGCATAAAGATAAGGTGCCAGACACTTGGGTAAGAAAACAAACACTCGTAAATGCCGAACGTTATATTACTGAAGAATTAAAGGAATATGAAGTTAAAATACTAGGTGCTGAAGAAAAAATAAGTGTTCTAGAGCAACAGTTGTTCTCTGATTTGGTTTTATGGATGACAAACTATATCAAGTCTGTTCAGCATAACGCAAATTTGATTGCGCAATTAGACTGCTTATGTTCGTTTACTGATCTGGCAAGAAGTAATAATTATGTTTTACCAATTATTGATGATTCTTATGAGCTAGATATAAAAAACGGGCGCCATCCTGTAATAGAAAAACAGCTGCCACTAGGCGAAGTATATATTGCAAATGATGTGTACTTAGATAATGAAACTCAACAGATGATAATGATTACAGGGCCCAATATGTCCGGTAAGTCAGCTATTTTACGTCAAACAGCATTGATTGTGTTATTAGCGCAAATGGGAAGTTTTGTGCCGGCTGATAGCGCTAGAATAGGCCTGGTTGATAAAATATTTACTCGTGTAGGTGCAAGTGATAACATCTCTATGGGGGAGTCAACCTTTATGGTAGAAATGAATGAAACGGCTTCAATATTAAATAACTTGTCTGATAGAAGTTTGGTTTTATTAGATGAAATTGGACGTGGTACGAGTACCTATGATGGTGTGTCTATAGCTTGGGCAATTTCAGAATATCTTCATGAACATCCTGCAAAAGCAAAAACATTATTTGCAACACATTATCATGAATTAAACGAAATGACAGAAACATTTAATCGAATTAAAAACTTTAATGTTTCAGTTAAAGAAACCGCAGACAATGTTCTTTTTCTAAGAAAATTAGTAAAGGGAGGTAGCCATCATAGTTTTGGTATTCATGTAGCAAAAATGGCAGGAATGCCTCAGCAAGTCATTAGAAAAGCAAATAAAATTTTAAAGAAACTAGAAAAATCACATTCTTCAGAAGAGCTAACGGATAACTTAAATGCCGTTCAGGATGAAATGCAATTAAGCTTTTTTAATTTAGATGATCCACTACTTTCTGATCTAAAAGATGAGATGTTACACACTGATATTGATACACTTACGCCAATAGAAGCCTTGATGAAATTAAATGAAATTAAGCGAATGTTGGTAAAACCATAACACAGGAGTGCTGTTTATCGATGAATAATGTTTTTTAGCGAAAACAACTTATTTTTTGTTGTGAATAGTTATTTTTTTGTTGTGAAAACAACATTTTTGTATATATTTACTGTCTCCCAGAAAAACATAACTCGTTCAATTTTAAAAAGTTATGTTATGAAAGTGATTTATGTCTTCTTATTAAGTGTATTAATATTGTCTTGTGAAAAAGATAATGTAATAACAACTGAAAACTCAATATCAAAGAATGATATTTTAGGAAGTTGGAGAGTAACGTATTTAGAACATGCAGATGTTTCTGAATTATCAACCTATGAGTTTGAGTTTACACCTAATAATGTTTTGTTAATAACAAAAGAAGGCGTTAATACGTATGGGTCTTGGGAAATAATGCAAGACTCTAAAAGTTTAAAAATATTAATACCGCAGAAAGATTACCCGTTAAGAACAATGCATAGTTTGTGGAATGTGAAATCTGCTTCTAGTACTGGCTTAGAACTTTCTGAAAAGGAAAGTGATCATGGGTATTTAGAAAAATCGGAGTTAACAAGGTTATAGATAGTTTATTTTGAGTTAAGAGAGCACGGTATTTAGGTATCGTGTTTTTTTTTATGTACCGTGTTTTTTTAACTGCGTCATAATTTTTATTGTTGCTCCCGCCTTTTGTGTAACATAGGTTTTGTTAATGTTTCCAGTTGTACTCCTAAGTTCTTCCGAATTGATTAGTTTTTCTAAGGTATTTTCATACTCTTTTTTTGAATTTACAACCATAATCCCTCCTAGGTTAACTAAATCACTAGCTTCTTGGAATTTAGCATACTTAGGTCCTGTTATAATTGGAATTCCAAATGCCGCAGGTTCTAATGTGTTATGTAAACCAGTTTTAAACGCGCCACCAACAAAAGCAATGTCTGCGTAGCTATATATTTTAGTTAATAATCCAATACTGTCAATAATAAAAACATCATATGCCGCTAAATTTTCATCAGACAATTGTGAGTATAGAAGAGCTGGTTTGGTAATGCTGTTTTTTAAGTTTTCAATGTGATGTTTCTTTATGTTGTGCGGAGCAATAATGTGTTTAACTGCTTTGTTGGATGTATTTATAAAATCTAAGTAAGCTACTTCGTCCTCTGGCCATGAGCTACCATAAACAATTGTAGTTGTGTTGTTTTTAAACTGTTCTATAAAAAGTAAGGAATTATCACGATTTATAATTTCAATAACTCTATCAAACCTAGTGTCGCCAGTAATTGTTGTGTTTGTGAGGTTGATGGAGTGAAGTAGTTTTTCAGACTGTTGATTCTGAATAAAAAAATGTGCAAATGTGTGTAATGATTTTCGCATCCATTTTCCGTGCCATTTAAAAAAGAGTTGTTCTTTTCTAAAAATTCCGGAGACTAAATAAGTGCTGATATTTTGATTATGGAGTTCACTTAAATAATTTGGCCAAAATTCATATTTCACAAAAATAGCAAAGTCAGGTTGAACTATTTTAATAAAATTACGAGCGTTTTTTTTTGTGTCTAAAGGTAAATAACAAATAATATCGGCAGCATTGCTATTCTTTTTTACCTCATAGCCAGAGGGGGAAAAAAAAGTAAGTACAATTTTATGAGAAACATAGTGCTTCTTTAAGCTTTCAAGTATTGGTAAACCTTGTTCAAATTCACCTAATGAGGCACAATGTACCCATATTGTTTTGGTACTAGGTTGGATGTGTTGTTTCAATTTATCCCATACATTTTTTCTGCCGTTAACAAAAAGTTTAATCTTCGGATTAAATAGCGCTATGACCTTTATTAGGTAATGCGCTAGTTGGGTAAGAATAGAGTAAATTGTGATCAATGTATTTTGAAAATAAAATTCTAAAGCTAAAATACATTTCTTAAACCAAAATCAAGAAATAAACAGATTTGATTTTGTATTTTTGAACAAATTCACAGTGAATATTGGTATGAGAAAAATTCAAATGGTTGACTTAAAAGGTCAATACGAAAAAATAAAAGATCAAGTTAATACTTCAATCTTAGAAGTGTTAGACTCTACAGCATATATAAACGGACCAGAAGTTAAAGGTTTTCAATCAGAATTAGAAACGTATTTAGGTGTTAAACACGTTATTCCTTGTGCTAACGGAACAGATGCTTTACAAATAGCAATGATGGGACTTGGGTTGAAACCAGGTGACGAGGTAATAACTGCTGACTTCACGTTTGCTGCAACAGTAGAAGTTATTGCCTTGCTAGGGCTGACTCCAGTTTTAGTTGATGTTGATCCTGATGACTTTAATATTGATGTTTCAGCTATTGAAAAGGCAATTACGCCAAAAACAAAGGCGATAGTTCCAGTTCATTTATTCGGACAATGTGCAAATATGGACGCCATCATGGCTCTAGCAGAAAAACACGATTTATTTGTTATTGAGGATAATGCTCAGGCTATTGGAGCTAATTATGATTCCAAAAAGGGGTTGCAAAAAGCAGGAACTATAGGACATGTAGCATCAACATCATTTTTTCCATCTAAAAACTTGGGATGTTATGGTGATGGCGGAGCAATATTTACAAATGATGATGCTTTAGCGCATACAATTAGAGGAATTGTTAATCACGGTATGTATAAACGATACCACCATGATGTTGTGGGGGTTAATTCACGACTAGATTCTGTACAGGCAGCAGTGTTAAGAACGAAGTTGAAAAATTTAGAAGACTATAACGCAGCAAGACAGTTGGCAGCATCAAAGTATGATGCCGCATTTGCATCTTTTAAAAATATAATTACGCCTGTGCGTAACGGTCATCATGTATTTCATCAATACACATTAAAAGTTAAAAATATTGACAGAGATGCATTAGCACAATTTTTAAATGATAATGCAATACCGTGTGGTGTGTATTACCCAATACCATTACATAGTCAGAAAGCATATGCAGATTCTCGTTACAATGAATCAGATTTTCCTGTAACCAATCAATTAATAACCGAGGTTATTTCATTGCCAATGCATACAGAATTAGATGATGAGCAAATCAGTTTTATAGCTGCAAAGGTTATTGAGTTTATAACCAAATAATAACATCTTTATAGAATTATAAAAGCTTTTTTACAAACTTAAAAGAAATGTAGTTTCATGAAAATATTAGTTACAGGTGGCGTAGGTTTTATAGGGTCGCATACAGTAGTCGAGTTACAAGAGAAAGGGCATGATGTTGTCATTGTAGATAATTTGTCCAATTCTTCAGAAGATGTCTTAAAAGGCATAGTTGCAATAACAGGAATGGCCCCTGAATTTGTTAAACTTGACTTAAGACATAAAGCTGATGTAAGTACTTTTTTTGAGACTCATGAAATTGATGGTGTTATACATTTTGCTGCTAGTAAAGCAGTTGGAGAAAGTGTAAATGATCCGTTGTTGTATTATGAGAATAATATTTCCACACTAGTTTATGTGTTACAAGAGTTAGAAAAGCATCAAATTTCAAACTTTATATTTTCAAGTTCATGTACCGTTTATGGCCAAGCAGATGAATTGCCAATAACAGAAAATGCTGCGGTTAAAAAAGCAGAATCGCCATATGGAAATACCAAACAAATTGGAGAAGAAATTATTCAAGATGTTTGTCAGGTATCTTCTCAATTGAACGCAATAGCATTACGTTATTTTAATCCAATTGGGGCGCATCCATCTGCAGAAATTGGTGAATTGCCAATAGGAGTACCTCAAAACTTAGTTCCGTATATCATGCAAACAGGTATTGGAATTCGATCTGAGTTATCTGTCTTTGGAGATGATTACCCAACAAAAGACGGCACATGTATAAGAGATTATATTCATGTGGTCGATTTGGCGAAAGCTCATGTAGTTGCAATGGAGCGTCTATTAGAGAAAAAAAACAAATCAAAGTTTGAAACGTTTAATGTAGGTACAGGTAAGGGAAGTACCGTGTTGGAAGTAATTCAGTCTTTTGAGCGTGTGTCTAATACTCAGTTAAATTATAAAATAGCACCAAGAAGAGCAGGTGATGTTATTTCTGCTTATGCTGATACTACGAAAGTAAAATCAGAACTTGGTTGGATGTCAGAGTCTACTTTAGATGACGCTGTAAAATCAGCATGGGATTGGGAAAATAAATTAAAAAAAGGAAGGTTGTAAGACACTAAAACTAAAAAAGTAACGTTTTTAAACTAAAATAGCCCCAAATTTGATACATCTGTTCTTGAGAAAGTTTTTCTACCTACTTATGTGTTTAGTGGGGATTGTGTGTAATGTGCAATGCACAGGACGCAACACTTCACAAATTAATTTTCCTGAGAACAGGTGGTATCAATCCGATGTGTTGGAATTGAAATACACACCATCCACTCCAACAAAGCCAAAAGAAATTAGCATAAAATTGAGTTATGTACATGGCTTTCAGTTTACTGAAATTCCATTAGAATTATACATAACTTCTCCAACTCATCAAATAGAATCCTTGCCGTTTACATTAAAACTATTTGATAAAAACCTCAATGAAAAAGGAGATTGTATTGGCGATTATTGTGATATTGACTATACTATAAAAAGCGATTATGTTTTTTCACAAGAAGGTGTTTACACTATTCAAGTATTGAATACCTTTCAACACACCTACCTTCCTAATGTGTTTTCTGCTGAAATAATTGTTGAGTAATTCCCTTCTGAATTTTTTTACTGGTATTGATTTTTTTTAAGCTAAAGGATAAATAGTTAAAAACTAATAAATAATAGTTATTGTTAGGTGTTTTCTTGTATTTGGTGTAAGTTGTTTGTGTAAAATAAAACAATGATCTTGAGAGAAATAAGCACAATAGTGTTTTTAGTGCTGTTTGTACCGCTTTATTATTTTTCTATATCTAATTCACCAGAAAAAAATTACAGGATTAATCAATACAATTATAATGTTGGTTATTGTTATTTGGTGTGACAATTTAAAACTAAAACCAGCATAAACACAAAAGCTCAGCTAATTATAATTAACTGAGCTTTTTATTATTAAGGATGATTTGTTACGCTTCAATGTTTAAGCTTGCGCCATTTGCATCAACAGTTCGGTCAATTTTACGCATTAGGCCTTGTAATACTTTTCCAGGTCCTACTTCGGTAAATGATGTTCCGCCATCTGCTACCATTTGTTGTATAGTTTGCGTCCATTTTACAGGTGCGGTTAATTGAGAAATTAAGTTCTTTTTTATTTCTTCAGGATCAGTCACTGCACTTGCTGTAACATTTTGATATATTGGGCAAGATGGTGTGCTAAAAGTTGTGTTTTCAATTGCAGCTGCTAATTCTTCTCTAGCTGGTTCCATCATTGGCGAATGAAATGCTCCTCCAACAGGCAGTACTAGTGCTCTTCTTGCGCCTTCTTCCTTTAGGGCTTCACAAGCGGCGTTAATAGAATCAATTTCTCCAGAAATTACTAATTGTCCTGGACAGTTGTAGTTTGCTGCAACAACAACGCCTTCTGTCATAGCGCATATTTTTTCAACAACATCGTCTTCTAAACCTAATACGGCTGCCATAGTACTTGGTTGTAATTCACAGGCTTTTTGCATAGCTAAGGCACGTTGTGAGACTAGTTTTAATCCGTCCTCAAAAGACAAGGCGCCATTTGCAACTAAGGCAGAAAACTCGCCTAAGGAGTGCCCTGCAACCATTTCAGGCTTAAAAGTGTCGCCTAAAGTTTTTGCTAAAATTACTGAGTGTAAAAATATGGCTGGTTGTGTTACTTTAGTTTCTTTTAACTGCTCAGCTGTTCCTTCAAACATGATGTCAGTAATGTTAAAACCTAAAATGTTATTTGCTTTTTCAAATAAAGCTTGTGCTTCATCAGAGTTTTCATATAAGTCTAAGCCCATTCCAGAAAATTGAGCCCCTTGGCCAGGGAAAATGTATGCTTTCATAATGCTATGTTTTTTAATTTCTTTTTATAAAGTAGCAATTAAGTTTAATAATTGTAATCTACAAAATTACGGAATTATATATAAACCTCGTTCAGTGTTTAAAAAAGGTTAAGACCTATTGTTGTTGTTAATATAATTGTGAACTATATAAGTGATATATTTACAGTATTGAATAAAAATAGATACAAAGTTAAATGGCTAAAGCAGTACTTAAAGACATCACAATTCTTGGTCAGAAAATAGAACCAGGAAAAAGCTATCAAATAAAAATTGACATAGCTCGCCTGCATACAAGAACAAAAATTGAAGTACCTGTAATTATTACTAGAGCCAAAAAGGATGGGCCTTGTGTGTTGTTAAGTGCAGGTATTCATGGTAATGAGGTTAATGGTGTTGAAATTGTTAGGCAAATGGTTTCAAATAAATTCAATGTTCCAGATGCAGGAATGATTATTTGTGTGCCAGTGCTAAATGTGTTTGGTTTTCTTATAAAAACCAGGCAGTTTCCAGATGGGAAAGATTTGAATCGATTTTTTCCGGGCTCTAAAAGTGGCTCTTTAGCAAGTAAATTTGCCTATGTTTTTATGAATGAAATTGTGGTTCATGCAGATTATTGTATAGATTATCACACAGGGGGTGATGATCGATTTAATTATTCACAAATTAGAATTTCAAATGATGATACTGACACCTTAAAATTAGCTCAGGTTTTTGGTGCGAAATTTATAAAATACTCATCACATAGAGAGAAGTCTTACAGAGAAGCAGCTACTAGTTTAGGGAAAAAAGTCTTGTTATTTGAGGGGGGGAAATCATTAGATCTAGATAGGCAAGTCACACATTCTGGTATAACTGGCGCATTAAATGTGTTAGATTATTTAGGGGTGAAACAATTTCCTAAAGATTACGAGCCTTATAAAGAACGTACAAAGCAAGTTGTTTTTGAAGATTCAATTTGGGTACGTGCAAAATATTCTGGTATGTACCGCTCTGTCATTAGAAACGGTGCTAAAGTTAGTAAGGGTGATATTATAGGTTTAATAACTGACCCATATGGTTTTTTTGAACGTAAAGTAAAAGCTTCTAAAACAGGCTATATTATTTGTTTAAACCATTCGCCAATAGTGAATCAGGGTGATGCAATAGCGCATATTGCAATTTCAGCTACATTGAAAAATAAGGGTTAACGGCTTTTTATGCTCTTTCGTATGTGATGTAACTGTAGTTGTAATCGTGTTTATCGTCTTTAAAACAGTCCTCACGCGCAATTTCTTTCCAAGAATTATTTAATTCAGGGAAAAAGGTGTCTGCCTCAAAGTTATGGTCAACTCTCGTAAGTTCTATTTTATGAGCAATACTTAGTGCTTGTTTGTATATTTCACCACCACCAATTATAAACGGTTGAGAATCTTCTTTTGTTATTTCTAAAGCTTCCTGAAGTGAATGTACTACTACTGCATTTTCTGCGGTGTAGTTAAGGTCTCTAGTAATTACAACATTGGTTCTGTTGGGTAAGGCTTTTGGGAAACTTTCAAATGTTTTTCGCCCCATAATAATTGCATGACCAGAAGTTAATTGTTTAAAACGTTTAAGGTCGTTACTTAAATGCCAAATTAACTTATTGTCTTTACCAATTTCATTATTTTTTGCTGCTGCTGCAATTATAGTAATGACTTGATTGTTTTTTTGTGTCGAAGCAGTGTTCTCTTTAAAGCGCTCTTCTTTTAGAACTTTTTTTTCGAGTTTAATTACTTTCTTATCGTGCTTAGCAAGAATTTTATCGGTTTGAGCACGTTCCCATTCTTTGTTGAAAAAACGATTGGTGATGTACACGTTTACAACATGCATGATAAACAGAAATGACCAAATGAGTATTGCTATAATATACCAGTTGGCTAAGAGTTGATCACCAAGCCCTAAAATTTTATTAGCTACCGTTAAAAAAACTGAACCTATTATAAATAAAAAAAAATGAAAATATAAACGTTTTTTTTGCTTAGTACGTTTTCTAGCGTTTTCGTATTGTTCGTGTTGGTTTGTCATAGCGATGTTTATAATACTACAATTTACTAAAATTCTTGAAAATTAACTTTCATTAATATGCTAAAAGGTGTATCTACAGGTTCACCATTTGAGTAGCCAGGTTTTTTAAACTTCGGAATACGCTTTAACACTCTAATGGCTTCCGCTGCAATAGCCCTATGGTTGGCTTTTGCGTTAACCTGTTCAATTTTCCCTTTTTTATTGACTACAAATTCTACTTTAAATTGTGTGTATTGTTGTTGAGGGAATAAATCACTTGCAAGTTCGACGTCAAAACTCACTTTTATAAAATTGATTATTTTTTCGGTTGTACAATTTCTTAAGTAATCATTTCCGAAATTTTCGTTACAGTTTCTGAAAACAGGGAAAACTTGTGGTCCGTTTAAAGCAACGGGTTCTTTATCTGAACTCTGTGAGAATACAGCGCTTGATAAAATACAAGCAAGTACTAAAATAAATTTCTTCATAAAACTATACGGCAACAGCCCCTTTAATTCCTGGGTGTGGATTGTAATTCACTAATTCAAAATCGTCAAAAGTGAAGTCTTCGATGTTTGTAATGTTCGGATTCATCTTCATAGTAGGCAATTCTCTTGTCTCTCTTGATAGTTGTAAATCGAATTGTTCTTTGTGGTTGTTGTAAATATGTGCATCACCAAAAGTGTGTACAAAATCACCTGCTTCTAAGCCACAAACTTGTGCAATCATCATTGTTAATAACGCATAAGATGCGATGTTAAAAGGCACGCCTAAAAAGATGTCTGCACTACGTTGGTATAATTGACATGACAGTTTTCCGTCAGCTACATAAAACTGAAAGAAGGCATGACATGGTGGTAGAGCTGCTTTGTTGTTAGCAACATTCTCACTAAAAGACACAGAAGTATCAGGTAAAACAGAAGGATTCCATGCGGCAACTAACATGCGTCTGCTGTCTGGATTGTTTTTAATTGTAGAGATTACTTCTTGTAATTGGTCAATATCATCAGAGTTCCAGTTACGCCATTGGTGTCCGTAAACAGGTCCTAAGTCGCCATTTTCATCAGCCCAATCATTCCATATTTTCACACCATTATCTTGTAAATATTTGATATTAGTATCACCTTTTATAAACCATAATAGCTCATGTATTATAGATTTTAAATGCAGTTTTTTTGTAGTTACCATTGGGAACCCCTCGCTTAAATCAAATCTCATTTGATAGCCAAACACACTTTTTGTGCCTGTACCGGTTCTATCTCCTTTGTCGTTTCCGTTTTCTAAAACGTGCTTTACTAAATCTAAATATTGTTTCATTTTGATGCTTATTCTAAGAAGAAACTAAACTAAAAAAAAAGCTTCAAACGATAACAGTTGAAGCTTTTAATATATTATAAAGTTATTAACTTTTCAATTGTCTGTGGTAATGCCATATTAACCAATAATCATTCCTGCAATAGTTGCAGAGATTAGAGAGGCTATAGTTCCTCCTATTAAGGCTTTCATTCCAAATTCAGATAAGGTTTTACGTTGTCCTGGAGCTAAAGATCCAATTCCGCCAATCTGTATTCCTATAGAGGCGAAATTTGCAAATCCACACAGCATATAGGTTGCCATAATAACAGATTTATTATATGTTAAATGCGTTGCGTTAGACATGTTTTTAAGATCAGCTAATTGAATGTAGCCAACAAATTCACTGGCTGCTAATTTGATTCCTAATAACTGCCCCATCATCATGACATCTTCGGTGGCAATACCAATTAGCCACATTAAAGGAGCAAATATAGTTCCTAAAATAGCTTCAAGTGATAATTGTTCGTATGGGGTGTTAGCAAGCATGAAGTTGTTAATTGTTGTCATTTCTCCAACCCAACCTAAAATACCGTTAATCATTGCTATAAATGCTACAAAAACTAATAACATGGCACCAACGTTTACGGCTAATTTTAACCCGTCAGTAGTTCCGTTTGCAATGGCATCAAGAATGTTGGAGCCAATTTTTTCTGATGACACTTTTACATCAGTGTTTACAGTTTCAGTTTGTGGGTATAATATTTTTGAAATTACAATAGCTCCTGGAGCAGCCATAACAGAAGCGGCTAATAAGTGCTTTGCAAATTTAAGTCTGAGTAAAGGGTCGTCACCTCCTAAAAAGCCAATATAAGCGGCTAATACTGCGCCTGCAACAGTAGCCATACCACCTATCATTACTAAAAGAATTTCGGATCTGTTCATTTTTTCCAAATAAGCTTTTATTAATAAAGGAGCTTCTGTTTGTCCTAAAAAGATATTTCCGGCAACACTTAAGCTTTCGGCGCCCGAAATTTTTAAAATCTTTGATAGGGCCCAGGCCATTCCTTTAACAACTTTTTGAATGATTCCTAAATAAAATAATACAGATGTTAATGCTGAGAAAAATAATATAGTTGGGAGTACTTGAAATGCGAAAATAAACCCGAAAGTGTCCATGTCTACAACCAGTCCTTGGAATAAGAACTCGCTTCCGGCTCTTGTAAAGTCAAGAACATTTACAAATAATTGACCTATCCATTCAAACACCCCTTGTATGAAAGGAATTTTTAATACAGAAACCGCAATAATTAATTGAAATGCCAAGCCAATTCCTACAGTTTTCCAATTGATATTTTTACGATCACTGCTAAATAAAAAGGCAATAAAAATTAATGATACCATACCTAAAATACCTCGCCATAAACTGTTCAATGAAAATCCTTGACTTGGAATAATGGTATCAGTTACTACAGAAGCTGTTGCTTCAGTATCATTTAAAGGGTTGCTGGTAAATGAATACTTTGTTAGGTTTTCTGTAAAAACTAATGTAGAATCTGTATGTTCTGTAATGCGATACCTTCTAATAGTGTCTTTAGGTTGTGTGTAATAAAAGATAAGGAGTTCATTTTGTAAAATGTAATCTCCTTTTGCTTTTAAGTTGTTTTTAGCTGTTAATTGGTACTCAAAAGTATTGCCTTCAAGTTTCAAAAAATCAACATCAGAAATTAAAACGGACTCCTTGTTGTTACTGTTTTTAATCGATTCAAATTGCCAGTTATTTGTAATGTCTTGTCCATAAGTTAATGAACACATTAAAAGTGTTAGGCATATTAAAAAGTGTTTCATATTAAGTAAAGTTTATAGGTAATTTAGGTCACAATAAAATAAAAACCACAATTAGTTTATTGTTCTCGTTTTGAAATTTCGTCTCTTATTTTCGCAGCTGCTTCATAGTCTTCATTAGTTACGGCTTCTTGTAAATAGTCATTCAGCTCTTGAATTGTTAAGTGGGTGAGGTTACTTGTTGCTTCGTCTTGTTCCTCAAAAACAATATCTTCATTTAAAACATCTAAAGGATCATCTTCTTTTGCAGGAAGGTTTAGGTATATTCCTGCCTTGTCAAGAATGTTTTTATAGGTGAATATTGGAGAGTTAAATCGTAATGCTAATGCAATTGCGTCTGAGGTTCTTGCATCAATAATTTCTTCTATTTTATCACGTTCACAAATAATACTTGAGTAAAATACCCCATCAACAAGTTTATGAATAATTACTTGTTTAACTATAATTTGATATCGATCTGCAAAACTTTTAAACAAATCATGCGTTAATGGGCGTGGGGGTTTGATTTCTTTTTCTAAGGCAATGGCAATAGATTGTGCTTCAAATGCTCCGATTACGATAGGTAATTTTCGTTCGCCATCTACTTCATTCAATATAAGTGCATATGCGCCATTTTGTGTTTGGCTGTATGATATTCCTTTTATATTAAGTCGTACTAAACTCATTGTTACATTTTATGAGATTGGATTGTCAATCTGAAATTTGTATTAAAAAGCAAAAGGCTATCTAAATTTAGAACGCTATTGGTTAGAAATTTAGATAGCCTTTTAGAGGCACAATTTATAAAAAATTATGCGTTCTGAGCTTTAAAAGCTTTTAATTTTTCGATTAGAGTAGGGACTACTTCAAAAGCATCACCAACAATACCATAGTCAGCTGCTTTGAAAAACGGAGCTTCAGGGTCTGTGTTGATAACAACTTTTACTTTAGAGGCGTTGATTCCTGCTAAATGCTGTATTGCTCCTGAAATACCTATTGCGATATATAAGTTAGAAGCTACTGGCTTTCCAGTTTGCCCAACGTGTTCGCTGTGAGGTCTCCATCCTAAGTCTGAAACTGGTTTAGAACATGCGGTTGCTGCGCCAAGTACGTCAGCTAGTTCTTCTATCATTCCCCAGTTTTCTGGTCCTTTCATTCCTCGTCCTGCAGATACTACAATATCAGAATCAGCAATAGTAGCTTTTCCTGTTGCTTTATCTATTGCAGTTACTGTTGTTGCTAAATGTGCATCATTAATTACAGCGTCAAAACTTTCTTGCGTAGTTGACACGGCGTTTTCTTTTAATCCGAAAGCGTTTTTAGCTAATGCAATAACTTTATTGTCACTTGAAATTTCTGTGATGTTAAATGCTTTGTTTGAAAATGCAGTTCTCTTTACTGTAAAAGGAGACGTGCTTTCTGGTAAAGCAATAACGTTAGATGCAAATCCTGCGTTTAAGTTTCCTGCTACTAATGGTGCTAAGTATTTACCATCGTTAGTAGAAGACATTACAACAAGAGTAGAACCTTCTTTTGCTGCAGCTTGCTTGATGATATCAGCGTATGCGCGTGCATTGAAGTTTTCCAAACTTGCGTTTGTAACAGTTAATAATTTATCAACACCATATTGAGATAATTCTGAAGTTTCTGAAGCGTTAACTGCCACAGCTGTTACAGAAGTTCCTAAAGTGTTTGCTATTTCTTTTGCGTATGAAGCAATCTCTAAAGTTGCTTTATTGAATTTTCCGTTGTTTGATTCGGCGAATATTAAAACAGACATATTTTTTTATTTTAAAATTTAAGTCCGATTATTTAAAAACGGACATTGAAAAATGTAAATTAATCAGAAGTACTGAATTATATTACTTTAGCTTCATTGTGTAATAAACTAACTAACTCATCAATATTATCAGGGCTAACTAATTTTACTGCTGATTTAGCTGCTGGTTTTTCAAACTTCACAGCAGAAGTTAATACGTCATTTCCAACAGCTTCAACAACCTGTAGAGGTTTTTTACGAGCCATCATAATTCCTCTCATGTTAGGAATACGTAATTCACTTTCTTCAACTAATCCTTTTTGTCCACCAACTACTAAAGGTAAACTTGTACTAATTGTTTCGTTTCCTCCGTCAATTTCTCTTACTGCTACGGCGTTATTTCCATCCAGTTCTAAAGAAGTACAAGAGTTTACAAAGTTGTAATCTGTAAATCCAGCTAACATTCCAGGAACCATCCCTCCGTTATAATCTAAAGATTCTTTTCCTGCAATTACCAAGTCAAAGTTTCCGTTTTTTACAACTTCTGCCAATTGTTTAGCTACAAAGAAACCGTCTTTTGCTTCTGCGTTAACTCTAATAGCATTATCGGCTCCAATTGCTAAAGCCTTACGTAGTGTAGGTTCAGCATCTGCACCTCCAACATTAACTACAGTTACCGTTGCGCCACTTTTTTCTTTTAAAAACATAGCTTTTGTTAATCCAAACTCATCATTCGGATTAATTACGAATTGTACGCCATTTGTGTCAAATTCAGTATCACCATTTGCAAAGTTAATTTTTGATGTAGTGTCTGGAACGTGACTAATACACACTAATATATTCATGATATTTATATTAAAAAGTTCAATTAATTTTCAAGTTCCCAAATATACAGTTATTTTTTAAGAATACTACTGTGCGTGCATAGTAAATTTATTCTTTTTTTAGAGAATTAATTTTATGAAAAGCGTATTTTTGTCTGTTTTTAAAAATCAATATCGTTAATATAATGAGAACAATTCAGTTTAGAGAAGCAATTTGTGAGGCAATGAGTGAGGAGATGCGCAGAGATGAATCTGTGTATTTAATGGGAGAGGAAGTTGCTGAATATAATGGAGCGTATAAAGCATCTAAAGGAATGTTAGATGAATTTGGAGCTAAAAGAGTAATTGATACACCAATTGCAGAACTTGGTTTTGGAGGGATTGCTGTAGGGTCTACAATGACAGGTAATAGACCTATTGTTGAATATATGACCTTTAATTTCTCCTTAGTAGGTATTGACCAAATTATAAATAATGCGGCCAAAATCAGACAAATGTCTGGGGGGCAATTTCCGTGTCCAATTGTTTTTCGTGGGCCAACTGCTTCTGCAGGGCAATTAGGAGCAACACATTCGCAGGCTTTTGAAAGTTGGTTTGCAAATACACCTGGATTAAAGGTGATTGTGCCATCAAACCCGTATGATGCAAAAGGATTGTTAAAAGCTGCTATTCGTGATAACGACCCTGTAATCTTTATGGAATCTGAGCAAATGTATGGTGATAAAGGTGAAGTGCCAGACGGTGAGTACGTATTGCCTATTGGTGTTGCCGATATTAAACGCAAAGGAACAGATGTAACCATTGTGTCGTTTGGGAAAATTATCAAAGAAGCTTACAAAGCAGCAGATGAGTTGGAGAAAGAAGGTATTTCATGTGAAATAATTGATTTAAGAACAGTTAGACCAATGGATACTAAGGCAATTGTTGACTCTGTTAAAAAAACAAACAGATTAGTAATTCTTGAAGAAGCTTGGCCGTTCGGAAATGTATCTACAGAAATTACGTATCAAGTGCAAAGTCAAGCGTTTGATTTTCTAGACGCTCCAATTGAAAAAATTAATACAGCTGATACACCAGCACCATATTCTCCAGTGCTTTTAGCCGAATGGTTACCGAATATGAATGATGTAATAAAATCAGTTAAAAAAGTAATGTATAGGTAAAGGCTTTAGTTTAAGCTTTTGATGGTAAGTTTAGAAAGAAAAACAAAATCCTTAAAATAGGATTAAAACTGTATATTTGAACTTCATTTGTAATTTTTACAAATGAAGTTTTTTATTTCTATGAAAAAAATAATCACAATAGTATTTATAGTTTTTACAACTATGCTTGTTGCTCAAACAAAAGTAAGCGGGCTTGTAATAGATGAGTATGACTACCCTGTGCCTTATGCCAATGTGGTGTTTAAAAATTCGACTACAGGAACTATAACCGATGAAAACGGGCGATTTTATTTAGAATCTGATGAGCGGTATCAGACATTACAAATTTCTTTTGTGGGATATGAAACGCAAGATGTTGACTTAAAAAAATCAGTTACCTATAAAATGAATGTGATCATGAAAGAAGGAAATCAGCTAAGTGCTGTAACCATATTTTCAGGAAAACAATCAAAAAAAAATAACCCTGCTATTGATATACTTAAAAAAATATGGAAACACCGTCGCTCAAACGGAGTTAAAAAGTTTAAGCAATACCAATATAACAAGTACGAAAAAATAGAATTTGACTTCAATAATGTTGATAGTACCATGACGCAAAGTAAACTCTTTAAAGGAATGGAGTTTATTTTTGAAGAAATGGATACCTCACGTGTTACAGGAAAAACCTATTTGCCAATTTTCTTAAACGAATCGGTTTCAAAAGTATATGGAAACAATGAGCAAAACAAAGTAAGAGAAGATTTGGTAGGAAACAAAAATTCAGGTTTTAGTAACAACCAAACTATTATTTCCTTTGTAAAAGATTTGTATTCGGATTATGATGTGTATGATAATTACTTAAAGTTTTTTGATAAAAGTTTCGTAAGCCCCTTATCTAAAACAGGGGTGAATGTGTACAATTACGTGTTGGCAGACAGTGCATACATAGGAGATAAATGGTGTTACAATATTGTATATTATCCAAGAAGAAAAAACGAACTAACATTTAAAGGTGATTTTTGGGTAAATGATAGTACTTGGGCTATAAAAGATATTAATCTTCAAGTATCAAAAAGCGCCAATATTAACTGGGTAAAAGATATTTATATAGAACAAGAGTTTGATGTACTAAATGATTCAGTTTTTCTTATTACTCGTGACTATTTCATGTCAGATTTTAGTTTGTCAAAAAAGGACAAAGCAAAAGGAGTCTATGGTAAACGTACTACACTATACGATAAATACCAGTTTGATGTAAAAAAAGAGGATCGTTTTTATAAAGAAGAATCAGATCCGTATGCCTATGAAATCTATAATAAAGATGATGCCTTTTGGCAAAACAACAGGTTAGAAGAACTGAATAAAGATGAGGCAGGGGTGTATAAAATGTTAGATACACTTAAAACCGTAGCGAAATTTAAACGCATATACAATACCGCAAGTATTTTAGCATCTGGATACGTTGAAATGCCAAAACTAAAGATGGACTATGGGCCTATTTTTTCCACCTTTGGTTATAATGATGTTGAAGGAGTACGTTTACGTGCAGGAGGAAGAACTTACTATGGGCCTAATGACAAATGGCGTATTCAAGGTTATGTAGCTTACGGATTTAAAGACAATCAGTTTAAGTATGGTATATCAGGGAAGTGGATGTTTCACCGAAAAAACAGGTGGATATTATCCGTAGGAAACCGAAGAGATGTAGAGCAAATAGGTGTTAACTTAACAACTACGAATGATATTCTGGGTAGGAGTTTTGCTTCATCATCGTTATTTTCAACAGGTGTGAATGATAGGTTAACTTCAATAAATTTGACTTCGGTTGGACTTGAAGTAGAGCCTGTTAAAAATTTTTCAGTAAAGCTTTCTAGTAGTTACCGAACCTTAAAATCGGCATCGCCTACTTTTGGGCTAGATTTTTATACAGACCAATCTTTAACAGAATCAAAGTCAGAATTAAAACAATCAGAAATAAGTGTATCATTACTTTATACGCCAAAACGAAAAACTACAGGTTATGGCGTAGAGCGGATTACAGTTAATGGTAATCACGCTACTATTTACGCTAGTCTTAGTCAAGGGTTTAAAGGAGTAATGAAGAGTGATTTTGATTATGCTAAACTGCAATTGTTTTACCGCCAACCATGGCAAATAGGAGGCTTTGGAAGGTTGTTTTCAAATATTGAACTAGGAAAAACTTTTGGAGAAGTCCCTTTAGGTTTGTTAAGTGTAATACCAGGTAATCAAGCCTATTTTTCAATATTTAATACCTTTCCGCTGTTAAATTATTACGATTTTGTGACAGATACTTATGCGTCTGTGCATTTGGAACATAATTTTAATGGAAGGTTGTTTTCAAGAATTCCGTTATTAAAAAAGTTAAACTTGCGAGAAATTGTTGGCTTACGAGGTGCTTGGGGAGGTTTATCTCAAGAGAATATCAACCTAGATGCCAACACGCCAAACTTTATTGCTACCCAAACCTTTGGGGCACCTAATGAGCAAATTTATTGGGAGTACAGTTTAGGCGTTGGTAATATTTTTAAAGTGTTCCGTATTGATTTTAACTTTAGAGGAAACTATTTTGATGTGCCTGATGCACGTAAGTTTGGAGTAACAGGGAGTTTCGGTTTTGAGTTTTAAATCCTTAATTTACAGCTAGTGAATAGGTGTTGAAAATATGAATAAAAGGAATGTTAAAATAATAAGTATTATCTGTATGTTCTCATTTATAAATAGTCTCTTTGGGCAAAAAAAAATAGGTTTTGAAAAAGCAGACGCTATTTTAGCTAAATTAGTGCGTCAAAAAAAAATTCCAGGTATTGCCATTACTGTCACTAAAAATGGCGAAAAAAAGTTTTCAAAAGGCTACGGTTATTCAAACATAAAAACCAAAACAACAGTTAACCCAGAGGCTACAGTATTTAGAATAGGAAGTGTGTCTAAGCCAATAGCAGCAACAGGTTTGGCTAAAATGGTTGAAAAAAATCAGATTAACTTAAACGACAGTATTTACAAATACGTGCCTGGGTTTCCTAAAAAGAAATATAATTTCACCTTAAAACAATTAGGCGGTCATCTAGCTGGAATTCGTAATTACAAAGGCAATGAATTTATGAATAAAGAACACCTATCTATACGTGAAGGTGTAGCGTTGTTTGAAAATGATCCTTTATTATTTAAGCCGGGTAACGATTATTTGTACACCAGCTATAGTTGGAACTTAGTGTCTTTAGCAATGCAGGAGGTGGTAGGGAAGCCATTTGAAGTTATTATTAAAGAAGAGGTTTTAAAGCCACTATCCTTATCACATACCTTTGCGGATAAGCAACAAGATGTTCCTGAAAAAGCAACGTTCTATACTAAAAAAAGATGGCGTCATTTTGTAGAAGTGCCTAAAGTGAATAATTATTACAAATTAGCAGGAGGTGGTTATTTATCAACAACAGATGATATTTCTAAACTAGGAAACGCATATTTGTCTGAAAACTTTATTTCAGACGCTGTAAAAAAAGAGTTTATAAGCTCACAACAAATTAATGATAAACCAACCTATTATGGTATTGGTTGGCAAGCAAGCTTTGATCATAACAATCGTCCTTATTATGGACATGTAGGAAATGGTTATGGAGGGTATGGTATTTTTTATGTTTATCCTAAAGATGAGGTGGTTGTCACAATTTTAATGAACTGCTCTAACCCAAATCAAAATAAGAAACTCAATGCGGTAATCGATGCCGTTTTTGAAGGGCTCAATGCTATTGATGTTGGGGTGACGTCAGCTCTCTAAACATATTTTCTAGAGTAGTGTTTTTGGTGTCTAGCTTTAAGATTTTCAATTTATTTTCAGCAGCAAAATCAAAAATTAAAGCCCTCATGTCTTCGTTTGTGTCAAAAGAAATTTCCCAAGTCATTCCAAAGGTGTTTTTAGCAGTTTTAACATGTGGTAAACGTTTTATCAAGACATCTTCAACACGGTAGTCAAACTCCACTTCAATAAGTTGTTCCTGATTGCTTTTAAGCTCAGACAACGGTGTGTCTATTACTAACTCGCCTTTATTGATAATAATAACCCGGTCACAAATAGCTTCAACTTCTTGCATAATATGAGTGGAAAGAAAAATAGTTTTTTCTTTTCCAACAGATTTAATGAGCTCTCTAACTTCCACAAGTTGATTAGGGTCTAGCCCGGTAGTGGGTTCATCTAAAATCAAAACGTCAGGATTGTGCAGTAATGCATTTGCTAAACCAACACGTTGTCTATACCCTTTTGATAGTTGCTCTATTTTTTTATGAGCTTCATTTGTTAGTCCGGTTAGTTTAATAACCTCATTAATGCGTTCTTTCTTTACATTGTAGATGTTTGCGTTAAATGCCAGGTACTCCTTAATATACATGTCTAAGTACAACGGATTGTGCTCCGGTAAGTAGCCAACACTTTGCTGTACGTTTTTTTGTTCAGTATTTACATTAAACTCGTTAACAAACGCGTCACCTTCAGAACTAGAAATATATGTGGTGAGAATTTTCATCATTGTTGACTTTCCAGCACCATTAGGCCCTAAAAAACCTACTATTTCTCCCTTTTTTATTTTGAAAGATATGTTGTCAAGGGCTTTTTGTGTCCCGTAGTATTTTGAAATATTCTGAAC
Source organism: Flavobacteriaceae bacterium (assembly GCA_049614485.1). Classification (GTDB taxonomy): domain Bacteria; phylum Bacteroidota; class Bacteroidia; order Flavobacteriales; family Flavobacteriaceae. The sequence continues at coordinate 149,393 of JBMZDR010000001.1, forward strand.
TGAAATTGACATGTAGATGTGTCTTTTAATGTTAAACCAAATCACTGAAGAAATTAGCTGTGCTAAAATTAAGATAAAAATAATTGCAGACAAACAAATTTATAATACATTTGTATATATAAAACAATAGAAATGTTTACACCTAACACTTGGCAAAGTTTTGATTTTAACTTTTACTTTTTTAGTAAGAGTAGAGATTTTGCATGTGTTATTTAAAGTTAAAACCGAATAAATAAATATATACAAAGTCTCGAGAAATCGGGACTTTTTTTATGCAAAATTGTCAACCGGTTTCAAGATGCATAAAAAGAAAAGTATGACATATAAAATAGCAATACAAGGTATAGAAAGTTCATTTCATCATTTGGCAGCTACTAAATTATTTGATAGCCATCACTTAGAGTTGTTGAAGTGTGATTCCTTTGAAAATGTAGCAAATTCCTTAAGTAGTTTTAAAGCAGATTACGGTGTTTTAGCCATTGAAAATACTATAGCAGGCTCAATTTTACCAAATTACAATTTAATTGATAGTGCTAATTTAATGATATTAGATGAGGTGTATTTAAATATACAGATGCATTTAATGGTTTTAGAAGGACAGTCTATTCATGATGTGAAAGAGGTGCACTCGCACCCGGTAGCATTGCTACAATGTAAAGATTATTTGCGAAAGTTTCCACCACAATTTAAAGTTGTGGAGGGAAAAGATACAGCATCGGAAGCAAAACGAATTAAAGAGCAAGGTTTGCAAGGAGTGGCTGCAATTGCAGGCGAACAGGTGGCAAAAGAGTTTGGTTTAAAAATACTAAACCGGAACATTCAAAGTATGAAAAACAATAAAACGCGTTTTGTGCTAGTTGGGCGAAAAAATGAAGTTAAAATTCCTGTTGTTAACAAAGCAACATTAAAGTTTGAGTTAGACCATCAGGTCGGAAGTTTGTCAAATGTATTGCAATTGTTTAATACATTTCATATTAACCTCACAAAAATTCAATCACTACCAGTATTTGATTCGCCATGGCAATACGCTTTTTTTATTGATGTTGTTTTTGATGATTATGTGTTGTTTTCAGAGGTTGTCACAATGTTAAAAAAAATCGTTAAACACTTTAAAGTCCTTGGGGAGTACAGAACTAATAAAGACAATTGTAAAACTGAAGTCATTAAAAATTTAGAAAACAATTTACAAATTAATTAGGCAGATCAATTAATTGATTAATAAATAGTAAATTCCCATCTGGGAAAACAGATAACTGTAAAATGGAAAACAAGAAAGAATTACGAACATGGTTGGATGATATGCAATTAACACACCCCTTGGTTATTGCAGGGCCTTGTAGCGCGGAAACAGAAGAGCAAGTTTTAAAAATTGCACATCAATTAAAAAATACTGACGCAACAGTGTTAAGAGCAGGAATTTGGAAACCCAGAACTAGGCCGGGGAATTTTGAAGGCGTAGGAGAAAAAGGACTACAATGGTTGCAAAAAGCCAAAGCTGAAACAGGAATGATGACGGCTACTGAAGTTGCAAATCCAGCCCATGTGGCATTAGCTTTAAAATATGACATAGATGTGTTGTGGTTAGGAGCAAGAACTACAGTTAGTCCGTTTATAGTTCAAGAAATTGCAGATGCTTTAAAAGGAACCGATAAGATTGTTTTGGTTAAAAATCCAATTAATCCAGATTTGCCTCTATGGTTAGGGGCGGTAGAACGTTTATACGCATCAGATATCAAGAGGTTGGGAGTGATTCATAGAGGGTTTTCCACCTATGAGAAATCTAAATATAGAAACAACCCAGAATGGCAAATACCTATTGATTTGCAGAATCGTTTTCCGGATTTACCGCTGATTTGTGATCCATCACATATTGCAGGGCGTAGAAATTTAGTGTTTGATATTTGTCAAACTGCATTAGACTTAAATTTTAATGGGTTTATGGTAGAAACACATTATGATCCGGATAACGCCTGGTCTGATGCAAAACAGCAAATAACTGTTGAAAATTTAGTGCAAATGATGATTGATTTGAAAGTAAGAAAAAAACAACACGCTTCAGAGGATTATTTATTTGAATTAAATAAATTAAGGGCTAAAATAGATGTGTTGGACGATAAGTTGCTTGGGTTGTTGGGAAATAGAATGAAGGTAGCCGATGCAATTGGTGGTTTGAAAAAAGATAATAATGTGTCTATTTTACAATCTTCAAGATGGAACGAGATTCTAGGAAAAATGATATTACAAGGTGAGGAGAAAAATCTTAGCGAAGAGTTTGTATTGAAGATTTATAAAGCGATTCATCAAGAATCAATTAATCACCAGAAGAAAGTAATTAATAAAAATTGATTAGTAAAAAAAACAATGTAGTTTTGTTGTATGACAGGAACAGTTTATAAATCTACAGGAAGTTGGTATACGGTAAAAACCGATGAAGGGGTGATTTATAAATGCCGTATGAAAGGGAAATTTCGCATCAAAGGCATTAAAAGTACAAATCCAATTGCGGTTGGTGATATAGTTGATTTTACTGTTGAAGAAAAGAACAATGAAGAAACGGGAGTAATACATAAAATTCACGACAGAAAAAATTACATTATTCGTAAATCTGTAAACTTATCTAAACGGATACATATAATTGCATCTAATATTGATCAAGTTTTTTTGTTGATTACATTAAATAATCCACCAACTTTCACAAGTTTTATTGATCGTTTTCTTGCAACTACAGAGGCGTATAATGTTAAAACTGTATTGCTGTTTAATAAAGTTGATGTGTACAACCAAGAAGAAATAGGTGAAATACGATATCTCGCAGATTTATACCGATCTGTGGGATATGAATGTGTTGGTGTGTCGGCTTTAGAAGGTAAAAATGTAGACAAAGTAAAAGAGATGATGCTTGGTAAAACCAGTATGTTTGTTGGGCATTCTGGAGTTGGAAAATCGACTCTGGTTAATACTATAGAATCGACTTTAGATATAAAAACACAACAGATTTCATCACAGCATAGCCAGGGACAACATACCACTACATTTGCTGAAATGTTTGACTTGTCTTTTGATGCTCGAATTATTGACACACCTGGTATTAAAGGCTTTGGAATTGTTGATATGGAAAAGGAAGAGATTACAGATTATTTTCCTGAATTCTTCGCATTAAAACAAAATTGTAAATTCAATAATTGCTTACATATTGAAGAACCACATTGTGCGGTAAAAGCAGCTTTAGAAAATGATGAGGTGTCTTATTCACGTTATAAAAGTTATGTGCAAATGATTGAAGGCGATGAGGAACATTACCGTATAGATGATCATAAAAAAGATTAATTTTTATGAGAGTGGTTTTACAGCGTGTTACTGAAGCGTCAGTAAAAATTTCTGAAACTCTAGTTGCAGAAATAAATGGTGGACTTGTAATTTTATTAGGAATTGAGTCTGAAGATACTCTAGATGATGTCAAATGGTTGTCGGCTAAAATAGCAAAATTAAGAATTTTTTCAGATGCTGATGGGTTGATGAACACCTCAGTTTTAGAGTGTAATGGAGAGGTGGTTTTGGTTAGTCAATTTACATTATTTGCAAGCACTAAAAAAGGCAATAGACCAGGGTTTACACGTTCTGCTAAGCCAGAAATAGCAATTCCGCTATATCAATCATTTATAAAACAATTGGAGTCAGATATAGGAAAACCTATTCAGACTGGAGAATTTGGAGCTGATATGAAAGTTTCGTTAGTTAATGATGGTCCTGTGACAATTGTAATTGATACCAAAAATAAAGAGTAAGCCCAGCTTTTGTGATTTATCGATTATTCGAGTGCTTTGTCGAATAGATGGGTTTAATTAAATTCATTTTTATACATTACTGATTATTAATTAATTAAATTTTTTTTCATGAAATATGTGTATCTAATGTTGTTAGTTCTGTGTGTTAGTTGTTCTCTAGATGATGAACAGCAATCATCACAAGAATTAAGAGTTGGTAAAGTTGTAGGTAAAGTTGTGTTAAACAACTCTAGTTCGGTAGCAAGAGCTTTAATATTTCATGATAGTAATGGTGAAATTTCATACACCTATTCTGATACAAATGGCGATTTTGAATTAACAATACCAGCAGGAGAAGGAGAGCTTCATATTCAAACAGGAGACGGTAAGCTGTTTAGAACTGTGTCAACAGTAACAATAGCTGAAGATGATGTATTAGATTTAACAGGAGATGCTAGGCTGACCTTAACACAGCAGGCTAATATTGGGTATTTAGCTGGAGCGTTTGATTCTATACAGGATTTGGTTACAGAAATGGGTTATTCAATTTCAGAAGTTACTGTAGCCGATTTAGGTTCTGCCGACTTATATGATCAATATGATGCCATTTTTTTAAATTGTGATTTAGCAACTTTTGATGATGCTACGAATGCAAATATGATTAATTATGTTGCTCAAGGTGGTAGTTTATATGCTTCAGATTTTGCCATAGGGTACTATTTGGGAGAAGATAATTTTACCGGTGCAGATTGTGGCGATAGACCAGGAGGGTTTATTGATGATGCTACTATATGTACAGAAAAAACAGGTCAAAGACCTGCATTGTATGATAGTCCAGTATTATCAGAAGAGTATCAAACTGTTTTGGGAAAAACAGAAATGGATATCGATTCGGGTGTGTGGACAATTGTACATGAAATTGATACAAATTTTTGGGAAGTATTAGTAGAAGATACCTTGGGAACACCTTTAGTGATAAAAACAAATAGTGTTACTAGTCCAAATGTAACACCTTTAAATGATGCTAATGGCAACTGGGTAACACTATGTCATATTCCGCCAGGGAATCCTAATAACCCAATAACGATAACTGTGAGTGCGGCAGCCGCAGATGCTCATCTTGCTCATGGTGATAGTCTAGGAGAATGTGGAAGCGCACAATCAGGTAGTGTCTATTATACAACATTTGAGAACCACCAATCTGGGCCTTCTGCAATTGCAGATGTTAAAAAAATACTAGAACATATTATTTTAAGTCTATAGGATACAGTTTAAAATTAAGAAAAGGCTCAAGATAATTTCTCTTGAGCCTTTTTTATGTGCTAAACTTAATATATTTGTTGAAAAAAAAGTAATGGCGTCAGTATTTGGTCATGCATTGGTAGGTGGGACATTGTCAAAAATACTTGATAAGAAAAGTTCTAGAATATTGTACGTGTTAGCAATACTTTCTGCAATCCTTCCAGACTTAGATGTTATATCTTTTAAATTAGGATATCCATACGAACATTGGTTAGGGCATAGAGGGGTTACACATTCAATTTTTTTTGCTGTACTTTGGTCATTATTGATAAGTGTTTTTTTTGGAAAATCTAACAAGCTATTATTTTTTGTAGTTGTGTTTTTATCAACCTTATCACATGCTGTACTTGATGCAATGACAAACGGAGGGTTAGGAGTAGGCTTTTTTATTCCATTTGAAAATACACGCTATTTTTTTGAATGTAGGCCAATACAAGTATCGCCTATAGGGATTAACAGATTTTTTTCAGAATGGGGATTGCGAGTAATTATAAGTGAATTAATATGGATAGGATTGCCATGTGCGGTGATTCTAATTGGTAATAAAATAAGAAACAAATGGATATTAAAAATGCACAATTAGACGTAGATAACTGGATTAAAAACCATGGTGTTCGTTATTTTAATGAGTTAACTAATATGGCACAATTAACCGAAGAGGTTGGTGAAGTAGCCAGAATTATTGCCCGTCGTTATGGGGAGCAAAGTGAAAAAGAAAGCGATAAGAATAAAGATTTAGGTGAAGAGTTGGCAGATGTTATGTTTGTTGTACTTTGTTTAGCAAATCAAACAGGAATAGATTTACAGGATGCGTTTGATAAAAAACTTGATTTAAAAACAAAACGTGATCACGACAGACATCATAATAATGAAAAACTAAAATAATGAGTCAAAAACTAGTAACAACTTCTCTGTTAAAATTAGGATTACGATTTTCAACCGTATTTTTTATTGTTGCCGTAATTATAAAAGTTTTTATCAGTGCCCTTACACAAGAGTTTTCAGTGTATGTGCAAACACCAGAATTTAAAAACTACATTATTGTTTTGGCAATATTTTCATTAGTTTACGGCTTTTTAATGGCGCATTTTCAGTTAAAAAAACATAAAAAGAAGTAATGGATTTAAAGCTCAATAAATCTGAAGTATACCCTTTTAATAAGGTGATAATTACGGGGTCTAAGTCAGAGGCTAATAGAATATTGATTCTTCAAGCTTTATTTGAGAACCTAGAAATTGAAAACCTATCTAACTCTGATGACACTCAAGTGCTTCAAAAAGCATTGTCTTCTGAAGATGAGGTTGTTGATGTGCATCACGCAGGAACTGCGATGCGATTTTTAACAGCGTATTTGGCTGTTAAAGTGAATAAAGAATGTGTGTTAACAGGTTCGTCAAGAATGAAGGAACGACCAATAGGTGTTTTAGTTGACGCCCTAAGAAGTCTTGGTGCAGATATTTCTTATAAAGAAAATGAAGGCTTCCCGCCACTGCTAATTAAAGGAAAAACATTAGATATAAATTATGTGAACCTAAAAGCAGATGTGTCTAGTCAATACATATCTGCATTGTTATTGATAGCACCAGCTTTAAAAAACGGATTGAAATTAACTCTTGAAGGAGAGGTAACGTCTATTCCGTATATAAAGATGACCTTAAGTTTGTTAAATGAATTAGGTGTTAAAACTGAATTTGTTGATAATATTATAAAAGTTGAGCCAAAATCAGATGCAGTTGAGGTACTACGCAATAAGGTTTTTATTGTAGAATCTGACTGGAGCTCTGCTTCATATTTTTACAGTATTGTTGCGTTGTCTGAAATTGGAACAACAATTGAATTGTCATTTTATAAAAAAAACTCTTTACAAGGTGATAGCAGTTTGGCAGCTATTTACAAAGAGTTTGGTGTGACAACTAAATTCAGCTCCAATTCAATACATTTAACGAAAACAGATAGCGGTATAAGTGATAAATCATTCAATTTAAATAGCTCACCAGACATAGCGCAAACAATTGTGGTAACTGCTTTTGCCATGGGATTGTCATGTGATTTATATGGCTTGCATACGTTAAAAATAAAAGAAACAGACCGTTTGGAAGCTTTGAAAAATGAGTTGACAAAGTTGGGGGCAAAAATATCTGTTACTAATAAATCATTGCATTTAAAGCAAACCAAAAGTATTAAGTCAGCAGTCCAAATTGAAACATATCAAGACCATAGAATGGCTATGGCCTTTGCACCACTAGCTTTAAAAACAGATGTGATTATTAAGGATTCAGAAGTAGTTTCAAAGTCTTATCCTGAGTTTTGGAATGACTTAAAATTACTCGGAATTCAAATAAATAAAATATAATTGCTAATTTACTTGACAACCCCTATGTTCAGATTGTATATTAGCAGTCTAAATTAAATAGGTACATGAAATTATCACAATTCGATTTTGAACTTCCAGAAGAATTATTATCTGAACGTCCAGCAGAAAACAGAGATGAATCTCGTTTAATGGTCTTGAATAGGGCAGAACAAACTATTGAACACAAACAGTTCAAAGATTTAATCAATTATTTTGATGAAGATGATGTGATGGTGTTGAATAATACTAAGGTTTTTCCTGCGCGTTTATTTGGTAGCAAAGAAAAAACTGGAGCAAGAATTGAAGTGTTTTTATTACGTGAGTTAAGTAAAGAGCAACGTCTTTGGGATGTTTTAGTAGATCCTGCTAGAAAGATACGAATAGGTAACAAATTGTATTTTGGAGAAGACCAAGCTTTAGTTGCCGAGGTTATTGATAATACAACCTCTAGAGGTAGAACACTTCGTTTTTTATATGACGGCGGATATGAGGAATTTAGAGAAAAACTAGGTGAATTAGGTGTAACACCATTGCCAAAATATATTAAAAGAGATGTTGAGCCAGAAGATAAAGAACGTTACCAAACTATTTATGCTAAGCATGAAGGAGCAGTAGCAGCACCAACAGCTGGATTGCATTTTTCTAAGCATTTATTAAAGCGTTTAGAAATAAAAGGAGTTAATTTTGCTGAGGTAACTTTACATATTGGTTTAGGGACTTTTAATCCTGTTGAGGTGGAAGACTTGTCTAAACACAAGATGGACTCTGAAGAAATGGTTATTGAAGCACCCGCTGTTGAAACTATTAATAAGGCTAAGGCTAGGAAAAAAAGAGTATGTGCCGTTGGAACTACAGTAATGAGAGCATTAGAGAGTTCAGTGTCTTCTAACCGTACATTAAATGAATTTGAAGGGTGGACAAACAAATACATTCATCCGCCCCATGATTTTAGTATTGCTAATTGTATGATTACAAATTTCCATACACCAAAATCAACCTTATTGATGATGGTAGCTGCATTTGCAGACTATGACTTTGTAATGAAAGCGTATGACGAAGCGATAAAAGAAGGTTATAACTTTTATTCATATGGTGACGCTATGTTGATCATATAATTTTAAGAGAACAAATATTTTAAAAAGGTTCACTAGTTATAGTGAACCTTTTTTTATTTATATTATTTAGTACATTTACATTCTTAAAATCTTGTTTTAAATTGATTTCACAAACCACTATAAATAATGTTTTTGAAACTGCTCGTTTAGAGGAGGTTATCGGTGATTTCGTACAATTGAAAAAGGCAGGAAGTAATTTTAAAGGCTTAAGTCCGTTTACAGATGAGCGTTCTCCGAGTTTTATGGTATCTCCAGTAAAACAAATTTGGAAGGATTTCTCTTCTGGGAAAGGAGGAAATGTTGTGGCGTTTTTAATGGAGCATGAGCACTGTTCTTACCCTGAAGCTATTAAATATTTAGCTAAAAAATACAATATTGAAATTGAAGAAACTGAACAGTCTAACGAGCAAAAAGAACAAGCTAGTGAGCGTGAAAGTATGTATTTGGTTTCAGAATATGCCCAAAAATATTTTTCAAATATTTTGCATAATAATGAACAAGGAAAAGCCATTGGTTTAACTTATTTTAAAGAACGTGGCTTTACTGAGGAGACTATAAGAAAATTCAACTTAGGTTATGCTTTAGATCAATGGGAAGCTTTTACCAATGAGGCTATAAAAAACAGTTATCAATTAGAGTTTTTAGAAAAAACAGGGCTTACAATTGTAAAAGAAACTAAACAATTTGATCGTTTTAAAGGACGTGTTTTGTTTCCAATTCACTCTATGAGTGGTCGTGTTTTAGGTTTTGGTGGGCGTATTTTAACAAGTAATAAAAAAGCAGCTAAATACCTGAATTCTCCAGAAAGTGAAATTTACCATAAAAGTAAAATTTTATATGGTATTTACCAGGCAAAGCAAGCTATAGCTAAAGAAAATAACTGCTATTTGGTTGAAGGTTATACAGATGTGATACAGTTTCATCAAACCGGTATTCATAATGTTGTGGCATCATCTGGTACAGCTTTAACAAGTGATCAAATTAGATTGATTAATAGGTTAACTAAAAATATCACAATACTTTTTGATGGTGACGCAGCCGGAATGAGGGCTTCATTACGCGGGGTTGATTTGATTTTAGAGCAAGGGATGAATGTGAAAATTTGCACCTTCCCTGAAGGTGAAGATCCTGATTCGTTCGCTAAAAAAACACCTTATGAAGAATTGGTGTTGTATTTAGAAGATAATTCAAAAGATTTTATAGCATTTAAAGCTGGAGTTTTAAGTGAAGAAGCTAAGAATGACCCGGTTAAGAAAGCGGAAACCATTCGTGATATCATCACAAGTATTTCTAAAATTCCCGATACAATAAAACGCGAGCTGTATATTAAAGAATGCGCGCGTATAATGGATATTTCTGAGCAAGTATTGTTTTCAACACTCGCACAACTATCTAATACAGCTACTAGAGAAAGTAATAAAACAACAAAGCAACAGCAAAAAAGTTTTGATGTTGTGCATAAGTCAAAACAGCCTGTAAAAAAGGTAGATGAGCAATATGAGTTAGAGCGTAAAATTATTCAAATGCTATTGTTATATGCAACTGTTGAAGCAGAATTTGAAGAGTATTACCTTAAGGAAAATGAAACTGGTGAGCTTCAATTAGATAAAGAGTTGGAGGTAAATTCTGTACATCAAAAAGTATATTTGAGTTTGCAGGAAGATGAAGTGGAGTTTGCAAATGAATTATTTCAAGTACTGTATTATAAGATTGTTGAAAAATTACAGAATGATAATAAGCTACAGATCGAAACATTTATCAATGTTTTAGAGCCTGTTCTAGCAAGTGAAGTGACCTCAATCTTAATGAATGAAGAGCGCTACTCCTTAAATGATTGGGAACGACAGAATATATTTCCTATAAAAAAAGAAGACAATATCGGCCGTTTAGTTAATGAGAATATATTGTCATTAAGACGTTTTTTAGTTACTAAAAAAATTGATGAATTAGCAAAGTCAGTTTCTCAAGAAATTTCTAATATCGAAATTATCCAAGAAATAATGGATTATACCGCGCTTAAAAAAGTATTGTCAGAAAAGTTAAACCGTGTGCTGTAATAGCTTTAGCGCAACTCTTTCGGAATTACACAAACAGGAATAGGGTCCATTTTGTGCTTGTTTCTTCTGTTGTAGCTAGAGTATATGTTAAAGACTTCCAGTTGTCTTCCAGAAAAATCTCCAGCTGTTTTTCCTTGGTCTTTCATTGTCATAGCCCATTCCAATTCATCGTAATTAGCTCCAATTTGATCTTCATCACTTCTGGCATCACCAAACAAACCATCAGAGGGTTTTGCAATCCTAATGCTGTTGCAAATGTTTAATGCTTTTGCAAGTTCATAAACTTCAGATTTCATTAAATCTGCTATTGGACTTAAATCAACACCGCCATCACCATATTTTGTGTAAAAACCAACACCAAAATCTTCTACTTTATTTCCTGTTCCAGCAACTAAATAACCTAATAATCCGGCATAATAATACAGGGTTGTCATGCGTAAACGTGCTCTTGTGTTTGCAAGGGCCATGTCAACAATATCTTGCTTGCCATCTAGTGAGACCTCAGTTTTAAACTCTTCAAAAACCGGAGTTAAATCTGCTCTAGTATCCGTAACATTTGAAAACTTGTTTTTTAAATCGGCAATATGTTCTTGTGCTCTGCTTACATGGCTTGGTGCTTGATGAATAGGCATTTCAATGCATAATACTGGTAAGTTGGTTTTAGCGCATAATGCAGAGGTTACTGCAGAATCGATACCACCAGAAATACCAATTACAAAACCATTAACATGTGCTTTAGTTGCATAATCCTTTAACCAATTAACAATATGATCTATAACTTTTTCCGTTTTCATAATGACTTTTTTTATGATTGCTCTTCAAGAAACAATCTATTGTTTAAATTTGCCTTGCTCGAAAATAATTTTATTTATCAAGAGCGTAAAATTTTTAGAGAAGTTTTTTCGTTATGACTTCAAATAGCTGCAAAATATGATATATAGATTTTTTTTAAGTGTGATTTTTCTTGGTTTAATAGCTTGTTCAGAAGAGTACAAAACCCCCGAAGAAATTACCGAGATTGATATAAATGTTGATGTAAAACGTTTTGATAAAGATTTTTATAATGCTGACATAAACTCTTTTGATACCTTGAAAGAAAAATACCCCTATTTCATACCTAGAAAAGGGGTAGATGTTGATAGCTTGTGGACTGCTAAAAAAATAGATACTCTAGAGCAAGAATTATTAGAAGAATCAGTAAGAATATTTCCGGAATTTCAAGAGCAAACAGCCGACTTGAAATTGCTGTTTCAGCACATTAAATATAATTTTCCAGAATTTGAAGTACCAGAAGTTGTAACCTCTACATCAATGGTGTCTTATAGAGATAAAGTATTGTTGCAAAATAACATCTTGTTGATTGCAATAGATACGTACTTGGGGGCTGATCATAAGTTTTATGCCGGCATTCCAACGTATATCTCTGCAAATTTGAAAGAAGAGCAATTAGTTTCAGATGTTGCAGATGTGTATGCAAGGCAGTATATTCAAGCTGGAAACCAACGTAGTCTGCTAAATCAGATGGTTTATTTTGGAAAAATATTGTATTTAAAAGACCTTTTCATGCCGTTTAAGTCGGAAGCATCTAGAATAGGGTATTCTCAAATAGAATTAGAATGGTCAAAGGCAAATGAGTCTGAAATATGGAGTTATTTTGTTGAAAAGGATTTGTTGTTTAGTACAGACCCTGCTTTGTCAGGACGGTTTATTGCTCCAGCTCCGTTTTCTAAATTTTATTTAGAGTTGGATAATGAGTCGCCAGGAATGTTGGGAAGATATATAGGTTGGCAGATAGTAAAGTCGTTTATGAAAAAGAATGATGTATCTTTGCGCGAACTTACCACTTTAGGTGGTAAAGAATTGTTTGAAAAATCAAAATACAAACCAGAACAGTAATGTCAAAAATAAACTCAGAAATAAAATTAAATATAGAGCTTGATGAAAATCGTGTTCCAGAAAAATTAAGTTTTACCGCAAAGGATGGAGGTGTGGAAAATCAAGAGTCTAAAGCAGTAATGCTTTCGGTTTGGGATGCAGATAAACAAGAGTCATTGCGTATTGATTTATGGACTAAAGACATGCCAGTAGATCAAATGAAGGTGTTTTTTCATCAAACTTTAGTAAGTATGTCTGATTCTTATCAACGTGCTACCCAAGACGAAAAGATGGCTTTAACAATGAAGGACTTCTGTGATTATTTTGCAGAGAAATTAGAGCTTAAAAAGTAATAAAAAAGGGTGTATTTATTCTTGTTTCAGAATAAATACACCCTTTTTTTTAGGCTTCAATAGTTATTTTTGAAGCGAATTATTTATAGCGTCAATATAGTTTAGTAACTCTTCCTTTCCGTGATAGTTGCTTGAAGATGTCACAAAATGTTGCGGACATTCTTCCCAAGTTTCCAGCATAATTTCTTGGTAGCGTGCAATGTTTCTTTTTAACGCTTCTGGCTTTAACTTGTCTGCTTTTGTGAAAATAATATTAAAAGGCACTTGGTTTGTACCTAGCCATTCCATAAATTCTAAATCTACTTTTTGAGGTTCGTGTCTGCTGTCAACTAGTACAAAAGCACATAGCATTTGTTCACGTTTTTCGAAATATTCTGTAATAAATTTCTGAAATGTTTTTTTTGATTTTTTTGACACTCTTGCATAACCGTAACCAGGTAAATCAACTAAAAACCATTCTTTGTTAATTATAAAATGGTTGATAAGTTGTGTTTTTCCAGGTCGTCCAGATGTTTTTGCCAAACTTTTTTTATTGGTCAACATGTTAATTAATGAAGACTTACCAACATTAGAACGTCCAATAAAGGCGTATTCAGGATAGCGTTCTTTTGGGCATTTTGCAACCAATGAGTTGCTAATTACAAATTCAGCAGATTTAATTTTCATTACAATGTAACTGTTGTCAACGTAGTGTTGTGAGTTATAATTTTCGTTTTGTTAGCCATTGTTCCAGCAACATGTTGAATTCATTAGGGTGTTCCATCATGGCTGCATGACCGCATTTATCAATCCAAAATAAATCTGAATCGGGTAACAAATCATGAAATTCATCAGCAACATTTGGTGGTGTTACAGAATCATTTTTTCCCCAAATAATACATGTGGGTTGAGTCATTTTTGGTAAATCTTTAGCCATGTTGTGCCTGATAGCACTTTTTGCTATTGCTAGAGTTCTTATGAGTTTGTTGCGGTCATTTACGGTGTCATAAACTTCATCAACAATCTCTTTTGTTGCTATTTTTGGGTCATAAAAAACATCCTCAGCTTTTTTCTTGATGAATTCATAGTCGCCTCTTTTTGGATATCCGTTCCCCATGGCGCTCTCATATAATCCAGAGCTTCCTGTAATGACTAATGCCTTTACGTAATCAGGATACATTTTTGAAAAGTATAAGCCAATATGTCCTCCTAATGAATTTCCCAACAAGATAACGTTGTCTAATTTTTTAAAATCAAGAAAAGCTTTAACGTAGTTTGCGTAGCTTTTAACATTGGTTTTTAGTAAAGACAAACTGTATATAGGGAGTTCGGGTATAATTATTTTATAACCTTTTTTCGGAAAATAATCTGTAACACCTTCAAAGTTGCTTAAACCTCCCATTAACCCGTGTAAAACGACTATTGGAGTGCCTTCACCAGCCTCAATAAAATTGTATTCTTTTTCCTTTTTAAGTGTAAACTTCATAAAATAGCATTGTACCAATAGTTGTAATAAAAGTATTACAACCAATGTTTTCTAATTGGCAAATCTACGGTTTTTTTTTGACATGATTTCTCTCCGGTTTCCCTTCGTAAACTGAATTCTCTAATGTTTTTAACAGCCTCATAATGCAATGTTTACGTTGTGTTAAGGCTGTAGTGGTAAAACTTATTAACAAAGTGGGGTTATGTGGTAAAATGTGGTAAAATTCTTCATATCTTTGAAAAAAGAAAAGTCAAACTGAATTTGTGATAAGTTTAATAGGAACATATGAATGTAAAATTGATGCTAAAGGGCGCGTTATGCTTCCTGCTGCGTTAAAAAAACAATTGTTACCTGTTTTGGAAAACGGATTTGTATTAAAGCGCTCTGTCTTTCAGCCTTGTTTAGAGCTGTATCCTATAGAGGAGTGGGATTTGTTAATGCAAAAAGTGAATAAACTAAATAGGTTTGATAGAAAGAATAATGATTTTGTAAGACGTTTAACTGCTGGGGTAAAAATGATTGAATTGGATAGTTCTGGTAGGTTGTTAGTAGCGAAAGATTTGATAGGGTATTCTGGTTTAGCGAAGGAAATTGTTATTTCGTCTGCAGTTAATATTCTTGAAATTTGGGATAAAGATAAGTATGAAGCAGTCATAGATGACGCTGCAGGTGTGTTTGCAGACTTGGCAGAAGAAGTTATGGGTGGAAAAAACGATGAGTTTGATGGAATATCATAATCCAGTATTATTAAAAGAGACGGTTGACGGGTTGAATATCAATCCGGATGGCGTGTATGTGGATGTCACTTTTGGCGGAGGTGGGCATTCAAGGGAGATTTTGTCTCGTTTGAGTGAAAACGGACGTTTGTTTGCGTTTGATCAAGATGAAGATGCGCTAAATAATGTGATTGATGATGCACGATTTACATTGATTCATGAGAATTTCAGATTTATAAAAAGGTTTCTTCGTTTTCATGGGGTGAGAAAAGTTGATGGTATTCTTGGAGACTTTGGAGTGTCGTCACATCAATTTGATGAAGCAGGAAGAGGTTTTTCAATTCGTTTTGATGCAGAGCTAGATATGCGAATGAGTAAGAAGATGAGTACATCAGCTTATGATGTGGTTAATGATTATTCTGAAGAAGAGTTAAGGCGTATGTTTTCTGTTTATGGTGAGTTGACAAATGCAAAAGCGATTGCTGCTAAAATTGTAGCGTCCCGAGATGAGAAAATAAATACTATTGAAGAGCTGAAAAATGTTGTGAGGAAATTTTTGCCCCAACATGCAGAGCACAAGGTTTTAGCAAAAATATTTCAAGCAATTCGAATAGAGGTTAATGAAGAGCTTTTGGTGATTGAAGAGTTTTTGCTGCAAACGCCTGAGTTGTTAGATGTTGGTGGGCGTTTGAGTTTGATATCTTATCATTCGTTAGAGGATAGGTTGGTGAAACGCTTTATAAGGAGCGGGATGTTTGAAGGTGAGCCTGAGAAAGATTTTTACGGCAATATATCCGTTCCGTTTAAGAAAAAAGGAAAAATGATTGTGCCTTCAGCAGATGAGATAAAAGTCAATAATAGGGCTAGAAGTGCTAAACTAAGAATAGCAGAGCGTATTGAAAACTAAGGTTTTAAATATTTTAAAAGGCCGTTTTTTAGTAGACGATGATGCGGTGAAAAACTGGAGGTTTATTGGGTTTTCAATACTCTTGGTTTTAGTAATGATTGCGAGTTCTCATAAGGCAGAGAAAAAAGTGTTTGAAATTGGAGATTTAGACAAGAAAGTTAAAGAGTTAAGGTCTGAATATGTTGATTTAAGATCACAGTTAATGAAATTAAAAATGGAATCTAAAATATCTGAAAAAATGTTAGCTCGAGGCTTAAAGTCTTCAGAGGTTCCTCCAAAAAAAATAAAAGTAATAGAAAAATAGTTTTTAGTTGTGTCAGTTGCCAGTAAGAACATATTGAATAGGTTGTATGTTGTAGTGCTAGTTTTTTTAGTAATTGCAATGTTTATCGTGTATAAATTATTCAGTATTCAATATGTTCACGGCAACAAATACAGAGAGTTGGCTTTGCAGCGTACAGTAAAAAAAGATGTGATAAAAGCCAATAGAGGAAGTATTTATGCTGATGATGGCAGTTTGTTGGCTACGTCAGTTCCTAAATACGATATTCGTTTTGATGCAGTAACGGTTTCAAAGAGTGATTTTGCAGAAGGGATTACGCCACTATGTGATTCATTAGCGTTGTTGTTAGGTAACGAGTCGTCTTATTATAAATCAAAATTAAAAAAGGCTAGGCGAAACAAGAATCGTTATACGTTAATAGCTAGAAATTTGGGGTATTCAGATTATATAAAAATAAAAGGGTTTCCTGTTTTTAATTTAGGAGCATATAAAGGAGGGATTATAGTTGAGCAACATACAATTAGAGAACACCCAATAGCTGAGATTGCAAGAAGGACAATAGGTTGGCAGGGTTCAGGAGCTGGTATTGAAGGGGCGTACGGTAAGGAGTATTTAGAGGGAGTGAATGGTGAGCGTTTGAAGCAAAAAATTGCTAAAGGACAATACAAGCCTATTAATGATGAAAATGAAATAGAGCCTAAAAACGGATTAGATGTTGTGTCAACAATAAATGTCAATATTCAAGATATAGCACATCATGCGTTGTTAGAGCAATTGGAAAAATTTGAGGCGGAACACGGAACCGTAGTTGTTATGGAAACAACTACTGGTGAAGTTAAAGCAATATCTAACTTAAAGCGTAATTCGAAAGGGCGGTATTCGGAACAATTAAATCATGCGGTTGGGGAATCTCATGAACCTGGATCTACGTTTAAGTTGATGGTTATGGTGGCTGCTTTAGAAGATAAAGCTATAGATTCTAGCTCAGTGGTGGATACCGAAAATGGTGTGCTGACTTTTTATGGCAAGCACGTTAGAGATTCTAGAAAAGGGGGGTATGGAAAAATTTCTGCAGCACGTGCCTTTGAAGTGTCGTCAAATACTGGTTTTGTGAAAATTGTTCAAAAAGGATTTGAGAATGACCCAGAACGATTTGTTAATAGACTATATAATATGGGGCTTAATGAGAGGTTGGGCTTGTCGATAAAAGGAGAAGGTAGGCCGATGATTCCGCATCCAAACGATAAAATATGGAGTGGAATTTCATTGCCATGGATGGCCTATGGTTACGGAGTGTCCTTGACGCCTTTACAAACATTAACATTTTATAATGCTATTGCAAATAATGGTGAAATGGTGAAACCACGCTTTGTTAAAGAGATTAGGGATTTTAAAAGTAGCAAGCCTATTAAGACCTTTGATAAAGAAATTTTAAATCCAAAAATCTGTTCTGATGCAACAATAGGAAAGGTAAAAGAAATGATGAAGAATGTTGTTGTTCGTGGTACGGCTACAAATATTTATTCAAAAGATTTTTCAATGGCCGGTAAAACAGGTACTTGTATAACAGATTATGGTAATAAAAAAGCAAAAAAGCAATATGTAGCATCCTTTTCAGGGTATTTTCCTGCAGACAACCCTAGGTATTCGTGTATAGTAGTTGTTCATAAGCCAAAAACATCAATAGGTTATTACGGTAATGTTGTTGCTGCTCCAGTATTTAAAACAATAGCTAAAAAAATATACACAGACACACCTCTGGTTGATGAAGTAAATGTTGATTTAGTAGAAAATACAGCATTAAATAAAACCTATGATGTCTACTTAGAAAAAAGTAGAAAAGAGTATAAAACAGTGCCAAATGTAATAGGAATGAGTGGTATGGATGCTATATCGTTTCTAGAGAATCTTGGAATGAAAGTTTATGTAAAAGGAAACGGAAAGGTAAAAAAACAATCCTTAAACGTAGGAGAAAAAATAACTGTAGCTAAAGAAATAGTATTAGAATTATCGTGAAAAACTTAAAAGACATATTGTATAAAGTAGCTATTGACGTTATTGTTGGTAGTCCGGATGTGATGATTTCAAAAATAGAATTTGATTCTAGAAAAGTTGAAGCTAATGATGTGTTCATTGCTTTAAAAGGAACATTAGTAGATGGTCATGATTATATTTCTAAAGCGATTGAATTAAACGCCAAAGTGATTGTTTGCGAATTAATACCAAATGATAAACAGACTGGTGTGACTTACATACAAGTAGCTGATACAAATTTGGCCTTGGCAATGATGTCTGCAAACTATTATGAAAATCCTTCTGAACAATTGCAGTTGGTAGGTGTTACAGGAACAAATGGTAAAACAACAATTGCAACGTTGCTATATCAGCAGTTTAAAAATGCTGGATACAAAGTTGGGTTGCTTTCTACGGTAAAAGTTATGGTTGATGATGTGGAGTATAAAGCAACACATACAACTCCAGACTCATTAGCAATTAATAAGTATTTACAGTTGATGAACGAAGCTGGTGTAGAGTTTTGTTTCATGGAAGTGAGTTCCCACGGAATTCATCAAAAACGCACTGCTGGATTGCATTTTAGAGGCGGAATATTTACTAATTTATCACATGACCATTTAGATTATCACAACACGTTTTCTGAGTATAGGGACATTAAGAAGAAATTTTTTGACGAGTTGCCTAAATCAGCCTTTGCATTGACGAATGTTGATGATAAAAATGGTGAAATCATGTTGCAAAACACGAAAGCTAAAAAAGTAACTTATGCATTAAAGAGTTATGCAAATTACAAAGCACAAATTTTAGAAAACCAATTTTCAGGCTTGTTGTTAAAGGTAAATGATAATGATGTTTGGACTAAGCTTATTGGGAGTTTTAATGCGTATAATCTATTAGCAATTTTCGCCACAAGTGATTTGTTGGGTTTAGAAGAGAATGAAAATTTAAGATTAATAAGCTTGCTTGAAAATGTAAGTGGCCGATTTGAGTACGTTATTTCAAAAGAGAAGAAAATAACAACAATAGTTGATTATGCACATACGCCAGATGCTTTAAAAAATGTATTGGAAACGATAAATAACATCAGAACAGGTAATGAGCAATTAATCACAGTTGTAGGTTGTGGTGGTGATAGAGATAAAAGTAAACGCCCGAAAATGGCAAACATAGCTTCTGTATTAAGTACTACGGCTGTGTTTACAAGTGACAATCCAAGAACAGAAAATCCGGATACAATTATTGAAGAAATGGAATCTGGTGTGGCTCCAGAAAATTATAAAAAAACAATAGCTATAACTAATAGAAAACAAGCCATTAAAACGGCATGCCAAATGGCAGAAACTAATGACATCATATTGATAGCGGGAAAAGGACATGAAACCTACCAAGAAGTTAATGGTGTCAGGTCTGATTTTGATGATTTGAAAATTGTAAAAGAATTACTAATCCAATTAAATAAATAAACAATGTTATACTATTTATTTGAATATTTAGAACAACAATACCAATTGCCAGGAGCGTCGGTATTTCAGTTTATATCATTTAGGGCTGCATTAGCTGTAATTGTCTCATTATTGATATCAATGATCTTTGGAAAACATATTATTAACTTTTTAAGGAATCAGCAAATTGGTGAAACGGTAAGGGATCTTGGGTTAGATGGTCAGAAGCAAAAGCAAGGAACGCCTACAATGGGCGGGATTATCATCATTATAGCCACTTTAATCCCGGTACTGTTATTTGCAAAATTGGATAACGTATATGTCATCCTGTTAATCGTTACAACCTTATGGATGGGGACTATCGGTTTTATAGATGACTATATCAAAAAATTTAAAAATGACAAAGAAGGTCTGCAAGGGAAGTTTAAAGTTTTAGGCCAAGTTGGTTTAGGGCTCATAGTTGGTACAGTATTGTACTTTAATGATAATGTAACTATTAAAGAGCAAATTTCTACACAAGTTCAAACAGCAATGGTAAGTACTGGAAATAAAATGCCGTTACTGCATAATCCTGCTGTAAAACAATTTCATCCAGAAACTAAATCAACCAAAACAACAATCCCTTTTTTAAAAAATAATGAATTTGATTACGCAGATGTTCTAACCTTTTTTAATGAGGGTTGGGGTAAGTATGCATGGATAATCTTTATACCAGTAGTCATTTTTATCATAACAGCTGTTTCAAACGGTGCTAATCTGACAGATGGAATTGATGGGTTGGCTGCTGGTACATCAGTGATATCTGTTGTTGTGCTAGGGCTTTTTGCATGGTTGTCTGGAAACATCATATTTTCTGATTATTTAAATATCATGTATATCCCAAGAATTGGAGAGATGACAATTTTTGTTGGAGCGTTTGTTGGGGCGCTAATTGGCTTTCTTTGGTATAATACGTTTCCGGCACAAGTGTTTATGGGAGATACCGGAAGTTTAACTATAGGAGGGATAATAGCTGTAATTGCTATAGCAGTTAGAAAAGAGTTGTTGGTGCCAATTTTATGTGGTGTTTTCTTAGCGGAGAATTTATCAGTAGTGCTTCAGGTAAGTTATTTTAAATATACAAAAAAGAAGTATGGAGAAGGAAAGCGAATATTTCTAATGTCGCCACTACACCATCATTATCAGAAAAAAGGAATGCATGAAAGTAAAATTGTTAACCGTTTTTGGATTGTAGCTATCATGTTAGCGGTGTTAACTATGGTAACCTTGAAATTAAGATAATGAATAGACTAGTTGTTTTAGGTGGTGGTGAAAGTGGTGTAGGAACCGCATTATTAGCAAAACAAAAAGGCTATGAGGTTTTTGTTTCTGATATAGGAGCAGTGAATAAAAAGTATAAACAAGTTCTTGTAAATAATGCTATTGAGTGGGAGGAATTGCAACACACAAAAGCAAAAATTATCAATGCGGATATTGTTGTGAAGAGTCCGGGTATACCTGATACTGTTCCGTTGGTTCAAGAGTTGTTGCAGAAAGGAATTTCGGTAATTTCTGAAATTGAATTTGCGGCGCAATATACAAAAGCAACCTTGGTGGGCATTACTGGTAGTAACGGAAAAACAACGACAACGCTATTAACACATCATTTATTAAAAGATGAATTAAATGTGGGGATAGCGGGTAATATAGGCGATAGTTTTGCAAAGCAAGTGGCAGAAAAAAACTTTGATAACTATGTGTTAGAGTTGAGTAGTTTTCAGTTAGACGGTATTGATTGTTTTAAGCCGTATATAGCCGTAATTACGAATTTATCTGAAGATCATTTAGATAGATATGACTATAAGTATGAAAACTATATAGCCTCAAAATTTAGAATAACAAAAAATCAAACTGCAGATGATTATTTAATATATGATGCAGATGATGTTGAAATAGAAAAGTATTTGATGAGTCATAATGTAAAGGCTACATTAATTCCCTTTTCATTACATAAAAAATTAAAAGAAGGTGTCTGTTTAGACAATGAAAATATTAAACTAACAATTAAACAAGAGACGTTAACTATGCCAGTAAAAGACTTAGCATTAGAAGGGAAACACAATGTAAAAAATGCAATGGCTTCAGCTGCTGTTGCAAAACTGTTGAAAATTAGAAAGGCAACAATTCGTGAGAGTTTATCAAATTTTCAAGGCGTGGAACACCGTTTAGAGCATGTGCTTAAAATTCAAAACGTGCAGTACATAAACGATTCAAAAGCCACAAATGTTAATGCTGTGTTTTATGCTTTAGATAGTATGCAAGCGCCGACCGTTTGGATTGTTGGTGGTGTAGATAAAGGGAATGATTATACTGATTTGTTGTCATTAGTCAATGAAAAAGTAAAAGCAATAATTTGTTTAGGAGCTGATAACCATAAAATTAAATCAGTTTTTCAAAACACAGTTGAAACTTTAGTAGAAGCAAGATCAATGTCAGAAGCCGTTAAGTTGGCTTATAATTTATCTGAAAAAGGGGATAACGTATTGCTGTCTCCTGCATGTGCTAGTTTTGATTTATTTGAAAATTATGAAGACAGAGGGCGTCAGTTTAAAGAAGCTATTAGAAAATTGTAAGAATGAATAAATTACTAAAACATATTGGCGGAGATAAAACGTTGTGGGCAATGTTAGCGTTGCTTGCGTTGTTTTCGTTTTTGCCAGTGTATAGTGCCAGTAGTAACTTAGCAAATTTATACGGTAGAAACACCTTCAGTTTGTTAATGAAACACGGGGTGCATTTAGTAATGGGGTTTGCTATAATTTTTGCAGTACATAAGATAGATTATAACAAATTTAAAGGACTTTCGTGGATTATGATGTTCATAGTCACAATATTGTTAGTGTTTACAATGGCCCAAGGTACTACTATTGGCGGTGCAAATGCAAGCAGGTGGTTGCGGGTGCCAGGTGTAGGTGTGTCATTTCAAACATCAACACTAGCAGCTGTTGTGTTAATGGTTTATGTGGCAAGGTATTTAGCTAAATTTAAAGATAAAGCAATAGTTTTTAAAGAAAGTTTTGTAGAGTTATGGATTCCTGTTGGTTTAATTTTAATCTTAATTTTTCCAGCAAACTTATCAACTGCAGCGCTAATGTTTTCAATGGTTATGGTGTTAGTATTTTTAGGGGGGTATCCGTTTAAATATATTGGTATAATCATAGGAGCTGGAGCATTAGTAGTAATGTTGTTCTTTTTGTCTGCGAAAGCATTTCCTGAGGCGTTTCCAAATAGAGTTGATACCTGGATTTCAAGAGTTGAAAATTTTTCTAACGGTGAAGATACAGAAGAAGATTATCAAATTGAACGTGCAAAAACTGCAATAGCCTCCGGGCAATTGTTTGGTTTAGGGCCGGGAAAGAGTGTGCAAAAAAACTTTTTACCACAATCCTCATCAGATTTTATATACGCTATAATAGTTGAAGAGTGGGGCTTGGTTTCGGGTGTGGCAATTGTGTTGTTTTATTTAATTGTATTATACAGGTTGGTAATTATACTAAATAAATCAGAGACTGTTTTTGGTAAATTATTAGTTGCTGGAGTTGGGTTGCCAATTATTTTTCAAGCACTTATAAATATGGGGGTTGCAGTTGAGTTATTTCCTGTTACAGGGCAAACTTTACCTTTAATTAGTTCTGGTGGAACGTCTATTTGGATGACCTGTTTAGCTTTTGGAATTATTTTAAGCGTGAGTAGTGCTCAAAAGAATGTGAAAAAGAAAAAAAGTACGGAAAAAGATAACCCGTTGGATGTTTTAACACAAGGTATATAAGTATGAAGAACCTAAAAGTTATAGTTTCAGGAGGAGGTACTGGTGGGCATATTTACCCAGCAATAGCTATTGCAAATGAAATAAAAAATAGATATCCGAGTGCTGAGTTTTTATTCGTTGGGGCTAAAGATAGAATGGAAATGGAAAAAGTACCTGCTTCAGGGTATGAAATAAAGGGCCTATGGATTTCAGGTATTCAACGTAAAATATTTTCGAAAAACAATTTGTTGTTTCCATTCAAACTGATGAGTAGTTTATGGTGTGCAAAGAGAATAGTAAAGCAGTTTAAGCCAGACATCGCTATTGGTACTGGCGGATTTGCAAGTGGACCACTGTTGTATATGGCAAATAAAAAAGACATACCAACATTAATACAAGAGCAGAACTCCTTTCCAGGAATTACAAATAAATTATTGTCTAAGAAAGCAAAAACTATTTGTGTTGCTTATGACAACCTAGAGCGCTTTTTTCCGAAAGAAAAGATTGTAAAAACCGGCAATCCGGTACGTCAAGATTTATTGGAAATATCTTCTAAGAGAGTGGTAGCACAACAGTATTTTAAATTAGATACTGCTAAGAAAACTATTTTAGTTTTAGGAGGAAGTCTAGGTGCAAGACGTATAAATCAGTTGATAGATAGTGAATTGTCGTTTTTTAAAGCTAATAATACACAGCTTATTTGGCAAACAGGGAAATTGTATATCGATGATTATAAGCATCATGATGCTAAAGAAAATGTGCAAACTCATGCGTTTTTAAGTAAGATGGATTTGGCATACGCAGCAGCTGATGTTATTATATCTAGGGCGGGAGCAAGTTCGGTGTCTGAATTGTGTATTGTTGGGAAGCCAACAATATTTATACCAAGTCCTAATGTTTCTGAAGATCATCAAACAAAAAACGCCCAGGCAATAACAGATAAAAAAGCGGGGGTGCTTATTAGGGAGTCAGAGTTAGAGTCTGATTTTGAGATAAAGTGTAAAGATGTGTTAGAAAATGATAGTTTGCAAAATGAACTGTCTCTAAGAATTAAAAAATTAGCTTTAGAAAATGCAACTAAGGCAATAGTAAATGAAGTTGAAAAGTTGATAAAATAATAGTGAATTTTAAAAACATACATAACGTTTATTTTATAGGTATTGGTGGTATCGGTATGAGTGCATTGGCGCACTATTTTAAAGAAATCGGTAAAAACATAGCTGGTTATGATAAAACACCAACTAAAATCACGGAAAACTTATCTAGACAAGGTGTAGCTGTTCATTATAATGATGACATTAGTTTCATTGATGAGTCGTTTAAAGATATAGATAGCACGCTTGTAGTTTATACGCCCGCTGTTCAAGTGTCACATAAAGAACTTGAGTTTTTTAAGTCAAGCGGTTTTGTTGTAAAAAAACGCGCTGAAGTTTTAGGGTTAATTACAGAAAATACGTTTTGCTTTGCTGTAGCGGGTACACACGGAAAAACAACAACATCAAGTATTTTAGGCCATTTGTTAAAAGTGTGTAATGCAGATATGACTGCTTTTTTAGGGGGGATAACCGAAAATTACCATTCAAACTTAATTATAAATGGTTCTGAAATTTCAGTTGTTGAAGCTGATGAGTTTGATCGTTCATTTTTGCAATTATCACCAGATGTTGCATGCATTACCTCTATGGATGCAGATCATTTAGATATTTACGGTCAAGCAGATGAGTTGGAGAAGAGTTTTATTGAGTTTTCTGATAAACTATCTGATAAATCAAAGCTTTTTGTGAAAGAAGGTATGGGGGTGAGTGGGATCACTTATGGTATTAATGAGAGATCAGATTACAGTGTTCGGGATGTGAAAATAAAAAACGGCGCCTATCATTTCAGTGTAAAAACACCGAATGAAATAATAGAGGACCTTGTGTTTAATTTGCCAGGACAGCACAATTTGTCAAATGCTTTAGTAGCCTTTGCAATGGCTTATGATTATGGTTTTTGCAAAGCAGACTTGGTAAAAGGGTTAGCTTCTTTTAAAGGGGTTGAGCGCCGATTTACATACCACATAAAACGAGATGATTTAGTTTATATAGATGATTACGCACATCACCCTACAGAGATTGACGCGGTGTATCAAGCTGTTACTGAAATGTATCCAGGGGAGTCAATAATGGCGGTATTCCAACCGCATTTGTACAGTAGAACACAAGATTTTTCAGAGGAATTTGCGGTAAGTCTAAGTCAATTTGACGAAGTGTGTTTGTTGGATATTTATCCGGCTAGAGAATTGCCAATAGAAGGAGTGACATCGGAGTGGTTGTTAGGTAAAATGACCAGTGTAAATAAAAAAGTAATAACTAAAAAAGAGATTGTTTCTGAAATAAAAAAATCAGCAGCAAAAATAATATTAACAATTGGCGCTGGAGATATTGGTGCTGAAGTATTGAAAATTAAAAAAGAAATAGAGTAGTTCTTGATAATGAGTAAGATAGGTTTAAATACACGATTCTCTAAAAATTTGATTTTAAATATCAAATTAATAGCATTGCTTGGAGCAATAATTTTCTTATCTGCCTTTGCGTCAGATAGAAATGAATCTCGTTTTTTATTAGCAACCCCAGTTGTTTTTAAAAACCCAGAACAGCCTTTAATTTCTGAGAAAACGGTTAATAAGTTGTTAATACAAAATAAAGGAAGTGTTACAAACATAAGGAAAGTTGCCTTAGATTTGAATAGATTAGAATCTGAGTTAATTGCAAACCCATATGTTAGAAACGCAAACCTGTATGTTTCTGTAAATGGGGAAGTTGGGGTGAATATTTTGCAAAAAAAGCCATTAGCTAGAGTGCAAACAAACGAGTCTTATTACATTGACGAAGAAGGTAAAAGCATGCCTACTTCGCCAAATTTTTCTGTGCGAGTACCTTTGGTTACAGGAAATGTTGATAAAAAAAACTTGTCTGACGTGTATAAAGTACTTAAAAGTATTACTTCAGACTCATTTTTTAATAAAGAAGTAGAAGGGGTAATTGTAAAAGGGGAAAAGTATATTTTATTGGTAAGAGAGTTTGATTTTCTTATTGATTTTGGAACCTCAGAAAATAGAGATGTTAAGATAAGTAATTTTAAAGCATTTTATAAAAAAGCTTTAAAAGACAAAACAATAGAATCGTATAATAGAGTTAATTTACAAATTGCATCACAAGTAATTTGCACCAAAAGATAAACTATGGAGGACAATAAAATTGCAGTTGGTTTAGACATAGGTACTACAAAAATAGTGGCCATGATTGGTCGTGAAAATGAGTACAATAAATTGGAAATTCTTGGTATTGGAAAAACCAAAAGCCTTGGTGTGCATAGAGGTGTTGTAAATAATATAACGCAAACAATCCAGTCAATACAACAAGCAGTGCAAGAAGCAGAAATGTCTTCTGGTTTAAAAATTGAAGATGTTGTTGTTGGTATTGCTGGTCAGCATATTAGAAGTATTCAACATAGTGACTATATCACCAGAGCAAATTCTGAAGAAGTTATAGATGAAAGTGATATAGATGCATTGATAAACCAAGTGCATAAACTGGTTATGTTGCCAGGGGAAGAAATTATTCATGTGTTGCCACAAGAGTATAAAATTGATGGTCAAGCAGAAATAAAAGAACCTAGAGGAATGTATGGTGGTAGGCTTGAAGCTAATTTTCATGTTGTAGTTGGGCAAATAGCTTCTATAAGAAATATTGGTAGATGTGTAACTAATGCAGGTTTAGGGCTAGCAGGCATTACATTGGAGCCATTGTCTTCTGCAAATGCTGTTTTAAGTCAAGAAGAAAAAGAGGCCGGCGTAGCATTAATTGATATAGGAGGAGGAACAACAGACTTAGCCATTTTTAAAGATGGAATTATACGTCATACCGCAGTTATTCCTTTTGGAGGAAATGTAATTACCGAAGATATAAAAGAAGGCTGCTCAATTATTGAAAAACAAGCAGAGTTGTTGAAAGTAAAATTTGGTTCTGCATGGCCTGGTGAAAATAAAGAAAATGAAATTGTTTCAATACCTGGGTTACGTGGTCGAGAACCAAAAGAAATATCTTTAAAAAACTTATCCAAAGTAATTCATGCAAGAGTTGTTGAAATCATAGAGCAAGTATTTGCGGAAATTAAGAACTATGGTCATGAAGAACAAAAGAAAAAATTAATTGCAGGAATTGTTTTAACAGGTGGAGGATCACAGTTAAAACATATCAAGCAGTTAACAGAATATATTACTGGTATGGATACCAGAATTGGTTACCCTAATGAACATTTAGCAGGTGCATCTGAAGAAAAAACAACTAGTCCGTTATATGCTACAGCAGTTGGACTGGTGATGAATGCAGTTGAAGTTCAGTCTAGAATTACAACAGAAAAAATAGAAGAAGAAGTTATTGAAGAGATACCCCAAAAAATTGATCCAATTGCAACTGAAACTCTTGAAACAGATCATCAGGAGGAAGAGGTGCAAGTTACTGAAGAACCGAAAGAGGCTAAAAAAAGTATCTTTCACAGTATTTCAGACAGGTTAAAAGATTTTTTAGATAGCGCAGAATAAGTAGAATACTTTTTTTGTAAAAATTATTAGAAGTAAAAGAAGAAAAAAGAATTTATGAGTAGCAACGCAGAATTCGGAGGGATTTCATTTGATTTACCAAAAAATCAATCAAATGTTATTAAAGTTATTGGAGTAGGTGGAGGTGGAAGCAATGCCATTAATCACATGTTTCAATCTGGTATTAAAGGGGTAGATTTTGTAATCTGTAATACAGATTCTCAAGCATTAGAAAATAGTCCAATTCCAAATAAAATTCAGTTAGGGGTTTCTCTAACTGAAGGTCTTGGAGCTGGGGCTAATCCTGATGTAGGGGAGCAATCTGCAATTGAAAGTTTTGATGAAATAAAAATGATGCTAGGCACCAATACTAAAATGGTGTTTATTACTGCTGGTATGGGTGGTGGTACAGGTACAGGGGCAGCGCCAATAATTGCTAGAATGGCAAAAGAAATGGATGTGCTTACTGTAGGTATTGTTACAGTCCCTTTTCAGTTTGAAGGGAAAATGAGAAACGAACAGGCTCAAATTGGTGTTGAAAAACTACGTAAAGAAGTTGATTCACTTATTGTAATTAATAACAATAAATTGCGTGAAGTGTACGGAAACTTAGGTTTCAAAGCAGGTTTTGCTAAAGCAGATGAAGTGTTAGCAACAGCTGCTAAAGGTATAGCTGAGGTTATTACCCATCACTACATGCAAAATATTGACCTTAGGGATGCTAGAACAGTATTGTCAGAAAGTGGGAGTGCTATTATGGGATCGGCAACTGCTTCAGGTGCTAACAGAGCAAATGAAGCTATTTTTAAAGCTTTAGACTCACCGCTGTTGAATGATAATAAAATCACGGGAGCCAAAAATGTATTGTTGCTAATCATTTCTGGAACTGAAGAAATAACTATTGATGAGATTGGAGAGATTAATGAGCACATACAAAGTGAAGCTGGTAATGGAGCCAATATCATAATGGGGGTAGGTGAAGATGCAAGTTTAGGAGGTGAGGTTTCGGTAACCATAATTGCTACAGGCTTTGATGCTGATCAACAAGACGATATTGTAAATACAGAGGCTAAAAAAATAATTCACACCTTAGAGGCTAATCAAACTGCAACTCAAGTATTGTCAACTAAAAATGTCGTGTCTGATATAGAATTGCCAAAACCAGTTGTGAAGCCAGAACCTGTAATTAAACACACGCTTTTTGATGATGAAGTTATTGATGAAATTACGGTAAAGGAAGAGTTTACAGAATTGGTTTCAACTACAGAAGCAATTAAAAATATTGAAGTGACTTATGACGAGGTTGTTGCTCCAAAGGTTGTTGCTGAAGAGGAATTTGTGATTACTGAAGTAAATAAACAAAATGAAGAGACTCCGGTGTCTAACGAATTAGAAGAAGAGCAAGTTGTTTTTACTTTTGATGGTACACCAGCGTCTTCAGAGGATGTATTTGAACCGGTAGCTAAAGAAGAAGAAAAAGTAGTATTTCAGTTAACTGAAGATGTTAATAACATAAAGGTAAACGATCCTATAGCTGTGGTGCCTGTTACAGAGCAAAATGAAGAAGGTGTAATACGTTACAGCCTAGATTGTTCTGAATTAGAGGAAAAACAGCCAAAACAAGAGGCTGTAGCTCCGGAAATTATACCTGAAACTGTTGAAGAGCAATTTACAATTTCATCAGCGGAGGTTAAAGAAGAGCCTGTGGTTGAGGTTGAAGCTAAAACAGTTGATATTGACCCTTTTAACAGTTCTATTGAAGATAGTTTGAAATTGAGAGCTGATGCAAGACGAAGAAAATTAAAAGAATTTAATTATAAGTTTCGTCATAACAACAATGTTGATGAAATAGAAAAAGAACCTGCGTACAAACGTATGGGGATTGATTTGGCGGAATCGTCAGCTAATAATGATACAATGTCACGAACAACTATTGGTTCCGATAGTAATGATGATATTCAGTTGCGTTCTAATAATTCTTTTTTACATGATAATGTAGACTAATTGTGCTATAATTAGTGTTAAATCCGAAATGGTCATAGACTGTTTCGGATTTTATTTTTATATCTTTACATGCGTTTTATACATATCAATTAAACAGTACATTTACATGGGATTACAAGCAGATATCATGGCCAAGTTAAAAGAGGCAATGAAAAATAAAGATCAAGTGGCGTTAACATCATTAAGAGCTGTAAAAGCAGAAATGTTATTAGCGCAAACGGCAACAGGTTCAAAAGAGGAGTTGACGGAGGCTGAAGAAATAAAGTTGCTTCAAAAATTAGTAAAACAACGTAAAGATAGTGCCGCTATTTTTTCAGAACAAAATAGAGCTGATTTAGCTGAGCCAGAATTAGCCCAGGCAGCTGTAATTTCGCAGTTTTTACCAGAGCAGTTGACAGAAGGTGAGGTAGAAAAAATTGTTCTTCAGGTTATAGAGGCTACAGGAGCGTCTGGAATGAAAGATATGGGTAAGGTTATGGCTGAGGTAAATAAAGAAGTTGCAGGACAAGCAGAGGGTAAAATTATATCTGTTATTGTAAAAAAGAATTTAATGTAAATATGATATAGGTTAAAATAATTGACCGTTAAATGGCTGCGTAGTTCAACTGGATAGAATATCAGATTTCGGCTCTGAGGGTTGGGGGTTCGAATCCCTTCGCGGTCACTTTTAAACTAAACTCCTTGTTAATCTTATTGTTGACAAGGAGTTTTTTTATAACTTATTTTATGGTAATGCGTTCTGCTGTTTATTTATGTAACGCAGTAACCTCTGTTTTTTACGGAGTGCAGGTAAGTTGTCGGGAGTTTCTGCTCTAGACATATCAGAATAGCATAATTAAAAAATACAGATCATTAGTTTTTAATATTTAATCCAAATTACTTGCAGGGAATAACATATTGATATGTTTTGGAGTAATCCATTTCATTTTAGAAGTTTCTCCTTTTTTATTAGTGATTAGTGTTTCGATACTATTTGATTTTCTTTTAAAAGAGATTGTGTTGCCTTCTAAAATTATAGTTTTCTCATTTGTTTTCTCTGAAATCATTGATAGCATAATATCTCTATATTGCTTTACGGTTTCTTTATTTCCAATTGCAAAAGTTTTGATGTCATTTGGGTCGGTATTTTTAAAATCTTTGTATGAAACCGTGTAGAAATCTTTGTCTGACGCTTTGTTTAGTTGCCCAATTAACTTTCCTAAAAGGTTAATTTTTGAAATTTGTACTGTTTCTTGAGTTTCTGCTTTAACCTCAGTGATTTGTGCACTTGCAGTAATTGTAAAAAAAAGAATTGCTATAAGTGATAATGTTTTTTTCATGATTGTAGTCTTTGAAGGGTTTTTAAAAGATTCCTAAAATATTAAAAAATACTGACAAGTTTTTAATTTAGTGTGAAAATATCAAAATCAAATTGGTTTTTAATAATGTATGTGAGCTCTTGGTATAATTGATAAAATGAGGTTGATAAGTATGTTTAGAATATTATTTTATATTAAGTGTTTTACACTATCTTGCTACAATATATTTTTATAATGGAAGAACAAGAGTTAAATATAATACTGTTTTTTATTGGGGTGCTTGTAGTTTGTCTAGTATTGTTTATCGCTTATTTGTTTTTTAAAATGCTGGACTATTTATATTTAAGTTGGTTTAAAAAGCCAATATGGGTTCATTTTTATCTTAAAAAGAATGAGCTTACCATTAGTCAAAAGGATATTTTACACCAGAATTTTAAGTTTTACAATAGTCTTTCAAGTAAAAATAAAAAACGATTTCAGCATCGGTTACATTGTTTTTTGGCTAAAAAAGACTTTATCTCTAGAGATGGTGTTGAACTTGATGAAGTTAAAAAAGTATTGATTTCAGCAACAGCAATAATGTTAACTTTTGGTATGCGAAAATATTTGTTGCCTATTGTAGAGCGAATAATTGTTTACCCAGAAAAATTTTATTCTACAATTGACAAACGTTACCATAAAGGAGAGTTTAACCCTAGGTTGAAAGCTTTAGTCTTGTCATGGAAAGATTTTGAAGAAGGTTTTAAAATAGAAAATGATAATTTAAACTTAGGAATACATGAATTTACGCACGCAATTCATTTAAATAGCATGCGTAAAAGTGATACCGCTTCAGTGATTTTCTCTGATGGTTTTTCTGAGTTGATAAGTTTGTTGCGTAAAGACCTTGAGGTTGGTGAATTGAAAAATTCAGGGTTTATTAGAGATTATGCGTTTACCAATGAATTTGAATTCTTGGCAGTTGTTGTTGAAAATTTTATAGAATCGCCAAATGAATTTAAAAGTCGATTTCCAAAAGTGTATAAAAAAATCCAGCAAATGTTTAATTTCAGATTTGCTGGATATTAAGACTCTTTTTGTATTTTAAATTATGAGTTTGCTATGCGCTTTAGCTCTTTTATAGTGTTTAGTTGATCATCAGATTTAAACACATGGCTACCAGCTACAAATACATTTGCACCAGCATCAACCAGTTGTTTAATGTTTTTATCTGTCACACCACCATCAATTTCTATAAGAGTGTTTAAATCTTGCTCGTCAATCATTTTTCGAAGTTTTTTAATTTTTTGATAAGTAATATCTTCGAATTTTTGACCACCAAAACCAGGATTTATTGACATTAATAAAACCATATAACATTCAGGTAAAATATCTTCAAGTACTGAAACTGGGGTAGTTAGGTTTAATACAACGCCAGCTTTGCAACCAGCATCCTTTATTTGTCTTAATGTTCTATGAAGATGAACAGTAGATTCATAGTGTACAGTAATAATATCTGCACCTACTTTTGCAAACTCTTCAATGTAACGTTCTGGTTTTTCAATCATTAAATGAACATCTAATGGTTTTGTAGCGTGTTTTTTTATAGCTTGAATGACAGGCATTCCATAGGATATGTTTGGTACAAAATGACCATCCATAACATCTATGTGAAACCAGTCTGCATCACTTGCGTTAACCATTTCAGTGTCACGTTGTAAATTTCCGAAATCTGCAGCAAGCATTGAAGGGGCAATTAATTTTGAGCTCATAGTGTTGTGTTGTTTAGTACTACAAATGTAAGGGTTTTTAAACAAAAAAAACTCCGGTAATCAGCCGGAGTTTCATCATCAATCAAAAAACGAACAGCTTGTTGTTAGCTTGCGCTAATAAACTAATACTGTCGTTAACGGTATTAGGGGTTACCCTAAGTATGTTTTTAGTATTTTACTCCTAGATGTGTGTTTTAGTCTACGAATAGCTTTTTCTTTAATTTGTCTTACACGTTCTCTTGTTAAGTCAAATGTTTCTCCTATTTCTTCAAGAGTCATAGGGTGTTGGTCACCTAAGCCAAAGTATAAACTAATAACATCAGCTTCACGTGGTGTTAAGGTTTGCAATGCTCTAGTGATTTCTGTTCTTAAAGATTCGTGTAATAATGTACGGTCCGGGTTTGGTGATTCACCTGAACGTAATACATCATATAGGTTAGAGTCTTCTCCTTCTACTAATGGGGCATCCATAGAGACATGACGACCAGAATTCTTCATAGACTCCTTTACGTCATTAATAGTCATGTCTAGTTCTTTAGCAATTTCTTCTGCTGAAGGGATACGCTCATGAGCTTGCTCTAAAAAGGCATAAGTTTTATTAATTTTATTAATAGAACCAATTTTATTTAATGGTAACCGTACAATTCTTGATTGTTCAGCTAATGCTTGTAAAATAGATTGTCTAATCCACCAAACTGCATATGATATAAATTTAAAACCACGAGTTTCATCAAAACGTTGTGCAGCTTTAATTAATCCCAAATTACCTTCGTTAATTAAATCTGGTAATGTCAGTCCTTGATTTTGGTATTGTTTAGCAACAGAAACCACAAAACGTAAGTTTGCTTTTGTTAATTTTTCTAAGGCAATTTGATCACCAGCTTTAATGCGTTGTGCTAACTCTACTTCTTCATCAGCCGTAATTAAGTCAACTTTTCCTATTTCTTGTAAATATTTGTCTAAAGATGCAGTTTCTCTATTGGTAACTTGCTTGGTGATTTTTAGTTGTCTCATGTATTGTCCTCCTAATTATTTAGATGTTATTGTGCCTACGCATTAAGTTATACGTTCAATTTCTTGTTTTTGTTACAAAAACAAGAAATAAAATCACATATAATTTGTAAATAGCTGTTATATAGTGTTATATGGGGTGAAAAAAAACCTCATAAATTAATTATGAGGTTTTTTGCTATGCTATGAATTGTTTTTTATAATTCAATTTCTACGATTGTGCCATTAGGGAATATTAGCGTGGCATCGTTATCACACGTATTGTCTCCATAGTCTCCTGTAAATATTAATTCGTTGTAATTAAAATCAATTGTCCCGCTTACAAAATACCAACATGTCAATTCACGTCTTAAATTGATATTAATAGTTGCGCTGTAAGTGTTTCCGTTGTCAAAAGTTGTGCTCCAATTTCCAGACACCAAAAATACATCATCTGTCCAGTCTAATAATGTGTCACTGCCTTCAATCCATTCCCTTAGAATTGTTCCAGT
This sequence comes from Flavobacteriaceae bacterium, assembly GCA_049614485.1. Taxonomy (GTDB): domain Bacteria; phylum Bacteroidota; class Bacteroidia; order Flavobacteriales; family Flavobacteriaceae. Next base: position 183,965 of record JBMZDR010000001.1, read on the forward strand.
GCGCTCACCTACCATACCATCTGGCCATGTAATTGTAAAGTCAACATGAATTGTTGATTGAGGGTTTCCGTTTGTATTAGATCTAATGTGGTCAATAACATCGCTTCCTTGAACATCTAGATTGTTAAATGTAAAATCTATTAGAGTGTATGTGATTGTTTTAGTGTCAGCTAAGATATCGCCAACATAAGTGTATAAGATTTTACCTGTTATGGCATTTCCGTTTGGCATCACACATGCGGTAGTTCCAAAATCAAATTCTACAGAATGGTTAGTGCCGTCTGAAGTGTAAGTTCGCGTAACACAATCTGGTAGGTATGTTTGGTTGTTGTTTGTAGTGTTTTTATTAGCGCCATCCTCTTCATAATCTTTTGTGATGATAGAGTTGACTTCCTCGGCTATTTTATTTGCTTCTTCAGATTTTGAGAGTTCTTGAGGATTGTAGTTTTCAGTTGTAGGAATATTGGTTTTATTATCCTCACAACTCATAAGGGCTATTACTGTGATTAAGCTTAAAACTATTTTTTTCATATCAATTAGGTGTTTACACATGTGCTTTGTTTAGCGCATGTGATGTTAATATATAAAATATTTATAACAAAAAAAGCGCCACAATAACATGTGACGCTTTTTTATAGGTTATTTTAATTTAAAACTAGGCCTCTTTTTTTGGAGCTGGTTTTTTGTCTTCTCTTGGTGGCCTTGGTAATAAGGCTTTTTTAGAAACTTTTTCTTTTCTTGTTTTTGGGTCTCTACCAAAATACTTCACGTCAAAAACATCTCCCATGTTTACAACATCAGATACATTTTCTGTACGAGACCAAGCTAATTCACTTACGTGTAATAACACTTCGTTTCCTGGAGCTTCCATGTATTCAACAACAGCACCAAAGTCAAGCATTTTAATAACTTTTACTTCGTAAACGCTACCAACTTTCGGTTTGAACGTGATTGAATCAATTTTAGCTAATACTGCATTAATTCCGTCTTGTCCAGTTCCTAAAATTTCAACAATTCCTTCTTCAGTTACAGGGTCTTCATTAATTACGATAGTACATCCTGTTTCTTTTTGTAATTCTTGAATTACTTTTCCTCCTGGTCCAATTAATGCGCCAATAAATTCATTAGCAATTGTTCTTGTTACCATTTTAGGTGCGTGAGATTTTACATCTTCTGCAGGAGTTGAAATAGTGTCAGTTAATTTACTTAAGATGTGTAAACGCCCGTCACGAGCTTGCTTTAGCGCGTTTACTAAAATTTCGTAAGATAATCCTTTAACTTTAATATCCATCTGACAAGCTGTAATACCGTCAGCAGTTCCAGTTACTTTAAAATCCATATCTCCTAAGTGATCTTCATCTCCTAAAATATCAGATAATACAGCGTAACGATCACCATCAGAAATTAACCCCATTGCGATACCTGAAACTGGTTTTTTCATTTTAATACCAGCATCCATCATTGCCATTGTTCCGGCACAAACTGTAGCCATAGAAGAAGAACCGTTAGATTCTAATACTTCTGATACAACTCTTACAGTGTATGGGCAGTCATCTGGTACCATTCCTTTTAATGCACGTTGCGCTAAGTTACCATGACCAACTTCTCTACGAGATGTTCCTCTTAATGGTCTTGCTTCACCTGTACAAAATGGAGGGAAGTTATAATGTAAATAGAATGTTTCTTCACCTTCGTAAGTTGGCATATCTATTTTGTTTGCTTCTCTTGAAGTACCTAAAGTTACTGTTGCTAACGCCTGAGTTTCTCCTCTTGTAAAAATAGAAGAACCGTGTGTAGATGGCAAGTAATCTACCTCACACCAGATTGGTCTGATGTCTGTAGTTTTACGTCCGTCTAAACGTAATCCTTCAGCTAAAGTTAATTCTCTAACAGCTTCTTTATTTGCTTTGTTGAAGTATTTTCCAACTAAATCACCATATTCAGCTAACTCTTCTTCAGTAAATGAGGCGATAACTTCTTCCTTTACTTCTGAAAATGCTGCTGAACGTTCTGCTTTAGAAGTTCCTTTTTTAGCAATTGCATAACATTTGTCATATGCAAGGTTGTGAATCTTTTCAGCTAAGTCATCATTAGATGCTTCAGCCTCATATTCACGAGTTTCTTTCTTTCCGAAAGCTTCAGCTAAACGTACTTGAGCAGCACATTGTACTTTAATAGCTTCGTGAGCAAATTTAATTGCATCTGCCATTTCTTCTTCAGAAACTTCGTCCATTTCTCCTTCTACCATCATTACTGAATCTGCAGAAGCACCAATCATCATATCTAAATCAGCATTTGCTAATTGTGTTCTGCTTGGGTTGATGACGAACTCTCCATTTACTCTTGCAACACGAACTTCAGAAATTGGTGTTTCAAAAGGGATGTCACTTAATTGTATTACAGTAGAAGCGGCTAAACCAGCTAAAGCATCAGGCATTACATCTTCATCATGAGACATTAACTGTATCATAACTTGAGTTTCTGCGTGGTAATCTTTAGGGAATAACGGGCGTAAAACACGGTCTACTAAACGCATTGTTAATACTTCACCGTCACTTGGTCTTGCTTCTCTTTTGAAGAAACCACCTGGGTAACGTCCTGCTGCAGCAAATTTTTCTCTGTAATCTACCGTTAATGGTAAAAAGTCTACTGCGCTTTGTTTGTAGTTAGAAACTACAGTACATAAAAGCATTGCTTTTCCCATTTGTACAACAACCGAACCATGCGCTTGCTTTGCTAATTTTCCGGTTTCGATAGAAATTTCTCTTCCATCTCCTAGGTCAATGACCTCTCTAAAAACTTTTGGAATCATAATTTTTTTAATTCTTAATTAAACATTGGTTGTTGTGTTGTTGTAGTAGTTGTACTCCAATGAAAAACTATAGTTTTAGCTTCTTCGTTATGTATTTAAAACTAAATTAGTGGTTTAGCTTTAAATGAAAAAGAGAGGCGTAAAGCCTCTCTTTTTTGATTATTTTCTTAATCCTAATTCTTTAACAATAGCACGATATCTTAAGATATCTTTTTTAGTTAAATAGTCAAGTAAACTTCTTCTTTTACCTACTAGCATTACTAAGGCACGCTCAGTGTTGTAATCTTTACGATTCTTTTTTAAATGCTCAGTTAAGTGGTTGATTCTTTCTGTGAATAAGGCAATTTGCCCTTCTGCAGAACCAGTGTTTTTTGCATCACCTCCGTGTTTTGCGAAAAGTTCAGCTTTTGCTTCTTTAGTTAATAACATGCTAATATTTATTTAAATGATTGTTATGTAATTGATATGATTTTCATATCAAGCTGCAAATATAAGATATAAATGCTAACTAACAATTAAAAAATGCAATTATGCTCTTATTTTATTGTTTCCAATTAAATCTAAATATAAATTTAATTTGTCTTTCAATTCTGCTCTAGGTGTAATGAAATCTAGAAACCCTTTGTCTAAAACAAACTCAGCAGTTTGAAATCCGTCTGGTAATTCTTTTCCTGTTGTATCTTTAACAATTCTTGGTCCGGCAAAAGCGATTAATGCACCTGGTTCAGAAATATTAATATCTCCTAACATGGCGAAAGAAGCTGTTGTTCCTCCGGTTGTAGGATCAGTACATAATGATACGTAAGGAATTTTAGCTTCAGCCAGCTGCGCTAATTTAGATGACGTTTTGGCTAATTGCATTAATGATAATGCGGCTTCCATCATACGTGCTCCTCCAGATTTAGAGATGATTAAAAACGGAATGTTGTTTTTTAATGAGTGGTCTGCTGCGCGAGCAATTTTTTCTCCAACAACAGATCCCATTGATCCTCCAATGAAAGCGAAGTCCATACAAGCAACAACTAAATCTTTTCCTTTAGATTTTCCAACGGCAGTTCTTACCGCGTCTTTTAAATTTGTTTTCTTTTTTGCTTCTTTTAAACGATCTGTATACTTTTTCTTGTCCTCAAATTTTAAAGGATCTTTTGAAGTCAAGTTTTCGTTTAATTCAGTGTATGTGTTGTCGTCAAAAAGAATTTCAAAATACTCATTACTTCCAACTCTTACGTGATATCCATCTTCAGGACTTACATAAAAATTATTTGCTAATTCTTCTGCGTCAACAATTTTACCTGTAGGTGATTTATACCACAAACCTTTAGGTGTGTCTTTCTTTTCTTCAGTAGACGTTTGAATTCCTTTTTCTTTTCTTTTAAACCAAGCCATAATTTTTCTTGCTAAGTAAAACTGTTAATAACAGTTTATAATGTGTTGATGTTATTTAGATCTTCGAACGATTTTGTTAATCGAGTTATGAAAGTTTTTTCACCTTCTCGAAGCCATTTTCTAGGATCGTAATATTTTTTATTTGGTAATTCTTCTCCCTCCGGATTCCCGATTTGAGTTTTTATATAATCTTGTTTGTCTAAAATATAATCTCTTACACCTTCTGTAAATGCAAATTGCATGTCGGTGTCTAGATTCATTTTTATAACTCCATAGCCAATAGATTCTCTGATTTCCTCAACAGTAGATCCTGATCCACCGTGAAAAACAAAGTTAATAGGATTAGCTTCTGTGTTGAATTTCTTTTGAATATATTCTTGCGAATTTTTTAAGATTTTTGGTGTTAAAACAACATTCCCTGGTTTGTATACACCATGAACGTTTCCGAATGCTGCAGCTATTGTGAACTGGTCGCTAACTTTCATCAACTCTTCATAAGCATATGCTACTTCTTCTGGTTGTGTGTATAGCTTTGATACATCAACATCTGAGTTATCTACTCCGTCTTCTTCACCACCAGTGATTCCTAATTCTATTTCCAAAGTCATACCTATTTTACTCATACGAGTCAGGTATTTTTTACAAATCTCAATATTTTCTTCAATTGGCTCTTCAGATAAATCTATCATGTGAGAGCTATAAAGAGATTTTCCAGTTTCTGCAAAGTGTTTTTCAGATGCGTCTAATAAACCATCTATCCAAGGTAATAATTTTTTTGCAGCATGATCTGTATGTAAAATAACAGGTACACCGTAAGCTTCTGCTAATAAGTGAATGTGTTTTGCTCCTGCAACTGCACCTAATATAGCTGCTTTTTCATCTGTGTTTGATAATCCTTTTCCTGCGTTAAATTGTGCGCCACCGTTAGAAAATTGAATGATCACTGGAGAGTTCACTTTTGCTGCGGTTTCCATAACAGCATTAACGCTGTCTGATCCTACTACATTTACTGCAGGTAAAGCAAATCCTTTTTCTTTAGCATAGCTAAAAATAGCTTGTACCTCTTTTCCTGTAGCAACTCCTGGTTTAATATTATGGTTCATTTAGTTGTGTGTTTCTTAAAAAATAGACTACAAATGTAATAAATTCACAAGTGTTAAAAAGGATAATTTATCCCAAAATTATAAACAGCATTTTTAAAGTTATAATTTTTGAACCATTTTTTGTTTTCAAGGTAAGGTTCATAGGTTTTAAATCCGATATCAAAGCGCAATATAAAAAAACTAAAATCATAACGAAACCCAATACCTGATCCTATTGCTAATTCGTTTAAGTCTTTTAAAGAGTCAAAAGTAAATGAGGGGTCTTCTTCACTGTCAAAGATGTTCCAAATGTTACCAGCATCAACAAACAAAGCGCCTTTTAAGTCGCCAAAAAAGGTGTAGCGTAATTCGGCGTTTAATGCAATTTTCATGTTTGCTTCGTTAAATTCATTAATACCGCCGCTACTTCCAGGTCCTAAGCTATAGGCGTCCCAACCGCGGTTGTCATTACTACCACCACCAAAGAAACTCCTTGAAAAAGGAATAGATTTAGAGTTTCCATAAGGAATGGCAATACCAAAAAAGTTTCTAATAGCCAATGTGTTGTTGTTAGATATGCTCCAGTATTTAACATAATCTAACTCAGTTTTTACATATTGAGAATAGGCAACGTTAAACAGTTCATACCGGTCATTGCTGTTTTTCTTTAGGCCTAAAGCGTTTGATAGGGTAGATAATGTATTACCTGCAAGTTCAATTTTTGCGCCAAAACGAGAAAACTGATTATCAAGTAAGTTTAATCTGGTGTTCTTTATAAATGAGTAGCTAGAAGTAAGAATAAGGTTGTTTTCCGTTAGTCGCTCTCGTCGTTCTTCAATATTCCTAATTTCTTTTTTATCATTATCAGAGATCAAGGCGTCTACTGAGGGCGATAAATTATTAGTTATAACATCATTTATAAATTGATTTGTTTCGTTCGGAATGCTTAACCCGTTCGTTGTGTAAGTAGAATTTAAGGCAATTGTATTTAAATTGTTGTATGAGTTGGAATAGATGTTAAAATATTTATCAGGGTTTATGTTTCTAACAAATTGTGCATTAAATAAATCCAAACGATTTGTAATTGATTTTGAAGAATACCATCCGTAATTTAATATTCCTGTAAAGGTTGTTTTGTCTAATCCGATGTTAGTTTGTGTGCTGGCTCCAAAACTTATTCTGGTAGTTGGCGACATGATTTTTGGGATTATTTTAGAGGTGTTGACGGGAAAAAATATTCTTGGGAAAGACAGTTTTAGGTCAGCTCCAAACTCTCTGACATCAAAAAATTGATCCTCCCTGTCAGCTGCATCTTTTGATGCTCCAATTGATCCTCTAAATGCTAGCTCTAAGTTTTCGGCACCTCTAAAAACATTACGTGCTAAAATAGAGGTGCTCAGTGATAACCCTACATTTTGAATGTTGTTGTGTAAGGCGTCTAAACTGTATTCTAACTCAAACCGTTTTAATGGGGTTAGCAGTATGTTTGCCATTAAGCTAGTTCCGGTTGAATCTCTTTCATCTACAACATATTTAATGTCAGGGTACTTAAATGCCTTTAAATTATTTAGTTGATTTAAAGTTAAAGCCTTGTCGCTATCTTTATAAATGGTGTTAGGTTGTATAAAAATAACATCTGATAGTGCTTTTGGTTTGTAGCGTAGTTTGTCAAAACTGTAAAAACGGTGGTTATTGTAGGTTATGGTGTCCGTAATATTTTTGCCGATATTTTTGTATTTAAAATCGGTAAAAACATTTACATCACTGATTTTGAAAACCTTGTAAGGTTCGTTATATGTGCTATCATAATCTTTAACTTTTTTATCTTCAATAAAAGTTTCTACCCAATAAGTTTTTTTGATAGAATCATATGCGGGCACAAAATAGATGCTTTCTTTTTCAAAAGTGTATAGCCCAGAATTTCGCATTATTGAAGTGATGCGTTCTCGTTCATTAATTAAATGCTGATCTCTATACTGGGTGTTTAATTTTATAGAAGCTTTTTTTTCATGAAGTTTATAAATAGAATCAACAGACTTTGAATCTATTTTAGTTGTTATAGAATCAACTATATAGGGTTGACCAGTTTCTAAAACGTAATTTATTTGGCCTTTTTTGTTTGTTGTATAATTAACGGTATAGTCAGAGTTTATGTCACGCCATCCGTTTTGCTGATAATAACGTTCAATGTTTTTTAAACTAGATGTTATTTTTGAAGAGTCAATTATAGCAGGGGCTTCCCCTGATTTTTTTAACCAATTATTAACTCCTTTGTAGGAGCGTTGTACTTTAATAGTTTGTTTTTCTGATAAGAAACTATGTAAGTGCTGCTCTCGTTTAGGTTTTCGGTTTAACCAATTAGTAAACGAGGAGTCTGGGTGCTTGTCGGCAAAATTATATATAGCTAAGCGGAGTGGGTATTTTAAAAATTTACTATTAGGTTTTAGTTTAAGCAAATCTTCAATAAATTCATTCGTGTTTTTATTATCGTTTACAGTAATAGTGTTTTCAGTAAGCAAGTATTCCTCGTCTTCTAAATTCTTTGTAACACTACACGCTATAAAAACTTGAGTTATTATCAGAATAAATGATATTTTTGCTAAAAAGTGTTTCAATATAAAGAGTTGAAATTAAATTCAAAAATACATTATTTGAATGTTAAGCAAAAGCAGAATCACATTAATAACGAGTTTAAAACAAAAAAAATATCGCATGCAACACAGATTGTTTGTGGTAGAAGGGATAAAAACTATTGATGAATTTTTAAATTCGTCCTTTGAGCTTGATTTTTTGTATACTACAAGCTTATTTGAAACTATTCCTGAAAGGTTACAAACCTTAGTTTCGGAAGCCGATTTAAAGAAAATTAGTTTTTTAAAAAATTCTAATTCTGCATTGGCAGTGTTTAAAATGCAACACAATTTAGCTATAGATGAGTCAAAATTAATAGTTGCGTTAGATAATGTTCGCGATCCAGGTAATTTAGGCACTATAATCAGGCTGTGTGATTGGTTTGGAGTAACCGATTTAATTTGCAATTCTGAAACTGTAGATTGTTACAATCCTAAAGTGGTGCAAGCAACCATGGGTTCATTGACTCGTGTAAACGTGACTTACCTTAATTTAGAAGAGTATTTATTGGCTAAAAAAGATCTGCCTGTTTTTGGCGCTTTCATGAGTGGCGCTAATTTATATACAACAGAATTGGAACTGAATAATGGGATACTGGTGTTAGGTAACGAGGCAAATGGTGTTTCAAAAACAATTGAAGCATTGGTAACGCAACAGATTACAATACCTAAATTTGGTGACATACAAAAAACAGAAAGTTTAAATGTAGCTATGGCTACATCAATAATACTGAGTGAGTTTAAGCGGAAAACTATTGCACAGTAAAATTGATAAAGAACCCTCTTGTTTGCATTTTATTAATATTTCCAGTCCAAGGGCTATTAGGGTCGTTATCTTCAATGAGTTCGTTTCCATTAGCAAAAACACCTCTTATTGACGGTGTGAATTTAAAATAGGGCAAGTAAAAATCTATCCCAAACCCTAATTCCATAAAAGTAGGGTTTGCTGTCATTCTAAATTTTCCTGACGAGTTATCGTCTATACTTTTTTCGTTACTAGATAAGTTCATAGCTGTTGAAGCACCTGCTAGTAAAAACGGTTTGAAGTTATTTAAGCGTTTAGTGCTAATTTTTAAAAGTAACGGTAAATATACATAGGTCGATTTTACTTCACGTTCATTGTTCGCAACGCTTGAAAAATCAACATCAGTAGTGGTGTATGTTTCAGGGTAGGTTAGTATTCTAGTGGTAAAACTTAAACCAGGTTCAAAACGCAAGTCAAAATGATCTGTTAAACGTAAGTTTCCTATCAAACCAACATTAAAACCAGCGGCAGATTTTACAGCAATGTCTTTGTGGTCATCAGTATTGTATTGAAATTTAAAATCAAGACTATTAAACCCTAAATAATACCCGTAAGTTAGTGTTTTTTTGTCCCAATTTTCTCTGTTACGAATACGTTCTTTACTAAACAATTGTCCAAATGACGTTTGTGCTATGCATAATAGAACTATAAAGGTGATTAATTTTTTCATTCAAAAATAAGTTTACTGCTTACTAGATGTGTATATTGATGCGACACCAAAAGTCTGTGGATGATCTTTTACATCTATAAACCCAACTTTTCTTAAAATATTGTTCAATTTCTCGCCATATGGGAAATTAGCAGCAGATTCTGATAAATAGCCATACGCTTTTTTGTCTCGTGAAAATAACTTACCAATTAAAGGTAATAAAACATTTGAGTGAAATTGATACCCTTGTTTAAATGGAAATTTTGTAGGGACAGATGTTTCTAAAATAACAAATTTACCTTGAGGTCTTAAAACACGTAATATTTCTGACAATCCAACCTCTAAATTTTCAAAATTTCGAACCCCAAAAGATACTGTAATAGCGTCAAATGAATTGTCTTGAAACGGAAGTTTTTCAGAATCACCAACAACTAAGTTTATTCGTCTTTCTAAACCTTTGTTAGCTACTTTTTGTTTTCCAATATTGAGCATGCCTTCAGAGATATCTAAACCTGTGATGCTTGCTTTTTTTATGTTTTCAGCAAACATAATTGCTAAATCACCAGTACCTGTTGCAATGTCTAAAATGTTGTTAGGGGAGATGCTCCCAACAATTTGTGTCACTTTTTTTCTCCATTTTTGGTCTATACCAAAAGAGATAACTCTGTTTAAGCCATCATATTCTTTAGAGATATTATCAAACATTTTAGTTACCTGTTCTTTTTTTCCAAGATCAGAGTTTTTGTATGGCGTCACATTTTTAGACATGCTTTGAATTTTTTTACGAAAATACAATTAAAAATTTGCTTACACCAAAGGATTAATTGGATTAAACTTATGAAAGTTGTCTTTTAATTTGAGTTTTCAGTTAAAATAAATTTATCTTTGTAAAGTTGTTTACTAACTAAATGACAAGGGTATAGCTGTAAAACCCAACCCCAAGATAAAACATATACTGATGAAAATAATAATTGCTGGAGCAGGAGAAGTAGGATTTCATTTAGCAAAACTACTTTCTTTTGAAGCTCAAGATATTACTCTAATTGATTGTAATAGAGAGAGTTTGTCTTATGCTGATAACCATTTGGATATTAGAGTAATTAAAGGTGATGCCACGTCTTTAGCTATATTGAAGGAAGCAAATGTAGCTTCAACAGACTTGTTAATTGCTGTAACATCTTCAGAAACGACAAATATTACCGTATGTGTTTTGGCAAAACAATTGGGGGCTAAAAAAACAATTGCTAGAATTTCAAACACAGAATTCATTAGAAATAAAGAAGAAATGCAGTTTGCTAAATTAGGGATTGATGAATTGATTTCACCAGAGTCTCTTGCAGCATCAGAAATAGAATCTTTATTAAACGAATCTGCATTTAATGAGCGGTTTGAATTTGAAGGCGGTATGTTAACCATGTTAGGGTTAAACCTGTCTAGACATGCATCATTTGTAGGTAAAACAGTAAGAGACGCAGCTAAGTTATTACCTGAAATTCATTTTGTGCCGATTGCTATTCAACGTTTCGGAACACAGTATACAGTAATACCTCGGGGTGACACCATATTTAAAGAGAATGATCAAGTGTATTTCATCACCTCTCCAGGTGGTGTTGATGAATTGTACAAGCTTACCGGAAAAGTAAAAGAATCTATTAAAGATGTTATGATTCTTGGTGGGAGTAGAATTGGTCAAAAAACAGCTAGAAGCTTATGTGATCATAAATTTAAAGTAAAATTAATAGAAAAAAATAAAGATAAAGCGTTTGATTTAGCTGATGAATTATCAAAAGCATTGATTATTAACGGCGATGGACGAAATGTAGAACTGTTGGCCGAAGAAAATATTGATGAGATGGATGCTTTTGTTGCGGTTACAGGTAACTCAGAAACGAATATAATGTCTTGTTTAATGGCAAAGTCTAAAGGTGTTAAGAAAACAGTAGCCTTAGTTGAAAACATTGATTATTTTCAGCTGTCGCAGTCTATCGGAGTTGATACTTTAGTGAATAAAAAATTAATTGCTGCAAATGCCATTTTTAGATATATTAGAAAAGGGGAAGTCGTAGCCTTAACTCAATTAAATAACCTGAATGCAGAGTTAATGGAATTTGAGGTGAAGGAAAGCTCTAAGGTGTGTGGTAAATTTATAAAAGACATAGGGTTTCCTAGATCTGCAATTATTGGCGGGGTAATTAGAAATGAAGAAGGCTTAATAGCTTTAGGAAATTTTAAAATACAAGCAAATGATAAAATTGTAGTGTGTTGCCTGCCAAGAGCAATTTCTAAAGTAGAAAATTTATTTTGTAATTAGATTCTAAGAGACTTGTGAAAAAGCTAAATACAAAAATAATTATTCATATTATGGGGCTTGTACTGCTATTTAATGGCGGTTTCATGCTTATTGCAGCATTGGTGAGTTTTCTTTATAATGATGGTGTAACATTTGATATTCTGTTAGCGGGGTTAACAGCATTCCTTATTGGTGGTATTCTAATGTTTATCACAAAAACCCATAAAAAAGAATTAAAAAAGAGAGAAGGCTATATTGTTGTAACCTTTGGTTGGTTATTACTCGCGTTTTCTGGAACCTTACCTTATCTATATACACAAGCAATACCAGGTTTTACAGATGCATTTTTTGAAACCATGTCAGGCTATACAACCACAGGTGCTTCAATATTAAATGATATAGAAATCATTCCAAAAGGAGTTTTGTTTTGGAGAAGTATGACACATTGGATAGGCGGTATGGGAATTATTGTTCTTGCCGTTGCAATTTTACCATTATTGGGTATTGGAGGAATGCAGTTGTTTGCAGCAGAAGCCCCTGGTCCAAGTGCTGATAAATTACATCCGAGAATTACAGATACAGCAAAGCGATTATGGTTAATTTATTTCGGATATACTGTTGCTGAAACAATTTTATTAAAGTTAGCAGGGATGACATTTTTTGATGCAATGAATCACTCTATGGCAACTTTGTCAACAGGAGGTTTTTCTACAAAAAATACATCTGTAGCCTATTGGAATGACACACCAAGTATCCAATATATTATTACGGTTTTTATGTTCTTAGCTGGAACAAATTTTGTTTTAAGTTATTTTGCTTTTAAAGGGAGAATTCAAAAAGTTATAAAAGATGAAGAGTTTAAATTCTACGGAATTTTCACAGTTTTGTTTTCAATAATGTGTGCATTAGTAATTTTTAGTAACGCAGACGTGCCTGTGTCTGACTATCACCCGCAGGTATTTGGTGAATTTGAAAGCTCATTTCGTCACGCTATATTTCAAGTTGTTTCTGTGGTGACTACAACCGGTTTTGTGACAGCTGATTTTAGTAGTTGGACTCCTTTTTTATCTGTTTTCTTTTTTGGGTTAATGTTCGTAGGAGGGTCAGCAGGGTCAACCTCTGGAGGTGTAAAAGTTGTGCGTCATTTAGTAATGATTAAGAACGGTTTGTTAGAGTTTAAGCGGACACTCCATCCTAATGCTGTAATTCCTGTGCGTTACAATTCAAAGGCTGTTTCTAAAGAAATTGTATTTAACGTCTTAGCGTTTTTTATATTGTTTATGCTATTGTTTATAATTGGCGCCTTAGGTTTGGGTGTTTTGGGTTTAGACTTTGAAACAGCTATAGGGGGTGCGGTATCTAGTTTAGGAAATGTAGGGCCTGCTTTTGGGAGTCTAAATCCCTTAGCTAATTTCGGTCATCTGCCGGCCCTTGCAAAATGGTGGTGTGCTTTTTTAATGTTATTAGGAAGGTTGGAGTTGTTTACGGTATTGATAGTTTTTACGCCTTTCTTCTGGAGAAATAGATAAAAAGTAACAGTTTAACGAAGTTGTCTTATTCCTTCGTAAGCTACAATTCCTACTGCGTTTGCTAAGTTGATACTTCTTATTTTATCACTATAAAGCGGTATTTTATAGAGTTTATCTGTATGAGTTTCTGTGATACTTTTTGGTAAACCTTTTGATTCTTTCCCGAATACTAAAAACAACTCGTCTTTATAGTTGATGTCCAAATAGTCTTGTGTGCCATGACTAGATAAAAACGCCATCTCTTTGTCTTTATGAGTTTCAAAAAACTCATCGATACTCTCGTAAGTAAACAGGTTAATGTGTTTCCAATAATCAAGTCCAGCACGTTTTAATCTAGCGTCACTAATTTCAAAACCAAATGGTTTTACTAAATGTAAGTCTGAGCCTGATGCTAGGCATAAGCGGCCGATGTTTCCAGTGTTATTTGGAATTTCTGGTTCAATTAAAACGATGTTGTATCCCATGAAGTTATGGTATTAAAAACCTCACAGTCATAATAACTGTGAGGTTGGTATTTTTTAATTATGATGAGTAAATTAACTCAATGCTTTTTTAATTCTTGCTAAAGCTTCTCTTAATTGAGCTTCACTTGCGGCGTATGATATTCTAATGCAATTTGGAGCGCCAAAAGCATCACCTGTTACAGTCGCTACATGAGCCTCTTCTAAAATATACAAAGCAAAATCTGAGGCGTTGTTTATTAAAGAGCCATTGATTGTTTTTCCGAAGAAATGTGAAACATCTGGAAATACATAAAATGCGCCGTTAGGAGTATTTGTTTTAATGCCTTCAATGTCATTCAGTAAACCTATTACAATGTCTCGCCTTGATTTAAACTCGTCCACCATGTATTGAATTTTACTTACAGGTGCATCTAACGCAGCAATTGTAGCTCGTTGCGCAATACAATTAGTTCCTGAAGTGATTTGCCCTTGCATTTTAGTACAAGCTTTAGCAATCCATTCTGGGGCGCCAATGTAGCCAACACGCCACCCTGTCATTGCAAATGCTTTTGCAACACCATTAATGGTAATTGTTCTATCATATAATGATTCAATTCTCGCGAAACTAAAATTATCGCCTTCATAGTTAATATGTTCATATATTTCATCTGAAATAATGAAAATATTAGGATGCTTTTCAAGAACCTTTGCTAAGGCTAAATATTCCTCTTCTGAGTATTTAGAACCACTTGGATTATTTGGTGAATTGAAAAATATTAATTTTGTTTTTGGTGTAATTGCAGCCTCTAATTGCTGAGGTGTGATTTTGAAATCTGTATCTATTGATGACGGAATTTCTTTGTATGTTGCTTCTGCAAGTGTCGCAATTGCTGAGTAACTTACCCAGTATGGAGCTGGTAATAAAACTTCATCCCCCGGATTTAATAATACCATTGCTACATTTGCAATTGATTGTTTAGCGCCTGTAGAAACTACTACCTGGTTAGGTTTGTAGTTTAGATTGTTATCTCTTTTAAATTTTCTGCAAATAGCTTCTTTTAACTCTTCATAACCATCAACAGGTGTGTAAGAATTGTAGTTGTCATTTATAGCTTGAATTGCTGCATCTTTGATAAAGTCTGGGGTGTTGAAATCTGGTTCTCCCAAACTCAAACCAATAATGTCCTTTCCTTGGGCACGCAATTCTCTGGTTTTTGCTGCCATTGCTAAGGTTTGCGAAATAGGCAAACTGTTAATTCTGTCTGAAAGTAAATTCATAAGTTAGTTTTTTATAAAAAATAAAATCCATGAAGCGCTAGTCGACATGGATTTTTAATTGTCATTATGCTATACTTGGTTTACGGCCTAGAATATCTAATTGGTTATAATGCTCAATTATGGCGCGTCCCATAGTTTTATATTCATTATAAGGTAAGCTAAATTCTGTTGCAGTTTCTTTAACAATTTTAGCGATTTTTTTATAGTGGATATGACTAATGTTAGAGTATAGATGGTGTTCTACTTGATGGTTTAACCCACCTGTATAAAAACCAACCAACCAATTTTTAGGCGCAAAATTAGATGTTGTAAATAATTGGTGAATAGCCCATGTGTTTTTCATGTTGCCTTGTTCATCTGGTATAGGAGTTTCAGTATTAGGCATTACATGTGCTAATTGAAAAATAACACTCAAAATGATTCCTGCTGTATAATGCATTACTAAGAATCCTATTAATACTTGCCACCATGCAAAGCCTAGAGCTAGTGGTAATACTACCCATAATGAGTAATATACAATTTTACTAACAATTAATTTCGTCCATTGCGTTGCAGGTTTTGGGGCCTTACCGTATGATAATTGTCTTTTTAAGTATTTATAAGTTTGAATAAAATCTGTTGTGATGGCCCAATTTAAAGTTAACAAGCCGTAAAGAGCAAAAGAATAATATTTTTGATACTGGTGAATTTTCAGCCATTTTGAATGTTTTGAAAAGCGAATAATTCTTCCAGCATCAATGTCTTCATCATGACCCTCAATATTCGTGTAGGTGTGGTGTAAAACATTGTGTTGTACTTGCCAGTTATAGACGTTTCCAGCAAGAATATAAATGCTGCTTCCCATTAGTTTGTTTACCCATTTTTTGCTTGAAAAAGCCTCATGGTTAGCGTCATGCATAACATTCATTCCAACACCTGCCATACCAATGCCAATAACAACTACAAATAGAAGTTGAGCCCAACCTGGTAAATCTAGCGTCAAGATTAATGCTAATGGAGCTAAGAATAAAGTAAACATAACTATAGTTTTTACATATAATTTCCAGTTTCCAGTTTTCTTAATATTATTTTCTTTAAAGTAAGTGTTAACTCTCTTGTTTAGAGTTTTAAAAAACTTAGCAGAATCAACTCGTGAGAATTTTATAGTAGGATTCATTGTGTCAATTTTTTTTGGGTTACTTAAAATTTAAGTTACAAATTTATCAATATTAATTGTTTAATTGCTTTTTTAAGTGTAACATTTACTAAAATTATTAACTATTTTTGCAGATAAATAGTATTTAGATGGATGAAATTTTAAAATATTTTCCGAATTTAACTAAAAAGCAGATAACGCAATTTGGTCAATTAGAAGAGTTGTATAAAGATTGGAATAGTAAAATAAATGTGATATCAAGAAAGGATATTGATGAGCTTTATACCAAACACGTATTACATTCTTTAGGAATTGCAAAAGTGATTGATTTTAAAGCAGGAAGCTCTATTTTAGACGTAGGAACAGGTGGTGGTTTCCCGGGTGTGCCTCTTGCTATTTTATATCCAGATGTCAATTTTTATTTGATCGATATTATCGCGAAAAAGATAAAAGTTGTTAATGCAGTAGTTGAAAGTTTAGGTCTGGAAAATGTAAAGGCTGAGCAAATGCGGGCAGCAAATGTTGATGAGCGTTTCGATTTTATTGTAAGTAGAGCAGTAACTAATATGACTGACTTTGTAGGTTGGGTGCGTAAAAAAGTAAAAAAAGACAGTAACCACGATATTAGAAATGGAATATTGTATTTAAAAGGTGGCGACTTAACAGAGGAGCTAGCGTTGTTTACTAGTGCTAAACAAACAAGTTTATCTGATTATTTTAAAGAAGAGTTTTTTGAAACAAAAAAAGTTGTTTATTTACCCATAAAATATAAACCATAAAAAAAAGAGCTGTCAATATTGATAGCTCTTTTTTTTATGGTTTATATTGTTTTTTAGTTTAAAACAACCACTTTAGTATTTAATAACGGATTGTTGTTTGTGTCCTTAATTGTTATTAAGTATAGTCCGTTAGAAACGTTTGGCTTTAAAGTAATGATAGTGGTGTTTTCTTTTGTTTCCTGGTAAATTTTACGGCCATTTATGTCATAAAGAACAATGTTTAGTTCATCTACATTGGTTAAGGTGCTCGCTATGGAAATTTGATTTTCAGAAGCAGGGTTTCTTAATAACCTAATGCTATTATTTTTCATGTCTACATCAGAAACATTTAAGGGCATAGGTTCTACAATTTCTTCCCAAGCAAAAGCTACATTATCTGTTGTTAATGTTACATGAGCTTCATTATTATCTGGCGTAAACCAATTCACAAAAGGTGTTTGAGTGCTTGTTGTGGTTGTAATTCCGTCCCATGGTGTGTCTGACACGCCAAGATTAATGTTTTGGTGCCAATCTAAATTAGTATCGTTTAAGGCGAGGCCGCTTACAGCTGGAATAAAGTTGAAGTAATCAATTGTTAATGAATTAAAAAAAGCATCCATAGTTGGGTCTGATCCTCCGAAAGAGGCTGCTAAGGCCCCTAGATCAAACAAGCCTCCAGGAGCAGCATCAATTCCGTCTGTGTATGGTAATGCTTTTGAGTTTGCATCAGCATTGATATCACAAAAGCAAAGCCAAGGTGCATCTATCCATATGTCATCAATAATAGCTTCTTGGTTTGTTTGTGGCGTAAACCAGACATCAAAATAAGCGTCAGTTAATGTGGCTACGCCTTCTAAATATGCATCTAAAACTTTGTCTCCTGGTTGAACCGGATCTCCGTTTTTATGATAATATGGGGTGCCAATTCCACTTCCATTAATAATTGAAATATTTCTTGTGGTTTCTGGAAAACCAGTAGATGTTAGTCCTTCAATACTATTGTAAAATATTGAGTGGTAATTGTGAGCAACAGGCAACACAATTGAGTTATTAAATTCTGCAATTTCGCCACTTGCAAGGTGTGGTTCAAAATGATCGACTAACATTTGTCTTGCAGCAGGCGATTTTAGCATCCCATCTACAATAGGTCTAATGGCTTCCATGCTAAAGTCTCCAGCCCATGTGTCTAGTCCGTATGCTAAGTAGTTAAATAAATGTTGAAACCCAATAGGGACATTTGCGCCTTTGTGTGGAGAGTCAAAAGATAGCCATAAGCGTGTATTGTGGCTTAAGCCTTGTTGTTCCATATAGTTTAAGGCGTATCGTGTGATTAAACCTCCCATACTTGGCCCTAGAACAACATTCCCTTCAACTCCTGTTTTTTGACTATTAATTATTGATATAACTTCTGTTACAAGCATGGCGTTACGCTCTATATAATCTGCGCCTCCATCTATTAATTCACTACCTGGATAGTCGTTACTATCAATTACACCATCGGAGTTAGTGTCTGTAGAGTTTGCCATTGATTGTAAAGAACCGTCAGACATTCTGAAGTATTGAGGGAAGTTAATAATAACTATATCAAAGTTTTCGTCAGCTCTAATTCGATCACCCAAGTTTTCTGGTGTGCCATTATTATCGTAACTTAATAGATTGTATACTGCTGCAATATTTCTTGAGTCAGAAGGGTCAAACCCGTCAATAACAAAAATAGGCTTGTTTAAAATGTTATCTGCGCCTAAAAACACTTCATATTCTGCTAAACCTGCAAAATTTGTTGCGCCATTATAAGCTGTTAGGTCAGGAATAACTGATGAAGTTATTTCTGTAACTGCCATATTGTTCTGGCTTCTTAAATCAGCATTTGATTGCTCTAAGGTAATATTTGAAAATCTATTAATGATTTCGTTGTTTTCAAATTCAATACTAAACTTAATGTTTTTTTGTCCTGCTATGTTGTAGTTTACTAGTATTGGTGTATTGATTTTTAATTCTTGATAGCCATTTCCGTTGTCAAAATCTACGTTTATTTTAGTGATTTTATTTTCTGTTGTATTTATGAAAAAGCTCTCGTCTAGAATATATGTGGTATTCAGCCCTCTTTTTTTTTGTATTAAAGGTGTAATTATTGTTGAAGAATATTGCTTGAAAATATAATCATTATTGTTTCTGATTATTTTATTGCCATCAACAGTTATATCGCCATTAGTGTAGCTTTCTTTTTTGATAGTTTCATATTCTGTATGTAGCAAGCCAATTTTTGTGATGTTTGAAGAGTTAATAGGCTTACAAATTTGTTGAAGTTGTTCTACTTTATTTAACCTAAAAGAGTTGTTGTTCAATGACAATTCTTTATAGGTTTGTAGAAAGCCATACATGCCATAGGTGTCACGTTCTTTTCCTAAAGAACTAATGGGGCTTGTTTTTTTTATAAGAATATTCGTTTTTAAATCAGATGTGTTGAATTTTGTGTAATCTAACGTTTCTTTGTTTTGTGCTTGTAACATTCCAAATGCAAATAGCAGGATTGCGAAGTAATTGTGTTTCATAGTTTAATTGGTTGAAATTCTCTCTATTATGCATGCATAGTAATGAGTGTTAACAAGTTAGGAAAAGAAAACGAAAAACATGAATAAACTAGAAATAGTCGATTATGTGTCAAAAAAAAAGCTCAAATGCAATATTTGAGCTTTAAATAATCAATAAGTTGTGGTTATCCTAAAAAAGGATATCTATAATCAACTGGAGTTACAAACGTTTCCTTAATTAAACGAGGAGAAACCCAACGTAATAAGTTTTGTGCAGAACCAGCTTTGTCATTTGTTCCCGAAGCTCTTGCGCCTCCAAATGGTTGTTGCCCAACGACAGCTCCTGATGGTTTGTCGTTGATATAGAAGTTACCTGCACTGTTTTGTAATGCTTTGTTGGCTTCTTCTAATGCGTATCTGCATTCAGAGAATACAGCACCTGTTAAGGCATATTCAGAAGTAGAGTCTACTAATTGTAATGTTTTAGACCAATCCTTGTCTTCATACACATATATAGTTACTACAGGTCCGAATAATTCAGTTTCCATAGTTTTGTAATTAGGGTTAGTAGTTACAATAACTGTAGGCTCAATGAAGTATCCTTTAGATTTATCATAATTTCCACCAGCAACTATTTCTGCGTCACTATCTTTTTTAGCTTGATCAATATAAGAAGCTAATTTGTCAAATGACCCTTCGTGAATTACAGCGGTAATAAAGTTGCTTAAATCCCCTGGAGATCCCATTTTAAATGAAGCAACATCTTCTTTAACGTGATTAATGATTTCTGTAGCTGTAGATTTTGGCAAGTAAATTCTAGATGCTGCAGAGCATTTTTGTCCTTGAAACTCAAAACCACCTCTTGAAATAGCTGTTGCTACTTGTTTAGTGTTTGAAGTTGGGTGTGCGATAATAAAATCTTTACCTCCAGTTTCTCCAACTATTTTCGGGTATGTTTTATAGGTGTGAATGTTTTCTCCAATTTTCTTCCAAATTTCTTTGAAGACATAGGTAGATCCTGTAAAGTGGATTCCTGAAAAATCAGGGCTAGCCAATACAGTATCAGTAATCATTACGGGGTCTCCATAAACAACGTTGATAACGCCATCAGGTACTCCAGCTTCTTTGAAAATATCAACAATTACTTTTGCTGAAAATATTTGATGATCACTTGGTTTCCAAACAACAGTATTTCCCATTAAGGCAGCACTTGCTGGTAAATTTGCGGCAATTGCAGTAAAGTTAAACGGTGTGATGGCGTAAATAAACCCTTCTAGAGGTCTGTATTCAACTCTATTCCAAACACCACTTGAAGAAGCAGGTTGGTCTTTGTAAATGTCAGACATGAATTTTACGTTAAAACGTAAAAAGTCAATTAATTCACATGCAGCATCAATTTCTGCTTGAAATACATTTTTAGATTGTGCAATCATTGTTGCAGCATTTATCTTTGCTCTGTATGGTCCTGCAATTAAATCGGCAGCACGTAAAAATATAGAAGCACGTTGTTCCCATGGCATTTGTGACCATTGTACTCTAGCTTCTAAAGCGCTTGAAATTGCAGTGTCAATATGTGTTTTCTCTGCCAAATGATATGTTCCAACAACGTGTTGGTGGTCATGAGGTAAAGTCATGTTTCTGGTGTTCCCAGTTCTCACTTCGTCCTTACCAATATATAATGGTACATCAACTGAACTGTTGTAATATGCATTGTACTGTTGTGTTACAGCTTCTCTTTCTGGAGTTCCTGGAGCGTATGATTTTACTGGCTCGTTTATTGGTTCCGGAACATTGAAAAAACCTTTTCCCATGGTAATGTTATGTGTTTATGTTAAAATCTATTATTTAAGAAATCAAAAATACTAAAAATAAAATCAATAGAATATGATATGGTAGCTATTGTTGAAATGATGATGGTATACGTATGTTAAATTTTGTGAAGATAATTTTGTAAGTTGCATAGATGTAATCCGATTAAAATTAGATGTGTACAGTAAGTTTTATTTATAAAGGAAAGACAGATTTTGTTCTTACATCAAATAGGGATGAAGCAATTAACCGAAAAACGATTGCGCCTAGGTTGTATGAAGAGAATAATTTGTCATTGGTTTATCCGAAAGATACTGTAGCTGGTGGAACATGGATAGGTGCAAGTAGTCAAAACAGGCTATTGTGTTTGCTGAATGGTGCTTTTGTAAAGCATACACGTAAAGCCTCATACAAGAAAAGTAGAGGTGTTTTAGTTAAGGAATTGTTGTATGTTTCTGATATAGAAAGAGAAATTGAAAACTATGACTTCAATAATATTGAGCCGTTTACATTAATAATTGTCGATTGGAATTCTGAATTGAAGTTGATAGAGTTAGTTTGGGATGGAGTTCATGCCCAAATTACTGATTTGCCACTGGAATCGAAAATATGGAGCTCATCTACATTATATAATTATGAAATGAAGGTTTTGAGGCAACAATGGTTTGGTGAATACTTAAGCCAAAACGGCTCATCAAAAGAAGAGCTGTTTTATTTCCATGAACATTATGGTGTTGGTGATTCTATGTTAGATATGAAAATAGATAGAGGTTTGCTAAAAACGGTTAGTATTACGCAATTTGAAAAAAATCAGAAGACGATTCAAATCGCATATAAAGACCTTTTGAAATCAGAACTTAGTCATACGGAGTTTAATATATAGGTTAAAAAAATGAAAGAGAATACAGGAATATTGTTAGTGTTGGCATATCCAGAAACTATTGTTATGGTTGCTGATGAGTGGTATTCTCCTTTTTTAAAATATATAGGTATAGGAAAAAAAGATTATTTAAGAGCTGGTCATGCTGCTTTAGTACTCATTGATAAAGAAAAAGGTGATTTAGAGTATCATGATTTCGGACGCTATATTACTTCAGAGCCAAACGGAAGAGTGCGAGGTATGAGTTTTGATAGAGAATTGGAGTTTCCTTTAAGAGCTACTATTGCAGATGGTAAAGTTGAAAACTTAGAAGATATTTTGCGCTTCTTGGCTACAAACCCAAAAATAACACATGGTGAAGGGAAGCTTGTGGCCTCTGTTTGTGGTAAAATTAATTATAAAAAAGCCAGAACTCATATAAATAAAATGCAAAATATGGGCTTAATACGTTACGCAGCATTTGTTAAAAACGCAAGTAATTGTGCGCGCTTTGTAACGTCAACCATAATAGCGTCTGTAACTGATAATAAGATAAAAAAAAGGTTGATTGCCTCGCAATTATTTACACCAAGTACAGTTGGTAATGTGGTGATTTCAGATACTTGCTCTAAAATATATGAAGCGTCTGAAACAGGGGAGGTTAAAAAATTTACTTCTTCAGTAAGTAAAGAAAATCTAAGGTGTTTTTTGGACAAACTCCCGAATCATAAACCTAATTACGAAGGGACGTTATATCCGAAACCTGTGAAAAACATTCACGCTAATGCGCAGTGGTTGGGTGGTATTGCTGCTGGGGCTTGGTTTGAGTTAACGTATGATGCTAATTTGTTAGCGAATGAATTTCGGTTTAGGCGAATTTCACCAGATGGACACATTGATGTGGATGCGGTTTTTCAGTCAGAAGATGAGTTAATATTGCATCAAAGTTTTGAGATACAGCATTATTCCAACTGTTTGTTTTGTACTGTAAAACAAGGCAAGCGAATATTTAAATTAAATTATTTACGAGATTTTTAATTTAGAGCAAATGGAGCACTTAGTTTAAATGTAGGTATTTGTACTTTAAACGTTTGTGATGAATGAAAACTAACCATGTTGTAAAACCCCTTCATAGAACCATGTGGAGAGGCAAGTAAACAGCCTGAGTTGTAACTGTGTGACTCGCCTGGTTTTAATACCGGTTTGTTACCAACAACACCTTCGCCTTCAATAACTTCAGTGTAGTTTAGAGAATCGAATATTTTCCAATGTCTTGAAGTTAGTTGAACAGCCTCAGAACTTTGGTTTTCAATGGTGACAATATATCCAAAGGCGAAGTGCATTTTATAATTTTTATAAAACGTTCCTTCAAAATTTGTTTTCACAGAAATTTTAATGCCCCTAGTTATTTGTTGAACCATTGTTATTTAATTTATTTAGTAAAAATAAGCAAAATTTATATAGTATCTGTTTTTTGAATCAAGATAAGTTGTCATGAAAGTTAATTACTGATGTTAATGGAGCTAGCGCTCCCAATTCCGATAACCTTGTCATATCTATCACCTAGGTTTTTATAATAGACTAAAACGGTATATTCATTTTCAGTTTGATAGAAATTTCCATCAATGAATGAATGGTCAACGGAGTCATTTGTGTGAGTGATAAATTTATAGTTTACAAAGCCTTGCTTTATTAATGAAGTGTTTTCGTAGATTCCTTTTGCGATGTTGTAGGTCATTTCTGAAGCCGGGCTTAGTTCGTAGTTGTTGAAGTTACCAACAACATAAATTTTTCTTTCGCCAATATTCTCATAGTTTTCTAGTGAAAAATGCATTTTTACATAATCCGCTTCTATATCGCTGTTGTCAACATTTAAATTGCGAACTACAAAACCACCGTTAATGTCTGGGTTGTAGGTGTATGGTTCGTAGTTTCTAGATGAGTTGGTGTAAAGATAGTTGTGGTAAATGTCTTTTAGTTCATAGCCTTGTGTGCTTACATTTCCGCCTCTAATGTTTTTATTGTCAAAATAAAAATATTCATTCCCTGCCCAGAATGAAGCTTCTTTGTCGTACCTGTACATTAGTTCATTTCCAAGTGTGTATTGTGGTTTTAAATTGGTGATGCAATCGTTAATGTTGTTGTTTTTAAAAACCAGTGTTTTAATAGTTTCTTTTGGGTTTATAAAAAAATCTTGTCTTGGTTTAATTGAGAATTGAACCACTTGTTTTGTGTTAATGAAATTTAAATCTCTAGATCTCTTAATTTGAGTTTTAACTGTGGCTCTGTTTTGAAAAACTATAAACTTTTTAGAAAACAACAACTCGCTATCATCATTATATATTTCTAAAAAATAATTTCCTGTTTTAATTATTCTTAAGTCGTTGTTAGGTATCCTAAGTCTGTAGTGG
Source organism: Flavobacteriaceae bacterium (assembly GCA_049614485.1). GTDB lineage: Bacteria > Bacteroidota > Bacteroidia > Flavobacteriales > Flavobacteriaceae. The sequence goes on from JBMZDR010000001.1 coordinate 208,372, forward strand.
GAGTAGGCTTGTAGAGTGTTGTATGAATTTTCATAATCTTGAATATGTTGGTCGTCCAAGCCTCTTAGGTATTCACTTTTCATAAGTTGTGATGTTGACCAATCAAAGTTACAGTGTGTAATTTTATAGTAGTAATCAGCTTCGTCACCATTAATATCATCAAAAGAGAGTTCAAGTGTTTTTCCTAGTTCAATCAGTGGTATTTGTCTTTCTGAAGTTAGTTCTTGAAGTTGCACTGTTTTAATGTGGTTAGGAGGGTAAACTTCGTTTAGTACTTGTGCGTAGCTAAACTGAAAAATAAATATAGATGTGATTAGAATAATATGTTGCATGAAAACGTGTTCGTTGTTTTGGTGTAAATATAGTCAAAATATGTGCCAAAGCGCATGACGTGTATTTCTTATTTAGAAAAATTATAAATAAAGAAATTTGGCTTTACACAATTTTAAGACTTGGCTATTAAGTTGTAAATTTGGCTCGAATTTTTTAGAAAATCTACTCAATTATGTCCAAAGACATTCGTATACGAAAAGGGTTTGACATTAAACTTGTTGGTGAGGCCGAAAAAAACACGGTGCAAGCTATACAAAGTAATGTTTACGCAATTCAGCTTTCTGATTTTCATGGAATAATCCCAAAAATGCTTAAAAAAGTTGGTGATAAGGTACAGGCTGGTGAGGCTGTGTTTTATAACAAAACTAATGAAGCTATGATGTTTGCTGCTCCAGTTAGTGGTGAAATTTCTGAGATTATTCGTGGAGATAGAAGAAGAATTCTAACCATCAAAATCAGTGCAGATAAAGAGCAAAAACATACTAGTGTTTCTAGTGTAAATGTTGAAACTGCAAATGCTGAAACTATCAAAAATCATTTATTAGCAACAGGTTGTTGGCCTTTTATTAGTCAGCGTCCGTATGCTATAATCGCAAATCCAGAAGTTGCTCCAAAAGCTATTTTTGTTTCTGCTTATGCAAGTGCGCCTTTGGCTGCTGATTACGATTACGTATTAGCTGGTAAAGAAGCGGAAATGCAGGCTGCAGTAACTGCTTTAGGAAAGTTAACTGAAGGTGCTGTACACGTTTCTGTAGGGAAGAACTCAAACTCTCCTTTATCAGGTTTAAACGGTGTAACATTGCATAAAGTATCTGGGCCACACCCTTCAGGGAATGTTGGTACCCAAATTAATAAAATTGATCCTGTTAATAAAGGTGAAGTAGTTTGGACGGTAACACCTCAAGATTTAGTAATTATTGGAGAGTTGTTGTTAACTGGTAAATTTAATGCAGAGCGTACTATTGCTTTAGTAGGATCATCTGTTAAAAGCCCAAAATACTACAAAACTAAAATAGGAGCTGAAGTAGCTACATTTGTATATGCTTCAGGAGTGCATACTGAAAACATTCGTGTAATTGGTGGTGATGTGTTGACTGGAGCTAAAGTAAATCCTGATGGATATTTAGGATATTACAACAATACAGTTACCGTTATTCCAGAAGGAGATGATTACGATTTGTTTGGTTGGAATAAACCAGTATTCAATAAAGTGTCAACGTCAAGAGCGTTAACTTTTTCTTGGATGATGCCAAATAAAAAGTTTGACTTAAATACAAATACTAACGGAGAACACAGGGCATTTGTTGTTACAGGTTCTTACGAAGAGGTGTTTCCTTTAGATATGTATCCGTTACAGATGTTGAAAGCTTGTATGGTTAAAGACTTAGATGAAATGGAAGCTTTAGGAATGTATGAAGTTGCACCAGAAGATTTCGCTTTAACTGAGTTTATTTGTGTGTCTAAACAACCACATCAGCAAATCATTAGAGAAGGGTTAGACTTAATGTATAAAGAAATAGGATAACGCTATGAGCTTGAAAAGTAATTTACATAATTTAAAAGAAAAGTATAAAGGAACCAAGATGGCTCCTGCTTTTAACGCGTTACATACGTTTGTGTATTTGCCAAATGAGGTGACTCATTCTGGAAGTCATGTTCGTGTAGCGGACGATTTAAAACGTACAATGAATACGGTAATTATGGCTTTAGTGCCATGTTTGATATTCGGTATGTTTAATGCTGGTTACCAACATTATTTAGCTACTGGAGAAATTCAAGCAGCTTCTGCTGGTTTCTTTAGTCCAGAATTTTGGGCTATGGATAACTTGTTGTTAGGGGCTACCAAAATTTTACCATTAGTACTAGTGTCTTACATTATAGGTCTTGGTGTTGAATTTATTTTCGCAATCATCAAAGGTCATGAGGTAGAAGAAGGGTATTTAGTGTCTGGTATGTTAATTCCGTTAATAGTTCCTGTAGATACACCATTATGGATGTTAGCAGTTGCTGTTGTGTTCGGAGTTGTAATTGGAAAAGAAGTTTTTGGAGGAACAGGGATGAACATCTTAAACCCTGCATTAACTGTTAGAGCATTTTTATTCTTCGCGTATCCAACTTGGATGACTGGAGATAAAGTGTGGGTTGAAGGAGCTACTGCAGCTACTGGAACACCAGATGCATTTTCTGGAGAAACTATATTAGGATCCTTAGCGCAAGCAAAAGAACACAGTTATTCAGTAATGGACCAGTTTTTAGGGTTTATTCCTGGGTCTGTTGGTGAAACATCTACATTACTAATTTTATTAGCAGGATTATTCTTAATCTTTACTAAAATTGGTTCTTGGAGAATTATGTTATCTGCAGTTGTAGGTTCTTTAATCATGGGATTAATCTTTAACCAAGTGGCGCCTTCTATGGAAGGAACAAAATTCTTTGCATTAATGAACTTGCCTTTCTGGCAACACTTATTAGTTGGAGGTTTAGCGTTTGGTATCGTGTTTATGGCTACAGACCCTGTATCTGCAGCACAAACAAACAAAGGAAAATGGATTTACGGTTTCTTGATTGGTTTCTTGTCAGTTATGATACGTGTGTTCAACCCTGCCTTCCCTGAAGGTGTAATGTTAGCTATTTTATTAATGAATGTTTTCGCGCCTACAATTGACCATTATGTGGTTCAAGGAAATGTAAAGAAGCGATTAAAACGTGTTAAAACAGCATAAGTTATGGCTATAGATACAAGTAAAAATTCATACACAATTATATTTTCTGTTGTGATGGTAGTTGTAGTTGGGACGTTGTTAGCGGGAATTTCTTCTGCATTGAGTCCTAATATTAAAGCAAATAAGAGAATTGAAAAAATGCAGAATATTATGTTTGCAATGGGGGTTACTGATCCTGCAGACTCTAATGCATTTGCTCCTGCTGATAAAGCAGAAGGATTATATGAACAATATATAGGAACCGAGCAATACATTGTTAAAGGTGCTGTTGCAACTAAAACAGAGGCTGCTTTTAAAATTGAAGTTAAAAAGGAGCAAGATAAAGTAAAGGCTAACGCATCTTATGAGCAACAATTACCGTTGTTTATCGGGAAAAAAGATGGCCAAGATTTTTACATCGTTCCAATTAGAGGAAACGGTCTTTGGGGACCGGTTTGGGCATACATGGCTTTAGATAAAAACATGGTTGTTCAAGGTGCATTTTTTGATCATGCAGGTGAAACACCTGGTTTAGGTGCCAATATTAAAGAATCATTCTTTAGAGATGATTTCGCTGGTGAGCACGTATTAGATGCTTCAGGTTCTTTTAAAGGTATTGCTGTAAAGAAAGGAAACCTAGATCCTAAGAACGACAGAAAAACCGATAATGCAGTAGATGCTATGGCAGGTGCTACAATTACTGGTGATGGTGTTTCTGCAATGATAAAAAAAGGATTGGCTTTATATGTACCATATTTTAAAACTTTAAAGAACTAATATTATGGGAATGTCAAAAAAACACAAAGGATTAATTTTAGATCCATTATCAGATAACAATCCGGTAACTATTCAGGTATTAGGAATTTGTTCAGCATTAGCAATTACTGCACAGATAAAGCCATCTATTATTATGGCAATATCAGTAATATTCGTATTAGGAGCAGGAAACGTAATTATCTCTTTAATGAGAAATATTATTCCTTCTAAAATTAGAATTATTGTTCAGTTAATTGTTGTTGCAACATTAGTAATTATTGTAGATCAAGTATTGAAAGCATTTTCGTATCAGTTAAGTAAAGATCTGGGAGCTTTTATTGGGTTGATCATTACAAACTGTATTATTATGGGGCGTTTTGAAGCCTTTGCTTTAGCAAACAAACCTTGGCCATCATTTTTAGATGGTATTGGTAATGCTGCAGGGTATGGTATATTGTTGGTAATAGTAGCTTTTTTCAGAGAGTTATTAGGTGCAGGAACTTTATTAGGGTTTCAAGTATTTGGAGATCCAATTGAAAAGACAGGTTTATATGCTTTAGGATATGAGAATAATGGTTTCATGGTATTGTCGCCAATGGCGTTAATAGTAGTAGGGATAATTATTTGGGTACAACGTACTAAGAATCCAGCTTTAGTTGAAGATCATTAGGCGCTTAGCGCCGTTTACTGAAGTTGTTCAGTATCTAATAAAACTTTAAAAAAATGGAATATTTAGAATTATTTTTAAAATCGATATTTGTAGAAAATATGGTATTTGCATATTTCTTAGGAATGTGTTCTTACTTAGCGGTTTCTAAAAAAGTATCTACGGCAGTAGGACTTGGAGCAGCAGTTATTTTCGTATTGGCAATTACAATGCCATTAAACTGGTTGTTAGATCAGTATTTATTAAGAGATGGTGCATTAGCTTGGTTAGGTCCGGAATATGCAGACTATGATTTAAGTTTCTTAACATTCATCTTATTTATTGCTACTATTGCTACAATGGTACAGTTAGTTGAGATTATTGTAGAGAAATTCTCACCATCATTATATAACTCGTTAGGTATTTTCTTACCGCTTATTGCCGTAAACTGTGCAATTTTAGGAGGGTCATTATTTATGCAGCAAAAAGAATTTGCTACAATTGGTATGGCAACAACTTATGGTGTAGGTTCAGGAATTGGATGGTTTTTAGCAATTTTAGCAATTGCAGCTATTCGTGAAAAAATTCGTTACTCAAATGTACCACCTGCCTTAAGAGGTTTAGGAATCACATTTATCATTACAGGACTTATGGCTATTGGGTTTAATAGTTTTGGAGGAATGTTAACCGGTGGAGATGGCGAAGCTAAAAAAGAAGAAAAGAAAACTGCTGTTGTAGATGTTGAGAAAACTGAAAAATTAGTAGTTAATACAAACACAAAATCTGTAAACTAATTATGATATATTTAGCATCAACAGGAGGAGCGATAGCTATTACAGTAGTAGCATTGTTTATTTTGGTATTGTCGTTGGTTTTAATTTTGATCTTTGCAAAAGATAAGTTATTACCATCTGGAAACGTTAAAATTACAATTAACGGAGAAAAAGAAATAGAAGTAGCATCTGGGGGGACATTGTTGTCAACTTTGGGAGCGCAAAAAATATTTTTACCATCAGCGTGTGGTGGAGGAGGAACTTGTATACAATGTGAATGTCACGTGCATGAAGGTGGTGGTGAAGCATTGCCTACAGAAGTACCTCACTTTACACGTAAAGAGTTACAGCATGGAGCACGTTTATCTTGTCAGGTAAAAGTAAAGCAAGATATGAACATCTCTATTCCGGAAGAAGTTTTCGGAATTAAGAAATGGGAAGCTACCGTAGTATCAAACTATAACGTTGCTACCTTTATTAAGGAGTTTGTTGTAGAAATTCCAGAAGATATGGGCTACAAAGCAGGAGGGTATATTCAAATTGAAATTCCTGAATGTGAAATAAAGTATGCTGATATGGATGTTACAGCACACCCTCAAGATCATCCAGGAGCACCAGATAAGTTTAAAGCAGATTGGGAGAAATTTGGATTATGGCCTTTAGTTATGAAAAATAACGAATTGGTTGAACGTGCATACTCAATGGCTTCTTACCCAGCGGAAGGACGTAAAATTATGTTGAATGTACGTGTGGCAACACCGCCATTTGATCGCGCTAAAGGCGGATGGATGGATGTAAACCCAGGTGTGGCATCATCTTATATTTTCAATTTAAAAGTTGGTGATAAATGTACTATTTCAGGGCCTTATGGAGAGTTCTTTATAAATGAGTCTGAAGCAGAAATGTTATATGTAGGTGGAGGAGCTGGTATGGCGCCAATGCGTTCGCACTTATATGAATTATTCAGAACATTAAAAACAGGTCGTAAAGTAACATATTGGTATGGTGGACGTTCAAAAGCTGAATTATTCTACATCCATTACTTTAGAGATTTAGAAAAAGATTTCCCAAATTTCAAATTTTACTTAGCCTTATCTGAACCAATGGAAGAAGATAATTGGAAAGTAAAAGAAGATATTGATGCAGAAGGAGATGGATTCGTAGGATTCATTCACCAAGTTGTAATAGATCAGTATTTATCTAAGCACGAATCACCAGAAGATTTAGAATTATACTTCTGTGGACCGCCATTAATGAACAAAGCAGTTCAGAAAATGGGAGAAGATTTTGGTCTTGATGACGAGAATATCCGTTTCGATGATTTCGGAGGATAGATACTCAAATTATATAAATAAAAAAAAGCGATGTAACACTACATCGCTTTTTTTTTGTATTTAATCTAATTAAGTTGTATATTTTCCGACTCAAAAAAATACAACCAAAAAAAACTAAAAATTATGAAAAAAATTACCCTTAAAGTATGTATTGTTTTAATATATGCTTTTGCTACGTTTTCTTTTGCTCAAAATGGGTGGAAAAAAACAACAGTTTCTGATAAAGAAATTGAAAAAATGAATGAAATTGGTGTGCCTACTAGTGCGTCATTGTATTCATTTGATATTTATGATATTCAATCTAGACTAACTCATGCTCCAGAAAGTGGAACATTTTCTGGTAAGTCTAATACAATTTTAGAATTACCTGATGCCACTGGAAAGTTAAAAGCTTATAGAATAGAAGAAGCTTCTGTTATGGCTCCTGAGTTGCAAGCAAAATACCCAGAAATTAGGTCATACGCAGGTTATGGTGATAATGGTGAATACCTAAGGTTTACAGTAACTCCATATAATGGTTTTAATGGAATTATCCTTTATCCTAATAGGTCTGAGTCTATAGTTATTCAAGATATACCAGGTTCATTGACTAACAAAACTGCTATATTTAAAAGAGCTGATAGAAAAGGTTTAGGAAAATCTTTCGAATGCTCAACTACCGATGAAGTTTCTGTTAATATGGATGATTTTGTAGAATCTAATAGAGCTGCTGATGATTCAACATTAAGAATATTTGATTTAGCAATGTCAGTTTCTGCAGAGTACTCAGCTTATCATGGTAATACACTAGGATCTGTTAATGCAGCAATTGCAACAACAGTTACAAGACAAAACTCAGTTTATGAAATTGACTTTGCTGTTAGATTGGTTCTTATTGGAACGAATGATAATGTAATATATTTTACTCCAGGAACTCCGTATAGTTCAACTTCAGACACTAATTATAATAGTACTTTACAGTCAACTTTGACATCTGTAATCGGAGAAGCTAACTATGATGTAGGTCACTTAATGGCTGCAATTGGTAACAATGGTAATGCTGGTTGTATTGGTTGTATCTGTGTTAACGGATCAAAAGGTAGTGGGTATACAACAAGTACAGCGCCGATTGGAGATGCATTTGATATTGATTTTGTGGCTCATGAGTTAGGACATCAATTTGGTGGAAGACACACCTTTACACATAGTTCAGAAGGAGCTGGAGTAGCGCAAATGGAACCAGGTTCTGGATCTACTATAATGGGGTATGCAGGTATAACAGGTCCAACTGATGTACAGTCAAATTCTGACCCTTATTTTCATGCAATTTCTATTGAACAAATTACAACGCATGCTAAATCAAGACCATGTGATGTTGAAACGCCTACAGGAAATACTAATCCAGTTGTAAGTGCTGGGTCAAACCTTACTTTACCTATAGGGACACCATTTAGATTAACAGGTTCAGGTTCTGATGCTGATGGAGATACGATTACTTACTGTTGGGAACAATATGATGAAGAAGATGCAGCAAATGCATATCCAGATCCTACGTCTGCAAGTAACAACAGACCTTTGTTTAGATCATATAGTCCTACAACCTCTCCAGTAAGAACTTTTCCAATGTTATCTGATTTAGTTGCAAATGGAGTAAACGGAAATACATTTGAAAAAGTGCCAACAGTTGGTAGAACAGCAGATTTTAGGTTAACAGCTAGAGATAACAGAGCTGGCGGTGCTGCAAATACATTTTCTGATATGGTGGTTACTTGGGATGCTTCTAGAGGTCCTTTAGAGGTAACTTCGCAAGCAGCTACAGGAATTGTTTGGAATAACGGAAATACAGAGACAATTACATGGAATGAAAATAATACGAATTTAATGGCAGGAGCGTCTACAGTAAATATTCTTTTATCTTTAGATGGAGGTTTAACTTATCCGACGACTTTAGCTTCAGGTATCCCTAATAATGGTAGTACAACAATTACTGTTCCAAATTCTCCAGCTCCATACTGTAGAATAATGATACAGCCAACTTCCGCTCCATTTTTTGCAATTAACACAGTAGATTTTGCTATTGATTACTCGATAGTAACTAACTGTACAACATATAGTTCAGGGGCCTTAGGAACTTCTATACCAGACGGTGCAGGTGCTAATTCTCCAGGAACTCCGATATTCAATATAATTAATGTTTCTGGTGAAACAGGTACTTTAAATATTGAAGAATTGAAAATTAATGTTGATGTAACTCATACTTATATAGAGGATTTAGTAGTTCAGTTATTAGCTCCAGATGGTGCAACATTTAATAATTTATGGGCTAGAAACTGTGGCGGTAATGATAATCTTGATGTAACCTTTCAAGAAGGAGCTCCTGCAATTGTTTGTGCGTCACCTACAGTAGGTACGTATTCTCCTGGATCTTCTATGGCTAGTTTTGATAACCAGAATAAAAACGGAGATTGGCAAATAGCTGTTGTTGATTATTATAATGGAGATACAGGAACTTTAAATGACTGGTCGGTTGAATTTTGTACAACAACAGAAACTGCACTTGCAGTAGAAGAGAACCAATTTGATGTATTTGGAGTGTATCCAAACCCATCAAACGGTGAAGTAACTATTAAGTTAAGTTCAAATAAGGATGTAAATGTATCGTTATTTGATATTCGTGGGCGTAAAATTTACAACCAGTTACATAGTAATACTTCAGATTCTTTCAATGAGAAAGTTGATTTCAGCTCAATGGCATCTGGAGTTTATATGTTAGATGTGCAAAGCGGTTCTAAAAGAGCGGTCAAAAAACTAGTGATTCATTAATTATTGGATTAAAAAATTTTTAAAAGCCGATGCAGCAATGTATCGGCTTTTTGTTTTTATAATAGTTAGGTCTTCTAAAATTTAGAAATGGTATCTTTGCACAAAATTTGTAGGAATGATTACGTTTAAAGATTTGAATTTATCCAATCAATTGCAATACGCCATTGATGATTTAGGGTTTGAGCACCCAACACCTATCCAAGCAGAAGCATTTAATGTGGTACGCTCTGGTAAAGATGTTGTAGGTATTGCACAAACTGGTACAGGTAAAACATTTGCCTATATGATGCCAATTTTACGTGATTTAAAATTCTCCAAACAAGTTAATCCAAGAGTTTTGGTATTGGTGCCTACTCGTGAACTAGTGCTACAAGTTGTTGAAGAAATTGAAAAAATAGCAGCTTATATTAATGTACGTGTTTTAGGGGTGTATGGTGGTACAAACATTAATACTCAAAAAATGGCGGTGTCACAAGGCGCAGATATTATTGTTGCTACGCCTGGAAGGCTTTACGATTTAGCATTGAGTAGAGCCGTAAATTTAAAAGCAATTCAGAAATTAGTAATAGATGAAGTAGATGTGATGCTTGATTTAGGTTTCCGTTTTCAACTCTTAAATATCTTTGATGTTTTACCTTCAAAACGTCAGAATATTATGTTCTCGGCAACGATGACAGATGATGTAGATGCGCTAATTACAGATTTTTTCAGATCACCAGAAAAAATTGCTATTGCAGTAAGTGGTACGCCCTTAGATAATATTGCACAACAGTGTTATGATGTGGCTAATTTTTACACCAAAGTAAATTTATTAGCGCATTTAATTCAAGATAAAGACACGTTTAGTAAAGTACTTGTGTTTGTGTCTAATAAAAAGAGTGCAGATAGGTTATTTGAAGCCATAGAAGAAATTTTTGGCTCTGAAGTATGCGTAATTCATTCAAACAAAACTCAAAATTATAGAGTACGTTCTATTCGTCAATTTGATGAAGGTGAAAATAGAATATTGGTAGCTACTGATGTAATGGCTCGTGGTTTAGATTTAGATGAAATCACACATGTTATTAATTTTGACACCCCAAATTTTCCTGAAAACTATATGCATCGTATCGGTAGAACTGGTAGAGCAGAACATGAGGGACATACCATATTATTTTCAACTGAAAAAGAACAAGAAGACAAGTTGGCTATTGAAGAGTTAATGGCTTATGAAATTCCGAAATTAGATTTCCCAGAAGATGTAGAGATTTCTGAGCGTCTAACACCTGAAGAACGTCCAAGACGTATTGAGCGTGACAATCCGCATAAAAAATTAACTGATGAAGATGCTCCAGGTCCGGCATTTCATGAAAAAAGTGAGAAAAATAGTAAAGAAAACCTTGGTGGGTCTTACCGACGTGAAATCGCTAAAAAATATAAGAAACCTAAAACAAGAGGGGATAAAAATTATAATAAAAGAAATAAAAAGAAGTAATAATGCGAAAACCATTATCTACACAAGAGTTGCATAATCTAGCAATGAATATTGTTGGTAAAGATTTAGAGGCTCAAGGGTATGAGTTTGTGGCAATCAATAGTCAGTTAAAACGAAACCCACAGTATGTCTGTATTGATAAAAACGCCCAATATTACTTTGTTATTGTAAAGGCTGTATTGTTGCCAGAAAACCCAGAAAAATATGATGTTGTTTGGATGGAAACATTCAGAGAACATGCTAGAACTAACAATGCTAAAGTTATGTACGCAGGTGTTGGTTTAGGAAATAAAGATGAAGAAGGGGGACCAGTTTATTTGGATGAACCATATTTATTAAATTATACAGGACCGCAGTTGTTAGATGTGGACTTGAACTAGAGTTTTAAAGATGAAAAAAATAATTCTTTTATTTCTACTCTGTATTTCTTGTAAACAAGAAAGTAAACTTCAGAAAAACAAAACTTCGGGCGAGGTTTTTGGCACTTATTATAACATTCAGTTCTTTGACGATAAACCGGTAGATTTTTCAAAGCAATACGATAGTTTGTTTGCGGTAATTAATAAATCAATGTCTACTTATATATCATCTTCAGATATATCTAAAATTAACGCAAATGATACAACAGTAGTAGTTGATTCACATTTTAAAAATGTATTTGAAGTATCCAAAGATATATACCATTCAACAAATGGGTATTTTGATCCTACTATTGGTGTATTGGTAAATGCATGGGATTTTGGCCCTCAAGGAAAAATTGTAGGCTTAGATAGTGTTAAGGTTGATAGCCTTTTATACTATGTAGGTTTTGATAAAGTACAGATGATATCTGGTAAAATCAAAAAACAAACACAAACATTTGTTGATTTTAATGCTGTAGCAAAAGGTTATGGGCTAGATGTAATAGCTGGTTTTTTAGACTCTCAAGGTTATGATAATTATTTAATAGATATTGGCGGTGAAATTGTAGCAAAAGGGTCTAATTTATTGCGGAAAAATAATTGGAATGTTGGTATAGAACAACCAAATTTTGATGGTAGCCAAAGTCAGCAAATAGCTATTGCGTTACATGATGAAGCTATGGCAACTTCGGGAGTGTATAGGAAATTTAAAACCGACGAAAACGGTAATAAATACGCTCATATAATTGATACTAAAACGGGTTATCCTAGTAAAACAAATATCTTAAGTGTATCCGTAATAGCTCCTACTTGTGCTAAAGCAGATGCTTATGCAACTGCGTTTAAAGCTATGGGAATTGAAAGGGTGAAGCTATTTTTAGAAACTCACCCTGAGTTAAAAGTGTATTTTATTTATGAAGATGCTCATAAACAACTGCAAACATTAGCGCTAAACAATTTTCCAAACTAGCTGTTTAAGCTTTAAAGCAAACAGGAATAATTTCACCTTTTGCTAAACAGTATTTAGTAATGTCTTCCTCAGGCAATGCCGTTGTGTAACTCACTTCTTTTACATCAAAACCTATTGAGCGCAGTTTGTTGAAATAATCACGCCCGTAAATGCGAACATGATCATATTGTCCAAAAATTTTAGCACGTTCTTTTCTATCAGTAATGCTATTGTCTTCAAATGTATGCGCTCTTGATAAATCTTGTGGAATTTGAAGTATGGCCATTCCTTTGGGTTTTAGGACACGAAATAATTCCTGCATAGCTTTTGTGTCATCAGGAATGTGTTCTAAAACATGATTACAGAATATTACATCAAACTCATCATCCTGAAAAGGTAAATTGCATATGTCTGCTTTTACATCTGCCAAGGGCGACTCTAAATCTGTAGTAGTGTAATTTAAGTTTTTCATCTTCCTAAAACGCTTGTAAAACGCTTGTTCTGGAGCAAAGTGTAAAACTTTTTGTTGCTTAGTAAAAAACGCTGTTTCATTTTTAAGAAACAACCACAATAACCGATGTCTTTCTAAAGATAGAGTAGAAGGTGACAACACGTTGTTACGTTGTTTACCATAGCCATAAGGTAAAAAGGATTTAAAACGTCTTCCGTCAATTGGGTCAGTATAATTATTTCCTTTTAAAAAGAATGCAATAACCGGACGTGCTACATAACTTAATCTTATCAGTAACGGCCTAGGAATTGTATTAAGTATAAATTTGAAAAGTTGCTTCACTAAAATTTATTTCTTTCTGAATTCATCTTCTTCAGTACTCGTAATACCTAAAGCTTCATAGATATAATCAAATGTTGAAAGTAGCTGTGGTTTTCCATTAACAATAGCAACATCATGTTCAAAATGAGCAGAAGGTTTTCTGTCTCCAGTTAAAATAGTCCAACCATCTCTAAGTTGTTCAATTTTATGAGTTCCCATATTAATCATAGGTTCTATAGCAACTACTAAGCCTTCTTTAAACTTTTTTCCTCTACCACGCTTTCCGTAGTTTGGCATTTGCGGGTCTTCATGCATTTTTTTTCCTAAACCATGTCCTACCAATTCACGTACAACACCATAGCCATGATCTTCACAGTATTTTTGAATAGCAAAACCAACATCACCAACACGGTTGTTTTCTTTGAATTCTCTTATACCTACATATAGGCTTTCTTTGGTAACTTGTAATAGTTTTTTTGTTTCAGGAGCAACATCACCAACTTCAAATGTATAGGCATGGTCACCGTAATAGCCATTTAATATTGCGCCACAGTCTACCGACAGAATATCGCCATCTTCAATAGGGGTATTGTTTGGCATACCATGAACCACCTGTGCATTTGGTGATATACAAAGGGTGTTTGGAAAGTCATACAAACCTAAAAAACCAGGAATGGCACCAAGGTCTCTAATGTGCTCTTCTGCTAACTTATCTAAGTATAAAGTGGTAACTCCAGGTTTTATTTCAGATGCTAAAACGCCTAATGTTTTTGAAACTATTAAAGCACTTTCTCGCATTAATTCTATTTCTTCTCTAGATTTTAATTTAATCATTTGTAAATTTTAAAAATGAAAATATACTTTTTCGCTTCCTTTTTAAATTAGGAGCTTCTTCTTTTGTTAATTTTTGATATACTTCTCCCCAGCCAATGAAGCCTCCAATGTTTCTATCATCAATGAATAAATCAGCGGCTATTTTTCTACTTTCTTTTCCAGTGAATTCTTCATTTGGGAAACTATTATTAACTGCGTAAAATTCAATGCCGTTTTCTTTACAAAAGGCTACTGCTTCATTTAATTTTTTGCCGCATCTGTAAGTCCATAAAATTAACCGATGCCCGTCATTTTGTAAACGTTTCATGGTTTCAAACGCAAAGAGTTGCGGTTTTCCAATTTGCGGATACGCATCAGTTACAATTGTGCCGTCAAAGTCTACCGCTATGATAAGTTTATCAGTCATTTATTGAGTATTGAAATTTCCGTGAAATGTACAAAATATTGTTTATATCAATGGTTTTTGAGTCATTGATTCTGGTTGATTTATGCCAAGTAGTTTTAATACCGTCGGTGCAATGTCACCTAAAATACCATGTTTCACAGCAGTGATATCTTTGTCAATAACGATAATAGGCACCGGATTGGTGGTATGTGCAGTATTTGGACTACCATCTTGATTGAACATTTTTTCACAATTTCCATGGTCAGCAATAACTATGGTGGTATAGTCGTTTTTTAGAGCAGCTTCAATAACTTGCTGAGTACAAATATCTGTAGCTTCACATGATTTAATAGCGGCTTCCATACTTCCTGTATGACCTACCATATCAGGATTTGCAAAATTTAAACAGATAAAATCAGTGTGTTTTTTGTTGATTTCTGGAATTATAGCTTTTGCTATGTCATGAGAACTCATTTCTGGTTGCATATCATAGGTAGCTACTTTTGGAGATGGGCAAAGAATTCTTTTTTCATTTTCAAAAGGTTCTTCACGACCACCGTTAAAGAAAAATGTCACGTGAGGGTATTTTTCTGTTTCAGCTATTCTAATTTGAGTTTTTCCATGTTTAGATAAAACGTCCCCTAAAGTGTCTTTAATGTTTTCTTTATTAAAAATGACATTGATGTTTTTAAATGACTCGTCATAATTAGTCATTGTGGTGTACTGCAAGTTTAATTTTTTCATGTTCTGTTCAGGAAAATCTTCTTGCGTTAACACATTTGTTAATTGGCGGCCTCTGTCAGTTCTAAAATTAAAGAAAATAACGACATCATCATCTTGTATGGTAGCTACGTTGTGTCCGTTTTCTAGGAGAACATGAGGGGTTATAAACTCGTCAGTAATGCCATTGGTATAACTTTCTGTAATGCTCTTTATGATGTTGTCAGTAGCAGTTCCTTCTCCATTAACAAGTAGGTTGTAAGCTTTGGCAACACGTTCCCATCGCTTATCTCTATCCATTGCATAGTATCGTCCTATTACTGAAGCTAATTTTGCATTTGATTTTTTTAAACGGTCTTGTAAATTAGTAATGTGATTAATTCCTGATTTAGGGTCTACATCTCTACCGTCTGTAAACGCATGAATATACGTTTGTGTTAATCCAAATTCATCAGCTGCAGAAATCAATCCGTTTAAATGATTGCTATGAGAATGCACACCACCATCAGATAAGAGTCCTAAAAAATGAACACTTTTATTGTTATTTTTAGCATAAGTGAACGCATCTATTAATACTTGTTCATCTTTTAAGCTGTTGTTTTTAATGGCAAGGTTAATTTTTGCTAAATCTTGATAAACAATTCTACCGGCACCTAAATTCATATGACCAACCTCGCTATTTCCCATTTGACCATCTGGTAAGCCAACATTCATACCATGGGTTAGCAGTGTTGCGTTGGGATAGTTTTGGTACAGACTATCTATGTAAGGTGTTTTAGCATGGTAAATGGCAGATGTGTTTTCATCTTCAGGAATTCCCCAACCGTCAAGTATTAAAAGAATTGTTTTTTTATTCATGTTGTGTTTTTAATAGTTTGCAAAGATACAAACAAATGAATTATAACGCTATATGGTTGGTTTTATCTTAACAGCTTTTAGTCTGGAAGCTATGCTTTGTAATCTGATAGCGATTTTATGAGTCTTCCTTAGAAATACATATAAATGGTTATTTGGCAGATATTACTATATATTCTTCAATTAATGATTGTTTTACAACAGGAAATATGATTTTTACATAATATTTTTTTGATAAACCTAATAAAATGATATATTTGAACTCTTTGAAAAAAGAAGCAACCCCAAAACCACCAAATAAATGAAATTACGTTTTTTACCTCTATTACTTGTTTTTTTTCTCTCATCATCTTTTACTATTCCAAATCTAATTATTGAGCCTTTAAGTGTTGTTGTAGATTCTGAAGAAGATGATATTGTTACATTATATGAAAGATTTATAGATAATAATAATACAATGCCTCAGTTAATTAGTTTTACTTCTGCTGTTAGAGGGTATTTAAAACTGAAGGAAGCGGGTAAAATAAAAAATGAAACATTAACAATTATTGATTTTAGTTTATCATCTAAAGCAAAAAGATTGTGGGTGTTGGATATGACGTCATATAAAGTGTTATTTAATACTGTTGTTGCTCACGGTAGAAATACAGGAGGAGAGTTTGCAACAAAATTTTCAAACAAAAATAATTCGAACCAAAGCTCGTTAGGGTTTTATATTACAGATACTACATATTACGGTAAAAATGGCTTGTCGTTGTTTTTAGATGGGCAAGAAAAAGGAATAAATGATAATGCAAGAAAACGATACGTTGTATTTCATGGTGCTGCATATGCCAACCCAGAGTTTGCAAAACGCCAAGGTAGATTAGGGCGTAGTTTAGGCTGTCCGGCAGTGCCAACCGCTTTAAACACGGCTATTGTTAAAAGAATTAAAAACAAGTCTTGTATGTTTATTTACCACCCAAACAAAGCGTACCAAAAAGCATCAAAATTAGTTGGCTAGTAATAGGCCTAATTCCTGATCTAATTTATAAACATCATTCAAGAAAATTGGTTCTGATTTTTTGTTGAAAATAACTGACCAGTACAGTAAATGTACTTTTGTTTGCTTTTCAGGCAATACTCTCTTAGCCGTTTTCTTGTCAACAATACTGATGATATCATCTTCTGGCCAATCTAAGATTTCTGAAGCTAATTTATAAACGTCTTGTACTCTAACACAGCCAGAGCTTTTAGCGCGATAATTTTTACTGAATAATGATTTGCTAGGCGTATCATGCAAATACACAGAAAAATCATTTGGAAAAATTATTTTCAATCGTCCTAATGCATTGCTGTTCCCGGAAGCTTGTACATAACTATACGAAAATGGTGCTCTAGAATTCCAATTTATTGAGTCTAAAATCATCTGTTTGCCTTGTCGGTTGAATACCGAGATGTTTTTCTTTCTTAAGTAATCAACATTTTTTGTAGCTGAAGGAATAATATCTTCTTTTTTTATTGTTGGAGGAATGTACCATTTAGGATTAAAATCAATATGTCTAACAGTTGAGCTAAATACAGGAGTCTTACGAGCTGTTTTGCCAACAACAATATTGTGATTAACACGTTTGTTTTCTGCAATATATGTTAGTTGATATTGAGGTATGTTTACAACAATAGCAGAAGAGCCAAAATTTCTAGGAAACCAGCGCCAACGCTCTAAATTCGCTAATATACTTAGGTATTTGTCTTTATAATTACGGTTTAAAACTGCAACTGTGCTTTCGCCAATTATGGCGTCAACTTGAAGATTGTTTTGTAATTGAAATTTTTTCAAACCCTCTTGTAGTAGCGTATCTAAAACTTTAGAATTATTTACCAAACTGTCTTCAAGGTACCCTAATTCATTTAAACGTTTCCTGATGTGAATAATCCTATCATTACTTTTATTAGGTCGGATTTTAGCTCCATAATCAATGATTGTTCTTAAGGAGTCTTTTTCTAAACGTTGTTTTGCTATTGGTAATTCCGTAATTAGTTGTTGGTATATTTTATGTTTTGGTTTGTAGCTTTCAAATGATTCTGCTAATTTAAGGTTGTTAATAGCCAAACTCAATGTGTTATTAAACTGAAAAACATTGTCATCTAAACGCCAATCTTTATAGAGTTTCTTAGGGTCTATTTTTCCGTTCGCTAAATGGTAAGCGTAAGTTAAATATGTATCGGTAAAAAATAAGTCCAGAAAAACATTATTAGCACTTTCTAGGTTAGCCTTAGTGTTAATAGTTTCAATTTTTTGCAGGTTATAATCTTCAGGAATCAGTCCTTCTTTTGCAGCGTTTTTAATAGCAAAATAGAAAGCATTTCTATTTTTTGCTTTTTCCCAAGCAGCTTTACCGTTTCTAAGTTGGTAAAATGCGATAACAGAATCTTTGTTTTTAAGTGATATTACTGAAGAGTCAACTTTAATTTTGTGTAATTCTTCTTCCAGTAATTCATTTGAAATACTGATGTCTAGTATTTCAATTGGTTTGCTCTTGATTATTTCACCAGTTGTTAATTCATGCTGTTTTTTACATGAAAGGCAACTTAAAAGGCAGCAAACAATACTGATATAACTTAAAATTATTTTCAAATGCTTAGTGTTTGTATTTCTTGATAGCTTCTTTTATTTTTTCAATCCTATTTTCAGGGTCAGGGTGCGTGCTTTGAAATTCAGGTACTCTATTTGGTCCAGCAGCGTTTTTTAAAATTTTCATGACACTTATCATTTCTTCGGGGTTATAACCTGCATCAATCATAAATTTCACGCCCAACTCATCGCTTTCTAGTTCGTCATCTCTACCATTTGAAAGTAACGTTTTTTGGCCTATGCCACCAACAACGTTTCCCATATCTGCACCAACAGAAGCTCCTGTAGAAACAGTTTTCCAAAAATCAGTTTCACCTATACGTTCTGCAGAATGTTTTCCCAATACATGGCCAATTTCATGGCCTAAAACACCAGCCAGTTGGTCTTCAGATTCTAATTTATTTAACAAGGCAAATGTTATAAAACACTGTCCACCTGGTAATGCAAAAGCATTAATAGTTTGATCATCTGCTAATAAATGAAATTCGTATTTATAAGGGGTTTCTCTGGCTAAACTTGAATTAACTAATTTTTCCCCAACCATATCAACATACGCTTGTAGGCGTTCATCAGGGTATAAGCCCCCATGTTGTTGTGCCATTTGATCTCTACTATCTAACCCTATACGTATTTCTTGGTCAGGGTTCATCGTAATAGTTTGTTTTCGTCCGGTATAAGGATTTACTTCTTGACGGTTACATTTTTGAATGTACGCAAATGCAATAATTGCAATACCAATCAATAATCTAATTTTAAATTTACTACCTCTCATGATGTTTTAATAAGTATTTAATATACGAAATTCTGAATTGACAATAATGTATTTGCGTTGTTATTGGTTGTAATTGCTTTAAAACGACTTATTTGTACGGTTAACGGTTTTATGCATTGCAAAATGAGTGCCAATTTCTGGAATTTCAAAAGCATCTCCAGATTTTTTAAATCCGAACTTGCTGTAAAAATTCACAGCATTTTCTCGTGCATTACACCAAACTAAAGTGCATTTTTTTGCTTTCAATAGTTTTTCGCCTACTTCGAGTAAAATATTTCCGAATTTTTTTCCTTGAAATGGCTGTAAAATGGCCATCCCTCTTAATTGGTATTGTAGCTCTTCGTTAAATGAGGTGTTGGTATTTTTCATGTAGGTTACAACACCTATTAGCTCGCTATAATAAAATAAACCCAAATGATGAGTCGTTTTTAAATTATCACCTTCAAATTTACAAGTGTCAATTGGTTTGCCTTGCCGTAGTACTTGATGCCGGATCTTAAGCGTTTGAGAAGCGTTTATTTCTTTAACTTCTACTAAGTTATTTTTTGCATGAAATATTTGTGTAACGTTCCCTTCGTGAATTTTTTCTTGATAAAACTGTAAACCAGCTTTTTTAGCAACAGAAATTGAGGCTTTATTGTGCTTGTTTGCATAGGCATAAATGTTTTGAACACGTAATTTGTTAAATGCATATGAAAGCACACCTTTAGACGCTTCTGTAGCGAAGCCCTTATTCCAGTGCTTTTCAAAAATACGGTAACCAAGATCAATATAATCATCAATAGGGTGGTATTTTAAACCACACCATCCAATAAACTCACCTTGTCGTTTTTCACAAACAGCCCATCGCCCCATATTATATGTGTCGTAGTGCGTGTAGTTTTTAATAAAACGTTCTGCTTCTGAAATGTTTTTAAAAGGGACATCACCTGTGTATTTTAAAACATTTGAATTGCTATTTAGTTTGAATAATGCAGAAGCATCTTTTAACTGAAATTTTCTAAGGTACAAGCGTTCAGTTTCAATGATTCGTCCCATAGTTCTAGAATATTTTTTTGAATTTTAGCATTCAAAAATAACATTACTAAATGAGGAAGTGAGTAGATCGTTACATTTTTTAGAAAAAAAACACAAGTAATTTAAACGGCTTACAATCTTTTAGAGGTAAATATAAATTGTATTTAGTTGACTGGTAGTTTGTTGTGAAATAGTTTTAAAAAAATTAAAAAACATTTGGTATAATGTGTTAAAACTACCTATATTTGCCAAACGCTTGCGAGAGTAGCTCAGCTGGTAGAGCGTCAGCCTTCCAAGCTGAATGTCGCCGGTTCGAACCCGGTCTCTCGCTCAAATAGGGCAAAAAAGGATCTTCTGAAAAGAAGGTCCTTTTTTTTGTTGTATAATTAAGAATAAAGACTTTTGGCAGCGTCTGATTTTAAAGTTAACAATATACATCTGCTGAGGCTGTAAGTAAAGAGATGCCGAGTTTCAATAAAAATACACCTGTATTGTAGTTGTTATGTTTTTAGCACAAGCAAGTAAACCCTAATTAAGCTGCTTTATAACCTTTTTTAAAATGGAATGAAAGTGATATTAAAAAATAAACTTGCACCTAAAATGTGTGGGTGAAAAACGTTGATAAATTCCATAGTGGTGTTTTATAAGTTCTTTTTAGTATAAGCCGCTAAAAGTGCTTGGGTTTGTTTATTTAGTTTTCTTTTAAAAAATGAAGTACCTCCTAATAACTTTCCTTTAAACCCCATTGCTTGTGAGGCCCAGTTATGGAGATTAAAAACATCAGTATGTTTGGAAATTTTACCGTCTTTAAATTCAAACGTAGCATCTATTTTATTTAAGACGTTGTTTCCTGTAGCAGAAAATATGTAGCTAGCTTCCCAATGGGCAGAGGTTTCTGTAACTTGATTGTAGTTTAAAGAAAAATCTTTTGCTTTTGAGCATATCATACGCCACATGTTTTTTGCGGCATTTCCTTTAAGAGTGCCAAAGGCTGGATCGGTAAACTCAATGTCATCATGATATAAGGAAAGCATAGTGTCAACATCTAGTTTTTGAAAAGCTGTGTAAAATTGTTCTATAATTTCTTTTTGACGCATAAGTTATTAATTAAAGCCAGAAAAATCATGCTGAGGCTTTACTTCATAAGGAGGTTTGTTGTGCTCAAAAACACGTGCGTTTAAATCGCCATTAAGTGTAATTGTGGCATCATTTACTGTTAGCCAACTTCCTTCTCGTAAACCAATAACAGGTACAGTGTTAAATTTATGAAATTCTTTAATACGTGTTTCTCTTGTTTCTCCTTTATGTGTAGAGCTTGGGTCAGGGTCTAAATAATGGGGGTTAATATTGAAAGAAACACAGCCTAAAGTTGAAAAACTAGGAGGGTAAACAATAGGCATGTCGTTTGTTGTGTTCATAGTTAGGCCGCAAATATTACTTCCAGCGCTAGTTCCTAAATAAGGCGTGCCAGTTGTAATTATATTTTTTAGCACAGGCATGATGTTATATTTGTAAAGTTGTGAAACTAACAAAAACGTATTTCCGCCCCCAGTAAAGATGCCTTGCGCGTTTTTTAATTCGTGATTATAATCATCACATTCATGCAGTCCTTTTACTTTGATGTTAATTGCTGCAAATGCTTTTTTGGCAATGGTTGTATATGCATCGTGAGTAATTCCACCTGGTCTAGCAAATGGGATAAAAATAATTTCTGTACAGTTGTTGAAATGTTGTTTTAAGGTTGGTAATAAATATTCAAGGTATCCACTGCCGTGTATTGTAGAAGTGCTTGCTATAATTAGTTTTTTCATGTATATAAGCTAAAATAAGTATAATTGTAAATTTACGGATTATTAAGCTTTAACAAAACTTTAGATTCAAATAAAGATTTGTTTAACATAATATGCTGTTGTTTTATGGTGTGAAAAAACAGTTGTATTATATTTTTTTATTAAATACCATTGGTGTGTTTAGTCAAGCATTGTTAAAAGGAGAAATAACGAACTCTAACGATATTGATGGAATTCATGTGTTTAATAAAACGTTTCAGAAATACACAATAACAACTGAAGAAGGACGGTTTTCAATTCCGGTAAGACCTCAAGATACTATTGTTTTTACGGCACTACAATACCATTTAAAAGAAGTAATTGTAACTGAAGAAATTTTTAACGATGAGGTTATTCAAGTTTTGCTTGATACAAAAGTGAATGAGTTGGATGAGGTTTACATAGGTTATGAACTTACAGGAAATCTAATTACGGATAGCAAACAAATTAAAACAACACAATCTGTTGAATTTGGAATGACTGATGCATTTAGAGGACTGGGCGATTATAAAGGGGTTCTGGTTAAAGATGAATATTCTGAGATTGGAGAAAATGAAATGCCATCAGGTATCAATATAATTGGACTAATTTTGAGTTTGATTCCCAAAAACAAAACAGTTATAAAAAAAGTTATTCCATTAAAATATTCTAAAGATGATTTAGAGTTGTATTTTGGTAAGCAGTTTATGTTAATAGAACTCAATTTAAATGAACATGATTGTGAACGGTTTATTCAATTTACTGAGTTTGACGAGCAATTAATCATGACATTAAACAACAGAGATAAGTTTGCTTTAGTAAATCGATTGCTTGAATTAAGAAAAACATTTATTACGTTAGAATGAAGTATATAAGGTATTTATTTTTAGTGTTCCCTATTATAACGTTTAGTCAATCTTTATTAAAAGGAGAAATTGTTAATTCTGGCGATAATGAGGGTATTCATGTGTTTAACAAAACATTTCAAAAGTATACCATTACAAATGCAAATGGAGAGTTTGAAATAGAGGTAAACCAAAACGATACGATTGTTTTTAGTGCACTTCAATACCAGTTAAAACGCCTAGTGATTACTAAAAAAGTGTTAGATGAAGGCTACAAGTACATTTTGTTAGAAGATCAAGTAAATGAGTTGGACGCAGTGTATATAAAACCAAAATTGACAGGAGATTTACTTGCAGATACACAACGTATTAAAACTAAAGAATTGTTTACCGCAAAAACCTTAGGGTTGCCAAATGCACATGTTAAGCCACCTACAGCATCTGAACGAAAACTCTATACAGCAACACATTCAGGAGGCGGTATAATTCCTGTAGATGTAATTATTAATGCCATTTCTGGACGTACAAAAATGCTAAAAAGACATGTGCAGCTGGAGCGGAAATCTAATTTGGAAACTAAAACATATGACGCTTTTGAACACACGATGACTTATGATTTCAAAATCCCAAAAACAAAATTATACGACTTTCTTTATTACGCCTCATCAGATGAACTGTTTACTCAAATAGTTAAAACAAATAGTAATATTATTATTTATGATTTTCTGAAAAACAAATCAAAAACCTATCTTCAAATACTAGAAAAAAAAGACTAATGGTATAAGTTTTGTAACAAATAGAAAAGAATCAATACTAATGTTTAAAATAAGTATTTCAATGAAAATTAAAACAAATGCAATTATAGTTGGCTTATTGTTTATGCTCTCTAGTTTTACTGTATTGCACAAATATTACGTAAGCGTTACAGATATAGAGTACTCATCAGCAAACAAATCATTGCAAGTGACATCACGTTTATTTATTGATGATTTTCAAAACGTGTTGCAAGAACGGTATGGAGCTTCAATAAAATTAGACGACAAAACTGCCGATGTTTATGTAGAAAAATATTTTAAAAAGAAGTTTTCAATTAGTGTCAATGGTGCCTTAAAAAGCTACACATACATCGGTAAAGAGTTTAATGATGATATGTTACAGTGTTATTTTGAAGTAGAAGATATTGATGATGTTCAATCTGTAACAATAACCAATAAACTATTGATGGATCTATATGAAGGACAACAAAATATTACCCATATTACAATAAATGATAAAAAGAAAAGTTTTTTACTAATTAAAGAGAACACCTCTGGGGTGTTAAAGTTATAATAAATAGTAGCTAACTATCATAAAAAAAGTTATTTTCACACAAAAATTATAATCAATGAAGCAAAGTAAGTATCTAGTTCTTTCCATGATATTCCTTGTTAGTGGAATTTCATTCGCTCAAGACAAAGCAAAAGAAGAAGTGCGTGAAGGCGGACACAATAACACTAATAAGTTCAGGCAGTTGTACCAAGAGTTTTCAACTCCCAACCAGTACAGAACTGCATCAGGAGCGCCTGGTCATGCGTACTACCAGCAAAAAGCCGATTATAAAATCAACTTAGAACTGGATGATGTCAATCAAAAAATTTCAGGAGAAGAGACGATTACTTATACGAATAATTCACCTGATGATTTAGAGTATTTATGGTTGCAATTAGATCAGAACATTCGTGCTAAAGATTCAAAATCACATTTAAAAGATGGCGGCGGAGTACCAGCTGCAGACCAACCAAGTTCATTTGTAGGAAAGCATTTTGGAACTAAATTTGACGGAGGTTTTAATATTCAGGAAGTTAAAGATGCTAATGGTAAAGCAATGAAGCACGTCATCAATCAAACGATGATGCGTATTGATTTATCGTCACCATTAAAAGCTGGAGAGAAAATATCTTTCTCAGTAAAATGGTGGTATAATATTAACGATCATGTTAATGGTAGAGGACGTTCAGGGTATGAATACTTTAAAAAAGACGATAACTACTCGTATGTCATCGCACAGTTTTTTCCAAGAATGTGTGTGTACAATGATGTAGAAGGTTGGCAAAACTACCAATTCTGGGGTAACGGAGAGTTTGCTTTAGCATTTGGTGATTATGATGTTAATATTACAGTGCCAGCAGATCATATTGTAGATGCTACTGGAGAGTTGCAAAATAGAAAAGATGTATTCTCTAAGACGATGATGAATCGTTATAAAAAAGCAAGAAAATCATTTGACAAACCAGTAATGATTGTAAATCAGTCTGAAGCTGAGGCAAATGAAAAGAGCCGTTCAACTGAAAAGAAAACATGGAAGTTTAGCGCTAAAAATGTTAGAGATTTCGGATTTACGTCTTCAAGAAAGTACATTTGGGATATGCAAGCGGTTAAGCTTGGTGAGCGTACTGTAATGGCAGTGTCATTATACTCAAAAGAAGGAAATCCGTTATGGGAAGAGTATTCTACTAAAGCAGTTGTAAGTACATTAAAATCGTATTCTGATAAAACGTTTGATTATCCTTATCCTAAAGCAATTTCTGTACATGCTAAAAATCAAGGAATGGAATATCCTATGATTTGCTGGAACTATGGCCGTCCAAATGAAGATGGTACATATAGTGATAGAACTAAATACGGAATGATTAGTGTAATTATTCACGAAGTTGGACATAACTTCTTTCCAATGATCGTTAACTCTGATGAGCGTCAGTGGGGATGGATGGATGAAGGTTTAGATACATTCATGCAGTATATAGCAGAACAAGAATTTGGAACATGGTTCCCTGAAGCAATTGCTCCAAATAAAAAATACCCATCTCGAAGAGGTGAACCTGCTAAGATTGTTAATTACATGAAAGGTGATCAAAGTTTCATCACGCCAATTATGTCTAACCCAGAAAATGTATACCAATTAGGGAATAATGCCTATGGTAAACCAGCAACAGCATTAAACATTTTAAGAGAAACGGTAATGGGTAAAGAATTGTTTGATCATGCCTTTAAAACGTATTCTCAACGTTGGATGTTTAAGCACCCTTCACCAGAAGATTTCTTCAGAACTATGGAAGATGCTTCTGGAGTTGATTTAGACTGGTATTGGAGAGGATGGTTTTATTCAACAGATTATGTTGATATAGGAGTTAAAAGCGTAAAGAAATTTTATGTGAGCTCTAAGCCAACTGCAAAAATCAAGAAAATAATGGAGGCAAGAGGAATGAAAGAATCAGACTTGCCACCGCTAGTGTATATGGCTGAAGAAGGTAGTGAAGACTTTACAGATAAATTAGCCGAAGGTTCAGCATTAGATAACTCGTCTACTTTAAAAGAGTATATGATGGATAACTTTACAGCAGATGAGCGTGCTAAAATGGCTACGCCAAAGTATTTTTACGAGATTGAATTTAACAAGCCAGGTGGTTTGGTAATGCCTTTAATTGTAGAGTACAAGTATGCAGATGGTTCAGTTGAAAACATTACGTATCCTGCTCAAGTATGGAGAAAGAATGATAACGAAGTGAAAAAAGTTATTGCTTCAGAAAAAGAATTAATTAGCATTACAGTAGACCCTAACTTAGAGACTGCTGATATTGATGTGACAAATAACGCTTGGCCTAAACAAGAAAAAGAAAACAAATTCGACTCTTTCAAAAAGAAAGTAAAAGGATAATAGAGTATTATAGATTATAATAAAAAAGCCAACTCAATTGAGTTGGCTTTTTTTGTTGACTAAATATTTTTTGACAACTCTATTAGTTTACTTACTGTTCGCCAATTCCGAGTAGTTGCTTTGGTGTTTAGTTGCTTTTCAAATTGTGTGTTTGAAAATTTAGTTTTAGCAAAACCGTCAGGAGTATGTAAATACACAAACCTATTTTTTATTTTAAAAGTATCATTATTATAGGTATTAATATCCAAGTGATTTATGACGTTTGTTTCAGGTGAAGTACCTAAAAAAGTAACGTGTAAAAATTTAATATCCTCTACAAAATTTAAATAAGGGTTTTCTTTAAAACACTGTTGTAATTCAGTAGTTGAAATGGTAATTACAGGTATAGTGTAGTTAAATGTAGTCTTTATTAACACTTCAATATGTTTGCTAATAACAACACTCGTTTTTTCAGAAGATAAAAGAATATTGCCACTTTGTATGTAAGTAGATACCTCTGTGTAGCCATTGTTATTTAGCAAGTCTTTCAAACTTGCCATAGGAAGTTTGTTGTGGCCGCCTACATTAATACCTCTTAGCAAAACAATATATTGTGTCATGTTATTCTGTATAATATTGTCCTCTGTGCGGTTTTAAAGCTGCCTTTACTTTTTGTAAATCTGCTTCTTCAATTATCATAAAAGCTGATGCCGCAAATTCACCATGTACCTCTACAGATGTGTTTTTAAGCGCTATTTTTTCAATAGCGATATAGTCATTCAAATGAATAACATGATGTTTAGCGGTTTGCTCCGCAGTTGGACCTCTAAACTCCCAAATTAATTTAATTTTTTTACTCATAGTGTAATATTAGTCTGCAAGATACTCAAAATAGAGAATAAGCTTTATATTTGCAGTATGCAAACACATTTTTTATTTATTAGCGGTGTTGAAATCATATTCATTCTATTTATAGTAGTTATGATTTTTGGTGCAGATAAGTTACCTGAAATTGCTAGAGGTTTAGCGAAAGGTATGACACAGCTTAAGAATGCAACTAATGATATAAAATCAGAAATTAATAACTCTGCAAAAGATTATGGTGTTGATACTGAGTTAGGTGCTTCGGTTAAAAACGAAATTAATAAAGTTAAGGATGAGTTTGATGATTTAACTGGGCCAATCAAACGTCAGTTTTAAATTACTTTACCCGGCTAATTGTTAAGCCATCTCTAATGGGTAGTAATACGGTTTCAATTCTTGAATCTTCATTTAATAATTTATTGTAGTCCAACAACACTCGTGTTGATTCATCATTTGGTTTTAGAGGTTCTAAAACTTTACCACTCCACAATACATTATCTGATAAAATAACGCCTCCAGTTTCCATCTTGTCAATTACAGTGTGAAAATAATTGACATAATTTGGTTTGTCTGCATCAATAAACACCAAATCAAATTTTTGAGTAAGTGTTGGGATAATGTTTATAGCTTGTCCAAGGTGTTGGTGTATTTGCTTGCCGTTACAAGATAGGTCAAAGTATTTTCGCTGAAAATCTACCAACTCTTCATTAATGTCAATTGTGTGTAATTCACCATCAGATTGCATACCTTCTGCCAGGCATAAAGCAGAATAACCTGTATACGTTCCTATTTCTAGAATGTTCTTAGGGTTTATTAACTTAGAAATCATGCTTAAA
Source organism: Flavobacteriaceae bacterium (assembly GCA_049614485.1). Classification (GTDB taxonomy): domain Bacteria; phylum Bacteroidota; class Bacteroidia; order Flavobacteriales; family Flavobacteriaceae. Next base: position 236,537 of record JBMZDR010000001.1, read on the forward strand.
ATGCGTCCTTGAAAAGCACCGCTCAACATTCTAGGTTGTAAAATTTTTTGATACGTTTCACGAGTTAATTTTTGCAATAACTCAGGTTCTTGTTGTGAATGAGCAATTACATAATCGTCTAAGTTTTGCGGAATAAAATGCATAAATTGATTAAGTTAAAAACCTCACAAATATAGAATAATGTGAGGTTATATATTTTATGATAATCGATTTAATTAAGACAAGATCTTTTTTACCAAATCTTCTTTTGCTTTTTCATCATCTCCAAACAACCAGTTTAATACATTGTGTTCCCAAATATCATCATATTCTTTATCAGTAATTAAACCGCGTTCTTTTGCTAAATCTAATATTTTTCCTGGATAAGAAGATTGCGCGTCACTTTCCATTTCTCCTAATGGGTATGGGTCATCTAAGCCCATAATAACCTGTTTTGTTCCTTGGCGTTCAAATGTTAATTTCAAAGAATCCGTGTCATGTACCAAAGTGTCAAAATAAATATTCTTGTGTCCAACTGCCTTTCTAGGGTGGGTTTTTCCTTCGAATAAATCAGGTCTTCCGTCAAATCCTTGAATACGTCGTCCTAAATTCATTTGAGCTAATTGGCCACCGTGTGCAAAACATGTTCTAATGTTCGGGTAACGCTCTTGCATTCCATTTAAGGTGTAAAAATGATAGGCATCACCACATTGAGCTAGCATCCAAACCAAATGAAAACGCCATGCTGTATTGGCTAATTTAATCATTTTGTCACCGTCATACGGATGTACTTCAATTGCTAGTTTATATTCATTAGCTAATTCAAAAATAGGATCGTTTTCTTCATCAAAAATACAACGCCACTGTCCAATAGAATCCATGTAATGTGTTGGCAAACAAAGTACTCTCATGCCTAGTTCTTCAACACAACGTTTAATTTCCCATAAGGCGCCATTAATAAAACCAGGGTGAACAACAAATCCGCAAGTAAACTTTGAAGGATGATTTTGTTGCACTTTAGCATTAAAATCATTCTGGAATTTCAAGGCATGCTTCATTTCTTCTAAACGCAAACCATTTCCATACAATTGTGATAAATTTAGAACAACGGCATGGTCAATTTTATTACGTTCCATCCATCCTAATTTTTCATCTAAGAAAAAACTTGAGTCTGTAACTGGACGTTTCCACCCTTTTTGTAACATATATTTACGTTCGTCATCTACCCAAAAAATTTCCTTGTCTTTTAAAAATTGAGGGATTTCTTCAGGGTAAGGCAGTAAATGCGAATGTCCGTTTATACGAATTTTTCTTTTCATGTTATGACACAGTTTTTTTAGATTCTTGCATTATTGTTCCGCATTTTGAACATGTACACTTTTTAGTGTCATTATAGTATTTGTCAAAAATGATAGGCATATCTGTGACGATATTATCTAAAGCAAACTCTTCTCTATATAGAGGTGAGTTACAATTTTCACAATACCATTCTAAAGCATCTAAAACACCTTCTGCTCTTGGCATTTCAATAACTAGGCCAACAGTATTAGCTGCACGTTGCGGTGAGTGAGGAACTTTTCCTGGTAATAAATAAATATCACCTTCTTTAATATGAACATCTTTTTGTTGGCCATTATCTATGATTTTTAAAACCATATCGCCTTCTACTTGGTAGAAGAATTCTGGCGTTTCATTATAATGGTAATCTTTTCGGCTATTTGGGCCACCAACAACCATAACGATGTATTCACCATCATTCCACACACACTTATTTCCAACAGGTGGTTTTAATAAATGACGGTTTTCATCTATCCAAGCTTTAAAATTTAAAGGTGAAACTAATTTACTCATGATGGGTTGTATTAATGATTTATAAAGTTACTTAAAACTATTGAATTATTTTTTAAAGTGATTTTGTTCTTCCACCATCAACAGGAACGTTTATTCCGTTTATATATGAAGCGGCTTCTGATGCTAAGAATACAATGGCATTTGCAATTTCTTCTGGTTGTGCAAAGCGTTTTGCAGGAATGTCGTTTTTCATTGCATTTGAAACCTCTTCGAATGATTGACCTGTTTTTTCAGCTTTATTGGTAATAATTTGTTTTAAACGCTCAGTGCCAGTTGCGCCTGGGAGTACATTGTTTACTGTTATCCCGAAACTTCCTAATTCACCAGCTAATGTTTTAGACCAGTTGGCTACTGCGCCTCTAATTGTGTTAGATACGCCTAAACCTGCTAATGGTTGTTTAACAGAAGTAGAAATGATGTTGATGATTCTTCCGTAGCCAGCTTCTTTCATGGCAGGAACTACAGCCTGAACTAAAATGTGATTGCATTTTAAATGTTGCGTAAACGCACTTTCAAATTCATCTAATGACGCATTAAATACTGGTCCTCCTGCTGGTCCTCCAGTATTGTTAATCAAAATATGAAATGTTTGATTAGCAGTATTTAATTTTGATTGTAAGTCAGTTGGGTTTTGAAAATCAGCAACTATGTAATTGTGCTGTTGCCCGTTTGACGTAGATAATTCGCTCAAAACAGCTTTTAATTTCGTTTCGTTACGAGCAATTAAAGTTACTGTCGTTCCTAACTCTGCTAATTGTAAAGCGGTTGCTTTTCCAATTCCTTGTGTACTTCCGCAAACTAATGCGTTTTTATTATTTAAATTAAAATTCATGTTTATAATTTTATAAGATGTCGTTTAAAAATGGCACATTTATTTTTTTTAATATTTGATGCATATATTTTTTGGTTCCGTGAAAAAGCGTAGTGCTTCAACACCACCTTCTCGGCCAACACCTGAATCTTTCATGCCGCCAAATGGTGTGCGTAAATCACGCATTAACCAGGTGTTAATCCATACAATTCCTGCATGTAGATTTTTTGCTAAGTGCATGCTTCGTGTGAGGTTGTTTGTCCAAATAGTACTTGAGAGTCCGTATTTTACATCATTTGCTAAAGCTAAAGCTTCGTCATCTGAATCAAAGGGCATTATGGTTACTACTGGGCCAAAAATTTCTTCCTGATTTAACCTGCAGTTGGCATCGGTAACTTCAATAATGGTAGGTTCTAAATAGTAACCGTTTTCAAGACCGTTAACAGTCACATAATTTCCGCCACATAATACAGTGCCGCCTTCTTGTTCTGCACTATCAATGTATGATTTTACTTTTTTAAGATGAGGTTTTGATACTAATGCACCAATATTAGTATCCGAATTCATTGGGTTTCCAACTTTAAGTGCTTTTGTTCTCGCTATAAAATCAGTTTTAAATTTGTTGTAAATGCTACGTTCTACAAATATTCTTGAGCCACATAGACATATTTGACCTTGATTTGCAAAGCTCGATTTTAAGGTAACGTTTAGCATTTTTTCATAATCACAATCTGCGAAAATCAAATTTGGATTTTTCCCGCCTAACTCTAATGATAATTTCTTAAACATCGGTGCAGCAGTTCGAGCAATGCTTGCTCCAGTAGCTGTTCCTCCAGTAAATGAAATGGCTTTAATTTTTTCGTGTTCAACAATGGCTTGACCAGTAGTATGACCTAAGCCGTGAACGATATTTAAAACCCCTTTTGGTAGTCCTGCTTTTGTACAAATGTCAGCTAATAGGTATGCTGTCATGGGAGTGACTTCGCTAGGTTTTGCAACTACAGTGTTCCCTGTGGCCAGCGCTGGAGCTATTTTCCAAGAAAATAAGTATAAGGGTAAATTCCATGGCGAAATGCATCCAACAACACCAATAGAGTTTCTTAAAGTGAAATTAAAGGCGTTTAAACCAACACTTTCATGAGATTCACTTGAAAACTGTGTAATGGCATTTGCGAAAAACTGAAAATTACTAGACGCTCTTGGTATGTCTACAGTTTTAGCAAGACTTAATGGTTTTCCGTTATCTTGAGCTTCTGCTTCTGCAAAACGCTCAAGGTTAACTTCAATTAATGTGGCAATTTTAGAAAGGATTTTACTTCTATAATCTAAGGTTGTATTTGACCATTCTGGAAAAGCATTTGCAGCAGCTTGGTACGCTTCCTCAACATCATCAGAAGATGAATTAGGAATTAGACTATATACGGTTCCATTTGAAGGGTTGTAATTGTCTAGCCACTCATTGTTTTTCGGTGCTTTAAATTCTCCGTTGATGTAGTTTAGTATTTTTTTCATAATTACTAACTAAAAATTAATTTTAACTGTTGTGCAGTGTGTTTTAAATCGTCTGTATATGTTTGAATGTCATCTTCGTTAAACCGTGCTGATGGTCCAGAGGTGCTAATTGCAGCAATAAATTGCCCTTGATTATTACATACTGGTACGGCTACACAAACAAGTCCTATTTCGTTTTCTTCCATATCAAGGGCAAAACCTTGTTGTTTAATTTTTTCAATTTCTTGAATCAATTTTTTAGAATTTGTAATGGTATGTTCCGTTACTCGTTGTAGTACGGTATCCTTAATTACTGTTTTATAATTTGGCTCAGCAAAAGCCAACATTGTTTTTCCTAAAGCTGTGCAGTGTAAGGCCTTTTCACTTCCGATTTGAGAATTGATTTGCAAATCATGCCTACCAACAACTTTATCTAAAAAGTAGACTTTATGATTTTTATATATGGCTAAATGTGCTGTTTCGCCAGCTTGTTTCGCTAAAGCTTCCATGTGTGGTTTTGCTTTAGCAATAAAGTTTTTGTTGATAGATACTTTTTGTCCGAGTTCAAATAATTTTAATCCTAAACGGTATTTTCCATTTTCAGAATTTTGTTGAATGACGTTTAAAGCTTCCATTGTGGCTAACATTCTGTATACAGCACTTTTATTGGTTCCCATTTTATGAGCCAATTCTGTAACGCCAAGTTCCTGAACATCAGTGCTGAAGCAGTCCAGAATATGAAATGCTTTCGCTACAGAGGTGTTTAATATTTTTTTTGTTGTACTCAATTAGTTAACTTTTTTATAAGCCACCACTTTAATTTCTATTAATAAATGCGGATGTGGTAATTGGTGTACGGCAACAGTTGTACGTGTAGGGCCGTCATAATCAAAGTGTTCAGCGTACACTTTGTTGTAACCTCCAAAATCATTCATGTTTACTAGAAAAGTAGTTACATCTACAATATCTTTTAAACTAGCGCCTTCTTCTTTTAAAATATCATTGATGTTGTCTAAAACCGCTTTTGTTTGCGCTTTAATATCTAGGTTGGTAGTTCCGAATTCATCAACATCAACACCAACAAATGAATTGTCTGGTCGTCTAGAGCTTGTTCCTGATACGTATATAAAATCACCAACACGCTTCACATGTGGGAATTTTCCTCTTGGTGTTGCTTTTCCTTGTATTAATTTTCCTTTATTCATGATGTGATTATTTTAAACCTGCTATTTTATCTTCCGATAAAATTTCATTTGTTTCTTGTTGTATTTTTTTAAGCACGACTTTTAATTCGTCTTTGGTCATATCATGACTGGTAGCGATATCTTTATCGGCAATCATATTTAAAAGTGCTTTGTCTTGAGCACGACCAATTTTCATGGCTTTTGCATAATTGATATTTTCATTAAACGTCACCATTGAGTATTTGGAAAAATATTCCGTTGGGAAGGTTTTTTCTAAACTCATTTCCAACCCTCTTTTTTCTTTAAAAATAGGATTAGCCACATGGTCTCTCATTTCATAATAATTATCAATAGCTAAATCTGCAATAGCATCGGTGTCTTCTTTTCTAGCATTTTGATATGCTTTAAAAGTGGCATTCCAATTGCCAGTATGATCATCTAAAATACTGTCAAAAACAACAACATCTTCAAATGATGCGTTCATACCTTGTCCGTAAAACGGCACAATGGCGTGAGCAGCGTCTCCCATTAATAACGTTTGTCCGTTGTGTTGCCATGGGCTACATTTTACAGTTCCTAAAGATCCTGTTGGGTTGCCAAAGAATTCTTTATCTAAATCAGGAATTAACGTTAAAGCATCTGGGAATTGTGTTTCAAAAAACTCGGTTACTTTTTCAATTGTAGTTAAGTTATTGAAATTATAGTCGCCTTCATCATAAGATAAAAATAAGGTTACTGTAAAACTACCATCTAAATTTGGTAGGGCAATTAACATGTATTGCCCACGTGGCCAAATATGTAAATGTTCTTTACTTATTTGATGATTGCCAATTTTATCAGCTGGTATTTCTAATTCTTTATAACCGTGAGTTAAATACTCTTGTGCATAACTGAATAGAAATTTCTTCTCTAAATAATAGCTTTTACGTAAAGCAGATCCTGCGCCATCTGTACCGAAAATAACATCAGCAGTACACTCTTTCACTTCATTTGTTAGATAACATTTAAAGCTTGCAGTATTTGCTTCTAAATTGACATGTGTACATTTTTTATTAAAATGAATCGTGACATTTTCATGTTGTTCTGCTTCATCTAATAATACGGCGTTTAAGCCTCCTCTTGAAATAGAATTGATATATTCGTTATCTCTTCCTGAATAATTTGAGCTGAATGTATTGCCTTCAATATCATGAATTAAACGTCCGAACATAGGAATGCATAAAGGTGTTACTTTATTTTCAACACCTACTAATCGCATCGCTTTTAGTCCTCTGTCAGATAAGGCCAAATTGATTGATCGCCCAGCGGAAATGTCTGTTGTTCTTAAGTCAGGTCTGCTTTCGTATAAATCAACTTTAAAGCCGCGTTGTGCTAAGCGTAATGCTAGTAATGAGCCACATAAACCTGCGCCAATGATTAATATATTTTCTTGTTGAGCCATTACAATAGTGTTTTTAATTTTTCTACCATTTTAAATACGTCTTCAAATGAATTGTACATTGGTACAGGGGCACAACGAATAACGTCAGGTTCACGCCAATCTGTTATAATATGATTATCTGTTAACGCTTTGTGTAAACTCTTATCGGCATTTTTTACTTGAACTGATAGTTGACAACCTCTTTCTTTTGGGTTAGTAGGGGTAATTATTTTTATTCTATCTGTTTCAATTTGATTGATTAAGAATTCAAAATAACCAGTTAATTGTTCTGATTTTTCTCTTAATGCCGTCATCCCAACTTTTGTAAACATGTCTAATGAGGCTTTAATTGCTGCCATAGATAGGATAGGAGGGTTGCTCAATTGATAACCTTCTGCACCTGGAATGATATCTAACTCCTGACGCATATTGAAACGTGTGCTTTTATTGTGACTCCACCACCCAGAGAATTTATTTAACGCTTTATTGTGTGCATGTTTTTCATGAACAAATAATCCTCCTAAACTTCCTGGTCCAGAATTTAAGTATTTATAAGTGCACCACGCCGCAAAATCTACACCTGATTCATGAAGTTCTGGAGAAATATTTCCAGCACCATGTGCTAAATCTATCCCAACCATACAGTTTTTTGCATGACCTAATTCAGCTATTTTTTTAAGGTCTAAATATTGCCCTGTATAATAGTTGACTCCACCAATTAGTAATAAGGCAATGTCATCCCCTTGGGTATTAAGAATTTCTTCTAAATCTTCCATGCGCAGCAGCTCTTCTCCTTGACGTGGCGTCCATTCAATGACACCTTCTTTTGGATCAAAGCCATGAAAACGCAATTGAGATTCAACAGCATAACGATCTGAGGGAAATGCATCAGATTCAATCACGATTTTATATTTTGTTTTAGTAGGTTGGTAAAATGAGACCATCAACAAGTGTAAATTTGTTGTTAAGGTATTCATTGTAACTACTTCAATAGGTTTTGCACCAACAATTTTAGCCATTGCTTCGGTTAAAAACTCATGGTAAGGCATCCATGGGTTTTTTGCTTCAAAGTGTCCTTCCACACCAAAGTTAGCCCAGTCTTTTAATTCTTGATTAATGTATTCTTTTGTTGATTTAGGTTGAAGTCCTAATGAGTTTCCGCACATGTAAATCCAATCATTCCCGTCTTTATCTTTTGGAATATGAAATTCATCACGTAAGTGCGCAATTTTATCGTTTTTATCTAAGTTTTTTGCAAAGTCTAAATTCGCTTGAAATGGTGTTGACATTACTATTGTTTTAATAATTGAAACAGTGTTTTACAAATTTAATAAAAATAAATGAGATACTGCAATAGTAGATGGTTTGATTATAACCCCTTAAATATTAATGTTGTATATTTAAAACAGATGAGTATTTCTAAAATTATATCCCAATTAAAATATACGATTTTCTCAAGTGAGAAAATAGATGATATATTCTATGTGCACAAATTGAAATTAATTTCAAACGTGTTGTGCGTGTTTATAGTTATGCAATTGATATCAATTATTTTTTCAACCGTTTTTTCAGACGGTGAATTAATTGGGTTTTATATATATGCGTTAATCATAAATACAAGCTTGTTATATTTATTGAAGAAAAAAGGCAAGGTAAATGTGATTTCAGTAATATTTATTTTAGCAAACTGGTTGCCTACGCCGTTTTTTATTTATTATTACGGAGACCCATACATGACTAATAATTTATGGGTTGTTGCATTGTCATTACTTGCACTATTCATACTAGGGAAAAATTGGCGGTTAATAGCAGTGTCTTATGGTGTGATAAATATATTGTTCAGTTTATATATTGTGATAAAAAACAATGGGGTAGACATGCAAAATTATAAGTTGGTAGACCATATTTCCGGAGCAATTGACACAGGTTTTATTTTGGTATTAACTTATATGATCGTGTTTCAGTATATAAAATTTAATGAAGCTGTCAATAAACATGTAAGGAATAAAAATGAGATATTACAAAAGCAGTATGAGATAATTGAAGCGCAAAATGTAACAAAAACAAACTTATTAAAAGAAATTCATCATCGCGTAAAAAATAATTTACAAATGGTGAATAGTATGGTGCATATGCAATATAGAGCTGCTCAAGATGAGAACTCACTCAACACGCTTAAAAAAGTTGAGCGTAGAATTATGACTATGGCTAAACTACATGAAACAATTTACCAATCTGAGAACTTTGAAATTTTAGATATGGAGTCTTATATAAAAGAGTTATTGGATGATTTGTTTCAAATAAAAGCAGGCTTAACTATTGACTATAAAATAGATGTTGGTGAGCGTTTGAAGTTTAGTAATGAGACTGTTTTATATATTGGTTTGTTGATTACGGAATTGGTGATAAACGTGTTAAAACATGCCTTTGATTCTGATACAGGTCGCTTGTTTGTGTCTTTAAAAGAGGTGGAAAAAGATCTTTTTGAATTAAAAGTAATCGACAATGGTAAAGGGTTTAACCTTGAAGATCTCGAAGCTAATTCACGTTCTTTAGGACAGCGGTTAATTAGCTCCTTTTCCAGACAGTTAAATGGTGAGGTAACCGTTAAAAGTAGCGCTGAAGGGAGTGATTTTGCAATCCGATTTAGTGCGCGTTAATTAAATGAGGGAATTTTTCTTTAAACATATTCAACCTCGGAATAGATATGGCTTTTATATAACTGTTATTTGGGTGTAAGCGTTCATAGTTTTGATGATAATCTTCTGCTTTCCAAAATTTTTCAAAAGGCTTTACTTCAGCTGCAATACTTGCGCCTAGTTTTTTTGCTAAAGCGGCCTTCTTTTTAATGATGCTATTTTTTTGAGTAGAATTTTTGTAGAAGATGATAGAACGGTACTGAGATCCTTTATCGGGACCTTGACCGTTAATTTGAGTCGGATTTTGTGAGCCAAAATACACATCTATTAAAGTATCAAAGCTTACAATTTTTGGATTGTAATAAACTTTGATAGCTTCTGCATGACCTGTTTGCCCGGTATTGCTGCTTTCGTAAGTTGGGTTTTGAGTATGACCACCAGAATAGCCACTAATTACTTCTTCAACACCTTTAACACTTTCAAAAATTGCTTCAGCACACCAAAAACACCCACTTGCAAAATAAGCAGTCTCTAAATTTTTGGTATTTAACTTTTGCGAATTAACCGGATTACTGCATGATACAAAAATTAAAAAGCACAAAAAAGGAATCAAACTCGTCTTCATAGTTATATTGTTTGTTACTATGTCGGAAGAATAGTTGATTCCTTAATGTAATAGCGTGACTAATTTTAACTCAAGCTCTCTGAGGAGTTAAAACCAATCCAATCTTAGGTCTTTTATTTTTGCAGTATCCGGAATACTTGCCACTTCAATAGTTGTGGTGTAATCAAATTTATACTGACTAGGTAACTGGTCTACAGAAATAGTAATGTAAAAGTCTTCGTTTTTAAACTCAACATTTATATTGTTCAAAATACGATCAATTTTAGACACCTCATAGTTGTCTTTAAACTCTTTAAAGGTGCTTTTAGAGCTGATGTTTTTTGCAGTTTTAAATCGCTCGTCTCTAATAGTTACTATTGATATTTTAGCATCGTCACTTGTTTCTGAAGGTGTTAATGAAAGTAAATGAGCGCCCCCTTTTTCGTAAATTTCTACATCGGTATTCCTGTTGATAAACCCATCTCCAGCAACATGCTTTACAACGGAATCGTTAGCGAAAACGGAATCGATTTGTTTAATGTTAAAATTTCTTTTTAAAACGCCAATCTGATCTTTTTGAATTAAAAACCGATCTTGCTCTTTAGAGCATTGTATAAATGTGAAACTTGCTAATGCAATTAATAGTACTTTTTTCATGTGTGGTGTGTTTATAAAAATTTCTTTAAAATTCCCAAAGCGCTTCTAATAAAGGTCGCGCTGGTTAATACTTTTACTAATGGATTTTGACGCGTACTTCGTCTTGAGGCGCTACGTCTGTTATTCTTTTCTTTTTCTTCTCTGATTTCCTCTTGTGCTTTCTGTTCTTCTGATGCTTTAATTTTATCTTCTAAAATTTCATAAGCACTTTCTCTATCGATGTTTTTCTCATACTTCTTAACCAAACTTGAATTGTCAATTAAACTGTCCAACTCAGTGTTAGTTAGTACATCCATGCGGCTCATTGGTGCGCGTAATAAAGTGGCAGCTAAAGGTGTAGGGCGCCCTTTTTCGTCTAAAGCAGATACAAGTGCTTCACCAATTCCTAAGGATGTTAGCACATCTGTAGTGTCATAAAAATCTGTGTCAGGATAGTTTTGTGCGGTTAATTTTATGGCTTTTCTGTCCTTTGCAGTAAAGGCTCTTAACGCGTGTTGAATTTTTAGTCCTAATTGACTTAACACGCCTTCAGGTACATCTGTTGGGTTTTGAGTAACGAAATATAAACCAACCCCTTTTGAGCGTATTAGTTTCACAATACTTTCCAATTGTTCTAACAATGGTTTTGATGCGTTCTTGAATATCAAATGTGCTTCATCAATAAACAACACTAATTCTGGTTGATTGGCATCACCTTGTTCTGGGAATGTTTCATAGATTTCTGCTAATAAACTCAACATGAATGTTGAAAATAACTTGGGTTTATCTTGAATATCCGTTAAACGTAAAATATTGATGTAGCCTTTTCCTGTGTCATCAATTCTAGTTAAATCATTCACGTCAAAAGATTTCTCTCCAAAAAACAAGTCGCCACCTTGCTGTTCTATTTCTATAATTTTTCTAAGAATAGCGCCTGTAGATGCTGTTGAAATACGTCCGTATTCTTCTTGGAATTCTTCCTTTCCTTCACCGGTTGCAAATTGTAAGACTTTCTTGAAATCTTTCAAGTCTAATAACCCAAGTTGATGGTCGTCACAATATTTAAAAACTACAGACACAATACCAGATTGTGTGTTGGTTAAATCTAAAATACGTGATAAAAGTACTGGTCCAAATTCAGAAACTGTAGCACGCATACGCACACCACCTTGTTCTGATAAGGTTAGTATTTCTACAGGGAATTTAGACGCGTTAAATGGCAAACCAATTTTTGCGTGACGTTCATCAATTTTTGCATGACCAGGACTTGGTTGTGCTAAACCACTCAAATCTCCTTTCATATCCATTAACAACACCGGAATTCCTTTTTCAGATAAGTTCTCAGCAAGAACTTGTAATGATTTGGTTTTTCCTGTTCCAGTAGCACCGGCAATTAAACCGTGTCTGTTTAATGTTTTTAAAGGGAGTTTTACAAAGGCATTAGTTAATGTTTCGCCTTCTAGCATTGCAGATCCAAGTGTGATAAAATCACCTTTAGTAGTGTAGCCCGTATTAATATGGTTAAAGAATTCTTCTGTAGTAGTCATTTAAGTCTAGTATAATTTCGATAAAAATACAATAACTACATCCAACTAAAAAATTGAAAGATTTAAAAAGTAAAGAATTTTACGTGTTAAAATGTATCTTTGCAACAGATATGCAGAAAGAAACACAAGAATTAGTAGATAAAGGTGAAATGCTTCCGTTAATGGAAGAGTTTTATACCATTCAAGGTGAAGGATACTACAAAGGTACTGCCGCTTATTTTGTAAGAATTGGTGGTTGTGATGTTGGGTGTCATTGGTGTGATGTGAAAGAAAGTTGGGATGCTAATTTGCACCCGCCAACATTAACTTCTGAAATTGCTATAAACGCTGCAAAATATTCTGATACGGTTGTAGTAACAGGAGGAGAACCGTTAATGTGGGATATGAATCCGCTGACTTTAGCCTTGAAATTACGTGGTGCAAAAACACATATAGAAACGTCTGGAGCTTATAAACTATCTGGAGAGTGGGATTGGATTTGTTTGTCGCCTAAAAAGACAAAACTACCTACGCAAGAAGTATGTGATGCTGCTCATGAGTTAAAAGTAATTATTTACAATAAGAACGATTTTAAGTTTGCTGAAGAGCAAGCGGCACGCGTAGGAAAAGACTGCATATTATTCATCCAGCCAGAATGGAGTAAAAAAGATGAAATGATCCCTTTAATGGTTGATTATGTAATGGCAAACCCGAAATGGAAAATGTCGCTACAAACACATAAATATATGAATATTCCTTAAGACGGACTGTTGTTTATTGTAATCCTTGCTAAAAAATCAAAGTGTTCGCCTTCTAAAACTAACTCACAGTCTAAGCCGTTGGCATGACAGGCATTTTGTAATGTGTTAAAATCAAGATACAGCCAATCAAAAGCCGTTGAGGTGTTGCCTTTGTAACTCATGGTAAATTCTACTTCACCATAATACTCATCAGGATTTACCCAAAAACCACCTTCATCATCTTTATCAAACATGTAAGAAATATCAGATGAGTCTAGTAATATTTGTCCGTCTGTAGCTAAAAGGTTTTTCAGATGTTGTAAGAACACATTAATGCGTTCTAGTTTTCCGCATAAGCCAATACCATTCATTAATAATAAAATGGTGTCGTATTTTTCAGTGACATCAAATAAGTTCTTGCATTCTGCATTTTTAACACCACGTAAGGCAGTGACTTCAGCGGCACCTTTAGAAATGTCAATTGCAGTAACCTCTAGTTTTTTAACATTCTGAACATACAAACTGTGACTCCCGGCACCACAACCCACATCTAAAACGTTGCCTTTTGTTAATTGCATTGCTTTTTGTTCTAATTGTGGCATTTCCTTATAGGTTCTGAACAAATATGGTAATGGCATTTCATCAGCTTCAGAAATGGTAGATTCTGTAATAATATCTTCAGAATAGTCATTATTGTAGTAATCTAATAGTGCGTGACCTAAAATATCTGTCATAGTAGTATCTTTGTGCTCAGTTAAGAGCTATTAAAATAGAAATTACAATGAAAGATTTTTTAGAGGAGCTTCCAAAGTTGGCCAAAGATACGCATATAGAAAACAAAAAGTTTTTTAAAAAACTAAAAAAGCATCCGCCTAAAAATTTAGATTACACCATGCAGGAGTTGCATGACGAGCAATTTGAAGAAACAGATTGTTTAACCTGTGCGAATTGTTGTAAAACCACCAGTCCGATTTTTACAGATAAGGATATCAACAGAATTTCTAAGCATTTTAAAATGAAGGAGCACCAGTTCATTTCGCAGTATTTACGTGTTGATGAAGATAATTTTCATGTGTTGAAATCGTCGCCTTGCACATTTTTAGCAGACGATAATTACTGTATGATTTATGATGTGCGTCCGAAAGCGTGTAGCGAATACCCACACACCAACAGAAGGAAGTTTCAAACTATATTAGATTTAACATTGAATAATGTTGAGGTATGTCCGGCTGTTTATCACATCGTTGAAAAGATGAAAACCAATATCAAAGTACGTTAATTTAGACAACTAAAATTCGTAACTTAGTAAAGCATTTGTTAATCTTATTCTAAGTTATGAAAATAATTGGCCACCGTGGATTTAGAGGTTTGTACCCTGAAAATACGTTAATTGCTTTTATAGAAGCTGTTAAACTAGGTGTTGATGCTATAGAATTAGATGTTGTCATGTCCGGCGACGGAAAAATTGTGGTGTCTCACGAGCCATTTATGTCGCAGATTACTTGTTTGAAACCAAACGGAAAAGAACTAAAAGAGTCTGAAGATCAACAGTTCAATTTATATCAAATGTCTTATGCCGAGATTAAACAATTTGATTGTGGATTGAAAGATAATTTTAAATTCCCTAACCAAAAATCAGTAGCCTCTTATAAACCTTTGTTGTCCGAAGTAATTGACATATGTGATTCTTATGCTAAAAGTGTAAAATCAGAAATTGAGTATATCATTGAAATAAAAAGTGATTCTGAACTCTACGACACGTTTTACCCTAATCCTCCAAAATATGTTGAAGCTATTTTTAAAACATTAAATGCTTATTCAATTTATGAGCGAGTGGTTTTAAAATCATTTGATGTTGCTATTTTAAATGAAATTAAAATACAGCGGCCTTCTCAGAAAGTATCATTATTAATAAATAGGGATGAATCAATTGAAGATAAGTTAAAACGATTAGATTTTACTCCAGAAATATTAGGGGTTTATTTTGAACTTTTATCGGAAGACGTGGTGGAACATTATAAAAACAAAGGGTTTTTAATTAACGCGTGGACAGTTAATGCGACTAAAAGAATACAAGAAATTATAGCGTTAAATATAGATGGTGTTATTACTGATTATCCTGATAGATTGTTGAAATAGAGTTGTCTTTTGTTATAAGGGTTTAAGTTTTGGTAAAAGTGTTTATTTTTGATAAGAAAAACTAACTAGAAATGAAAAAAAGTATTTATGTATTAGCACTGTGTTTGTTATCTATGTCAAACGCATTTTCGGGTAACTGGATGAACTCATTAGAAGATGGTAAAAAAATAGCTATGGCTACCAATAAATTAATCTTGGTAGATTTTTGGGCTACTTGGTGTGGGCCATGTAGAAAAATGGATCGTGAATCATGGTCTAAAAAAGATGTGTCTTTATTAATGGATAATTATGTGTCAGTAAAATTAAATATTGATGAAAATCGATCTCTAGCGCAAAAATATGGAGTTCAGGGGATTCCTTATGTGTTTATTTTAGATGCGACGGGTAAAGTTCTTTATCAACAAATGAGTTATAAAACAAAGTCTCAGGTAATTACTCTGTTAAAGAAATACGCTATTAATACGGAGTATATGTTTAATGAATATGTTTATTATTCTAAAAGTAAAACTTTGTCAACAACAAGCAGGTTGGCGGCAAAGAGTCAAGATTTTAGCTTACATCTTAAAGGAGATTTAAGAAGAGCTTATTTAAATGTTTCTAATGAATATTTAAATGAGGCCGAAAAATTATTAAAAAAAGAAAAAGGAGTTAAGTTCGAAAAACTAGCTTTAAAGATGGACTTATTATCTATTCAAAATGTTTTGTACAGAGGAAAATCCAAGAAAGCATTGAAAATGATGGGAGATTTAAATATTGATGAGTTAAGCGGATATACTTATGCGCAATTTTGTTTTTTAAACTACGTAGCACATAAGCAAAAAAAGGATGAGGTTAATGAAGATGTTTGGCAACAAAGATTGATAAGCACAGGTAAATCTGCAAGTTTTAAGAAAAAAATAGAATTGTTATTTGGGTAGCTAATTGAAATAATATTTAAAAAGTCCTATAGAGTAATTCTTTAGGGCTTTTTTTTAATACAATAAATAAGGTTTTCTCATTTCGTTATATTCATGTAATCCTATTGCCCATGACTTTTTGATGTCTTCATAGTTCATGCCGCTAACAATTTGCTGTTGTAATTTTTTAGTCCCTGCTAGCTTAGTAAAGAAGTTGTTGAAAAATGTTTCTTTGTCGGTAGATAAATTATAAGCATTAGAAAGCCATTCTAAGTTTAATGAGTCAAGTTTACCTGTTTTACTCAAGTCTTTTCCGTAACAAACTTTATTTTCATGTTTAGGGTATTTAGCGCCTTCGTTTGGTTTTGGAGTAAAGTTAAAATCAGTTTTTGGTAAATAAGGTGCGCCGTAAATTTGAAATTGCAATTCTGTTCCTCTACCAACACTAACAGTTGTTCCTTCAAAAAAGCATAAGCTTGGATATAAGTTTATAGAGACATCATTAGGTAAGTTAGGTGAAGGCTTAATAGGTAAACTATATGCAATTTGTTTGTTGTAATTCTCACATTTAATTGTAGTAATATCACACTGTATTTCGTTATTTAACCATTTTTCACCATTAATCATTTGGGCATATTCTCCAATAGTCATTCCGTGAACAACAGGTATGGGGTGCATGCCAACGAAACTTTTGTGTTCTAGTTCTAAAATAGGACCATCTGTATAATGTCCATTAGGATTAGGCCTGTCTAGTATTAGCATTGGAATGTTATTTTCTGCACACGCTTCCATGACATAATGTAATGATGAAATATAGGTGTAAAACCGTGCGCCAACATCTTGAATGTCAAAAACAATAAGATCTAAACCTGCCACCTGTTCATTAGATGGTTTCTTGTTCTTGCCATAGATTGAAATAATATCGATTCCTGTTTTTGGGTCTTTTCCGTTGGTTATGTGTTCACCAGCATCTGCCTTGCCTCTGAAACCGTGTTCAGGTGCAAATACTTTTTTAATGTCAATGTTTAATGTGTTTAATGAGTCTACAAGATGAGTAAAACCTGCATCATTAAAAATAACACTAGTTTGATTGGCAACAATCCCTATTGTTTTTTCTTTTAATAAATGAAGGTATTCTTCTGTTTGATTTGCCCCCACAACTATGAGTGGTGCTTTAGTTTCTCCTGTTTGAATTGGTGTTTTTATAAGTTCTTTTTTTTGAGACTGACAACTTCCTAAAGAAAAAAGACAGGCTAAAACGATTAAAAATGTATTTTTGAAATTCACTAAAAGAAAGTTACGCATTGAATTTTGAATTATTTATAGCCAAACGCATCATTGCTGCTAAACAGTATAAAAGTAGTGTATCCTCTCCAATAATAAAAATTGCAGTGCTTGCAATTGCATTGGGTATGATTATGATGCTTATAGCCGTAGCAGCAGGAATGGGCTTGCAAAAAAAAATTCAAGAGAAAGTTGCTGCGTTTAACGGGCATGTTGTTATTTCTAAATACGATAATAACACCTCCGATGTCTCTGCCAAACCCATTGCGTTGTATCAAGATTTTTATCCTGATTTCAAGTCTGTTGAAGGTATTAAATATATACAGCCCATAGCAAATAAAGCAGGGGTTATTCGTACAGAAACTGATTTTGAAGGTGTGAACTTAAAGGGGGTTAATAAAGATTATAATTGGAGTTATTTTAAAGATTTTTTAATCTCTGGAAGATTACCTAATGTAAGTGGTAAAAGAGAAAATTCTGAAATTTTGATTTCGGAATATCTAGCCAATAGACTTGGGTTTAAATTGGGGTCAACTGTAACAACGCATTTTCCTAAAGAAGACCTGGAAAAGTTGCCCAATACTAGAAATTTTAAAGTTGTAGGTATTTACAATTCAGGGTTTCAAGATTTTGATAAAACAATATTGATTGCTGATATTAGACATATTCAGCGCATGAATAAATGGAAAAAAAATACTGAAAATGACTATGTAGAAGTCGGAGGGTTTGAAGTGTTTTTAGAGGATTTTAACCAATTAGATGTTAAAGCAAAAGAGATATACCAGAATACCGATTCGTTTTTAAAAGTAACTTCTATAAAAGATAAATACTATACCATTTTTGAGTGGATAAAAATCTTTGATTTCAATATTTACATTATTATAGGTGTGATGATATTGATTTCTGTGATTAACATGAGTGTGATGCTGTTGGTGTTAATATTAGAAAAAACAAAACTAATAGGATTGTTAAAAGCAATGGGAGGTAATAATTGGAGTGTTAGAAAAATATTTTTATACAATGCGTCATATATTGTTTTGGTAGGCTTGTTTTGGGGTAATTTAATTGGTTTAGGGCTATTGTTTATTCAGAAACAGTTTAAACTTTTTCCGCTAGACCCGTCTAATTACTATGTTACGGAAGTTCCAGTTTATATGAATTTTTGGATTATAACAGCTTTAAATGTGGGAACATTTGTGATTTGTTTCTTGCTTCTTTTGATTCCATCGCAAATTATAACTAAGATATCTCCTGTAAAAGCTATTCGTTTTGAGTAAAACGTTCTAGTAAATAACTTTTTAGTACTTTTGCACTCGCAAAACGATGTACATGAAATACGCAGAAAATATACTGGAGACTATTGGTAATACCCCTTTAGTAAAATTAAATAAAATAACCGCAGAATTACCGTGCTTAGTATTAGGTAAGTATGAAACATTTAACCCTGGGCACTCTGCAAAAGATAGAATGGGGTTAAAAATGATTGAAGATGCTGAAGCGGACGGACGTTTAAAACCTGGAGGGACAATTATAGAAGGGACTTCTGGGAATACAGGTATGGGCTTGGCGTTGGCTGCAATAGTAAAAGGTTACAAATGTATTTTTGTAATTTCAGATAAGCAATCAAAAGAAAAATGTGATATTTTAAGAGCACATGGTGCTGAGGTTGTTGTATGTCCTACAGATGTTGAGCCTACAGATCCTCGTTCATATTATTCAGTGTCTAAGCGTTTGGGTGAAGAAACACCAAATTCTTGGTACGTTAATCAATATGATAACCCAAGTAATTCAGCAGCACATTATGAGAGTACTGGACCAGAAATTTGGAAACAAACAGAAGGTAAAATTACTCATTTTGTAGTTGGTGTTGGTACAGGAGGAACAATTTCTGGTGTAGGAAAATACTTAAAAGAACAAAACCCGAATGTAAAAGTATGGGGAATAGATACTTATGGTTCAGTGTTTAAGAAATATCATGAAACGGGTATTTTTGATGAGAATGAAATATACCCTTATGTTACAGAAGGTATTGGAGAGGATATTTTACCAAAGAATGTTGATTTTGATATTATTGATGGTTTTACCAAAGTAACCGATAAAGATGCAGCTGTGTATACTCAAAAACTTGCTAAAGAAGAAGGGATGTTTTTAGGTAATTCTGCAGGAGCTGCAGCTAAGGGTTTATTACAGTTAAAAGATAAATTTACTAAAGATGATGTTGTCGTGGTGCTATTTCATGACCATGGAAGCAGATATGTAGGTAAAATGTTTAATAATGACTGGATGAAAAAAATGGGATACATAGATTAAGTTTTTATTCTATTAAAATACAAAGCGCCTGTGTCATTTTTTCTGATACAGGCGCTTTGTTTTTTAGATTAAAATTAGAATGTTTTTTTGTAACTTAGAGAGATGCAAGAAGATTTTTTACATTACATCTGGCAATATCAAAAACTACCAAGCAGTACTTTAACAACTGTAGCTGGTGAAAAAATACAAGTGCTAAATGTAGGTGACTACAATACTAATTCCGGGCCAGATTTCTTTAATGCTAAAGTTAGTATTGGTGCTCAAATATGGGTAGGAACAGTTGAGATGCATTTGAAAGCGTCTGATTGGTTTTTGCACCAACATCAAAATGATGTTGCTTATAATAATGTGATTTTGCATGTGGTTTGGGAAGATGACGTTGCAGTGTTTGATAGGTGTAATAACCAATTGCAAACCTTAGTCTTAAAAAACCATGTAGAGGATAAACTATTGTTAAATTACAAAAAATTGCTCCAGAAAAAGAATTGGATTAATTGCGAAAATCAAATCAATAGTATTGATGAGTTTACGCTGTCGTTTTGGAAAGAGAAATTATTAGTGAAACGATTGGAGCAAAAATCATTGGGGCTACAAAGTCGACTCTTAGAATTAGGAAACGATTGGGAAGCATTACTGTTTTTAGTTCTTGCAGAAAACTTCGGATTAAAGATAAATTCAGATGAGTTTTTACAGCTGGCAAAAAATATAACGTTTAAAACCTTTAAAAAGGAATTACCGTATTTAATAAACCTAGAAGCTTTGTTGTTTGGACAATCAAATTTATTAAAAGCAGATATTGATGACCTCTATTATAAAAATTTAAAAAAAGAATTTACATATCTAAAACAAAAGCATCAGTTGAAAGAAAGTCTAATAACGCTTCAGTTTTTTCGGATGCGACCATCTGGTTTTCCTACGTTACGGTTATCACAATTAGCAGTATTGTACCATTATCATAAAAACTTATTTTCTAAAGTAATAGAAGTGTCATCAATTGACGGGTTGAGAAAATTGTTCTCAGTCTCAGCATCCGAGTATTGGGATACACATTATACTTTTGGAAAATGCTCTGTAAAACGAAAGAAGTCGCTCAGTAATGCTTTTATTGACGTGTTAATTATCAATGCTATTATTCCGTTAAAGTTTATATATGCGAAACTAAATGGAGTTGATAATTTTGAAGAATTATTAAGTTTGTATACGTCACTAAAGCCAGAGCAAAACACAATAGTTAAAAAGTTTCAAAAATTAGCTGTGAAAACACGTTCGGCTGCAGACACTCAAGCGCTCATAGAATTGAAAACGAGATTTTGTGACAGGCATAAATGTTTGCAATGTGAAATCGGAAATAAATTATTATATCCGTTGTAAAATGACTAATTTGCGGTTTATATGAGTGTGATTAAAAATTTAAAATATTTTTTTGAAAAACATGGCTTTGCTGTGTCTTCAAGGCTTGCGGACAGGTTAGGGATGCGTGCAAAAAATGTAAGGTTGTTTTTTATTTACCTGACTTTTGCAACTCTAGGGGTGTCTTTTGCAATATATTTAATCACCGCATTTTTGTTAAAATTAAAGGACTTGGTATATACTAAGCGAAGCTCTGTTTTTGATTTATGATTTTTCTAAGGTTATTTAAGTCGAAATTCAGGATAGCCATTATTCTAATCATATGTGTCTTATGTTTAGGTGTGTGCGGATATCGTTATATAGTTAATTACAGTTGGGTAGACGCCCTGTACATGACAATAATTACAATATCTACAGTTGGTTTTTCAGAAGTAGAAGTGTTGGATGAATCCGGAAAGTTATTTACAATAGTACTAATATCTGCTTCAGCTATCACCGTAGCATATTCCATATCTGTAATTACAGAGTATTTAGTTAATAAAAATTCATTTGAAGAATTTAAAAATAGAAAGATGAAAAAACAGATTAGCAAGCTTTCTGGACATATTATTATTTGTGGTTTTGGAAGAAATGGGAAACAGGCAGCTCAAAAACTTGCAATATATGATAGGCCTTTCGTGGTTATTGAGAAAAACAAGGAGCTTATTGAGAAACATAATGAAGATGTGTTTTTTGTGCATGGAAACGCAAATGAAGATGATGTGCTTTTAGAGTCTGGTATAGAAAAAGCACATAGTATTATTGTAGCCTTGCCTAATGATGCAGATAATTTGTTTGTAGTGCTATCTTCTAGGCAAATAAATAAAACGATAAACATTATCAGCAGAGCATCACAAGAAACATCTTATAAAAAATTAAAGTTAGCAGGGGCAAATAATGTAATTATGCCAGATAAAATAGGAGGTGATCATATGGCTTCTCTTGTTGTTATGCCAGATTTGGTTGAGTTTTTAGATAACCTGTCAATTATTGATGATAAAAAAGTAAATGTAGAGGAGGTTGCTATTGAGGCGATAACGTCAAGTGATGTTTTACAAACAATTAAAGATTTAGATTTTAGAAATAAAACAGGATGTAGTATTATAGGTTATAAATCACCAGAAAGAGAATATATAATTAACCCAGAGGCAGATACTGTATTAAGGCCAAATTCAAAGTTGATTGTTTTGGGGAGATCTGAGCAGATATCTGCTTTAAATAAGATGTATGATATATAGCTCATGTGTGCCTTTTGGAAACAAAAATTTTAATTTCCGCTATTTTTTCGCCATATTGCTGCACCAAAAACTTAACAATTAATTTTAATCAACTAAAACTAACACAATGAAGAAGTTTTTTCTATCATTATTTACAATATTACCAATACTAACCTTTGCGCAAGAAAATACTGAAGAAGCGTTAACAATTGATCAAAAAATCGATGCGTTTTTTAGGCCAATTGCCGATGCAGTAGGAAGTGTGATTTTTTATCCTGTTTCTTTTGGAGATAAATCAGTCCCAGTTGTGTTAATCGTATTGATTTTAGGAGCATTGTTTTTTACAATTTATTTCAAATTTGCAAACTTCACTTTAATACGCACAGCTATAAGAGTTGTGAAAGGAGATTATGATGCAATAGATCATCATACAGTAGATAAAGCAGAGGGTGATCCAACGCCAGGAGGAGATATTTTTGAAACCATCGCTGTTGAAAGTGCAGAAGGGGAAGTGACACATTTCCAGGCGCTTACTGCGGCATTATCTGCTACAGTAGGTTTGGGTAATATTGCTGGAGTTGCAGTTGCAGTTGCAGTTGGAGGTCCAGGAGCAACGTTTTGGATGATTTTAGCAGGGTTTTTAGGAATGGCTTCTAAGTTTACAGAATGTACATTAGGAGTTAAATATAGAGAGGTAACAGAAGATGGAGTTGTTCATGGAGGACCAATGTATTACCTGAAAACAGGACTGGCAGAAATGGGTATGGCAAAACTTGGAAAAGTTTTAGCAATATTCTTTGCTATTATGTGTGTTGGAGGATCTTTTGGAGGTGGTAACATGTTTCAAGCAAACCAAGCAGCTGCACAATTAGTGGAGCGTTTTGGAATTGAAAACGGTGCTGCCGGACTAATTTTCGGAATAATAATGGCTGCACTTGTAGGGGTTGTAATTATTGGAGGAATAAAAAGAATTGGGTCTGTAACAGAAAAAGTAGTGCCGTTTATGGCTGCTACCTATGTTGGAGCTGCATTGATTATTTTGGCAATGAATTATGACATGGTGCCTGTGGCGTTCGGTATGATATATGACGGTGCGTTTAATTCTAGTGCTGCTTTAGGAGGTGTTTTAGGAGTGTTGATAGTAGGGTTTCAGAGAGCTGCATTTTCTAATGAAGCTGGTGTAGGTTCTGCAGCAATTGCGCATTCAGCGGTAAAAACAAAATACCCTGCGTCAGAAGGGATTGTTGCATTGTTAGAGCCGTTTATTGATACGGTTGTAATTTGTACAATGACAGCTTTAGTAATTATTATAACTAATATTCAAGGAGGGTTCTTTGAGTATGGGCAAGAAGGTGTTCAAGGAGTGGAATTAACCACAAGAGCATTTGATTCAGCAATACCTGGTTTTTCATGGGTGTTAACAATAGCAGTGGTGTTGTTTGCCATTTCTACGATGTTGTCATGGTCATATTATGGTTTACAAGCTTGGAAATTCTTGTTTGGAAAAGGGAAAACAGTTGATATTATTTACAAAGTATTATTTTTGTTTTTTGTGATTTTAGGAGCGTCAATTAGCTTAGGTGCTGTAATTGATTTTTCAGATGCAATGATATTTGCAATGGTGTTTCCAAATGTTATAGGGCTGGTGTTGTTGTCTCCTAAAGTTCGTGATGAACTTAAAGTGTTTAAAGATAAGATTGCTACTGTGAAGTAAAAATATAAAAAATGAAGAGTATCAAATCCCACTTCGTGTTTACAAAAGAACAACGTCGTGGGATTTTCTCATTATTACTTTTGATTATAGGATTGCAATGTCTGTATTTTTTTGTTGATTTTTCTCCAGAAAACAGTTCTTCTGACTTGGAGCGTCAAAAAATAATAGCGTTTCAAAATGAGGTAGATAGTCTGGCTTTAATTGAGCAATCTCGCCAGTATAAAGTGTATCCGTATAATCCTAACTTTATAACAGATTATAAAGGTTACATGCTGGGGATGTCTGTTATAGAAATTGATCGTTTGCATGCGTTTAGAAAGCTGAATAAATACGTGAATTCCGCTAATGAATTTCAGCAGGTAACAAAAGTGTCAGATTCGCTTTTGAGGGTGTTGAAGCCAAACTTTAAGTTCCCTGATTGGGTTGTTAAATCTGTTAAAAAAAGAGTGACGAAAAACTCATATCAAAACGATATTAATAAAGCTGAGGCTATTGATATACATAAAGCTGCTGATATAGAATATAGGTTAGCATACAGAATAATTAATTTTAGGAAGCAATTGGGAGGATTTGTATCGTTAGAGCAATTAAATGATGTGTATAAGTTAACTGATGATGATGTGAAAAAAGTACAAGGGAAATTTCAATTGAAAACTACCCCTGATATTAAAAAAATTAACATTAATTTAGCCACCGTTCAAGAATTGGCAACTCTAGTGTATATTAACGATTATCTTGCTGATAATATTGTAGATGAACGTGTGCTTAGAGAAGGGTTTAAAAGTTTAGATGAGTTGAAGTATGTGTCAAACTTCCCGATAGATAAATTAGAACGAATAAAATTATATTTGACAATAAATTAAATTACAACACAATGGATAAGAGATATTTTACAGAAGAACACCAGCTTTTTAGAGAAAGTCTTCAAGATTTTTTAAAGAAAGAGGTTGTTCCTCATATAGATAAATGGGAGGAAACTGGAACTGTTGAGCGCTTTATTTGGAAGAAGTTTGGTGATATGGGGTATTTCGGTTTAGCAACTCCTGAAGAATACGGAGGGTTGGGCTTAGATTTGTTTTACACAGTAATTCTTTTAGAAGAACTTCAGAA
Source organism: Flavobacteriaceae bacterium (assembly GCA_049614485.1). Classification (GTDB taxonomy): domain Bacteria; phylum Bacteroidota; class Bacteroidia; order Flavobacteriales; family Flavobacteriaceae. The sequence continues at coordinate 261,477 of JBMZDR010000001.1, forward strand.
AATTAACTCAAGCGGTTTTGCGGCTAATATGTGGGCGCATGCTTACTTAGCTATGACGCATTTGAATAAAGAAGGAAGTCATGATATTAAAAAGAAATACTTAGAGCCTAGTGCTTTAGGTGATATGATTGGGTGTTTGTGTATTACGGAACCATTTGGAGGGTCTGATGTTGCAGGAATGCGAACTACTGCAGTTAAAAAGGGGGATACTTACGTAATTAATGGGTCAAAAACATTTATTACCAACGGAGTGTATTCTGATTATTTAGTAGTTGCTGCTAAAACATCGCCTGAATTAGGTGGTAAAGGAATGAGTATCTTTGTAATGGATAGAGATACGCCAGGTATTTCTTCTACTAAATTAGATAAATTAGGGTGGAGAGCTTCAGATACTGCTGAAATAGCGTTTGATAATGTAACTATTCCTGCGTCTAATTTAATGGGTGAGGAAAACCAAGGGTTTCCGTACATCATGCAGCATTTTGCTTTAGAGCGTTTAATAATGGCTGTTAATGCACATGCAAGAGCTGAGTATGCAATTGATTATGCAGTGCAATATATGTCTGAGCGTACAGCGTTTGGCAAAACCATAAATAGTTTTCAGGTATTGCGTCATAAAATAGCAGATGCATCTACTCAAATGGAAGTGTGTAAAGAGTTTAATTATTCTGTAGCTAAACGATTGAACGATGGAGAGTATGTTGTTAAAGAAGCAACAATGTCTAAGTTAGCGTCAACTAAAATGGCAGATGAGGTTATTTATGAATGCTTACAGTTACTAGGTGGTTATGGGTACATGGAAGAGTATCCAATGGCACGTTTGTTAAGAGATAGTCGTTTAGGTCCTATTGGCGGAGGAACATCTGAAATCTTAAAAGAGATTATCGCTAAACTGGTAATTGATAAGAAAGAATATAAGCCTGCAACGTAATTGATAAGAAAGAATACAAGCCAGCAACATAACAGTTGTAGTAAAAAGGTAAGAAATAAAAATAATTGTCACTTATTAATTGGTTGTTTGTAATTAATAATTACTTTTGCAGCCTGAACGCTAAAAGAAGGGAGGTTAAGACTTATGTTAATTATACCAATTAAAGACGGAGAAAACATTGATAGAGCTTTAAAGCGCTACAAGAGAAAATTTGATCGTACTGGAACGAAGAAATCACTTAGAGAAAGAAGATATTTCGCTAAACCTTCTATCGAGAACAGAGCTAAAATGAAAAAAGCTCAGTACATTCAAGGATTAAGAGATCAAGAAGAAATCTAGTCTCATTAATAATATTTTAAAACCGTTTAGTATCTTTGATATTAAACGGTTTTTTTTATGTCCCAATTTTCCGCATATGTCGATTATCTTTCGCTTGAAAAGAAATATTCTCCGCACACCGTTACGGCATACATTAAAGATTTAGAAGCTTTTTCTGAATTCTGTTTAAAAACATATGATTCTGGTTTAATACAGGATTGTGCTTATTCACAAATTAGAAGTTGGATTGTTTTTCTGTTAGAAGAAGGTGTAGGTAATAGAACGGTTAATAGGAAAGTTGCGTCGTTGAAGAGTTATTATAAGTTTTTGTTAAAAGCAGAACAAATAAAAATATTTCCTCTGTTACAGCATAAAGCGTTAAAGGTAGCTAAGAAAGTGCAGGTGCCTTTTTCTGTTAAGGAAATGGAGAATGTGTTGGGGGAGCTTTATTTTGAAGATACATTTGAAGGAGTTCGTGATCGGCTAATGATAGAATTCTTTTATGCTACAGGGATACGTAAAGCAGAGTTGATTGCGTTGAAAGTTTCTGATGTTAATTTGGGTAACAATACAGTTAAGGTGCTGGGTAAGAGAAATAAAGAGCGTATTGTACCTCTAGTTGCGTCATTAAATAGATGTATGTGTGACTATTTAGGTAAAAGGAGTGAGCTTGTGGATGGTGTTGATTGTGAAAATTTATTTTTAACTAAGCGTGGAGCTAAAGTTTATAATTCGCTTGTGTATCGGGTAATTAATTCGTATTTTAGTAAAGCTTCTTCTAAGTTAAAAAAGAGTCCGCATGTATTACGTCATACATTCGCAACCCATTTATTAAACGAAGGAGCAGATTTAAATGCGGTTAAAGAATTACTTGGTCATACAAGTCTTGCGGCTACACAAGTTTACGTGCATAATAGCATGGCGAAGCTAAAAGAGACTTATCAAAATTCTCATCCGCGGAATACTAAAACCTAAATACTCATTTTTTAAAGCTTAAGTAATATGAAAGTAAACACACAGTCAGTAAATTTTGTAGCAGATCAAAAATTAATAGATTTCGTTCAGACAAAAATGGATAAGTTGGATCAGTTTTTTGATAAAGTGATTTGCGCAGACGTATATTTAAAGGTTGAAAATAAAAGTGAAAAAGATAATAAAGTTTTTGAAGCTAAGTTAACAGTACCTGGAGATTCATTTGTGGTGAAAAAGCAATGTAAAACATTTGAAGAAGGAGCGGATTTGGCGTCACAGTCATTAGAAAGGTTGTTGAAAAAACGAAAAGAAAAATTAAGAGCACACGCTTAGTGAAAAAAAAGTAAAAATAGTTTTGTAAAAAAGAATTATTACATACATTTGCAGTCCGCTAGAAATAGCGGGCTTTTTATTTTTTTATAAAAGCCGATGTAGCTCAGCTGGCTAGAGCAGCTGATTTGTAATCAGCAGGTCGGAGGTTCGAGTCCTCTCATCGGCTCAATAAAAAGAGTGAGTTCTTTAAATATTGAAATAAAAATGGGGAGATTCCAGAGCGGCCAAACGGGGCGGACTGTAACTCCGCTGTCTTTCGACTTCGCAGGTTCGAATCCTGCTCTCCCCACCAGAATTTTCGTGAAAGCGAGAATACGATTTTTAAAACTGAGTAATTAGTACGTCAAGCTTCAACTTTTGAATATTGAAGAAAGGTTTTAAATTCGCGAGAGTAGCTCAGCTGGTAGAGCGTCAGCCTTCCAAGCTGAATGTCGCCAGTTCGAACCTGGTCTCTCGCTCAAATCTTGAAACCCTTAACAGGAAATCAAGATCTAGTTTTTTCTAACTATTAAGTTAGGAGGGGTTAGGCCGGTGTAGCTCAGATGGTAGAGCGCATCCTTGGTAGGGATGAGGTCACGGGTTCAAATCCCGTCATTGGCTCATTGAGTTGGTGTAATAGAAATGTATTGAATTAACACTAAATATAATAACTAAGAATTAAAATTAATAATCATGGCTAAAGGAACTTTTGACCGCTCGAAACCACATTTAAATATTGGTACAATTGGTCACGTTGATCACGGTAAAACTACATTAACTGCT
>JBMZDR010000002.1:0-209663 GCA_049614485.1 Flavobacteriaceae bacterium
TACGATACTTCTGAGGTAATTACCGCGAGTAATAAAACAGGAGACAACTTTAAAAACTTTGAATTTGAATTGATTAGATACTTCTCTACAAGTTCACCAATTACTGAGGACGAGTTTAAGAAGTTAAGTGTTCAAGATATTTCAGCCAAAGTTTACAAAGCTGTTTTAGCGCATTACCAAAGCAAAACATCACGTTCAGCTGAAGTTGCTTTCCCAGTTATCAAGAACGTCTATGAAACACAAGGTGATAAATTTGAGCGTATTTTAGTACCATTTACAGATGGTGTTAAAACATTAAATGTATCTACCAATTTGAAAGCTGCTTACGAATCGGAAGGAAAATCATTGGTAACAGATTTTGAAAAAAATATCACACTTGCCATTATTGATGATGCTTGGAAAACACATTTACGTAAAATGGATGAGTTAAAGCAATCAGTACAATTAGCAGTTCATGAGCAAAAAGATCCGTTATTAATTTATAAAGAAGAGAGTTTTGGATTGTTTAGAAACATGGTTGCTGACATGAATAAGGACATTATTTCATTCTTATTTAAAGGTGAATTACCAGTACAAGAACAAGATCAAATTAGTGAAGAGAAACAAGTTGCTAAAAAAGAAAACTACACAGAAAGTAAAGCTGAAGTTTTAAATAGTGACGAGCGTGCTGCTCAAAACAGAGCTGCAGGCGCTGCCGCAAGCCAGCAACAACAACCTCAAGTTACAGAAACAATAGTTCGTGATGCTCCAAAAATTGGACGTAATGACACTGTAACTGTAAAACACGTCATGAGTGGCAAAACAGAAACTATGAAGTTTAAAAAAGCTGAGCCATTATTACAGCGCGGTGAATATGTTTTAGTCAACTAGTACAGATACATTAATTATAAAAAAATCCCGAGTTTTTACTCGGGATTTTTTTATGTTAATATATTTTAAGCAACACGTTTGGGTCAGGACAATTTGCTAAATCTTTTTCCCTGTCATTCAATGAGGTTACGCCTTTAAAATCTCCAGAATTTCCTTCTAAGTTTTTTATCAACTGATAATGCAAATGTGGCGCATAATCGCCGTTAACACTTGAGTCGCCTAAGTAACCAACAACATCACCTTTAGCTACTTTATCACCAACCTTAATATCTTTTAAAGATTCTAAAGATAGGTGCCCGTAAAGCGCATAAAAGCTCATGTCTTGAATATGATGTTTTAAAATAATTGTTGGGCCGTAATCACCGAAGTTGGTATTGTTTTTAAAACTGTGAACAGTCCCTTCTAAAGCAGCTAATACAGGCGTATTAGCATCACACCATAAATCTAAACCTAAGTGAATATTGCGTTCTTCAAATTTGTTTTCAGTGTAAAAATGAGCACTTCTGCTATAAATAGCACGCGTTTCGTTATAACCTCCATAGGCAACAGTTGCTTTTGCTGCATTTAGTTTTGATTTTATATACCCCTCAAAAGCATTGGCATCTGTTATATTAAAGTTTTGCAACGCTGTATTGTTTATAGACAAATCTAATGGAGCGTAATTGCTAATATCTTCTACTCCTGAAATAACATGTATTGACTCATGGCTAAATTCGTGTATGATCTGTTCTAAATGTGATTTCATTTTTTTTCTATTAAAAACTAGAGCAACAACAAATATAACTAACCAAAAAGATTAATTACACCCCATTAAAAGTTAAACTCAAATTATATTTCATTATGGGTAATTAGTATCTTTACACTAAACTATAACCCTGTTATCTTTTGGACAAACACAAATCACATATATCTGCTTTAACAGAAAACGATGGCGTTTCAAAACCAAAAATGGTTAATGCTTCTGGATTTATACGAAAAAAAGATATTTCTGTTGAAACTTATGTCTCAGAAATACAAAAAGGGAATCGTGTATTTCTAAGCAAAGCTATTACCCTAATAGAAAGTACAAATTCCAAACACAAAGTTAAAGCAAACGCTATATTAAATGCATGTTTGCAAACCACTTATAAATCTGTAAGACTCGGAATTACAGGAGTACCAGGTGTTGGAAAAAGCACTTTTATTGAAGCCTTAGGCCTATATTTAACCTCTATTGGAAAAAAAGTTGCCGTGTTAGCAGTAGATCCTAGTAGCTCAATTACTAAAGGAAGTATTTTAGGTGATAAAACAAGAATGGAAGATCTTGTTAAAGACGACAATGCATTTATTCGCCCAAGTCCGTCAGGAAACTCTTTAGGAGGTGTTGCTCGAAAAACTCGAGAAACAATCATGCTTTGCGAAGCAGCTGGTTTTGATACTATTATAATAGAAACAGTTGGTGTTGGGCAAAGCGAAACTGCCGTACACTCTATGGTTGATTTTTTTTTATTGCTAAAACTTGCCGGTGCTGGTGATCAATTACAAGGCATTAAGCGTGGTATTATTGAAATGGCCGATTCTATTGTTATCAATAAAGCTGATGGCGCTAATTTAAAACCTGCAAAATTAGCACGCACAGAATTTAAACGTGCCTTACAAATGTATCCGCATAAAGACAATGGATGGCTACCAAAAGTAACAACTTGTAGTGCCATAAAAAAAGATAATATTGATGGCGTTTGGAATATTATAACTTCTTATTTAGAATTAACTCAATCAAATACTTCGTTTGATAAAAGACGTCAAGAGCAAAATAAGTTCTGGTTATTACAAACTATTGAAGAGCAATTAAAAGATAATTTTTATAAACACCCTAAAGTCGTTGAACTCTTGCTTAAGTTAACTGAAAAAGTTGAGAATGGTCAAGTCTCTCCTTTTGATGCTGCGGAACAACTTTTACAACTAGAGAGAACAATATAATTGCTAGTTAACTGATAATGCCGTTGTATTGGTATTAAGTGGAGAACCGATTAACGAACCCATTGCAGCACACGGCCCATTTGTTATGAATACAAATGAAGAATTGAAAGAAGCCTTCAACGATTTTAATAATGGTAAATTTGGTGCTTTAGAAGATTAAAGACACATAAAGATGCTAGGTTAGTTAATGGTACTTCTAAAAAATCAATATATCATCCATTTTCTGATTCTCTACCACTTAATTCATAATCTTAAAAAGCAACTCCTTTAACAAATCACTTTGTGGTAAGTTACTTGAACCAACACCTTTACTTTTTAAATCGGCTTCACGCAATAATGCAACAACCTGACTTACTTTTTTCATCGGGTAATTTTGTCCAGCAGCTTGATATTCTTTCACAAAAAATGGATTTATTTTTAAGGCTTTTGCGACACTAAATTGAGATTTGTCGCCTAAAGCGTGGTATTGTAATAATTGAGAGAAAAAATTATACAATAAAGAAACCGTCATAACCGTAGGGTTATCTTTAGGATTCTGTGCAAAATAATTGATAATTCTATTCGCCTTTAACACATTGCGTTCACCAATTGCTTTGCGCAATTCAAAATTGTTGTAATCTTTACTTATACCTATATTTTCTTCAATATGCACTGGTGTAATTTCAGACCCTTCCGGCAATACTAATTGCAACTTTTCTAATTCGTTATTTATCTTACCTAAATCAGTCCCTAAAAACTCTACCAACATTTGTGCTGCTTTCTGGCTTATGGTATACTTTTTACCCGCTAAAACACGACGAATCCAATCTGGCACTTGGTTATCATACAACTTTTTGCTTTCAAACAAAACCCCTGCTTTATCAAGTGCTTTATATACTTTTTTACGCTTGTCTAATTTTTTGTACTTGTAGCATATTACTAAAACAGTAGTTTGTTGCGGATTGGTAGCATAACTTTCCAGCTTATCAATAGTCCTACTTAAATCTTGCGCTTCCTTAACAATTACCACCTGACGTTCTGCCATCATCGGGTAGCGTTTGGCATTAGAAACAATATCTTCAACAGTGACATCTCTACCATACAACACCATTTGGTTAAAGCCTTTTTCTTCTTCAGACAACACATTTTTTTCAATGTATGATGAAATAGCATCAATATAATATGGCTCCTCACCCATTAAAAAATAAATAGGTTTGAAGTTTCCTTTTTTGATATCCGATACTATTTGCTTGACTTTATCCATAAATACTCACTGAAAATTTTCTATTTTTACGCAGTGCAACAACTTAATTTTCCATCGTATAAGTTCCGTTTCAAAAATAGCGAAAATAAGCTCAGTATTTTCGATGAAATCAGGAAAAAATTTATTCTTCTAACTCCAGAAGAATGGGTAAGACAGCATTGTGTTTTGTTTTTAATTCAAGAAAAACACTATCCAAAGTCACTAATAAACGTTGAAAAAGAATTGTTAATCAATGGTCGGAAAAAGAGATATGATATTGTCATCTATCATCCTGATGGTAGCATTAACATTTTAATAGAATGTAAAGCGCCACAAATTACTATTACCCAAAAAACTTTTGATCAAATAGCGCGTTACAACTTAACACTAGATGCGGATTTATTGATGGTAACTAATGGCTTACAGCATTATTATTGCAAAATGGATTTTAAAGAAAAATGCTATAATTTTTTAGCTGATATCCCAAACTATAAAAAGATTTAACAAACAATTATATCGGTAGTTTAACTGCATATACATATCTTTACTCTTTAAATACAATATAACATATGACTTCATTATTAATAGATTGGAATCCGAGTGACACCTTAATTCAATTAGGCCCATTACCTATAAAATATTATAGTTTAATGTTTGTTGTTGCCTTTGTTGGCGGGTTACAAATCATGAAACGCATCTTTAACCACGAAAACGTATCATTAGAAAAATTAGACACTTTATTTATATACGCTGTTGTTTCTATACTATTAGGTGCGCGTTTGGGCCATGTCTTTTTTTACGATTGGGATTATTACCAAAACAATCTTTTAGAAATTATTTTACCGTTTAGATTAGACCCATTTAAATTTACAGGAATTGCGGGCTTAGCAAGTCATGGTGCTGCAATAGGTGTGATTGTGGCCATGTATTTATACCATAAAAAATTCCCAGACATTAAACTCTCATGGATTTTAGATCGGGTTGTTATTCCTGTAGCATTTGGAGCTATTTTTGTAAGATTAGGAAACTTAATGAATTCTGAAATTATAGGAAAGGTTACTAATTCTGATTATGGATTTCGTTTTATTCAGCAACACTACAGAGCACAAGAAGCTGTACAATTAACCGGTATTACTAACGTTTCAAAAGCGTATGATGCCATTGCAAACAACTCTAAATTTACAACTTTATTAGAAGCAGTACCCTTAAGACATCCTGCACAGTTATACGAATCAATTTGTTATGTGTTTGTGTTTGCAATTTTGATGTTTGTCTATTGGAAAACTGACAAAAAACAAAAGCCTTTTTACCTATTTGGGCTGTTTTTAGTACTGTTATGGTCTGTTAGATTTGTTGTTGAGTTTTATAAAAAATCTCAAGGTGGGTTTGAAGATGCTTTGGGAGGTATATTATCAACAGGGCAATGGTTAAGCATTCCGTTTATCATTATTGGTCTTTACTTTATGTTTCGTAAAACTAAACCTGTTGTCTAATGTTAAAAATTGTTTATAGCTCTATTTTACTCATCATAGCCATGAGTTTATACTCGTGCAATAAAACACAAAATAACAAGGTTAATCCTGTTAAAATTGAATTTAAGCAAGAGGGTAATCTACACATCACTGACAAAAATGGTACGATTAAAAAGACGCTTCAAATTGAAATTGCTGACAATGATTTTGAACGTCAAACAGGTCTTATGTACCGCAAACACCTAGGCACAAATAAAGGCATGCTATTTATTTTTGATGATATTAGAATACGTAGTTTTTATATGAAAAACACTTATATTCCTCTAGATATTATTTACATTGATGCTAAAAAAAATATACTAAGTATTGTTAAAAATACAGAGCCCTTAAACAAAAAATCATTGCCATCTGAAGGACCTGTAAAATACGTTTTAGAAATTAATGGAGGTTTAAGTGATTTGTGGAACTTACAGCAAGGGGATGCCATAAGTTTTTCAAAACTTTAAAAGGCTCTAAATAAAATTAGTAGTTTGAAATTTAAGTACCTTTTGCTATAGTTTTTCTACCAATTGGATATTATTTCCGCAAGTGTCATTAAAAACTACAACTTTTACTTCTCCATATTGAGTTGGCTTTATACTAAACTCAACATCAAGTTTTTTTAACCTATCGTATTCAAATTGCACATCATCTACATCAAACTGGGTATATGGCATACCAACTTTGAGTAATTCATCTTGATAAACTTTTGTAGGCTCAAAATGAACTGGGGCTGGTTCTAACAATAATTCTACACCGTCAGGAGCGTCTTTAGAAACTAATGTTATCCAACGATGACCATTTTCAAGCAACTGATTAGTCTTAATTATGAAGCCTAATTTTTCTGTGTAAAAATGTAATGCTTTATCTTGGTCTCTAACTGGAATGCTCAGTAACGTAACTCTCATTTCATTGATTTTATTATAAACTAAGATACTGTTATTAATTTAAGCAAAAAAGTCCGAAGTATAAACTTCGGACTTTTTATATTAATAAAGAAACTTGTTATGCAGCCACAACGTCATCTTCAGTTTCTTCTTCTTCTTTTTTATCACGCTTTAATTCTTTGTTTCCAACTGTATCAAACATAACAGGAGTTGCAATGAATAAAGATGAATAAGTACCTACTATTACACCAATAATTAACGCAAAGATAAACCCTCTAATTGATTCACTTCCTAAAATAAATATTGTTACTAATACAATTAAGGTTGTAATAGATGTATTTAATGTTCTACTTAATGTAGAGTTCAAAGCTTGATTAACTGTTTTACCAAATGCCCACTCTTCATTATCATTAAAGAACTCTCTAATTCTATCAAATACAACTACGGTATCATTTAATGAGTATCCAATTACCGTTAAAATTGCCGCGATAAATGCTTGGTCAATTTCCATGTTAAATGGCATAAACTTACTTGTAACAGAAAAGATTCCTAATACAATTAAAACATCATGGAAAACAGCTGCAACTGCACCTAAACTAAATTGCCACCATTTAAAACGCATTAAAATGTATAAGAACACAACTATTAATGATCCTAATACTGCCCAAACAGATGCTTTTTTAATATCATCAGCAATTGTTGGCCCAACTTTCATAGTTTGTACAATACCTAACTTAGCATCAGTAGTAGCACCATTTTGGAACTGCTCTAATGTCATCGTAGTTGGCAAGTATGATTTTAATTGCTCAAATAAAATTTTCTTAATTTCAGCATCAACTTCTAATCCTTTTTCACCAATTTTATATTTAGTACTAATTTTTAATTGGTCATTTCCACCATAAGTCTTCACTTCTGCAGAACCAAAAACATCAACTAATTTAGCAGCAACTTCATTACTATTCATAGCTTGATTAAAACGCACTTGATACGTTCTACCACCAACAAAATCAATTCCTTGATCTAAACCATTAGTTACTAATGACCCTAAACTTGCAGCAACTAAAACTCCAGAAATAATGTAAGCTAACTTCCTTTTTCTTAAGAAATTAATTCCCATTTTTTTCAATACATTTTTAGTAGCTCCTGTTGAAAATGTTAATGTACCACCTTTACTCAAATTCCAATCAACAAATAATCTTGTAATGAAAATTGCCGTAAATAATGACGTTGCAATACCAATCATTAACGTTGTTGCAAACCCTTGAATAGGACCTGTTCCAAATACAAATAAGATAATTGCCGTTAAAAATGTTGTTACGTTGGCATCTAAAATAGATGATAATGCATTACTAAATCCGTCTTGTATAGCTTCAGCTTGTGATTTTCCTAAAGCCAATTCTTCTTTAATACGTTCAAAAATAAGTACGTTCGCATCTACCGACATACCAATTGTTAATACGATACCAGCAATACCAGGTAATGTTAATACAGCACCTAAGCCTGCAAGGATTCCGAATATTAATAAGATGTTTATTGCTAAAGCGATGTTGGCATAAATACCTGCTTTTCCGTAGTAGAAAATCATCCAAACAAATACCATTAATAAGGCAATTGCAAATGACATTTTACCACTATCAATAGCTTCTTTACCTAAAGATGGTCCAACCTCAGCAGATTGAATAATATCTGCGGAAGCAGGTAATTTACCAGCTCTTAATACGTTTGCTAAATCTTTTGCTTCATTTAATGTAAAGCTTCCTGAAATTTCAGTTTGTCCTCCAGTAATTTCTTGTCTTGCAGATGCATCAGAATACACAATACCATCTAAAACGATAGCTACTGTATTTCCTTGCTTAGCAATGTCACCTGTAATTTTAGCCCATTGCTTAGCTCCTAAACCATTCATTGTAATACCTACAGAAGCATCTCCTGCTTGTGTGTATTGCTGTCTTGCATCAGTAATTACATCTCCTAACATTGCTGGCGCGCCAGATCGGTCAGATTTTAATGCTAATAAAGGCACATAGCTATTTGTATCGTCTTCAGCTATACCAAAGTTAGCTTTATCTCTTGCTGTAAAAACTGTTCCCCATCTGAATTTAGCATTCTTGATAGCCCCTGTTCTTAAGTTTTTTGATGCTTTTAAATACCCATTTACAGTTGCCGTATCTGCAACTTTAGCAATTGCCAAACGTGATGTTGGCTGTCCTTGAATTCCGAAAGGATTTAAAGACATTGTTTCAAATAACGGGTTTGGCTCGTTTGCTTTATTAATAGAATCATTTTCAGCTCCTAATAATTCATCCGCAGAAGTTTCTTCTGTTGTAGCTTCAGTAGTGGCATCTTTTGCCATTACTTCAGTTTTCAACTTATTATTAACATCAACTAAATATTGAGCAGCTTCAGCAAACATGTGAGTTTCATAAAACTCTAATTGTGCAGTACTTTGTAATAATTTCTTAATTCTATTAACATCCTTTGCTCCAGGTAACTCTACTAATATACGCGCAGTTTTACCTAAACGTTGAATGTTTGGTTGTGTTACTCCAAATTTATCTATACGTTTTCTGATAACTTCAAAAGCAGATTCTATAGACTCGTCTAATTTCTGTTCTAAAACAGGTTTAACCTCATCGTTTGTCATTTTGAAGTTTACAGAACCTTCTAAAGTTTTGTTTGCAAAGATGTCCGTTGCTGCTAAAGGTGTTGGTGTACCTCCTTTTGCATTTACTTCATCAAAAGCAATAAAAAATGACTCTAAGTATGTATCATCAGAACTTAATTGTAACTCATCTGCTTTAGTTAAAGCTTGATTAAAAACAGGATTCTTAGAGTTATTTGCTAATCCTTTAATAATATCTTTCGCAGATATTTGAAGAATTACGTTTACCCCTCCTTTTAAATCAAGTCCTTCGTTTAAAACTCTTTTTTTAGCATAATCATAAGAAATACCTGCAATTACAGATTCACCTCCTATAGAGTCAAGATATTTTTTCTCTAACTCATTAGCATTCTCTGCGCCTTTAGCAAATGCAGTTGCTTCTTTCTCTACCTTGCTTGCTATGTATGTAAATGATAGCTGGTAAATACTTACAGCTACAAATAAAAAGGCAAACAATTTAACTATTCCTTTGTTTTGCATTATGATTTATTTAATGGTATAAATTTGTTTAAAAACGAGCAAATATAATTTTTCTAAAATCAAAAACCAATATATTCCGCTTGTTTTTACTAGATTTTATCATAAAAAAAACCAACAGAAATCTGTTGGTTTTTTTTAGTCTTATAAATAGGTATCTATTACATTCCTAATTGCTCTGATTTTTCATAACCTTCTAATGCTGTCATATCAAATTTATCATCAGAAACCGACTCTTTTTTAAGATCCGTAGCTTCCATTTTAATGATCATTTCCGCTCCCATTTGATTCATTTTCATTTCTGAATACAAAGGAAAACCAGCAACTCTCTTACCCAAACCAGCGGCTTGCTGAGACAATGCTGACAGTTTATCCGTAGCAAACAATGTCATATTAACGGAAACCCCTTGTTTTTTCACTAGAATGTCATAACGTTTACATACATATCCTAAAATTGTTTTAGTCTCAGTACTTTCAGTAACAGTTACATCTTTTAAATCCTCTTCTTTTGGCATCATATCATTAATGGTATACTTTTTTCCCAACATTGGGCTGTTTACCATCACTAACATTTTATTTGTTGCAGCATCCATAATAGTGGTGATGTCACCCTGCATTGGGTTTGACAATTCTGAACGCGACTTATCACCTTTAAAATATGTGGTAGTAATCATTTCTCCCATCATTGCCAATTGCATATTCACCTGCTCATTGTCACTTGACATGGTTTGTTTTGTAGTTACAACACCTTCACTCACTTTATCTTGTGAAAAACCAAGTGTACTGCACACTAAGGCTACTGCTAAAATTATTTTTTTCATCTTATTTATATTAATTGGTTAATTGTATTTATTAAAGCTCAAAAATCACTCCTAAATAAACAGAAGTGATTTTTGATTGAATTTATGATCACATCAGAATTTTATAATTCTAATAAACCATTTGTTTTCTTAACACCTTCTGCAGATTCTGCTAATTTAGCTTTCTCAGCATCAGATAAACTAATTTCAACAATGTTTTCAATTCCGTTTGCACCTAATACACATGGTACACCGATTGATAAATCATTTAATCCGAATTCTCCTTCTAATAATGCAGAACAAGGGAATATCTTTTTAGTATCACAAGCAATTGCTTGAACCATTGCAGACACTGCTGCTCCTGGTGCGTACCAAGCAGATGTTCCTAACAATCCTGTTAATGTAGCTCCACCAACTTTAGTATCTTGAACAACCTGATCCATACGTTCTTCTGATAAAAACTCAGAAACTTTTACGCTATTTCTTGCTGCCTTATTGATTAATGGCACCATTCCTTTGTCAGAATGCCCACCAATTACCATACCGTCAACATCAGAAATAGGTGCTCCTAATGCTTCTGCTAATCTGTATTTGAAACGTGCAGAATCTAAAGCCCCACCCATTCCGATAATTCTATTTTTAGGTAAATCAGTAGTTTTATGTACTAAATATGTCATTGTATCCATTGGGTTAGACACAACGATAATGATTGTATTTGGAGAATGCTCAATTAAACTAGCAGATACCATTTTAACAATTCCTGCGTTAATACCAATTAACTCTTCACGAGTCATCCCTGGTTTACGAGGAATTCCTGATGTAATTACACACACATCAGATCCTGCTGTTTTTGAATAATCACCTGTAGTTCCAACAATTTTTGTATCAAAACCATTTAATGATGCTGTTTGCATTAAATCCATTGCTTTACCTTCAGCAAAACCTTCTTTGATATCTAAAATCACTACTTCTGAAGCGAAATCCTTAATTGCAATATACTCTGCACAACTTGCACCTACTGCTCCTGCTCCTACTACTGTTACTTTCATTTTTTTATTATTATGTTATTTATTAATTGTGTTTATTTCTTTTACTTGGTTACGCATCAATGTTTGCGTAAGCGGCATTCTTTTCTATAAATTCTCTACGTGGTGGCACTTCGTCACCCATTAACATTGAGAATACACGGTCTGCTTCTGCATCACTGTCAATAACTACTTTACGTAAGGTTCTGTATTCAGGATCCATAGTTGTTTCCCATAATTGGATAGCGTTCATCTCTCCAAGACCCTTATAACGTTGGATTTTTGCACCGTCACCATATTTTGCCATTAACACATCACGCTGATCATCATTCCAAGCATACTCCCCTTTGGCACCTTTTTTAACTAAATACAAAGGTGGCGCAGCAATATAAACGTGTCCTTTTTCAATCAACTCACGCATATACCTAAAAAAGAATGTTAATATCAATGTTGCAATATGACTACCATCAACATCGGCATCACACATAATAACTATTTTATGGTAACGCAGTTTTGATAAATTTAAAGCTTTACTATCTTCTTCAGTTCCAATAGTAACTCCTAGTGCTGTAAAAATATTTCTGATTTCTTCATTTTCGAATACCTTATGCTGCATGGCTTTTTCAACATTCAAGATTTTACCACGTAATGGTAAAATGGCTTGAAACTTACGGTCACGACCTTGTTTAGCCGTACCACCTGCCGAATCTCCCTCAACAAGGAACACCTCACATAAAGCTGGATCCTGCTCAGAACAGTCGGATAATTTCCCAGGCAAACCACCTATACTCATTACCGTTTTACGCTGAACCATTTCACGGGCTTTAGCCGCTGCGTGTCTAGCTTGTGCTGCAAGAATAACTTTCTGAACAATAACTTTAGCATCATCTGGGTGTTCTTCTAAATAATCGGTCAACATCTCAGATACCGCTTGACTTACAGCCGCAGATACTTCTCTGTTTCCTAATTTAGTTTTTGTTTGCCCTTCAAATTGAGGCTCAGCTACCTTTACAGATATAATTGCTGTTAATCCTTCGCGGAAATCATCTCCAGAAATATCAAACTTTAATTTTGATAGTAAGCCAGATGTTTCAGCATATTTTTTTAAGGTATGTGTCAACCCTCTTCTGAACCCTGATAAGTGAGTTCCTCCTTCATGAGTGTTGATATTATTTACATAAGAGTGTAAGTTTTCTGAATATGATGTATTATACACCATAGCCACCTCAACAGGAATACCATTTTTTTCACCCTCCATTGCAATAACAGTAGCTGTTAATTGCTCTCTTGTTGCATCAAGGTATCTTACAAATTCAGACAACCCTTCTGTTGAGTGAAATGTTTCAGAGACCAACTCTCCTTTGTCGTCTTTATTCCTTTTATCTGTAATAGAAATAGTCAAGCCTTTATTTAAGAATGCTAACTCTCTTAAACGCGCCGCTAAAGTATCGTAGTTATAAACAGTCGTATCTTTAAAGATGGTATCGTCTGGCGTGAAGGTTACCATTGTCCCTTTTTTATCCGTATCACCTGTAGATTTTACTGGATACAAACGTTTTCCTTTGCTATATTCTTGCTCCCATATTTTACCATCTTTATAAACCGTAGCTTTTAAGTGGTTAGATAGTGCGTTAACACAAGAAACACCTACTCCGTGTAATCCTCCAGAAACTTTATAAGAATCTTTATCAAATTTACCTCCGGCTCCAATTTTGGTCATTACAACCTCTAAAGCAGAAACCCCTTCTTTTTTATGAATCCCAACTGGAATACCACGACCATCATCTAAAACAGAGATAGAATTATCTTCATTAATCCAAACATCTATTTTATTACAATGACCTGCCATTGCCTCATCAATAGAATTATCTACAACTTCATACACCAAATGGTGTAATCCTCTCACTCCAACATCTCCAATATACATTGAAGGACGCATTCTTACATGCTCCATACCTTCTAAGGCCTGAATACTGTCTGCTGAATATTGATTTTGTTTATTTTCTTCGCTCATATTATAGTTGCTATTAAGTCTTCTTTTTTCTGAAGACAGACAAATATAAGAATTCGAATGCAATTTTTAAGCGTATAATTTCACGCAGAAACACAAGTTATTAACATTAGCTAAAATTAAAGAAAACCTCTTAAAACAGCTTATTTTTACGTTATATCAACTTTAGAAGATTTATTTTTAAGAAAAATAAAATTGCAGAAATAAAACTTGCTTAAATAAGCTAATTTAAAAAACTGCCTATTTGTTTTTCTCTTTTTCAGAGATCCATTTAGACAAATACATGGTACTTTTTAAACTGTGGTGTTGCAACATAGCCCCAATAAAGTTAGATTGCCTATGTGCTTTAACATCTTGAGACAACGATGTTACTTGTTCTATAAACGTTTCTTCAAACTCGTTAGAACTATATATTGTATTAATAAGCTCTTTTCCGTTATTCTGAGCAACCAACCATTTATTTTTGTTTTGATACAATTCAACTGCATGTTCTGCTAATACTTCAGGAGAGTCTTCAATAACACCGCTCCAAGCTAGATCATGAGTCATACCTTCAGCACCAAGAGATGTTGTAACACTTGGCAAACCGTTTAGCATCGCATCAGTAAACTTTCCTTTTATTCCTGCACCAAATCGGATTGGTGCTAAACAGATGCGTGAGTTTTGCATAACTTCATGCACATCATCAACCCAACCTTTTATCAAAAATCCGTCTTGCTTATTATGCAATTGTGTGACTTTTTCTGACGGGTAAGAACCGTACACGTGTAATTCCGCTTTTGGCAGTTGTTTTCTTATTAACGGCCAAATAGTTTGTTTTAAATACTGAACCATATTCCAATTAGGCTCATGTCTAAAATTTCCGATACACATAAAATGTTCTCGTTTTTCAAATGGCGGCAGCATATCAAACTTATCATCTGGTATTGCTTCAAGTTTAAATGGTAAATAACTTAATACTGATTCATCTATTTTAAATACATCTTGCAAAAGTTCTATTTCATAAGTTGAAATAATTAAAGAGACATCACAACGGTATATGCTTGCTATTTCTCGTTTGGAAATTTCTGAACTTAGCAACATATTTTCCGAAAACTCTAGCTTTTTTTTAAATGCTTCTTGACGTGTTTTACGCAAACTATGCAAATCTTCTGTATCTAATATTTTTATAGCATTTGGGCACTGTTCTGTAACACGCCACCCAAATTGCTCTTCAACCATAAACCGATCAAAAACCACAACATCCGGGTTTAGGGCTTTGATATAATCATCAAAACTATCATGATTTAATTTAATAGACGCTGTAACAACATCTAATTCATTCAAATTAACCATATGGTCAGTTTCCGCAGCAGTTGTTGCAAAATGAACTTGATAATTTTGAGATTGAAATAACGCTATCAATTGCAACATTCTACTTCCTGCAGCTGATGAATTTGGTTCTGGCCACACAAAGCCAATTATCAATATGTTAGGTTTATTAATCAATTGGTACTTTATTATAATCTTCTTGTGTTAATTCGAATATGATATTTTTAGGAAAACCTTCATCTATTCGTGTTGGGTGTTGCTTGAACGCATTTCTTTTCAATAATGTCACTGAGCTTTGATTCTGTTTCTGCGTAAACGCTTCAATTTGACTAAAATTCAATTTATTAAAACCAAAACTCAACACCAAACCTAAGGCTTCATTCATAATGCCTTTTTTCTGAAAAGCAGGGTTCAAATCATAACCAACCTCAGCTACTGTATTGTTTTTTGTGAAGTTCCATAAACAAATTGACCCAACCAATGTATCATCACCTTTTATCGTAATTGCCCAATGGGATAGTTTATGTTGTGCAATATCTTCCTGACGTGCTTTTATAAAGTCTTCTGCCTCTTCTATTGTTTGTTGTCGATTTCTAGCAATATATTTACCAACTACTTTATCAGATCTTAGAAAGAACACCTCATTTGCATCTTCAAGAGTTACTTTACGCAATTTTAATCGCTCTGTTTCTAGGACAGGGGATGTTTCTACATTTAAAGTTTTCATCAAGTCTATAAGTTTTCAATTGCAGCTTCTGCACAGCGTTCACCATCCATGGCTGCGGATATAATCCCTCCAGCGTAACCACCACCTTCCCCGCAAGGATACAAGCCTTCTACTTCTGGGTGTGCTAAATTATCTTTTCTTGGAATATTTACTGGTGATGACGTGCGAGATTCTACACCAATGATATTAGCTTCTTCTGTATAAAATCCATTCATTTTTTGCCCAAAAGCGGCAAATCCTTTTCTCAATCTGCCGCCAATCGTTTTTGGTAATAACGAATGTAATGGTGCAGATTTTAAACCAGGTTGATACGACGTTGAATTTAAATCTGCTGATAAGCGCCCTTCAACAAAATCAGTTAAACGTTGCGCTGGCGCTACTTGACTTCTTCCGCCGGCGTTAAATGCTAATTTTTCTAAATCTTTTTGAAACTCTAATCCTTTTAACACACCATGTTGACTGTATTTAGGAATATCTTTTTCGATATTAATTTCAACAACTATTCCTGAATTTGCAAATTCATTATTTCGTTTAGAGGGTGACATACCGTTAACAACAACCTCGCCATTTGCAGTAGCAGCAGGGACAATAAAACCACCTGGACACATACAGAACGAATACACACCACGCTCTCTAACTTGATGCACCAAACTATATGCTGCAGCAGGCAATAATTCATTACGCTCATCTTTACAATGGTACTGAATAGAATCAATGATATGTTGCGGATGTTCAACACGAACCCCCATGGCGAATGATTTTTCTTTTAATGCTATTTTCTTATCATTCAATAAATAGTAAATATCTCTTGCTGAATGCCCCGTTGCTAAAATAACTGCATTAACAGTCATTTCTGAACCGTTACTCAACTGTATCGCTTTTAGCTTGTTATTTATTACTGTAAAGTCAACAACTTTGGTGTTGAAATGTACTTCTCCACCGTACTTTAATATTGTTTCACGAATGTTAGTCACCACTTTTGGTAATTTATTAGTACCAATATGCGGATGAGCGTCAATTAGTATTTGATCAGTAGCACCATGATACACTAAATTTTCAAATATTCTGCGGACATCACCTCGTTTCAGACTTCTCGTATATAACTTACCATCTGAATACGTTCCTGCACCACCTTCTCCAAAACAATAATTTGAATCTTCGTTTACAAAATGATCTTGATTGATGGCTTTTAAATCACGTCGTCTGTCTTGTACATTTTTTCCACGTTCCAAGACAATTGGTTTATACCCCAACTCAATACAACGCAATGCTGCATACATTCCTGCAGGCCCAAAACCAATAATATGAATTTCTTTTGCAGAAGACACATCTTTATAATCAAAGGTGTAGTCTGAAGCTTCAGGGGGCTGTTCTTTAATATAAACAGCAACTTTATAATTGAATATTATTAATGCTTTACGTGCATCTATAGATTTTCTTAAAATTTTAACTGCAGTAATGTCTTTTCGGTCTATACCCAAAAAACTTGCTGCTTTAATTTTCAGAATCCCTTCTTTTTTTTCTTCTTTAATAGATACCCTTAACTGAACCTCTTTTACCATAACACAAAACTACTTAATTTTGTAGAATAATACGATTTAGATTGACTTCAAAAAGAAGGCCTTCTTTTTACAGAAGGCCTTTGACATAATTATAATATTAACTGTTAGAATTTTACTCTTAATAAAAATTCTGGACCACCACTAGTTTGGTCTTTAATATCAGACATTGCAAAATCATATGCAAACCCTAAATCTAACATTTCAGCGATTTCAAAAGAGGTAAGAACTCCAACAGAGTCATTTAATCTATAATTGGCACCTAGTTCAAATTTTTTATAAAAACGTGCTGAAGCAGTAAAATCTAAACCAAACGGAGCACCTTCAGTATACTTTGTCATTAATGATGGTATTAATTGAATATTCTCATTCAAATCATAGAAATATCCACCTCCAAACATTATTAAAGTTGCATCTGTAGCACTTTGGAGTGTCCCTGATATTTCTTCATAACGATCTGCATTTAAAATTCTTGGCGCAGATAAACTCACAAAATACTTTTCTGCTTTGTAATACGCACCAATACCAAAATTCATATTAAACTTACTTACATTTCCTTGATTGATAGCATCATTTGTTTGTAAACGAGAAAAATCTACATCAAAAAAACTTCCTCCAGCTTTTAGTCCAAGCGATAAATTTTTATTCTCTCCAAAACTTAATTTGTATGAGAAGCTTGCAAAAACATTTGTTTCTTTTTGTATAAAAACTCTATCAGATACAATTTCTAAACCAACACCAACTTTATCATTAAAACTCCCTTGTGCAGACATTGCTTGTGTTTGTGGGCCATCTTCAATTCCGTTAAATTGATCTTTATAACTTATGACATTTATTTCTGTTTTCTCAGTACTACCAACATAAGCTGGATTAATCAAAGTCATGTTTTGTCTCCAAAATGTAAACTCTGGAGTTTGTTGCGCTACCGCTGATACTGAAAACAATAAAGCAAACGTAACACCTAATTTATATATATTTTTCATGTATTTTTTTTTATAAAAGCTTACTTAAGAACAGATGTTCTTAAGTCGCTTTTTATTTAATAATATCTTAATAATTAATGTACATCCAACCAGTAGTTGTTTTCGCTTCACCATCTCCTGTTACATATTCAATAACAAAATAGTAAGAACCTGATGGTAACAAGCCACTTCCACCTTCTGATGATTCAGCCCCCCAAGAGTCATTTACATAATTTGAGGCATCAAATACTTTTACGCCCCATCTATTGAATACTTTAACAGTATTACTTGTTTGGTATTCAATATTTTCAATATGCCATGTGTCATTTTGGAAATCACCGTTTGGTGTTACTGTATCAGCAGGTATAATTGATTCACAAATATCACCTACGCCATCATTATTAGCATCTAACTGATCGGTATTTGGTGTGTTTACACAGTTATCATCATTATCAAGCACTCCATCATTATCAATATCTTGACAAATATCTCCTATACCGTTAGCATCCCAATCAGCTTGATCGGTATTGGCCATATCTGGGCAGTTATCACATGCGTCTCCTACGCCATCGGCATCTACATCTGCTTGATCTGCGTTGGCAGTATTTATACAATTATCACATACATCACCTATTCCATCTCCATCTGCATCTTCTTGATTTGGGTTTGGCGTATCTACACAATTATCAACATCATCTAAAATCCCATCAGCATCAGCATCATACACTTGACAAGCGTCTCCAACTCCGTCATTTTCCATATCTTCTTGACCTGGATTGGCATTATTAGGACAGTTATCACAAACGTCTCCTACGCCATCTGCATCTGCATCTGCTTGATCTGCATTGGCAGTATCTATACAATTATCACATACATCACCTACTCCGTCATTATCTGTATCTGCTTGGTCTGTATTGGCATTTTCTACACAATTATCAACACTATCTAAAATGGTATCGTTATCTGTATCATCACATACATCTCCTTGTCCGTCATTATTCCAATCTGCCTGATCTGAGTTTGGCGTATTTACACAATTATCAATAGAATCTGGCACACCATCGGCATCGGCATCTGGTAATGGTTCTCCACAAATTTCAATTGACCAGTTTTCTAAAGTACCACTATCGGTATCCCAGAAATCATATACTGAAAGAGTCCAGTTTCCAGAAGAAATTTCTCCGTTAAATACCGAGAGTGCATTATCTGGCTGATATGCCCCTGTATAAGGAGCGTCTGCTCCTGTAGCATCAGATAACAACGTTGCTGCCTGATCATCTAGTACTGTATTCGTAAAGTTTATTCCTTCCCCAATAATATTAGCAAACAACACTAATTGAGTACCGGTTGGACTAGTTAATACTAAGCGTAAATCTTCAACCCAAGGGTGAGTAATATTAATGGTTACGTTTACATCAGTTATAGTTACTCCGTTGGTATAATTTATTGTTTGTACTGCTGGAGCTCCTTCACCTGGCTGTCCCACTCCTGCTGGTATTACTATCGATGCATCACTAGTAATAATTGTATTACATTCAATATTTGCAGTATGAAAGTTAAACGTACTTGACACTGGGCTTGTTACAGAACACGCAGTATTGCTTGCCGTAACAGTCCAATAATGTACCGTATCAGCTGCTAATCCTGTTGCTGTATATGAATTTGTTTGTACTGTTGCATTTTCAACAAGGTTCATTAACGTCGGGTCATCATATATATTAACGTTATAACTTGATGCATTTGGATCTGCAGTCCAAGCTAAGGTATGATTTACCACGTCTGTAGCACCGTTTCCTGGAGATACTGGTGTTGGCGCATTTAGCACTGAATTATAAACGTTTAAATCTAAAGTATAGTTTTGTACCTCTGAACCATAAGTACCTGTTATCGTTACGGTGTAATTTCCTGCTGTAGCTCCATTTACAGTAGCTGTAATATCTGCAGTATCTACTGTTGCATTATCTTGTGAGAAAACAATTGTTGGTCCTGCTGGATTTACTGAATATGTAAAATCTACTTGTGTAGAAAAAGAGTTGTCTGCATCATAATCAAACGTATATTGCATTGTGTTACCTTCACAAACATTTAGTTCTTCTTCGTCAAAAAGCAATACATAGTCAGCGGTTAAAACATCTGTTAACAAATCTGGCTCAGTTACAATCCAATAGGCTTGAACAGCATCTATTTGATCTTGTGAAAACATATACATACACGCATCATTAGTGTAATCCATATAATTCATGGTCAATGCTTTTTCTCCTGCCACACATGCATTAACTGACCCTGCTGCTGGGCAACCGTAATTAGGTCCTGAAATTGCAGGTGTATCATTATACCCATCATTATTACCTGCACATCCACCATTAAAGGTATGATTTAATGTAAAAAAGTGCCCTAACTCATGAGTAACAGTTCTTCCTAAGTTGTATGGTGCTCCTGGAATAAAGTTAACACCGTTACTGGTACATCCTGAAGCTATATTATCTGAACCAAAAGCTGAAGGAGACATTACTACAGCAGATCCATTTGCTATACTTCCTCCTAGGGGAGAATATCCTAAAGTACCGCCTGAAAGCGTTTTTATTAAAAAGTTTTTATACCCAGCCCATTTAATATCTTGATCATTTCCGTTACCGAAATTGTACCCAATTGATACAGCTGGACCACCTTCTACTAAGTCGTCATCTGTATTTGCTGGATGGTTTCTTGTTGCGATAACAAACTCTACATCAAATGCTCCTGTATTAGTACCAGGGTAAAAGCTACTTGCAGCTGCCCAGTTGGCAATATCTGCATTAGTTGCTGTGTAATCTTGGTTTAAAACATCTATTTGTGATTGCGCTAAAGCCTCTAAACAAGCTCTATCCGCTTCACTTCCTTCTGGAAAGTGTACAGCTACTGGTATTTGAAGCGTAGCCATTCTTGCTTGGTGGTTACCAGACTTAATTTTTTCAAAAGCCTTTTTAAACTTTAAATTTTGTAATTGTTGTTTTTTTGCAAAAACAGGGTCTTGCATTTTTTCTTGCATATAAGCAGTAGTACCACAAGTTCGCTGATTTTGTGAATAAACAGCTACAGAAAACATAAACATCAAAAATGTTAATGCAGCCTTTTGTAAATTACATTTCATAGTAATAGGTTTGGAGTTAATAGTTTTAACATGTTGTTAATGAAGTGTTAAATGTAATTAAAAAAACGAATAATCTGTAATTATTTTTGCAATAAAAAAACACACATACCCCACAGGAATAGTAGGTATGACTTAAATAAAAAATTAATTTAACCAGGTTTTAAAGTCTTTGACACGCTCCCTACTTACAATCAATTCTTGTGCTTTAAACTTATGCAGCTGTATTTTTAATCGGGAGTTTGTATAAGCTATTATATCTTTAACAGCATTTATATTGATCAAAAACTTTCTACTAATTCTGAAAAACAGTTCTGGCTGCAACTGGTCTTCTAACTGTTCTAAAGTAGAATCTAATAAATAGTCACGTCCTTCAGTAGTATGTATATAAGTTGCTCTATCTGCACTGTATATACATTCTATATCAGCTACAGATATCATTTTTAAATGTTGGCCAACTTTGATAGTAAACCGATTTTTATAAGTCTTCTCTACATCTTGTGTTAGTAACTTCTTAACGTCAGCTAATGACACAACTGTACTTTTTTCCTGAGGTTGAAATGATTTATATTTATTTATTGCTGCAACCAAATCATCTTCATCAATTGGTTTTAATAGGTAATCTATGCTATTTAACTTAAATGCTTCTAATGCATATTCATCATATGCTGTTGTGAAAATCACTGCGCTTTTAATATCTATTTCTTCAAAAATTTCAAAGGATAAACCGTCAGACAATTGAATGTCAAGAAATATCACATCAGGGTGTTCATTGGTTAAAAACCATTGCTTGGCTTCAACTACAGAATGTAACATGATATTCACAGCAATGTTTTGTTTTTCTAACAGTCTTTTAAGTCTGCGCGCGGCAGGTTTTTCATCTTCAATAATTATCACATTCATACCTTTACACCTTACTAGTTATATTTTTTGTTTTTTTCTTGAGCTTTTTCTTTTTCTATAAACTCTTCTAATTTTCTTTGTTCCCAGTCTTTACTAAATATATAGTCTTTACCAAAAACGCCATAGAAATGAAAAAAGACTCCAATGCTCCAAAAAAGCCACAAAGCAAATGTCCCGAAATCGAAAAATGCCTCACTAAAACTTTCACCATTATTCATATTTCTGATTATTTTATTGCTACTTATAAATGTGTTCACAATAAAATAGGCTGCTAAATGTCCGTAGAATCCTTTTATATTATCTATCTTTTTTTTCGCGCGTTCATAGCGTTCTTGTTGTGTATAATCTTTCATAGCTATTCCCATTTATGATTATTTGACTCTTCTTCTTTTAAAAATTGTTTCATCTTTTTAGCTTCCCAATCTGCACCAAAAAACAGATCTCTACCAAATACTCCAAAAGCATGGATTGCTAGACCTATCCCCCAGCCTATAGCTGTGGAAAATGTTCCTAAATTTACAAACTTGGCTTTGTTTGTATACGCACTGTAAATGAGTATCAGTAATACGATATTTATAACAACATATATAAATGCATGAATATAAAATCCTTTTATATTCTCTACTTTTTTCTTTGCTCTAAAATAACGATCTTCTTCTTTATACTTTTCCATTATATTTTCTTTTTTATTAATTTACTCCCAACGGTTTGCTTTAGTTTCTTCTTCCTGCATAAATTCCTGCATTTTTCTATCTTCCCAAGCTCTACCAAAGTACTTGTCTTTTCCAAAAACATGATATGCTTGAAAAGCAATTCCTAAGCCCCAACCTAACATTGGGTAAACAAACCACTTGTGTTCGTGCCAACTGGTAAGATAATTTATTGTAATTAAAAATGGGATAACGAAACAATACGCAATACCATTCCAGTAGAAGCCTTTTAAATCTTCTAAACGTTTTCTTGCGTTTGCATAATTGATGTTTGAGTCTGTTGATTTCATGATTGATGATTTTTTTGTTAGTAATGGCAATTCTACTTTAAACTCGCTCTTTGATTGATTGATTGATATCTTTCTTGTTGATAAAATTTGATAACGCTCCTTGATATTCAATAACCCTATACCGCTGGATTTTTTAAGTGATGATTTTACCTGTAAGTTATTAACTACATACAATGCTGCTTCACCTTCCTGAATAGTAATTTTCAAGGGGTGTTGTGCACTAGCAATATTATGTTTCACACAGTTTTCCAATAAAATTTGTAAAGACAGCGGTACAATTTTAGCTTCTGGGTTAATGACTTCTTCTGGAATATTACAGTCTATTGCCTCTTCAAATCGCATTTTCAACAACAATATGTAGGTTTTTGCAAATTGTAACTCTTCCTCTAATGACACTAAATCCTTATCTTTTTGCTCCAAAACATAGCGGTATACTTTTGATAATGATGTCGTAAATTTCTGAGCTTTATCTTGGTCTTCTTCTATTAAAGACGTTAATACGTTTAAGCTATTAAACAGAAAATGAGGGTCTAACTGACTTTTTAAACTTTCATACTTAGCATTTGCAGTTCCGGCAATGATTTTTTGTTCTTTAATTTTCTTTTCCTGAAGTGCTTTATAAAAATAAAAGGCATTGAAAAATAAAATTCCTACTACTGCAATTATAAATGGTATAATATAATAACTAATTTTTTCAGCATTAAGAAACTGAACTATTGTAACGCCATCTACAGCTACTTCTTCTATAACACGTAGTAAAAATATTGCGAACATTGTTAAAACAATTGAGGCAACAATACTACTATAAATCCTTTTTTTTGTAAAGTTATTCTTACCAAACCTGGCATCTAACCATATAAACAAAAAAGCATTTACTCCATATAAAACCAATGCATAAAGCATGTAAAATAAAAACTTGATTAATAAGTTAGAGTTCAATTCAATGCTACTTCCTAATATCAACCCGATAACCATCATCACAATAAAAATGATTAATCCGAACAAAAGGGCAATTTTAATATGTTTAATAACTTTATCCATAAGTGGTTTATTTCTTGTACAAAGGTCTGTGACTTGTATCTTTTTAAAAAAAATTAGATACCGAACTGTATATAAACAGTTCTGAATTGTAAATTTATCGTTTATATTCCATTTAAGTCTGTAACATAATTAGTCTTTTAAAGACTTACTAAATGAAACTAAAACAAATTGGTGAAAAAAGAACTCGAACATAGTTTTGTAACTCAATTAGAGAAACATCAAAACATTATTCATAAAGTATGTAGATTATACACCAATAATCAAGATGCTCATAATGATTTGTTTCAAGAGGTTACTATACAATTATGGCGAGCTTTTCCTAAATTTAGAGGGGACGCCAAGTTTAGCACCTGGATGTATCGTGTAGCACTTAACACTGCAATAACATTGTACAGAAAGTCTAAACGAAGCATAAAAACTAATGATATTGCAGATTTTCATTTTAAAATTCAGGCAGATGAATATGATGACACTGAAGAAGAACAGTTAAAATTAATGTATAGTGCCATCAAACAATTGTCTGACATTGAAAAAGCACTTATTTTCTTGTATCTAGAAGATAAAAGCTACAGGGAAATAGCAGAAACCATGGGAATTAGCGAAGTAAATGCACGAGTGAAAATGAATCGCGCTAAAGGAAAGTTAAAAAAAATATTAAGTCCGTAATTATGAAAGAATTAGACTTACTTAAAAAAGATTGGAATAAAGAACAACACCCAAAGGTGTCATCTGAAGCCATATATAAGATGATTTTAAAAAAATCCTCTTCAGCAGTAAAATGGATATTTATTATCAGTGTCATAGAATTTGCATTGGGTTTAATTTCAGGAATTGTATACCACCCTGAATTAAACTCTGAGTATAAAATGCCATGGATTTACGGTTGGCCAACTACTATTATTGTGACATCAATTGCGCTGTATTTTATAATTGTATTTTATAAAAACCACAGAACAATTAATACAACAAATAGTGTTAAAGAACTTTTAGAAAGTATTATTAAAACACGTAAAACCGTTAAACAGTATGTTATCATTAACTTAAGCTACATGGCTATTTTAACAGCCTGTGTGTTATCAAACACACTTACAACGCCTTCAAATATAACCGGAAAAATTATTTTCCAACTTAACTCTATAAAAGACTACGCTGTTCTTGCATTGGTTATTTTTATGGCCACTACATTAATTATAGGTTTCTGCATGATCATCTATTTTTTATTATACGGCTTACTCATGAGAAAACTTAACAAAAACTATACGGAATTAAAACGCTTAGATTTATAACAAAAAAAGGAACACTTAATAAGTGTTCCTTTTTTTGTTAGAGGTTATTTTGTGGGTTTAATATTCCCATTCTCGCATTTTATTCAATTCTTCCATCTCATTTAAATCTTCTAGTGGAATAACTTTTAAAAATGATTCGTGCTGTTCAATAGCATATTCAATTTGAGTTACAATATCATCAATAGAATCGTTTTCATAATCAATCTCTAAGGGGTCTTTTATTATGAATGATTGTAAGATTCCTGTTTTCTTTAAACGCAGTCCTTTTTTATCAAATGATCGTCTAAAGCCATCAATTACAATTGGCACAACAATTGGTTTATTTTGCTTAATGATGTGTGCTGTACCTCTTCTAATAGGTTTAAACGGTGTCGTTGTACCTTGAGGAAAGGTAATTAACCATCCGTCATCTAAAGCCTTTGATATATTACTTACATCACTCATTTTAACTTGGCGGTTAACATCTTGCCCTTTACTTCTCCAAGTTCTATCAATACTTACTGCACCAACATACGCTAAAATTTTTGGCAATAACCCAGACTTCATAGTCTCTTTTGCCGCAACATAATAAATGTTCAATTTGGGCTGCCATAAATATCCAACATTTTTAATTGAATCTACTCTTCCACTTAAACTGGCATTAAACACATGAAACATTGCAGTTACATCTGCAAAATAAGTTTGATGGTTTGATACAAATAACACATTTCTGTCTGGTAAGTTTTTTATAATTTCAGAACCTTCAATTTGTAGTTCATTAAAGCCTCTGAAACGTCTATGAGATAACGCTCCAACAAATCGTATTAGAAATTTTTTAAGAAATAATATATGTCCGAAAGGATTTTTTTTAAATAAACCCATTAATTTTTCATGCTTTTTAGAATTACAAATGTAAAGAATTTAATAGTTAACTGACAAGAATAAGTCTTTAATCTCACTTAACATCATAGCTGTAGCTCCCCATATCACTTCGTCTTGAAATTCAAAAACTGGCACTTCTAAACTTGTAGCATAAGATGTTGTGATTGTTTTAGTGGTAATAAAATCATCTGAAAGCACATGTTTTAAT
Source organism: Flavobacteriaceae bacterium (assembly GCA_049614485.1). Taxonomy (GTDB): domain Bacteria; phylum Bacteroidota; class Bacteroidia; order Flavobacteriales; family Flavobacteriaceae. The sequence goes on from JBMZDR010000002.1 coordinate 26,410, forward strand.
GGTATCTCTATAATACGTTCCACTTCGTTCTCTTGAAGTATATATTCAGGTTTTTTAGAAACGACTCCTAAAAACGGAACAACTAAAAAGTTGCTTGGTGGAATGTACACTTCAGTCATTTTTTTTAAAATGGTAATATCTTTAGCCGCCACGCCAATTTCTTCATGAGTTTCTCTTAAAGCTGTAATTTTTAAGTTCTCATCTTCTTTTTCAAGTTTCCCACCAGGAAAACCAATTTGATTTGAATGTACTCCTTCGTATGTTTTACGCAACATAAATACCATTTGCATTTCATTGTTAGTATCAGGAAACAATAATGATAATACCGCCGCGTGTTTAGGGTTTCGTTTAGAAAGATTAACTTTTTTACCTAGTATTTTTCTTATTTCTGGAGCCAATTTAAATTGAGCTTCAATACCAGGCAATGCTATTTTTTCTATTTTTGGAACTAATTCTTCAAAGTTTGTTAAAGTCATGATTAAAAAGCAACTTCTAATTATTTTATTTGCAATAATACAAATGAGCTGCCAAGATAAGCAAACTCAACAAAATGTTGCTAAAGATAAAAAGACAATCCCAATTAAAAAGGAAATTACCAAGAGTTCTTCTGAGGAAAAACCTCTTATCACACAAGCTACAGTTGTTAATTTTTTAACCGAATATGGCAAACTTCATCACGAAAATAATGCCCTTATAAAAACACGACTTGGCAATATTCATATTAAGCTATATACCGATACCCCTTTACATAGAGCTAACTTTATTTTTCTAGTTAATAAAGGCTATTTTAATACAACTTGTTTTCATAGAGTTGTGGAAGATTTTATTATTCAAGCAGGACAGTCAGATAAAAACAGTACAAGAGTATTACGCCATAAAATTGGCAATTATAAAATACCTCCTGAATTTAGAAACCATAAACACCATAAAGGCACATTATCTTCTGCGCGACGGTGGAATCAAAACCCAAAAAAACATTCGGATGCATATGAATTTTTTATTGTCCATAAAGAAAAAGGACTACATCATTTAAACAATGAACATACCGCTTTTGGCGAGGTTACTCAAGGACTTGATGTGATTGATAAAATTGCTAAAATAGCCATAGACAAAGGCGAATGGCCTCTTGAAAATGTAAATATGACAATCAGTTTATACTAAAATCTCACTAATTTTAGTGATATAAAAATACCGTTCTTATGGTATTACACAAAACATTAACTTATTGTACCTTTGATTTGATTACAGGAATCACCTGTAATTAAGTAAGTTTTTTTTGGGGTAAAAATCTCTGTGTAAAAGCAGAGATTTTTTAATTTACAACTCAACTGTATTATTCTACAACTCGGCAAAATTTGTTTTTATCTTTTTTAGTTTCGTAAGATATTTGTCGTAACAATTAATCAAAAAACGATATTTTATGAAAACTTTTATTTTAACAATCATTTTGGCAATCTGTAACTTCATAAGTCAAGCTCAGCAGCATGACGGAATTGACATTACTGTGACTATTAACAATGTAAAAAACGATAACGGTTTTGTATTACTTGGCTTACATAACCAACAGACATTCATGAATAAAAGCTTGGGTGCTCTTGAAAGAAAAAAAGCAACTATTACTGACGGACAAATTTCAATAGTGTTTAATAATGTTATACCTGGAAATTACGCCATAATAGCTGTTCATGATGAAAATGCAAACAATCAAATGGATTTTGAATTAAATGGCATGCCTAAAGAAGCTTACGGAATGTCTAATAACAACATGAGTTTTGGGCCTCCATTATTTGGTGATGCCAAATTTACAGTTACAGATAAAAATTTAACTTTTGATATTAGATTTTAATCGAAAAAAGCTAAGATGAACATCTTAGCTTTTTTTATATAACGTAGGTAAACTCAGGTTTAGCTTCACCGCTAAAATTCTAATAATGATAATTATAAATGAGGTTACTATATAATTAATCAGTATTGGAGCATTAAAGTAATGAAGAGTTAAAAATATTACCCCTCCAACAATACAAGCAGTAGCATAAATTTCCTCTCTGAAAATCACCGGTATTTCATTACTAAGAATATCTCTAATTACACCTCCAAAACTAGCTGTAATAGTTCCTAACGCTAAACATATTATTGGATGCAAATTAACATCTATACCCTTTTCTATACCTATAATTGTAAAGACTCCTAACCCTATGGTATCAAATAAAAAAAGTGACGTTCTTAAGTAGCTTATTTTTTTTATAAACACCAATGACAAAACAACAGATAGTGAAATAATATATACATATTTAATATCTACCATCCATGTAACCGGTGTATTACCAATGAGTACATCTCTTAAGGTTCCACCTCCTACTGCGGTAACAAATGCTATAATAAAAACTCCAAACGGATCTAACCTTTTATGATAAGCAGTAAGTACACCAGATACTGCAAAACTTATTGTTCCTAACACATCTAAAACATCAAAAAGCATCGCATCAATAATTATTAAGTTTGCTGCAAATATATTGATGATTAAGACATTTTTACAATAATAACATCATTAATTATTATTCATTTAACCAAGATTGCATCATCCAAATAGTTTTTTCTTGCTCAGCAATAAAATCACTCATCAAACTATTGGTTCCTTCATCTTGCGCATCATCAGACAACCTTAATATTGAGCGTTCCAACTGCAACAATGCCCCTAAAGACGCAATAATTAACTGTACTGATTTTTCATCATTAGTGACGTTTTTACCAACTGTTACTTTACTTGCATTTAAATAATCTTCAAATGTGTGTAATGGCTGGCCTCCTAATGTTAAAATTCGCTCTGCAATTTCATCTATTTTAATAGTCGCATCCGTATATAACTCCTCAAACTTCACATGCAGTTCAAAAAAACGTTTTCCTTTAATATTCCAGTGAATACCTCTTAAATTTTGATAATACGTTTGAAAACTTGCCAACAACTCGTTTAACTCTAAGTTAATTGCTGTGGTTTTTGAAGTATCTAATCCTAAAATTGATGTCATTTTATTTTATTTTTAAGTTCAATGCAAATATAACATCTATTGAAACTGTATTTTTAATAGTTTTTATTGATAGTTTTTATATCTTTATCAGCAGAATTTATAACTTATGACAATTACACAATTAAACTACATTTTATCTGTAGCTGAATATCAAAATTTCACCAAAGCAGCAGAACATTCATATGTAACACAACCAACTTTAAGCATGCAAATTCAGAAGCTAGAAGATGAATTGGGTGTTAAAATTTTTGATAGAACTAAAAAACCAATCGAATTAACCGAAGTTGGTAAAAAAATTGTTTCACAAGCAAAAAATATCGTTAATGAGTCCAATAGAATTTCAGATATTATTGATCAAGAGAATGGCTTTATAGGAGGAGAATACAAAATAGGTATCATCCCAACAGTTATGCCTACTTTGCTACCTATGTTTTTGAAAACTTTCATAACTAAGTATCCAAAAGTTGAACTTAAGATTAAAGAATTGACTACTGAAGAAATTATCAAACAGTTAAATGATGGACATATAGATGCTGCCTTAGCAGCAACACCCTTAGACGATGACAATTTAATAGAAACTCCTTTGTATTACGAGCCATTTGTAGCCTACATCCCTACAAATCACAGACTTGCTGATCATAATGAAATTGCAGTTTCAGACTTAGACTTAGAAGACATTCTATTGCTTGAAGATGGCCATTGTTTTAGAGATGGGGTTATTAATTTGTGTAACATGTCAAGACAACAGAGTAATAAAAAATTCAAATTAGAAAGTGGTAGTTTTGAAACACTTATAAAACTGTCGGATGAGGGTTTAGGTATGACTTTACTTCCTTATTTACACACTAAACAGATAAAATGTGATGAAAAACCTTTGCGTCATTTTAAAGACCCAAAACCAGCACGAGAAGTCAGTTTGCTTTACAAGAAAAGTAAATTGAAAATTCAAATAACAACTGCATTAAAAGAAACCATTGAAGCAGTTGTAAGAGGAGCTATTGCATTTCATGATGTGAAAATTATAAGTCCTCAAAAAAGGTGATCTTAAAAAAAAGTCGGTTACTTGGTAAGTAACCGACTTTTTTTTATGCTTTTAAATAAATTAAACATTGATTTAATTCTGGTTTTTGTAAAGTTAGGCTTCCTAGCCAAATCCTTAATTCTTCAACTTCATATGGTAATAATCGTTCTACTGCTTTTTGAAGTTCTTTACAAAAAAGATTAGCATCAAAACTTACTCTTTCAAGTACTGTTTTTGTGTAATCAAACATTGCTCTTGCCATGTATTAAGTTGTATTAGGGTTATTAACTATATAAAGAAACGAAATATAATCTTACATATTATTAAGTATATGTTAAATTTTATTAACAATTCATAAATTGACACAACTCAGTTTAACTAAAAAAATAAACGCTTATTTTTCAGTACATTAAAACCTATTGTCTCCATCTAATAAATCACCTAAGCCACCCAGAAGACTTCCTTCACCTTTGCTTTTTCCTGTTCTTGGTATTGATGCTATAACTCTTGATGCTAATCTGCTAAATGGTAATGATTGTATATATACGGTACCTGGCCCTTGTAATGTTGCAAAAAACAAACCTTCACCTCCAAATACTGTATTCTTAATACCACCAACAAACTCAATATCATAATTTACAGTTTGTGAAAACCCAACCAGACACCCCGTATCCACCTTTAAAGTTTCTCCTGAGGCAAGCTCTTTTTTGCAAACGGTTCCTCCAGCATGTACAAAAGCCAAACCGTCTCCCTCTAATTTTTGCATGATAAATCCTTCACCACCAAAAAAACCTCGCCCTAACTTTCTTGAAAATTCAACTCCTACTGAAACCCCTTTGGCCGCACATAGAAAAGCATCTTTCTGACAGATAAATTTACCGTTTTTTTCTGCTAAGTTTATAGGAATTATTGATCCTGGATATGGTGACGCAAAACTAACCTTTTTTTTCCCTTGAGATGTATTTGAAAACACCGTCATAAATAAACTTTCTCCAGTTAACAACCGTTTACCTGCAGAAAATAATTTTCCTAAAACACCTTCACTCTGATTAGAACCGTCACCAAAAATAGTGCTCATTTCTAAACCACTTTCCATCATCATAAATGAACCAGACTCAGCAACAACACCTTCTTGAGGGTCCAATTCTATTTCTACATATTGCATTTCCTCACCGTGAATTTCGTAATCAATTTCGTGTGCTATCATATTATTGGGTTTAATTAATATATACTATTGGTGAATAATTTATATAGTTTGTTACACTTGAAAGTTATTTTTTCTTTGACTTTACTTTAAGTGTCCATTCAAAATTAAAAGATGAAACTTTCACGCCTTCTGCGTTGGTACCTACGGCATTCATAACAATGACTTGACCCTCTCCAGTTTCAATAGCTTTCCGTATTGTTGAGTTTAATTTTTCTCCGTCTTTACATACAAAATTAATCCGCCCTTTTGCTTTTTTAGTAAATTCAGCATTATTGCTTGCTACTAACATCGAAATGTTTTTTCCTGACTCGTTAATTTTTTGCATTACTAAAGCGCCTGTTGCCAATTCTGCCGCCATACCTTGTACAGCCCAGAACATTGACCCAAAAGGGTTTTGGTTAATCCATTTAAATTTCACACTTGTTGTGCTTTGAACATTGTTTATACTTCTTAATCTTACACCGCATAAAAATGCTGATGGCAGTTTTGCTAATAAGAATAAGTTAATTTTATTCGGAGTCATTGTCATTGCTTAAATTTTCTACTAATTTATTAATTTAGAATAAGATGGCAAACATTTTATTTTGTTAACAAAATGTTAAATTTTAGTACTTTGTTTTGCATAGTACCTTTTTTTATCCATATATTTGCATAGAACAATACTATATCATCAATCATTATGCTAACAACAAATCACAAAAACATTGCAAGTTTCATCCATATTGGAGTATTTGCTAAATATTTTTTCCCTTTCGGAAATTTTATTGCACCACTTTTAATTTGGACAATAAACAAAGACCGTTCTGACTTCATCAATCAAAATGGGAAACAAGTAATCAATTTTCAATTGAGCATTTTTTTATACTTTATTACAATGCTATTAATCTGTATCCCATTTGCTTTACACTTCGGGTTCGGAATTGAGGAGTTAGAAGAGCTAAAAGGAAACATTACACCTTATGACTTGACAACATTTACAGGAAGTATACTTGCATTTATAATATTTGGCGTATTAGCAATAGGATTACTAATATTAGAGTTATATGCCACAATAACAGGAGCTGTAAAAGCAAGTAATGGTGAGTTATATAACTACCCTATTACAATACCTTTTTTAAAATAATCATCATCAAAAATCAAAAAATGAACAGTTTACACAACATTAAAAGATTGAACCTATGAAATTAGAAAACACAAAAGCTCAAATGAGAAAAGGTGTCTTAGAATATTGCATCTTATCGATTTTAGACGATCATGATGCGTATGTGGCCGAAATACTAGGAACCCTCAAAGACGCTAAAATGCTTGTGGTAGAAGGTACTATTTACCCATTACTAACCAGGCTTAAAAATGCTGGACTACTCAACTATCGTTGGGAAGAATCAACTTCCGGACCACCAAGAAAGTACTATACTTTAACGGAAAACGGAAAAACTTTTTTAAATGAATTAACTAAAACTTGGGAAAATTTACACCAAGCAGTAACAATTGTAACGAGCAAAAAAAACACTAACGATGAATAAGACAGTAAATATAAATTTAGGAGGTATGATTTTTCATATTGATGAAAATGCATATCAAAAGCTGCAAAATTATTTAAATGCAGTTAGACGTTCTTTTGCAGGAGCTTCTGGAGAAGATGAAATAATTTCTGATATAGAAAGTAGAATTGCTGAGTTGTTTTCAGACAAATTACAACATGACAGAAAAGTAGTTAGTAATAAAGAAGTTGATGAAATCATTGAAGTAATGGGACAACCAGAAGATTATATGGTTGATGAAGATATCTTTGAAGAAGAACCTAAAACAAGAAGAACTACAGACAAATCTAAACGTAAATTCTTTAGAGATCCTGATAACAAATATATTGGAGGTGTTTCAGCAGGGTTAGGACATTACTTCGGTATTGATGCCTTATGGATACGATTAATCTGGGTTGGACTATTTTTTGTAAGCATCGGGATATTAGCCATCTTTTCATACATACTGCTTTGGGTGTTAATACCTAAAGCAGAATCTACGGCTGATAAAATTGCTATGACTGGTGACCCTGTAAACATCTCAAATATTGAGAAAAAAATCAAAGAAGAACTTGATAATGCTACAGACATGGTTAAGAATGTGGACTATCAAAAATACGGAAATAAAGCACAATCTGGTATTTCTTCATTCTTTGATGCCTTGGGAAACGTATTCTTAACACTTTTTAAAGTCTTCGGTAAATTTATTGGCGTAATACTAATCCTAACCGGAGCGGTAACCGTGGTTAGTTTATTAGTTGGTATGTTTACCATGAGTTCCTTTGATTTGTTTAACTTAGGCTTTATTGATCAATTAGATTTGTATGATTACGCCCCTATGTGGCCTGTGTGGGTAATTTCAGTTTTAGGCTTTTTTGCAATAGGAATCCCATTCTTTTTTATCGCCTATCTAGGATTAAAAATATTAGTAACAAACTTAAAATCAATTGGTAATCTCGCTAAATTTAGTTTGTTAGGTGTGTGGTTATTGTCATTAATTACCTTAGCAATATTTGGATTAAAAACAGGGCTTAAAACAAAAGAACAAGACCATACTTTTATTAAAGAAGAACTGGCTATAACTGCTCAAGACACCTTAATGATTACCATGCATACAAATGAATTATACTCCTCAAGGATGTATAGAGATTCTTCAGAGAAGTTTGTCTATGATGAAAATGACACTCAATTTATTTTTTCGCAAGACGTACGTTTAATTGTAAAGTCAACTAAAGATTCTATTGCCAGTATAAAAATTAGAAAAGAAGCCAGTGGAGAGAGCCACCAAGAAGCTAGAGATAGAGCTATTGATATTGATTACAATTATAACTTAGAGAATAACACCTTGTCATTAAATAATTACTTTTTAATGTCTCCAGAACAAAAATATAACAATCAAGAAGTAGAAGTAACCGTTTATTTACCTGAAGGAACCGTAATTTACGCCAATGAAAACACATATTACTATCATAGAAATAGCGAATATTATGGTGATATTTTAGAAAACGGAGATGAGGAACACTATTTAAAAATTCTTAAAGACGCTACGGAATGTATCGATTGCCCGTCTGATGAATTTCAGATAGAAGATACCGAAAACGGGAAAGTAATTATCAATGAAAACGGCATTAACATTACCATAAACGAAGATGGTGAAAATGGTAAGATTATAATAGATAAAAATGGTTTAGATATAGACATAAAAGAAAATGACGACAATTTTGAAATGAAAATTGACGAAAACGGAATTAAAATCAAAAACAACGATTAATTCTGCAATTAATTACTAACCAAAATCAATCAAAAAATGGCAACAGTAGTAAAAATATTAGTGAAGTTTATAATACCATTGCTTATAGCAGTATTATTCTCTAGTTGTAATTTTGACATCAATATGTCTGGAGTAAAAGGAAATGGTAATGTTATCACACAAAAACGTTTATCTGATGTCAAGTTTACCAAAATTGATGCCTCAGAAGGTTTAGATGTATATTTAACTAAAAGCACCTCTACAGTAGTAAAAGTACAAGCAGATGATAATGTTCAAAAGTTTATACTTACTGAAGTAAAAGACGGAACGTTGCACATACATACTTCTGAACCTATTGGAAAAACCAATGCTAAAAAAGTACTCGTTAACTTCACGCAATTAAATGAAATTAATAGTAGTAGTGGCGCAGATATTCATACAACTAACTTTATATTGTCTGATAACATGATACTTAATGCTTCTAGTGGTAGTGACCAATATTTATCCGTAAAAGCAACAAATATTAAATGTTCAGCAAGTAGCGGTGCAGATATTACTCTTTCAGGCACAACTACAACTATAAATGCAGATGCTTCTAGTGGTGCAAATATTAGTGCCAAAAAACTAACATCGCAAGACTGCGCTGCAAATGCATCAAGTGGTGCTGATATTAATTTAAATTGCTTAAAAGCAATTAATGCAAAAGCATCTAGCAGTGCAGATATTTCATACACTGGAAACCCTACTGAAGTAATGGTAAATGAAAGTTCTGCAGCACGTATTTCTAAAAACTAAGCAAATACTTATCCTTATTATATAAAGCCGCTTTAAATAGTGGCTTTTTTTATACTTTTAACCTACGTATAAAACGTATAAAAACTATTTTATTTTTATATTGCTTCATATTATTATACCATAAGGTTGAATACTGGCAGCATTTTTGTATAATTTAATCACAAATCATATAAAACAACCATAGCAATGAAATTGAAAATTATTATACTTACTTTACTTATAAGTTCATTTGGATTTTCTCAAAAGAAAGAAAAAGTAAAAGGAAATAAATTTGTAAAAGTAAAACAACATCAGATTGCTGAGTTTAATGCCTTAAATTTAAACGACCGCTTTGAGATTTTTCTATTAAAAGGTGTCGTACCACAAGTAGAAATTGAAACCGATGAAAATTTACATGACGTTATACAATTTAACGTAAGTGATAAAGGTGTGTTAAGTTTTAATACAACTCATCATATTTCTTCTAAAAAGAAACTAAATATTAGAGTTACAGTTACAGATCAATTCAATTCAATACTAACTAGTGAAAAAGCTATTGTAAACTCATTAATCGATTTAGATTTAAAAACAATGACCATTGTTGCAAAAGATAATTCTAAATTATTTTTAACCTTAAAAACCGATGATTTCAACCTTACTACAGACAAACATTCAAAGGTTGAATTAAACTTAAACACTGCTAAAAGTGCCCTTACACTTAGTGAGTCATCCAATTTAAAAGCATTAATTAATGCGGATGAATTAAATATAGATCTTTACCAGAAAGCAAATGCTAAAATTGAAGGAGAAGTTACATCATTACACCTGAGGTCAGATAATGCGTCTAATTATCATGGTGAAAAATTAACTGCTCAAGATGCAACAGTTATTGCTGAAGGAAGTTCTGATTGTGATTTAGATGTGAAAAACAAATTAACCCTTGAAGCTTCAGGCTCAACTAAAGTTAACATTCACAATTCCCCTAAAATTGAATTAAAACGTTTTGAAGACTCAGCTGCTATTTATAAAAAATAATAGATGCGTAATACCATAAAAAAAGCCAATCAAATGATTGGCTTTTTTTATGGTATATATTAAAGATAGTTACTTACACTTCTTTAGCTGCCAAATAGCGTTCAGCATCTAAAGCTGCCATACAACCAGTTCCTGCAGCTGTAATTGCCTGCCTGTAGGTATGATCTGCAGCATCACCAGAAACAAATACACCAGGAACATTAGTTCTTGAACTTCCTTTTTCATTTACAATATATCCTGTATCATCTAACGTGATGTACTCTTTAAAAATATCTGTATTTGGCTTGTGTCCAATAGCTACAAAGAACCCTGTTGCAGTAATATCATGCTCTTCTCCTGTATCTCTATTTTTCACTCTTGCCCCGGTAACACCATAATCATCACCCAATACTTCAACAGTTTCTGTTCTTAATAAGATGTCTATGTTTTCTGTTCTTTTAACACGCTCAGCCATAATTTTAGAAGCTCTAAAATCATTACGAACTAACATGGTTACTTTCTTACATATTTTAGATAAGTAATGTGCTTCTTCACAAGCAGAGTCTCCCGCACCTACAATTACAACTTCTTGATTTTTATAGAAAAACCCATCACAAACAGCACAAGCAGAAACTCCTCCACCCATTTTTAAATATTTTTGTTCAGATGGTAAACCTAAATATTTAGCTGATGCTCCTGTAGAAATAATGACTGTTTCACAATGAATTTCTTTCTCATTATTAATCCATACTTTATGTACATCACCAGAAAAATCAACTTTTGTTATCCATCCAGATCTAACATCTGTTTCAAAACGTTCTGCTTGGTTACGTAATTCTATCATCATAGCAGGACCCGTAATTCCTTCTGGATACCCAGGAAAGTTTTCAACCTCATTTGTAGTTGTTAACTGCCCTCCTGGCTGTGACCCTTCATACATTACTGGTTTCATGTTTGCTCTAGCGGCATAAATTGCTGCTGTATATCCTGCAGGACCTGAACCTATAATTAGGCATTTTACTTTTTCTATTGTATCAGACATATTCTAATTCTTAAAAATATTGATGGTTAAAATCGTAAACAAAAATAAAACTTTAAATGAGATTATTTTCCCTTATTCACATCAATATTTCTTATTTCAATATAAGTCGCATTGATGCTAATAGTTTCTGTTATTTTTGACGCGCTTTTAAAATCTTGACAACATCGTCCAATTTGAACTTTTTTGCCTGTAATAACATTAAATAGTGGAATAACAAATCTGCAGATTCTTCTAAAAACAAGGTGTCATTATTGTCTTTGGCTTCAATAACAACCTCAACTGCTTCTTCTCCAACTTTTTGAGCCACCTTATTAATACCTTTAGCAAATAATGAGGCTACATATGATTTCTCAGAATCTGCATTTTTAATGCGGTTCTCAATAGTATTTTCTAAAGATGACATAAATCCATACGTTTCATCATTTGCCTCACCCCAACAGGTATCACTCCCTTTATGACAAGTTGGTCCGTTTGGATTTACTTGCATTAATAAGGTATCGTTATCACAGTCATTCTTAACTGACACAAAATTCAGAAAGTTACCACTTTCCTCTCCTTTTGTCCATAAACGTTGTTTTGTTCTGCTGTAAAAAGTGACTTTATTAGTATCACGTGTTTTGTTATAGGCTTCTTCATTCATATAGCCTAACATCAATACATTTTTTGAATTCACATCTTGAATAATTACAGGAATTAATCCATCATTATTTTTATTAAAATCAATTATCATAACCGTACTGTAATTTTATTATGTTGTAATTCTTTTTTTAAATCTGGTATACTAATCTCTCCAAAGTGAAATACGCTTGCTGCCAAAGCGGCATCCGCTTTTCCTTTAATAAAAGTATCCGTAAAATGGGCTACTTTCCCAGCGCCTCCAGAAGCAATAATTGGAATATTCACTAATTCTGATAACTCAGCTAGTATCTCGTTTGCAAAACCATTTTTAGTCCCATCGTTTTCCATTGATGTAAATAAAATTTCTCCAGCACCTCTTTTCTCTACCTCAACAGCCCAATCAACTAATTTAATATCTGTTGCCACTTTACCACCAACCAAATGGACAATCCACTCGTTATTTATGCGTTTGGCATCTATAGCAACAACCACGCATTGACTTCCAAATTGTTGTGACAATTCATTAATTAACTCAGGGCGTTGTACAGCTGATGAATTTACAGACACCTTATCAGCACCAGATTTTAATAACAATTCAACATCAGAAATAGACGATATTCCACCACCAACTGTAAACGGAATATTGACTTGTTCAGCCACTTTTAAGACTAAATCAAGTAACGTTTTACGACGTTCTTCAGTTGCAGAAATATCTAAAAACACTAATTCATCTGCGCCATTTTCAGCATAAGTTTTTGCCAATTCTACTGGATCACCAGCATCACGAAGCTTGACAAAATTGACACCTTTTACTGTTCGTCCGTTTTTAATATCTAAGCAGGGTATAATTCGTTTTGTTAACATATTAATTACTTAAAATATAGTTTTCTAATTGCTTCAATGAAATTCTATTTTCATAAATAGCCTTACCAATAATTACTCCTTCACAACCCAAATTTGCTAACTTTGGCAATTCATCAAAAGCAGAAATCCCCCCAGACGCAATCAATTTTAAATTGTCACTTGATTGTTTTAAAATTGATTCATACAATTGAAATGAGGGTCCTTCTAACATACCATCCTTTGCTATATCTGTAGAAATAACATATTCAACACCTTCTTTTTGATACTCACTTATAAACGATATCACTTCCTGATCACTCTCTTCCAACCATCCAGAAATAGCTATTTTACCGTAATTAGTATCTGCTCCTAAAATGATTTTCTCACCTCCATAAGTTGTTATCCATTGTTTAAACAACTCTGGATTTTTAACTGCTATACTGCCTCCTGTAATTTGGCTTGCTCCAGATTCAAATGCGATTCTTAAGTCATTATCAGCTTTTAAACCTCCACCAAAGTCAATTTTCAAAGTTGTATTTGAAGCTATTTGTTCTAACACTTTGTAATTGATAATCTGGCTTGCTTTTGCGCCATCTAAATCAACCAAATGCAAGTGCTCTATTCCACTATCTTCAAATTGTTTAGCTACTTCAAGCGGACTTTCATTATATATCTTTTTAGTGTTATAATCGCCTTTTGATAGACGCACACATTTACCATCTATAATATCTATTGCTGGTATTATTCTCATAATTCAATAAAGTTTTTTAATAGTTGTTCTCCAGAAGTACTGCTCTTTTCTGGGTGAAATTGCACGCCATAAAAATTATCTTTTTGTAAGGCAGATGCATAGTTCACATCATAGGTTGTTGTCGCTATTTGGTATGCACATGATTCAACATAAAAACTATGCACCAAATACATGTAATCATCTTCCTTAATATTTCTAAACAAAGGAGAACTCAATTTAAAAATCGTGTTCCATCCCATTTGCGGCACTTTAACATTTGTTGAAAAACGTTTGACATCTACATCGAAAATCCCCAACCCTTCAGTTGCGTTTTCTTCACTGAATTTACACATCAACTGCATTCCCAAACAAATACCCAAAACTGGTTGCGTTAATGATGGAATCAATTTATCTAAACCAGATTTTTTTAGGTTTCGCATTGCAAAACTAGCCTCACCTACTCCTGGAAAAACAACTTTATCTGCAGATTGAATCACAGAGATATCATTTGAAACAATAGCAACGTAACCTAATCTCTCAATGGCAAACTGAACACTTTTTGTATTTCCAGCACCATAATCTATAATTACTAACTTCATTATAACATACCTTTTGTTGATGGTAAAATCATTTTTTCTGGATCTCTTTTTATGGCCACTTTAATTGCCTTAGCAAAGGCTTTGAATATCGCTTCAATTTTATGGTGTTCGTTTGTTCCTTCAGCTTTTATATTCAAATTACATTTCGCCCCATCTGTAAACGATTTGAAAAAGTGAAAGAACATTTCTGTTGGCATTTTACCAATCATTTCGCGCTTAAACTCTGCTTCCCAAACCATCCAGTTTCTACCACCAAAATCAATAGCAACTTGCGCTAAACAGTCGTCCATTGGTAAACAGAACCCATAACGTTCTATACCTAGTTTTTGTCCTAAAGCACTCGCAAACACTTCGCCTAAAGCGATAGCGGTATCTTCAATGGTGTGGTGTTCATCAACGTCTAAATCACCTTTAACTTCAATGTTTAAATCCATTTGACCATGGCGCGCAATTTGATCTAACATATGATCAAAAAAAGCAATTCCAGTATCAATTTTACTATTTCCAGTTCCGTCTAGATTTAAGTCGATTTTAATTTTAGTTTCATTAGTATTTCTAACAGTTGAAGCCGTACGTTCTTGTAATTTCAAAAACTCATAAATGGCATTCCAATCGCTGCTCTCCAAAGCAATGCAATCATCTAACTCCTCACGTTTTACTGTGATTTCGTCTGTTCCTAAAAACGTTTCATCATTAATGTAAATTGCTTTTCCGCCAAGATTTTTTGCCAACTCAACATCAGTCAAACGATCACCGATAACAAAGGAATTTTCCAAATCATAGTCTACCGAAAAATATTTAGTTAATAAGCCTGTGTTGGGTTTACGTGTTGGTTGGTTATCTTTTGCAAATGTCACATCTATAATTTCTTCAGTAAACACAATGCCTTCATCAGCTAAAGTTGACATGATAAAATTATGAACTGGCCAGAATGAACTTTCTGGATACACTTCGGTTCCTAATCCATCTTGGTTAGTAACTAACACTAGTTTAAAATCTAACTCGTTAGCAATTTTGCTTAAGCCTTGAAATACTTTCGGATAAAACACTAATTTTTCAAATGAATCTGTTTGCTGATCTGCGGGTTCTTTAATTAACGTACCGTCTCTATCTATAAATAATACTTTTTTCATTACAATGTTTTTAGTGTCTCTATTAACCGTTTATTTTCTTCAGATGTTCCTATTGTTAGTCTTAAACAATTATCACACAATACCTGCTTTGATCTATTTCTAACTACAATCCCTTTTGCAATTAACTGATCATAACGTTTATTAGAATTATCTACTTGTATAAGTACAAAATTTGCATCTGTTGGGTAAATCTTTTTTACAAAATTAATTTGTTCTAGTTCCTTTATTAATCTAGTACGTTCAGTCTTTATTAATTCTATTTCAGTTCTAACTTTTTCTAAATTTTTTAAACGTTCAATTGCACGTAATTGAGTTAATTGATTAACGTTATACGGTGGCTTGATGCTATTTAAAACTGAAATTATTTCTGCAGATGCATAGCACACACCTAGACGAATACCTGCCATTCCGTAAGCTTTAGATAAGGTTTGTGTGATGACCAAATTAGGAAATTCATCTAAGCGGTCTAACCAACTATTGGTCTCTGAAAAATCAATGTACGCTTCATCTATCACAACAATACCCATGAAAGTTTTCAATAAACTTTCTACTTCAAATGTATTAAAGCTGTTACCTGTTGGGTTGTTTGGAGAACATAAAAACAACAACTTACTATTAGCATCTGCAGCTGCTAAAATTTGTACAACTGCTGGCTGAAAATCTGAGGTTAAAAACACATCTTTGGTTGTAATGGCGTTAATGTTAGCCAACACATTATACATACCGTAAGTAGGTGGTAACGTGATTATATTATCTTTATTAGGCTCACAAAATACGCGAAACAACAAGTCTAAAACCTCGTCACTTCCATTACCTAATAAGATATTTGTTTTAGGAACATCTTTTTGCTCAGACAACAATTGTTTTACTGATTGCTGTTGCGGATCTGGATATCTATTCACTTGTGTTTCAAACGGATTTTCATTTGCATCTAAAAATACCATCTCAGTATTGAAATCTGTAAATTCATCTCTCGCAGAAGAATACGGTATGATAGCCTTGATATTCTCTCTAACTAAATTTAACACACTCATTATTTTAAACTTTTTAACCGTAGTGTTACTGCATTTTTGTGCGCTTGTAAGCCTTCAGCTTCTGCCATCAATTCAATAGCACTACCGATGTTTTGAATTCCTTTCTTTGTTATTTTCTGAAACGTAATACACTTTGTAAAACTGCCTAAATTCACTCCAGAATACGCCTTTGCATAGCCATTTGTTGGTAACGTGTGGTTTGTACCTGATGCATAATCCCCAGCACTTTCTGGTGTGTATTCACCAATAAAAACAGACCCCGCATTTGTAATTCCGTTTACGAAAAAATCGTCGTTACTCGTAGTAATTATCAAGTGTTCTGGCGCGTAATCATTTATAAAATTTAGCGCATCATTCGCTTCTTCAATCAAAATTGCTCTTGAAGCTACTAACGCTTTTTTAACAACATCTTTTCTTGGTAGTTCATTTGTTTGTTTTTCCACTTCTAAAAGAACGTTTTCGATAACTTGTTTTGTATCTGCTACTAAAATAACTTGACTATCTGCTCCGTGTTCTGCCTGGCTCAATAAATCCGATGCTACAAAAGCTGGATTAGAAGATGCATCTGCAACAACCAACAACTCGCTTGGTCCTGCAGGCATATCTATTGCAACTCCATATTTTGTAGCTAATTGTTTAGCAACCGTTACATATTGGTTTCCTGGTCCAAATATTTTTGACACTTTAGCTACAGTATCTGTACCAAAGGTCATTGCAGCTATTGCTTGAATACCGCCTACTTTGTAAATTTTAGTTACACCACATAATTGTGCAGCATATAAAATTGCAGGATTAATTTGTCCGTTTTTATCAGGTGGCGAGCACAACACTATTTCTTTACAGCCTGCAATTTTTGCAGGAATGGCTAACATTAAAACTGTTGAAAATAGCGGTGCTGTACCACCTGGTATGTATAATCCTACTGTATCTATGGGTCTTTTTTCTTGCCAGCATAAAACTCCAGAGGTTGTTTCTACACTAACTTTTTCTGTTTTTTGAGCGGCATGAAAAACTTCAATATTATTTTTTGCTAATTCAATAGCTGTTTTTAACTCTGCTGAAACTACTGCTGTAGCTGAGTATATTTCTTCTTGAGATACAATTGTGTTTTTCAAGGTTACCCCATCAAAAATAGTTGTATATCTTGTTATTGCAGAGTCACCGTTTACAGCAACATCTTTGAAGATTTCGTTGACTGTATTTTCTATATCTTCTACAGATTTTGTTGGTCGTTCTAGTAACGATTGCCAATTATTTGCGTTTAATTCTATTACATTCATCACTTTACTATTTATATAACCATTTTTTCAATAGGGCAAACTAAAATACCTTCTGCACCGTTATTTTTTATCTCGTGTATTATTTCCCAAAATTCGTTTTTATTCACTACTGAATGTACTGAACTCCAGCCTTCTTCTGCTAATGGTAGTACTGTTGGGCTGCGCATACCTGGTAAGATTTTAATGATCGCATCTAGTTTTTCATTTGGAGCATTTAATAACACATATCTTGAATTTCTTCCTTTTAAAACCGATTGAATTCTGAATTGTAATTTGTTTAATACCTCTTGAGCATCAGCTTCAATTTTAGGTGACAACGCTAAAACTGCTTCTGACATTAACAGAACCTCAACTTCTTTTAAATTGTTCTTGAATAATGTTGAGCCACTAGACACAACGTCACAAATACCATCTGCAAGACCTATATTTGGTGCTATCTCTACAGAACCATTAATAATATGAATTTGCGTATCAATCTCTTTTTCAGACAAGTACTTTTTAACTGTATTAGGGTAAGATGTTGCAATTTTTTTATTCTGAAAATAAGCCATTCCTGAATATATAGCAGATTTTGGAATAGCTAAAGACACCCTACATTTTGAAAAACCAAGGTGCTCTATAATACTTATTTCACGCCCTTTTTCAATTAATACATTCTCTCCTATAATTGCTACATCTACCACACCATCTTTTAAATATTGCGGGATATCACCATTTCTTAAATAGAAGATTTCTAATGGAAAATTGCTTGCTGAAGCTTTTAATTGATCTTTTCCATTGTCAATAGAAATACCACAATCTTTTAAAAGTTGTAAAGAATCTTGGTTCAGACGTCCAGACTTTTGCACGGCTATTTTTAAGTTACTCATGTCATTTTGTATTGTGTTGAGTAAATCATTTAGCGAAGAACGTTTCATGAAAAAGAAACAAAAAACCCGTTTGATTTACTCAAACGGGTTTTAAATATATTTTGATTTTAATCAATACACTTTCAGTTCGCTTGAGGGCAAATATGAAAATGATGATGATGTAATTGACTAAAAATCATGTTTGTTTTTTGTTGACACAAATATTTAAAATAATATTTTAATATTCCTAATATTTCCTATTCTATTTTTCAAAACAGAGTGTATAACACCGTCTTAATCACTCCTTTATTATTATCCAAGACTACAGAAACTAAGGGTTTTTCTTCTATCACTTTAAAATAAAATGGGGCTACTAACACATCTAAACCACTTTTCTTTTTTAAACGAATACCTTGTCCTGAAATAATATCTACATTAGGTATAAACTCACCTTCTGGCATATGTTCAGTTAAAATCACATATTTATAACTGGTTAGCTTCTGTAATACATTCTGTACTTCTTTATTAGATAAATGTTGTAACACTTGCCTTATTATCACACAATCACCAGAAGGCAATTTATCTACTGCAATATCCAAACATTGAAAATCAAGAGCATCACTTTTAAAGCGTATTTTATTACGCTCAATTAAGTTCTCTACAATATCTACGGCAACATACTTTTTTGTGTATTGAACTAATTTTTTTCCAATATTAAAATCACCACATCCCAAATCACATACTGAAATTGGTGTTTTAAACGATTTTAAAAATGATGATAGAACTTCAATATACGGTTCTATAATTTCCGGAATATGAGACCCTTCACCAGAATAAAAGTCAAATTCTTTTCCACCCCAAAGTTTCATATCATAAACTTGAGTCATTGCTCTTTTTGTTGGCCAAGGTCTTTTTTTACTCAATGCACGTAATTATTAATTAATAGTTTTTTGAATTCTAAAACAACGTTCTTCACCTAAGTACAATGGATTTCCATGTTTCTCAGACCAAAAACCATCTAAAATATCTACACCTTTTATTATTTAAAAATAGTGGTTTTTTTATTCATTAAATATTTTATTCAAAACTAATTTCTGTTCTTTAAAAAAAGAATTATTACAACACTAAAGTGTAAGGATTAACTTACTTATAAAACTCAAAAATGATAGTTGAATTATTTTAAGTAACATCAAATTTAACGGATAAATAACAGTGATATTCTTAAATTGTATAAAATACAATCCCATCAAAGATTAATAAAAGTTCGTAAATTTAACCCTAATAAATACTATTTATAATGAACTCAACTATAATTCATATAAAAAACATGGTTTGTCCACGTTGTATTGATGTGGTGAAAAATATTTATACAGAATTAAACATCCCTATCAAGCATATTCAATTAGGGGAAGTGATAAGTGACACCGAAATAAATAATCGTCTAAAATCGACTTTAGGTGAACATTTATCAAAAAATGGGTTTGAATTATTACAAAACAAAAATCAAAAAACTATTGAGCAGATTAAGACACTAATTATAACACAAATACACTATCCTAAAGAACAATTAAACTCTACTTTTTCAATTTTTATTTCAGAAAAACTACATCAAGAATATTCATCACTTAGTAAACTTTTCTCATCTGTTGAAGGTATAACCATTGAACGATATATCGTAAATCAAAAAATTGAACGCGCAAAAGAACTGCTTTTTTACAAAGAATATTCTCTTTCAGAAATAGCATTTCAAATGAACTATAGCAGTGTAGCTCATCTATCAACACAGTTCAAAAAGGAAACCGGTATGTCACCTTCTCAATTCAAAAAACTAAAAAATCCTAACCTTAAATTTTTAGACTCACTTTAAGCTCGTCATAATTATATAAATGAAACCCCGTATTATATAATTACTTTTATAAGTTAGAGGGGTAACTTTGCTATGGTAAATAGTATGGAATGAAAAAGCAATATAAAATAACTGGTATGACTTGCGCTTCTTGCGCAATGAGTATAGAGTCATATTTAAAATCACAAAAAGGGGTTAATCATGTTTCTGTTAACTATCCTAATCAATCTCTTACTATAGACTATGATGTTAATCTTGTTTCTATTGAAGAAATTAGTCAAAAAGTTAAAGAGATTGGGTATACACTTATACATGGCATACCTCAAGACACACAAAAGGAATTTGACGAGTTAGAAGCGAAAAGACTTAAATTATTAAAATCTAAATTAATATTTTCTGCTATATTTTCTATCCCCATCTTCATAATGTCAATGTTTTTTATGGGGGAAATTCCCTATGAAAACTGGATTATGATGGTACTTTCTATCCCCGTTCTTTTTTGGAGTGGCGCTGAATTTTATACTGTAGCTTGGACAAAATTGAAGCATTTATCTACTAACATGGATAGCCTAGTTGCGCTGAGTACAGGTATCGCATTCCTGTTTAGTGTATTCAATACAGTGTATCCTCAATATTTTTTAAGTAAAGGACTTCCCTCCCATGTTTACTATGAATCTGCAGTTATTATTATCACTTTAATCTTATTAGGCCGTTTTTTTGAAGAAAAAGCAAAAAGCAAAACCTCATCTGCCATTAAAAAGTTAATCGGTTTAAAACCTAAAAATGTAGTAGTAATTAGAAATGGAGAAGAACACACTATACCTTATAACCAGATTATTAAAGGAGAGATGATTCTCTTGAAACCAGGAGATAAAGTACCTGTTGATGGCAAAGTAAAAAAAGGGCATTCTTTTATTGATGAAAGTATGATTTCTGGTGAGCCAATTCCTGTTGAAAAAACTAAAGGAAGTAAGGTGTTTGCAGGTACTATAAATCAAAAAGGGTCCTTAAGGCTTATTGCTCATAAAGTTGGTAATGATACCCTTTTATCACAAATCATAAAATTAGTTGAGCAAGCACAAGCTAGTAAGCCAGCTATTCAAAAACTAGTGGATAAAGTGGCTGGTATTTTTGTTCCAATTGTAATTGGGTTAGCGCTGCTAACATTTGTTCTATGGTATTATCTAGGCCCTGAACCTTCAATAACCTATGCATTTCTTACTCTAATTACTGTATTGATTATTGCATGTCCTTGCGCTTTAGGCTTAGCTACACCCACTGCATTAATGGTAGGAATTGGTAAAGGCGCAGAGCAAGGTATTTTAATTAAAGATGCTCAATCACTTGAAACAGCTTATAAAATAGATACATTAATTCTTGATAAAACAGGAACTATCACGGAGGGTAAACCAGAAGTAACGGATGTAATATGGGAGGAGGACAAAAGCTTAAAACAACTAGAAAATATAATTATAGCTATTGAATCTGAATCTGAACATCCAATTGCAGAAGCTATTGTTAGGTATTTTAAAGCCTTCAACACAGAAGATATTGTTATTGACTCTTTTCAAAGTATAACAGGTTTAGGCGCTAAAGCAGTTTTTAATAACACAGTGTATTTTATTGGTAATGAAAATTTAATGCTTCAAAAGAAGCTAAACATATCCAATAACCTATTTATAAAAGCTAACACCTTAAAAGCAGAGGCCAAAACTGTTGTGTATTTAGGTTATGATAATTCTGTTGTATGCATAATTGCTGTTGCAGATAAAATAAAAGAAACAACTACAG
This sequence comes from Flavobacteriaceae bacterium, assembly GCA_049614485.1. Taxonomy (GTDB): domain Bacteria; phylum Bacteroidota; class Bacteroidia; order Flavobacteriales; family Flavobacteriaceae. The sequence goes on from JBMZDR010000002.1 coordinate 48,486, forward strand.
CAGCTATTAAAGAATTACAAAAAAGAGGAATTGCTATTCATATTTTAACTGGTGATAATGAACAGACTGCTAAAGCTATTGCAAATAACGTTGGCATAAAACATTATCAGGCTAATGTAATGCCTACGGATAAAGGGGCTTTTGTAAAACAATTGCAAAACCAAGGGAAAATAGTTGCTATGGCAGGAGATGGTATCAATGATTCACATGCATTAGCTCAAGCAGATGTAGGTATTGCCATGGGAAGCGGTACAGAGATTGCCATGGAGAGTGCTGGAATAACCCTAATACACTCGGATTTAAAACAAATAACAAAAGCCATTAAGTTATCAAATGCCACAATGCGAACCATTAAGCAAAATTTATTTTGGGCCTTTATTTATAATTTAGTAGCAATCCCTATTGCAGCTGGAATACTGTTCCCAATAAATGGGTTTTTATTAAATCCAATGATAGCTGGTGCCGCAATGTCAATGAGTTCAATTTCAGTATTAATTAACAGTTTAAGACTAAAACAACAAAAATTATGAAACTAATAAAATTTAAAACCAATATCAATTGTAACGGATGTATTAAATCGGTTACTCCATTTCTAAACAGCTTAGACAATGTAGAAGTTTGGAAGGTAGACCTTAAAAACCCGGATAAGATTCTTGAAGTTGAATTGGAGGATGACAACAAAAATATTATCATTGAGTCTGTAAAAAAAGCTGGATTTGAAATAGAAGAAATTTAAAAAAATAATTGAAACATTCTTTTAGCATAGTCTTAAAAAAACTACATTTCATTCTTATTATTTTACACGTACATTACACCTAAACTTAAAAATCTATATGTGATCGTTGTTTAGTGTCCTAAATTAAATAAAAAAAGGAAAGTCATAATATTTCATGACAAACGTAGAATAAAGACCAAATAATCGATGTTTTAATACAATTAAAAAGCCCAAGTATAATGTAACACTTGGGCCTTTTAATTCTATAAATAATATATAACTATATAATTTCAGCGCTTAACCCAGCTTCTAACAATTGAGAACACCTTGGTTTTAAATCTTTTAATTCTCCTGTTTTAACCGTACACTTACCATTGTAATGCACAATTAAGGAACATTGTTCTGCCTGTAACGGACTATGGTCACAAGTGGCAATTAAGCAATCAATCACATGATCAAAACTGTTTACATCGTCATTATACAATACGATTTCATTACTCTTGGTTGTTGCTTCTTTTAATAAAACCTCTTCTAAAACTTGCTCTTGTACACTCATAACTAACTAATTAACACTACAAATTTACATATTTTACGGCAACCCAATTATTTCTTTCTATATTTTCTATAAACTTTAACTTATGCTTTTCACATTCGTCAGAAATCAACGGAATATCTTCAACATAAAACCCACTTAATAGCAAAGTTCCATTGTCATTTAAACAAGAGGCGTATGTTTCGATATCTTTTAATAGAATATTCCTGTTAATATTGGCAATAATAACGTCGTACTTTTTACCATCTAATAAACTCGCTTCACCTTCATAGGCTTTGATATTATGGCAGTTATTACGCTCAGTGTTTTCTATTGTATTCAAATAACACCAGTTATCAATATCAATAGCGTCTAAAGATTTAGCGCCTCGCATTTCTGCTAAAATGGCTAAAATACCCGTACCACAGCCCATATCTAAAACTGATTTATTTTCCAATTCTAAATTTAAGATATGTTGAATCATCATATGAGTAGTTTCGTGATGTCCGGTACCAAAACTCATTTTTGGTTCAATAACTATGTCATATGCTACATCTGTCTTTTCATGAAATGGTGCTCTTACTGCACATTTTCCGTCAACTTCAATAGGCTGAAAATTCTTCTCCCATTCCTTATTCCAATTGACTTGTTCAATTTCTTCAGAAGTGTAGGTTATTGTAAACTCGTCATTTTTTAAGATGTAAATATCATTTAAAATTTCCGCGTTCCATTCTGGTTTCTGAATGTATGCAATTACGCCAGCTTGGTTTTCAACAAAGCTTTCAAATCCTGCATAACCTAGTTCAGCAATTAGAATTTCAGTACCAGGTTCTCTAGGCGATATTTCAAATGTATAGCCTATATATATTGGTGTACTCATGTTAAATCGCTGCTATTATTGCTAAAAAATCGTCGGCTTTTAAGGCTGCTCCTCCAATTAAACCGCCATCAACATCTGCATTAGAAAATATTTCTTTAGCATTTGTTGGTTTTACACTACCTCCGTATAAGATTGAAACATTATCAGCTATGTCTGATGTGTATTGTTCAGCAACAGTTTTTCTGATAAACGCGTGCATTTCTTGTGCCTGTTCAGGTGATGCCGTTTCACCAGTACCAATTGCCCAAACCGGCTCATATGCCAATACAATTTTCTTCCATGCGGTTTCTGGTAAGTGGAACAAACCATTTTTGATCTGACTTTCAACTAGCTTAAAATGAGTGTTATCTTTTCTATCAGAAAGCTCTTCTCCGAAGCAGAAAATAATTTTCATATTTTGAGCTAAAGCACTGTCAACTTTTTCTTTTAAAACAGCATCTGTTTCACCAAAATAAGCACGACGCTCACTATGTCCTAAAATAACAGTTTTCACTTTTAAAGATTTTAACATATCAGCAGAAACCTCTCCTGTAAAAGCACCACTTTTAGCAGCACACATATTCTGTGCAGCTATTTTTACTTTTGTTTTTTTAGTAGCTGAAATTGCTGCACTTAAGTTTGTAAATGATGGTGCTACAATGACTTTTTTATTTTTTAAATCTACTTTTTTTAAACCTTTATTTATACTTTTTAATAATGATTTTGTGTCTTTTAAATCATTATTCATTTTCCAATTTCCGGCAACAATTTGCTTTCTCATATCTTTTTGTTCTATTGTAATGTTCTTTCTATTTATCGGCATTAATTGCTTCTAAAATTTTAGAATCATTTGCTTTTACGGCTCTGTATAATTTAATACTACTGTCTTTTCCTACAACCATATAACGTGGTATCCAATCTAAATCGATTGATTTACCAAACGCTCCTTTCATACCTGTTGGTGTAAAATAATGATCTCCTTTTATAGTGCGTTTTGTAATAGCTGCTTTCCAACTTTCTTTCTTTTTATCTACTGATAAAAACACATAAACCAAATCATCTGCAACTGTTTTTTCTTGTAATTCTTTAACTAATGGCAACCCTTTTAAACAATCACTACACCATGATGCCCATACATCAATAACAATAGTTTTTCCTTTATGTTTTTTTAATATGTTTTCAAAAGTAATTTCTGAACCGTCTAATGTTGTAAATTTTTCTGATAAGGTTGATGCATTAAACTTTGTAATTGTTTTTTCTTGCGCACAGGCAGTAATTACAATAGTCACAAATGCTATTAATACTGTTTTAAATTTTATCATTTTAGTTGTTTTTTAATTTAATCTTATTTTAGGGTCTAACCAGCCGTATATTATGTCGACAAAAATATTAATAATTACAAACATACTAGCAATTACAATAACAGATCCCATAATTACTGGCAAATCTAAACTATTTAAGGCATCAACAATTTCTTTACCCAAGCCATTCCAGTTAAAAATATATTCTACAAATACCGCTCCTGCCAATAATGATGCAAACCATCCTGAAATTGCAGTTACAACAGGGTTCATTGCGTTTTTTAGGGCATGTTTTTTTATGATATTATATTCTGACAAGCCTTTGGCTCTAGCCGTTCGTATATAATCTTGATTAAATACCTCTAACAAGGAGTTTCGCATTAATTGAATAACGACTGCTAGTGGTCTTATTCCTAATACTAAAGCTGGTAATATTAAGTTTTTTAGTTGTAATTCTACATGTTCTCCATAATCGTCTAACTCATATAAACTTCCTGTCATTTCTAAGTTTGTCAAATCATGCAACACATAACCAAACAACCATGCAAAAACTATAGCGCTAAAAAATGAGGGCACACTCATACCTAAGGTGCTGAATATCTGGATGCATTTATCAATCCAAGTGTCTTTATAAAGAGCAGAAAAAACACCAAAGACAATTCCTATAAGCAATGCTAGAAAAATGGAGGCAATTGCTAGTATTGCCGTGTTAGGCAAGGTTTCTGAAATAATTTGACTGACCGGTTTCCCTTGCTTAGCGAATGATGTTCTTAAAAACGGTTTTTTAATTACGATGTTGGTTTCACCTATTGAAAATAAATGAATACTATTATACTTGTTAGTGGCTAAACTTGTATAATTTTCAGAATTTGTGCTGTGAAATGAAATGGGCGATAAATCGTTTAAATAATATACATATTGTGTAGATAATGGTTTATCGAACCCAAACTTTTTTTTAATTGCTGCTACTTGTTCACTGTTTTCATTTTGCCCCAACATCATTTTTGCCGGATCACCAGGAAGAATATTAAACAAGAAGAATATTACGGTTATCACCCCAAAGAGTGTTAACACAGCATATCCTAATTTATTGAGCAAATAGTGTAACAATTAGTGTTTAGATTTCTTGGTTAAATCTTCAGAAAAAGCATTATAATTTTCAAAATATATAAATCCAAAATCATCTTTGGTTTTTACTTCAGATTGAAACCCTTTGCTATTCATAATGTTATATGTAGATGATGCATCTTTTAACAATAGCCACAATTCTTGCTCTCTATCATACTCAAATGTGATGATGCGTGTCCATCTATTTGCTTTTCCAGCTTCATGTTCTATTGCAAATGTATTGCCTGAAAACACTACTGATGTTAACGGACTTCCGTAAGGGGAATCACATCTGTAACAGTACACGATATCTTCATTTTCAAGTGTTTTTTCAAGCACACCATCATCATTTCGTTTTAAAATTAACACTTTTCGTTTTGAATGCGTTTGATCTTTTTTAAACTTACTCACTTCGTCTAATTGTGCAACAACTACAACAGCATCTGTTTGTTTATCGCCATTAAAATCACCTGCATCATAAGTTATTAAATATTCATTTTCACCAACAAATACATCAATTTCTTCTATAGGAATAGTTGGTTTTTCTTTTACAACATAAGTATCTGACCAACGTTTTTTCTTCTTTTGAGAAAAACCAATAGTGGTTAGTATTAAAAGTAATAACGTAATTTTTCTCATAGGGAATTACAATTTTAAGTTATCAATATCATTCCAATGTAACTTTTGCTTGATTGTAGCCTTATCCATTTCAAATATACCTGGATTGGCACGAACAATAGTTTTCAAAGTAGTACCGTCACAGAAAAAGAAATCAAAATTCAAGCCAAACTCGGCTTTTTTAGCAACTCTACTTTCTACAGATTCTGCAGTTAACCCTATAACTGTATATCCTTTTTTTAATGCAGCATCAGTAGCAGTTTTAACACGTTTGAACCCCTCATCACTTGATTTTGAGAAATCATAAGCAACTATAGTCAATACATTGTCTTTTGATAAATACAACTGTGTATCATCTTGCTCACCCTCTATTGTAAAGTCATGAATTTTTGGTGCTTCCGCTTCTCTAACAATTTTTGTATCAACACTGATAAAATTATTACCTTCTACTTCAGGATATGATCCGTTTGTAATAAAAAGCTTATCTTCTCCATTGACTTTAAATTTCCAACTGTATTCTGTTAATTCTGGTAAAGCATCTGGAGATACAACCATACCCTCATTTATGTTTGCCGAAATTTTATACGGTCTAAAGTCTTCAATTGGTAAATGATTGTACGTATAAAACATAAATACTAAAGAGGCAATACCACTAATACTTAACAAACGCCATTGATTGCTATCAAAACGTTTGATTATAAACTTCAAGCCAAATACTAATATTGAAAACAGTACTGGAAACCACCAACCAATCACAGCTACTGAGAATAATGTGATTAAAATTAATGACGGTATAATATATTTAAAATCTTTAAATTTTCTATTTGGGTATATATCCTTTCTGAACACATATAAAATCACAGAGAAAAACAACAATACAACATCTTTTGTAAATGACTCCCAAGGTGTTAGTTTTAGTGCATCTCCAAAACACCCACAATCGGTGACTTTATTATAATATGCCGAATAAAAGGTCAAAAATGTAAAGAACAACATCATTAACAAATTTAACGCTGTGGTTAATTTTGCTTTTAACCCGAATATTAAAGCTGCTCCTAAAACGACTTCTATCAGACAAATCACTACTGCCATAATGATGGTGTAGGGTTGTAAAAACTCCATTCCTAACACACCATCTGTAAAATAATCATGCAATTTGTATGAAAACCCAACTGCGTCATTTGCTTTTATAACTCCTGACACAAGTAATAAACTCCCAACTAATAATCGCGATATGTAAACTATACTATTCTTCATATATTATAAAATAAATATTTTAAGCGTCTTGCTCTTTTAATAAAATTAATGCGAATACCGAGTAATTTATCATGTCTTGATAATTAGCATCAATCCCCTCACTTACTAAAGTTTTTCCTTTATTGTCTTCAATTTGTTTCACGCGCAATAGTTTTTGCAAAATCAAATCAGTTAATGAACCAATACGCATTTCACGCCAAGCCTCACCGTAATCATGGTTTTTAGCCTCCATCAATTCGCGGGTAATTTTAAATTGTTTATCGTATAACACTACAGCTTCTTCTAAATTTAAATCTGGTTGCTCAACGACACCTTTCTCTAACTGAATTAACGCCATTATAGAATAGTTTATAATACCAATAAATTCAGACGCTTGTCCTTCATCTACTTTTTGTTCAACATTTTGTTGCAACCCTCTTATGCGTTGTGCCTTTATAAATATTTGATCGGTTAATGATGGTAAACGTAAAATTCGCCACGCACTTCCGTAATCTTTCATTTTATTGATAAACAAGGTTCTGCAAGTATTTAAAACCTCATTATATTGTTTCGCTGTTTTTTGCATCGATACTATGTATAATTTCCGTAAATTTCGTTGATTTTTTACTGAATAGCAACAGTATATAGAAATAATATTGAAATATCAATGATGACAATTAATTGCAAAGGACAACTTATTGATTTAAGCACACCTAAAGTAATGGGAATTTTAAACTTGACACCAGATTCTTTTTATGACGGTGGCCAATACCGCGATGAAAAAGACATCTTAACTCAAGTTAAAAAGATGTTAGACGACGGCGCTACTTTTATTGATATTGGCGCTTACAGTTCCCGCCCAGGGGCTACTCATATTTCTGAAGATGAAGAATTGAAACGTATTGTTCCTATAGTTAAATTACTTTGCCAAACATTTCCTGATATTTTAATTTCAATTGACACGTTTAGAAGTCAAGTTGCTAAAGCATGTATTGAAAGTGGTGCCGCGTTGATAAATGATATTTCTGCTGGAGAAATGGATGATAACATGTTTCAAACTATTGGAACATTAAATATCCCCTACATCATGATGCATATGCAAGGAACACCTCAAAACATGCAACAAAATCCAACATACAAAAACGTGACTCAAGACATATTGCTATATTTTTCAAAAAAAATTGCTTTAGCTAGGCAATACAATATTAATGACATCATTATTGACCCAGGATTCGGGTTTGGAAAAACTATAGCCCATAACTATGCGTTATTAAATGATTTGGAGGTATTCAAAAATATCAATTTACCTATTTTAATTGGCGCCTCTCGAAAATCAATGATTTACAACATACTAAATACCAATGCACAAAATGCGTTAAACGGCACTACTGTAGTAAACACACTTGCGTTACATAAAGGCGCTTCAATAATTAGAGTCCATGATGTGAAAGAAGCTGTAGAGTGTGTAACTTTAGTAAATCAATTATAACTTATTTATGAAAAACATAGTTGTTTTAATGTTTATCCTGTTAGTTTCTTGTCAAAAAGATGCGCCTCAAATTTCTGAAAACAGCTCGTTAAAAAACCTTCCAAAAGTGTTCTTTGACCAGCAAATAGAGCATACAATTCATGCCGCAAAAAAAAATTACACATTTATTAATGAATTTAAAAGATTACCAAATACTGAATTTTCAAAATTCTATTTAAAAAAGCATCCAGATACCTATCTCCCATATTTTAATGTGACCATAAATTTAAATAAAGACACTAAAATTACACTTGAAGGCGCAGAAGTGTTAAAGAGTGAATTAATTGAATACACAAAAGAGTTTATTGATTTTGCTGCTGAGGGACAACAAGCCATGATTCATTTGAATTTTGAAGAAGACGTACTTTTAAAAGATTACATAGAATTCATTTATTTCATAAAACCTATAACTTCATCAAAAATCATATTAAATTCAAATGTGTTTATCTACAACACAAAATTATTACCTGATTGTGATTGTACACTTTAAAATAACGTAACCAAAACATTTTAAAATAAATGCTTTTTAATATTTTTACATAAATAATTTATCATTTGGAAATATTTAATTTTTTAGAATTTAGCTTTACAGATGCAATAGATATTACTCTTGTTGCCTTACTGCTTTATTATGTATATAAACTTATTAAAGGTACTGTTGCAATAAATATTTTTATAGGAATTATTGTCATATACTTAATATGGGAACTTACTAAAGCCCTTCACATGGATGTGCTGAGTAGTATTTTAGGGAAATTTATTAGTGTTGGCGTATTTGCTTTAATTGTAGTTTTTCAACAAGAAATAAGAAAGTTTTTACTCCTTATTGGCTCTACAAAATTTTTTACTAGTAATAAATTTCTGAAAAATCTGAATTTTTCACAAGCCACTACCAAAGCAGCAGTAAATGTTAATGCCATTTTAAGAGCCTGTAATAAATTAGCTGCAACTAACACAGGAGTACTATTAGTTTTTGAACGTAAAAACAATTTAGAGTTCGTTAAAAACACAGGTGATGAAATGAATATTACCTTAACTCAACCAATTCTTGAAAGTATATTTTATAAAAATAGCCCTTTGCATGATGGTGCTGCCATAGTGGAAGGAAACGCCATAACGGCAACACGAGTAATCTTACCAATATCTAATAGCAGAAGCATCCCTAGCAGATTTGGTTTACGCCATAGAGCAGCAATAGGTATTACCGAAAAAACAGATGCTGTTGCTTTAATTGTATCTGAAGAGTCCGGAAAAATATCTTACGTTAAAAACGGTGAATTCGTATTATTTGAAAATACTGATGAGTTAACACAAATAATACTTGAAGATTTAGGCTAGTATAAAAAAATCCTGTTAATACAATTATTAACAGGATTTTTTACCCCAAAAAAAACTTACTTTACCTACTGTTAAAAAGTAGATATTCAAATATACCACATTATTCTTCCTTAGGAAATACCAAATATTGGGTATTTTCAACATTTACCAGTGTTTTCTACCGAAGAAATATGTGTTTCATCTAAACGACTGTTTTACACTTCAAATTAATTGTAAAATAGGACTCCAAAAAAAAAAAGATCTGTTAGCTTGACTAACAGATCTTCTTACCCCAAAAAAACTTACTTAATCCATAATCTTACTTATGGACTATTCAAAGATACAATTTTTATGCATAGCATAAAATAGCCAACGTAAGGTATTTTTATATCACTACAATTAGTGATACTCTATTTAAACCTCACTAAATTGAACATCATATAAGTTTTTATAGTAGCCATTCTCAATCAATAATAAGTCATTATGAGTTCCTTTTTCAACTATTTTACCTTGATCCATTACAATAATCATATCAGCACTTTTTATGGTTGCCAAACGGTGCGCTATAACTATTGATGTTCTATTTTTTGTAATTTCAGTTGTAGCGTCTTGTATTAAACGCTCTGAATAAGAATCTACAGAAGACGTTGCTTCATCTAAAATTAAAATTTCTGGGTTACTTACATAAGCTCTCAAGAATGCTAATAACTGACGTTGCCCAGTAGACAACATTACCCCACGTTCTTTAACATTATAATTATATCCTCCTGGGAGTTTTTCAATAAACTCTGCAACTCCAATATTTTTTGCTGCAGCTTTGACATCTTCTAAAGAAATAGAATCATCATTTAGTGTAATGTTGTTCAATATTGAATCTGAAAACAAAAACACATCTTGTAACACAACAGCTATTTTTGCTCGTAAATTATCTAGTTTATAGTTTGTAATAGTAATATTATCTAATAATATTGCTCCGCTATTAATTTCATAAAATCGATTTAATAAATTTATTATTGTTGATTTTCCTGCTCCTGTTGCCCCTACTATAGCTACTGTTTCACCAGGATTAACCTTAAATGAAATACCTTTCAAAACCTCTTCATCTTTCACATATGAAAAATGTACGTTTTTAAACTCAACCACACCTTGAACATCAGTAACTTCAACTGTTCCATTATCACTAATTGCGGTGTTTGTGTCTAGGACTTCAAAAACTCTATTGGCAGCAACCATACCCATTTGTAATGTGTTAAACTTATCTGCTAATTGACGTAATGGCCTAAACAGCATTTGTGTCATTTGCACAAACATAGCTATAACTCCAATTTTAGATAAGTCATGCCCCATAACAGCGTCAACTCCAGAGTTCCAAAGAATAATAGCTATGGTAATTGAAGATGCTAGTTCAATAATTGGAAAAAATATAGAATTGTACCAAACCGTTTTAACCCATGCTTTTTTATGCTTTTCGTTAATTTCTTTAAACTTTACATACTCTTCGTTTTCTCGTGCAAAAAGCTGGACTATTTTCATACCCGTAACATGTTCTTGAACAAAGGTATTTAATGCGGATACTTGCATACGCACATCTTTAAAAGCAGATTTCATAGCTTTTTGAAACATGCGCGTTGCTATCATTATAAAAGGGAGTATTGCGAATACAAACAATGATAACTTTAAACTTGTAACTAACATGACAATAATTACAACAAGCATTTTTAGCAAATCGCCAACAATGACAAAAAATCCTTGACTAAATACTTCTGCTATTTTTTCAATATCACTTACTGCATGCGTTACTAACTTTCCTACAGAATTAGTATCAAAGTATTTCATTTTAAAATTAAGCATGTGTTTAAATAATTTTACACGCACATCTTTAATTATAGACTGCCCCAGCCAATTGGCATAAAAAATAAATAAAAACTGGACGATAACCTCAAAAATTAACACGCTGGCTAAAATTGAAACAAGAAAAACTAAGCCTTCTTTGTCATTGTTATATAATTCATTAGTTATAATTTCATTCAACAAATATGGTCTTGCTGTTGCCAAAAAAGACAATAATAATGCCGCTAACAATACGCCATAAAATGTTACGCGATACATTTTTGTGTATTGCATGAGCCTATTAAAAAGCTTAAAATTAAATTTGTTTGACGTTTTAGCTGTCATAAATTATAGTATCTGGGTAACACACTTCTGTTAAATATAAACCTTGAGCTGGCACAGAAACCCCAGCCTCTCCTCTGTCTTCACTTTTTATAATATCATGTACCGCATTTACATCAATTTTCCCTAAACCAATATGCAATAATGTACCAACTATAGCGCGCACCATATTTCTTAAAAACCGATCTGCAGATATATTAAACACTAGCTGCCCATTCTCATGTGTCCATTCTGCAAAAGTAATATTACAATTAAATGTATTGACTTCTGTTTTAACTTTTGAAAAGCATTTAAAATTAGTATAATCAAGCAAGATCTTTGCCGCTTGATTCATTTTATCAACAGCCAATGGTTGTTTAACCAAGTGAGTATACTCATGCAAAAACGGATCTTTACACATGATAATCTTGTATTGATAAGAACGTTTTGTAGCATGAAACCGTGCATGAGCATCATCAATAACTCTGAATACATTTTTAACAGCAATAGTTTTAGGCAAGATAGAATTTAGCTTATAAACCAATTCGTTTTCTTCTAATGCGACACTACTATCAAAATGCGCAAAAATCTGAGAAGCATGCACACCAGCATCTGTTCGTCCTGCACCAACAACACCAATTTTATTGCGTAAAATTGTTGATAAGGCCTTCTCTAAAACTTCTTGAACAGAAATAGCATTTGGTTGAATTTGCCAACCGTGATAATTTTTACCGTTATATGAAAGTTCAATAAAATATCTCAAGTATAATTGTATTTTTGTGTTCAATTCAACTTCCTTTACCTGTAGGAAAGCAAGCACAAAGATACTCTTATTTAGATTTATATACATGACCAAAATCTTATTATTATCAGACACCCATAGTTTTATTGACGATCAAATTTTAAAGTACGTTAAACAAGCAGATGAAGTCTGGCATGCAGGGGATATTGGCGATTTGAATGTTACAGATGCTATCAAGAAACTAAAACCTTTAAAAGCTGTATATGGAAATATTGATGATGCCACAGCACGTTTAGAGTTTCCGCTACACAACCGTTTTTTATGTGAACACGTTGATGTTTGGATAACACATATTGGTGGCTACCCTGGGAAATACAATATCAATATTAGAGAAGATATTAAAAAGAACCCTCCCAAAATTTTCATTGCTGGTCATTCGCATATTTTAAAAGTTCAATTTGACAAACAACTGCAATGTTTGCACTTAAATCCTGGTGCTGCTGGAAAACATGGTTTTCACAAAGTGCGCACTATGATACGGTTTGAAATTGATGGTAGTGATATTAAAAACATGGAAATTATTGAGCTAGAACAGCGGCAATAATTAAGATGGCATCACCAAAAACTCAGCTTGCAGTGGGCTTAATTCTTTTTTCAACATAGGTATCAAGCTTGCACCATACTCCAAATAGAGTTCTGAAAAATTAGCATGACGTTCTTGTAAACTTTGTTTTGGAAACAATTCATTTTGAAGCCTTATATAATTTTCTAGAGTTTGACTTAATTGTTTTTTTTCTGCTTTCAACAAGCGCTTCTCTAAGTTATCAAGACCTTTTAATTGCTTTTTTTCTTGAGCAGAAACGGCTCCTATAAAAGATGCATCTGTCTGTTTGGCTAGTTCATAGAGCTCTTTAAATTGCTCTTTTAAATACTTTTTTTGAATAGAGAAATCTATATTTAATTCTGAAAATTCTTTTGTTTTTTGTGCAAGCAAATCTGGCTGTTTTAAAAACAATTCAGAGGGAGATAGTTTCAACTTATCTAACTTTTTCTGCTGTGCCTCTGTAAGTATCAATGCAGAATTACGTAATAATAGCATTGGAAATACAACTCCGAAATCAGCAAACATTTGTTTCATTTCAAACCAATACGCCAGCTCACCCCCGCCACCTATATAACATAAGTTTGGCAGTACGACTTCCTGATATAAAGGTCGTAATAATACATTCGGAGAAAAGTGCTCGGGGAAGTCATTGATTTCTTTTAGCAACGCACTCTTACTCCAAAAAATTGTAGTATTGTTTACACTATATATTTCATCTTGAAAAATAATTCGCTCACGTACCCCTTCAGTGATGTAAAACAGGTTTACTTCCCTTGGGTTTACTTGTACTTTATAGTCATTAGGAAATTCAGTTATCGTTTGTGACACAGTATTAAAAGAAACCTGCTCTAACAACTCTTGTTGAACATATGGTATAAATAGTTTCTTTAAATCTTTATCATTAGCATCTAATATAACCAGCCCATACTCACCAAATAATTCATTTGTTAAAAACCGTGTGGCATCTGCTAAATTAGCATGTTTCAAATAGGCATCTTCAAATAATTTTTTTAAATATTTAGCGTTTTTACCTGGCCCTAATTTTCCTGAGAACTCGTTGAATACTTGCTCTAAGCCTTCTGTTGACAGCTCGCCTACTGCACCACCAAAATCACGAGTCCACTCAACTTTTTCACCTTTAAAATTAAAATAATTGATTTCTTCAAAATCATGATCTTCTGTTGCCATCCAATAAATTGGCACAAAATTCTGTTTAGGGTATTTATCACCTAACTCTTCACATAAATTTATAGCCGACACTATTTTATATAAGAAATATAACGGACCAGTGAATAAGTTTAACTGATGTCCAGTGGTAACTGTATAGGTATTTTGTTGTCTTAGTAACTCTATGTTTTTGGCAGTTACCTCAGAGGTTTTAATAGCTGCATATTGCTTTTGAAGTGTATTCACTAAAACCGCTCGATTAGTGTCTGATAACTGCTTCTCTTCTATTTGAGCAGCAAAATTATCTAAATGCGGATACCGATTATAAAACGGTTTCAAATCAGGATTCTCTTCTAAGTAATCACATATTAGTGCGGAAAAGTAATTAGTGTCTTTAAAAGGAATACTAGTTTTGGGCATCGACTTTATTTTTTGTAAAGATACTGTCTTTTGAAAAATATCTGAAGCCTCAGTCGATAATTTCAATAAACACTAACAAAAAAAGAGCTTGTTTTCACAAGCTCTTTTTAAATATCTATTCTGTATAATTACTCAACTATACCATACAGATCAAAATCTTCTGCTTCTACAATTTTAATGTTTGCAAATTCACCTTGTTTTAAGTAGAATTTTTCTGCATCAATCAATACTTCGTTATCGACATCTGGCGAATCAAATTCTGTTCTACCAACAAAGTAGTTGCCTTCTTTACGGTCAATAATACAACGATACGTATTTCCTATTTTTTCTTGATTCAACTCCCATGAAATTTGAGATTGAATTTCCATAATTTCATTGGCACGTTGCTGCTTCACCTCTTCAGGCACATCATCTTCTAAGTTATAGGCATGTGTATTTTCTTCATGAGAATACGTGAAACATCCCAAGCGCTCAAAACGCATGTCTTGAACCCATTTTTTTAAGGTTTGAAAATGCTCTTCAGTTTCTCCAGGATATCCAACGATTAAGGTTGTACGAATAGTCATTTCTGGCACAAGTGTTCTAAAATCGTTAATTAGCTTAGTGGTTTTAGCTTGTGTGGTTCCACGTCGCATTGACTTTAGTAAATCGTCAGCAATATGTTGTAACGGAATGTCTAAATAAAAACAGATTTTAGGCTCAACTTTCATCAAGTCTAACACATCCATAGGAAACCCTGTAGGAAATGCGTAATGCAAACGAATCCACTCAATACCTTCAACTGCAGCTAAAGCTTTTAACAACTCTGCTAAGTTTCTTTTCTTATATAAATCTAATCCGTAATAGGTTAAATCTTGAGCAATAAGGATTAACTCCTTAACACCATCTGCAGCTAACTTTTCTGCTTCAACAACCAAGTTTTCAATTGGTGTTGATTTGTGTTTTCCTCTCATTAAAGGAATTGCACAGAATGAACACGGACGATCACAGCCTTCAGCAATTTTTAAATAGGCATAATTTTTAGGTGTCGTAGTTAAACGCTCACCTATCAACTCATGCTTATAATCGGCCCCTAGAGCTTTTAATAATTGTGGCAATTGCGTTGTTCCAAAATATTCATCTACATTAGGAATATCTTTTTGTAAATCTGGTTTATAACGCTCACTCAAACACCCAGTAACAAATACCTTATCTACTTCTCCTTCTTCCTTTTTCTGCATATACTCCAAAATAGTATTTACAGATTCTTCTTTAGCGTTATTTATAAATCCGCAAGTATTGATTACAACAATATTACCTTCCTCTTCATGTGCCACTTCTTTGCCATTGGCTTTTAGCTGCCCCATTAAAACCTCTGAGTCATAAACGTTTTTTGAACATCCTAAAGTAACTACGTTGATTTTATTCTTCTTAAGTGATTTCGTTCTCATACCTGAATTTTGGATTGCAAATATACAACCAATAATCAAAACTTTATTATATTGTAAGCTAAACCTACTTATAATGCGTTACCTATTACTAATTTTAGTTTCTGCTTTTGGATTTTCTCAAGACACAAAAAAAGACAGCATTCAACTCTACTACCCAACTGCAGAATACATGCTTAACGAGCAACAAAAAGAAACGTTAACTTCATTATTTTCTTCACAAAACTCAATAACAAACATAAGCGTAACAGGTTGTACCGATTTTGTTGGAAGTGCTGAATACAATGATGATTTAGCAAAAAAAAGATCACAACAAGTTATTGATTTTTTGTCTTTAAATTACAGCGAAGACATTCAACAAATAAATATTGGTGAATTACAAAAACCTGCCAACTCATCATTAAAAAATGGTGTGCAAGAACATCGAAAAACAGTTGTTAGTTATCACTATAAAATTTTGAATGACATTAAAAAAACAACTAAATATGATTATTTACAACAAATAGATTCTTTGAGTATTGGAGAAAAAATAAGACTTAAGAACATTAATTTTAAGTTAGCTACTGCTGAATTAACAAAAGCATCAATTCCTGAGTTAGACAATTTATTTAACATCTTAAACCGAAATAAAAACTTGCACATTGAAATTGAAGGGCATGTTTGTTGTGGAGCAGACAAAGAGGTTGTAACACAACAAATGACATATGAGAATGAATGGCTATCTACATTAAGAGCCAAAACTATATCTAACTATTTAACTGATAAAGGTATTGATTCCCTGAGATTACAACACAAAGGATATGGCTTTACAAAACCTTTAATTTACCCTGAAGAAACTGAAGCTGATCGGTATAGAAACAGACGTATTGAACTTTCTATAATTAGCAACAACCATTTAGATCAATTGAACAGAATTGAAGTTGGTGAAAGTGTTATTTTAAAAAACATGAGTTTTGAATGGGGTAAGGCTGAACCTACTCCAAAATCATTTCCTGAAATAATGAACCTTTTTAAAACTCTAGACAACTACCCTAATTTAAGTGTTGAAATTCAAGGACACGTTTGTTGTGGTAAAGAAGAGTATACAACTGGGGAAAAGAAATCTTATCACAACCTTACTTTATCAAATAATAGGGCTCATAATATCGAGAAAAAATTAATTGGCTTAGGGATTGACCCTGCAAGACTATCACATAAAGGCTTAGGATTTTCTCAACCTAAAATTTTCCCCGAAAGAACGAGTGAAGACCGCGAGAAAAACCGACGTATTGAGGTCGTTTTACTAAACAAATAAAACATGAAATTAAGACTACTAATTTTACTCTTAATTACTTCAATTGGGTTTTCTCAAACTAAAAAACCAGATAGTTTAAAACTGTTTTTTGATAGTGCAAAATATAGTATTACAGATGCTCATAAAACACAAATAGCTGCCTTTTTTAAAGGTATTAAAGTGGATGAAGTCCGTCAAATACGCATAAAAGGCTATACTGATTTTGTAGGAAACCATGTATACAACAACAAATTATCTAAAAAACGTGCAAAATCGGCATACACATATGTGACTTCTAATTATCAATTTACTGCAATAGCACAACAAGGTTTGGGTGAGTTAGATGAGCAAAGCCTAGAAGCTAGTTTTGAAGAAGGTAATAGCAAGCACCGTAAAGTAGATGTGATTTTATCTTATGAAAAACCAAAAGACATCTATGTTAGCTTAACTAGAAAACAACGGTATTTATCAGAATTACCTAAATTATCAGTTGGAGAAAAACTACGCGTACAACATACTAGCTTCTACATAAGCACACCAAATATCACCAAAGCATCTAAAGAAGATATTGAAGGTATTGTAAAAATTTTAAAAGGATATCCAAAAATACACATATTAGTAGAAGGCCATGTGTGTTGTGGTGATAAAGATGAATATGAGACTAAAGTTCCTTCTGAAGATAACTTAGCACTTTCTACAGAACGTGCTAAAAACATTTACTTAGAACTTATCAAACGTGGGATTAAAAAAAGTAGACTATCCTATAAAGGTTTTGGCTTCACAAGACCATTAGACTTCCCAGAAAGCACTGTTAAAATTCAACAAGAAAACAGACGTGTTGAACTGAAAGTTTTGAAAAACTAAAAAGGATTGCTAATTAGCAATCCTTTTTAGTTTTTATACAAAAACAATGTTAAGCTGTTCTTACTATTTTTGCACCAATAGCGCGCAAACGTTCATCAATACGCTCATACCCTCTATCAATTTGTTCTATATTGTGTATAATACTTGTTCCTTTTGCAGATAGTGCAGCAATTAATAATGATACTCCAGCTCTAATATCTGGCGACACCATTGTTGTGGCTTTTAACTGCGATTTAAAATCATGACCAATTATTGAGGCACGGTGTGGGTCACATAAAATAATCTTCGCTCCCATATCAATTAACTTATCTGTAAAAAACAAACGGCTTTCAAACATTTTTTGATGTATCAAAACACTTCCTCTTGCTTGAGTAGCCATAACCAAGACAATACTTAATAAATCTGGTGTAAATCCAGGCCAAGGTGCATCTGCAACGGTTAATATAGAGCCGTCAATATAGTTTTGTATTTCATAACCATCTTTATGCTCAGGAATGTAAATATCGTCTCCTCTTTTTTCAAGGGTAATTCCTAGTTTTCTAAACACTGATGGAATATTCCCTAAGTTTTTCCAACTTACATTTTTAATAGTCAGTTCACTTTTAGTCATTGCTGCCAAACCAATCCAACTACCAATTTCAATCATGTCTGGCAATACAGTATGTGTACAACCGCCTAAACTCTCAACACCTTCAATAGTCAATAAATTAGAGCCAACACCTGTAATGTTTGCTCCCATAGAATTCAACATTTTAGACAACTGTTGAATGTAAGGTTCACAAGCTGCATTGTAAATAGTTGTAGTTCCTTCGGCTAAAACAGCCGCCATTAAGATATTAGCTGTACCAGTTACAGAAGCTTCATCTAGCAACATATCTGTCCCAACTAATTTATCAGCTTCTACACCATAAAAATATTCTTCACGGTTGTAACGGAAATTCGCCCCTAATTTGATAAATCCCTCAAAGTGCGTATCTAAACGACGTCTTCCTATCTTATCTCCTCCAGGCTTAGGAATATATCCTTTACCAAAACGCGCCAATAATGGTCCTACAACCATAATTGACCCACGTAATGAGCTTCCTTCTTTTTTAAAATCTGGCGATTCTAAGTATTTTAAATTAACCTCATCAGCCTGAAAAGAATAAGACCCATGCGCCAACTTTTGAATTTTAACACCCAAATTACCTAACAAACTTATCAGTTTATTGATATCAATAATATCTGGAATGTTATTAATTGTTACTTTTTCTGGAGTAAGCAAAACAGCACACAAAATTTGTAACGCCTCATTTTTTGCACCTTGAGGCTGGATTTCTCCTTTTAACTTATGCCCTCCTTCTATTTGAAATGTTCCCATTAAAGTAAGTTTATTTTAATACCTTTTACGGTTTTTATTAGTATTATTCCTGTTGTTATTTCTGTTATTTGAATGCTTAGAATTAGAGTAATTCTTGTTGGTATTTGAACGTCCTTTAGATTTTAACAATACATTAGAATCTGTTAACACCAAATCATTAGTAGTAACATCAATACCTCCATTAGACAATTCGTATAAATGATTGAATATCACTGCATCTTCAACTGTATCTTTATTCCAATTTAGGAAACATTTTTTCATATGATTAGCAACAGTTGCAATAAGTGCTTGTTTTAAATCTCCTTCTTCCCATTTTAATGCAACATCAATCATTCGCTTGATATTATTACCATAAAAACGGTATTTAGGGAAATTTTGCGGGTAAGGCAAGCGTTCTGGTTTTGCAGCTAATTCTTCTCTTGAAGGTTTTTCAAAAGGCGATTCAACATCTAATTTAAAATCAGATATAATAAACAGCTGATCCCATAGTTTATGCTTAAAATCAGCCACATCACGCAAATGAGGGTTCATATTCCCCATAACATCTATAATTGCTTTTGCAACTTTATTGCGCTCTGCATCATCTTCAATTGCTACAGCGTGATCAACCATTTTTTGCATGTGACGGCCGTACTCTGGTATAATTAATTTATTGCGCTCTGTATTGTATTCTATATTTTCTATCAAAATGTATATGCTATTTTTAATCAAACAGATAAGTATATTCTGCTTTGGAAGTAAAATTACTCTTGCAAAGTAATAATTTTTAATGAGCTACAGAACATATTTACAAAGAAATAATCCCCTCTATAACGGTAACTTCCTTATATTTTTTAATTATAGCATCTGCAGATTTCATTTTCACTTCTATTGACACACTTGTGTATTTTCCGTTTTTTGATCTTTTAGTTACAATTGCAGCTCCTAAATTGTCAAACTTACTTATAACCAAATCAACTTTAGAGTCATTGTTTTTCGTAGGCACAATGAACTTGTATAAATATAATGACGGAAAAACTGCAGTTTCCTCTAATTGTGTTTTTAATTTCTTGTAAAATTCATCAGAATTTGTGGGTGTACTCATAATGTTGTTTATATAATTTGCAAATATAAACCATAATATTAATCTTAATTAATACATAATTAGTTAATTTGCTTTTTCTTATAACAATACTATTACTAATGAAACGAATTCTTTTAATTGGAAGCCCAGGTTCTGGAAAAACTACGGTACTCTCTGAATTAGAGAAAAGAGGATATACTTGCTTTCAAGAAGTTTCAAGAAAAATAATACTTGAAGCACAAAAAAGAGGCATAGACCAGTTATTTTTAAAAAACCCAGAGGAATTTAATCAGAAACTTTTTTCTGGGAGAGTTGCCCAATTTGAAGCATGCGTAAACCATGAGGGTGAGTTTGTTTTTATAGATAGAGGGTTGCCAGACATTATTGCTTACAACAACTATGTAAATGTCCCTACAGAACCAAACGTTATTAAAGCATCTGCAGAATTAGTTTACGACTTTGTTTTTCTTTTCCCAGCTTGGAAGAAGATTTTTAAGAACGATAACGAACGCTATGAAAGTTTTGAAGAAGCTATCAAAATTCAAGAAAACTTAAAAGATACATACACCAATCACGGTTACGAAATTTGTGAAGTTCCTATTGGTGAAATTTGCGAACGTGCAAATTATATTTTAAACGTTGTGGAATACTCTTAATGAGAAACACTCCACTTGACATATTAAAACAATATTGGGATCATCATCAATTCAGGCCACTACAAGAAGACATCATTACTAATGTTATAGCAAAAAAAGATAGTTTTGTATTACTTCCCACAGGAGGCGGAAAATCTGTTTGCTATCAAATTCCTGCCCTGTACATGGATGGTGTGTGCTTAGTCATATCACCATTAATTGCTTTAATGAAAGATCAAGTACAGAATTTAACTAAAAAAGGGATTAAAGCGATTGCTTTAGACAGCTCATTAAGCTTTCATGATTTAGACAGAGAATTAACCAACTGCCTCTACGGCAATTACAAATTCATGTATTTATCTCCTGAGCGCTTACAGTCTGACTTAGTGCTTGAGCGTTTAAAAAATATTAATATTAATTTAATTGCTGTTGATGAAGCCCACTGTATTTCACAATGGGGAAATGATTTTAGGCCTGCCTATAACAATATCCAAAAAATTAAAGAACTACTTCCCAACACACCAACAATTGCACTTACAGGAAGTGCTAAACCTACAGTTGTAGAAGATATTATAAAAAACCTACAACTAAACACACCTGCCGTTTTTAAAAGCTCATTTAAAAGAGACAACCTTGCTTATATGGTTTTTGAAACTGATGACAAACAAGGTAAATTATTAAAGATTCTAGAAAAGAATCCGCAACCTTCAATAATTTATGTCCGCAACAGAAAGCAAACCAAACAGCTCACAGATTATTTAAGTGAACTTGGCATACAGGCCACCTATTATCATGGCGGATTAACTGCTAAAGAAAAAAACAATCATTTTAAATTATGGCTTAGCAACAATGCCAAAGTAATGGTAGCTACAAACGCCTTTGGTATGGGAATAGACAAACCAGATGTAAAAACTGTTATTCATTTATCACCAACTGAAAATTTAGAAAATTATTACCAAGAAGCTGGAAGAGCTGGAAGAAATGGCAATAAAGCATTTGCTATTATCTTAAATAACAAAAGCGATATTGCGGCACTAGAAAACCAAATAACCCATACTCTACCTGAAGTTTCTGATTTAAAATTTGTTTATAAGAAGCTCTGTAGTTATTTAGGTATAGCCTATCAAGAAGGCGAACACATTACTTATGATTTTAACATTTATGAATTTTGTAAACACTACCAATTAAACATTACAAAAACAATAAATGCAATTACTTTTCTTGACAGACAAGCAGTTTTAAGGTTTTCTAAAGAGTTTAAAAACAAAACCACATTACAATTTTTAGTTGATAATTTTAACTTAATTCAATATATCAGCACCCATAAACACCATAATACAATATTAAATTTTATTTTAAGACGGTATGGTGGCGCTTTTGAAAGCACACTAACTATTGATTTAAATTTAATAGCCACACAACTAAAGACAACAAAATCTGCTATTAAAGACCAGCTTTTATCTATTGAAAAAAACAACATTATCAAATTACAATTATTTGATTCTGATATTAACATTACTTTATTAGAACCTCGCGAAGACGACAGGACAATAAGTAGGGTTTCTAAATTTTTAGTGCAACAGAATAACTTAAAAAAAGAACAATTTCAGGCTGTCACAAATTATATTCAAACAACAACAAAATGTAAAGAACAGCAATTGCTTGACTATTTCGGGGAATCATCTCTTGAAAACTGTGGCATCTGTTCATTTTGCATTTCAGAAAAAATTATAAAAAAAGAGACCGCTTTAAGTCTTCAAGAACAAATCATCACGCTTTTAAAAAACTCCACATTAAGCTCATCGGAATTATTAAATAAACTACAGTGCCCCCCTAATGAGTTGTTAAACCTTTTAAGAAACTTAGTTGACCAATCTAAAATAGAATTATTACCCAACAACAAATACAAGGTTACATGATTCAAATTGTAAAAGCAGATGTTTCTCATGCAAAATTATTATCAACTATTGGTGAACGAACTTTTCTAGATGCACATAGCCATAGTGCTCCTGAAGCTGACATTAAAACTTACATCGCCAAAACTTATGCTATTGAAACCGTCGTAAAAGAATTATTGCAACCTGAAAACGTTTATCATATTCTATATTACAACAATACTTTAGCTGGTTACTCTAAAATTGTATGTCACTCACCAAATGACCATATTTCGTCATTAAACCTCACCAAACTAGACCGTATTTATTTTTTAAAAGAATTTCACGGTTTAGGCTTAGCTAAAACACTATTAAATTTCAATATTAATCTATCAAAAAAACACCAACAAAAAGGGATGTGGTTAGCTGTTTGGGTTGACAATTTTCGAGCTGTAAATTTCTACAAAAAATTGGGTTTTACAACTGTAGGTGAGTATCACTTTAGAATTTCTAAGACACACACAAACCCAAATCACGTGATGTATTTAGAATATTAAACACATCACGTGATTTCTATTTTTTATCTATTACTGCTAGAAATTGTAAGTGAAAGACGCCGTAACATACGTTTTACGTTGTTCTACTCCTGCTCTATTAGTTAAACCAGAATTGTATAATTGATGGCTGGTATCTTGATTAGACTGGTTGTAGGCCATATCAAATTTTGACCTCCCAAAATTATAACCAAATCCTAACGAATAACCTGTTAAATCATCCATAATATTTTTGTTTTTATACGGACTTTCTTCAAAACGATACCCCGCTCTTAAACTCCACTTTTCAATTCTATATTCACCACCTAAATTAATTGAAGATGCCCCAACAAGACTATTACCAATCTCTGCATTAACATCCTGAAAACTAGTATTAGGCTTCATTTTCATATTATTATAGTCTTGATAATTATAATCTAAACTCAGTAAACCTTGTTTACCAAACACAAATGCTGCACTACCTGTTAATTTTAAAGGGGTACGCAATTTATAATCTTCGAAAATATTAATTTGATTCCCATCTATATATCCAATATCTGCATCAGCTAAGTTTGAGTTAATACGTTGAGATAATTCATCCGTTAACACGTACCAAGTTGGCGATTGAAATGAAGCCCCTAAACGGACTACTTTACCTAATTTACCAATAGCCCCTAATTGCATAGAAAAACCACCACCAGATGTTCTCAAATAATTATCAAACACTACATATTCTAGTGCTGAAGCAGTATCATAACCTGACTCTTCAATTCTTGAATTACGCTGAACATCTACAAAATGACCATTTAAAGCCAGCCCTAAATACAACACGTCTTTATATTGAGTTGACGTATTAAAATTAAATTTCGAATTAGAACCTGAGCTACTATAAAAATAATCTTGATGAACTGTTGAGTAAGCGCCATTTCCAACATACATGGTGTTAAGCGGATCCGTATCATCTACAGGATTAATAACCCCACCATAATAACCTAAAAAAGCTTGTTGGTAATTATAGCCATAATTAGCTCCAATATCTAAATAAGCATCTTCTAAATACTCACCAGATAACGCTTGAATATCTTGAAAAGCCAACCCATTTGCATGACTTAAAAAATAAGAATCTATAGATGTATTACTATTTCCTGAAATAAAATACTCTTGATCAAAGTTTTGAGTTTGTTGGTAATTAATAGCAAACACAAATTTATTCCACTCAGAATTTTCTTTTGTATTATTTAACACAAGTGCTCCTCCCAGTTGATTAATTACCAAGTCGGAAAATGTAGAGCCTGTTTGAGTACCAAAATAATTGGCGTCATTTTGGGTGTTAGAAAATAATAACGACCCTGAAATTAATGAATTTTTAAATACAGCACTACTTGCTGGGTTATTATTAATTGCCGACAAATCACCTCCAAGTGCACCAAATGCACCACTCATAGCACTGTATCGTGCAGAACCTTGGCCGTTTGAACCACTAAACAATAATGCGTCGTTTATATTTTGAGAAAACCCAACTGTAGATATCACTCCTATAATAAGTAAAACTCGTTTCATACTTGTATATTTTTTAATAAAAAAAAATAGCACTACTAATAATTCAGTAGAGCTATTTTTATTTAATGTTATAATTATGCTCTTCCCCTTCTACTTGAAAAACTTCTCGAACTAGAACGAGGTGTTGAGCGTGGGGTACTTCTTGGCGCAACAGAACGTGGTGCTGATCTTGGCGTGCTTCTTGGCGCAACAGAACGAGGCGCAGACCTTGGCGTGCTTCTTGGTCTTACCGAACGTGGCGCAGACCTAGGTGTACTTCTTGGCGTACTTCTTGGTGTTACCGAACGAGGTGTTGAGCGCGGTGTACTTCTTGGCGCAACAGAACGTGGTCTTGTTCCTCGTGGTGTTACTGAACGTGGTGTTGTTCCTCGTGGCGACACTGAACGAGGTGTTATCCCTCTACGTGTCATCGTCCCTCTTCTATTAGAGTTACGTCCAGAATAATAATTAGAGGCATATCCTCTTCGTCGTGGTCCATTTACATAAGCATAATTTCGGCGTCCGTAGTACCCATAGTTATTGTAATAGTATGGATGACCATAATATCCGTAGTTATTATAATATGATCCCCATCCCCATGATAAACCACAAAACGGCCAAGCATTATAATAATTATTCCAACCACCGTAGTAATTATTCCAACCACCGTAATAATAACCACCCCAATTGTTATAAGGTCTGTAAAATGAGTTATAGTATGGTTGTGTATTATACACATTAACCGTTACATTGTCTCCTGCATCTTCCCATGCAGCGTAACTTTCTCTTGCAACTTCAGCATCTTGTTCAACAACTTCCTGAGAGCTGTAATTATCAACATCCGTAAATATTTCGTCTTCAACAATTTCACCATAATCTGTAACAGTTCTTCCAAAATACTCTTCATAATACTTACTGTTTTCAGAGTTTGGTTTTTCTACAACTACTACAGTTCTTTTTTGAGGTGCTTCTGAACTATATATACCATCATCTTCATATGTAGCAGCCTGATAACTCCCGCATGACACTAGTAAAATACTCGTTAAACCACTAAAAAACAGTAACGCTTTATTCTTCATTTGATAAATATCTTTCATATCTCTTTAAATTAAATTGTTGAACCTTATAAAAATAGTTAATTTTGCTGAAACTATTTTATATTTAACATTATCACAATTTTTGTGCCAAAATACAGTATATGAGTAAGAAACTACCTAAAAGAAGTGAAGATTTTTCACTTTGGTATAACGAGTTAGTAAAGAATGCAGGCTTAGCAGACAACTCTGGAGTTAGAGGTTGTATGGTTATTAAGCCATACGGCTTTGCTATTTGGGAACTAATGAAAGAGCAATTAGATAAAATGTTTAAAGAAACAGGACATCAAAATGCCTATTTCCCAATTTTTGTACCGAAAAGTTTATTTGAAGCAGAAGAAAAAAATGCAGAAGGCTTTGCTAAAGAGTGCGCTGTAGTTACTCATTACCGCTTAAAAACAGATCCTGAAGACAAAAGCAAATTAATTGTAGACCCTGAAGCCAAGCTAGAAGAAGAGCTTATTGTTAGACCAACGTCTGAAGCTATTATATGGAATACCTATAAAGGATGGATTCAATCGTATAGAGATTTACCATTGCTAATTAATCAATGGGCTAATGTTGTGCGTTGGGAAATGCGTACCCGTTTATTTTTAAGAACTAGTGAATTTTTATGGCAAGAAGGCCATACAGCTCACGCCACAAAACAAGAAGCTGTTGCAGAAGCAAAACAGATGCACGATGTGTACTCACAATTTGCTCAAGACTGGATGGCAATGCCTGTTATAAAAGGATTTAAAAGTGATAGCGAGCGTTTTGCAGGTGCAGATGACACCTTTACTATTGAAGCTTTAATGCAAGACGGTAAGGCACTGCAAGCAGGAACTTCTCACTTTTTAGGGCAAAACTTTGCCAAAGCTTTTGATGTTGAGTTTCAAACTGCTGAGGGAGGAAAAGAACATGTTTGGGCAACTAGTTGGGGCGTTTCTACACGACTTATTGGTGGACTAATCATGACGCACTCTGATGACGAAGGTTTAGTATTACCACCTAAATTAGCACCCTATCAGGTTGTTATTATTCCATTTTTAAATAAAAAGAAGGAGGAACAAAATGAACTTCTGATTGCCAAATCAAATGAAATAAAAGCAGAGTTAGCAAAATTCGGAATAAGAGTTCAGATAGATACAGATGTCACAAAACGTCCGGGATTCAAGTTTGCAGAATACGAATTGAAAGGATATCCTGTAAGAATGGTTGTTGGCCCAAGAGACTTAGAAAACAATCAAGTTGAAATTGCACGTAGAGATACGAAAGAAAAATCATTGCAAAACATCGACGGAATTGGCGCTACAATAAATGAATTGCTGAATACCATACAAACCGAATTATTTAACAAAGCTGAGAGCTATAGAGACACCCACACAACGGAAGTCTCTACATTTGAAGAATTTAAGGCTGTTTTAGAAACTAAAGGCGGATTTATCTCTGCGCATTGGGATGGCACAGAAGAAACAGAAGGACAAATAAAAGACCTTACAAAAGCTACAATTAGATGTATTCCTTTAGACGCTGAAAATGAGGCTGGAACATGTGTGTTTTCTGGAAAACCGTCGCAAAAAAGAGTCTTGTTTGCAAAGGCATATTAAAAATTTTAAAAAAAAATTGATTGTTTATTGCAATAGTCAAAAATAGTTGTATTTTTGCACCCGCAATTACAAACAATTGGCCCGTTCGTCTAGTGGTTAGGACGCTAGGTTTTCATCCTAGAAACAGGAGTTCGATTCTCCTACGGGCTACAAAATTTGAGTAGCAAACTGCCACACAAATTAACAACAATTATTGGCCCGTTCGTCTAGTGGTTAGGACGCTAGGTTTTCATCCTAGAAACAGGAGTTCGATTCTCCTACGGGCTACTTTTTTATTTTAAAAAAAACAGAGATACAATGGCAAATCACAAGTCAGCATTAAAAAGAATAAGAAGTAACGAAGCTAAAAGGTTACGTAACAGATATCAACATAAAACTACTCGTAACGCAATTAAAGCTTTACGTGAGTTAACAGACAAAGCAGAAGCTGAAAAAGCATACCCTGGTATTGTTTCTATGCTTGATAAAATTGCTAAAAACAACATTATTCACAAGAATAAAGCTGCTAACTTAAAGTCTAGCTTATCTAAATTTGTTGCTTCTTTATAAGCTATAAATTTTCTTGTAAAACATAGTAGTCCTAATCTTTTATAAAGGTTAGGACTTTTACGTTTTATCACTACATTTTTAAGATAATCTTTACGTAAAATAACACGCGTAAACAAGACTCTTAAATGAAGACACAAAAAAACCTCTTGGAAGTACTCAAGAGGTTTTTTGTATTTATAAAATTAAACTTCTAACTATTCATAGAAATTAAAAATTCATCATTATTTTTAGTCATCTTAATTCTATCACTCACAAATTCCATTGCCTCAATAGGATTCATATCTGTTAAATACTTTCGCATTACCCACATACGCTTAATTGTTGAATCATCAAGTAACAAGTCATCCCTACGCGTACTAGATGATATTAAATCAATTGCCGGGAATATTCTTCTGTTTGCAATACGTCTATCTAATTGCAGCTCCATGTTTCCAGTTCCTTTAAACTCTTCAAAGATGACTTCGTCCATTTTAGAACCTGTATCTGTTAAAGCAGTACCAATAATTGACAACGACCCTCCGTTTTCAATATTTCTTGCCGCCCCAAAGAATCGTTTTGGTTTATGCAAAGCATTAGAATCTACACCACCACTTAATATTTTACCAGAAGCTGGCTGAACAGTATTATATGCTCTTGCTAGACGTGTAATAGAATCTAATAAAATTACAACATCATGACCACACTCTACCAAACGTTTAGCTTTTTCCAACACTAAATTCGCTATTTTAACATGCTCATGCGCTTCTTTATCAAATGTAGACGCTACAACCTCTCCCCTAACATTACGTTGCATATCTGTAACTTCTTCAGGACGCTCATCAATTAACAATACTATTTGGTATACTTCTGGGTGATTTGCAGCAATTGCGTTTGCTAAATCTTTCAACAACATGGTTTTACCTGTTTTTGGCTGTGACACAATCATAGCTCTTTGCCCTTTACCAATTGGCGCAAACAAATCCATAATACGTGTTGACACTGTACTTTGCTTTTCCCCTAATTTAAACTTTTCTTGAGGAAACAACGGCGTTAAATGCTCAAAAGACACACGGTCTCTAACCACGTTTGGTGCCAAACCATTTATTTTACTCACTTTAATTAGTGGAAAATATTTTTCACCTTCTTTAGGAGGTCTTACATGTCCTAAAACAGTATCTCCAGTTTTTAAACCAAACAACCTTATTTGTGATTGTGACACATAGATATCATCTGGAGAGGATAAGTAATTATAATCTGAAGATCTTAAAAACCCGTAACCATCTTGCATAATATCTAAAACTCCTTCACTTTCAATAATAGCATCAAATTCAAAATCAGGTTCTTTGTAACGGTTGCGCAGATCCTTATTACCGTCTTTTCCTTTACGTTGATTTTTATGCTGTGGCTTTTTGTGTTCTCTTTGCTCTTGATGTTTATGCTGAGGTTTTTTACGCTCTCTTTGCTCTTGCTTAGGTTTTTCAACAGCCTTTACGTCGTTACTAACCGGAGCTGTAGTTTCAGAAGCATCCGCTTTCTTCTCTACAGGAGCTTTATCATTTCTTACCGCTTTAACACGCTGTACTCTTTCACGTTTTGGCTTAGCCACTTCCTTTTCTACAGCCTGAGGTTTTGCTTTAGGAACAGCACTTGGTTTAGCGTCATTAGACACCGCAGAAGCCTCAGCTTGAACGTCTAATATTTTATATACCAAATCAAGTTTTTTTAAAGTTCTAAATTTAGGAACCTGAAGCGCTTTAGCTATTTCTTGTAAGTCTGCTAACTTTTTTTCTTTTAATTGTGAAATTTCAAACATGTAATAAGATAATTATATTGAAGTGTCTTTTTCCTGAAAATGGAATGTTTTTTATGAAGATTGATTGCTTTAAATTACAATCACTAATGCAAGTATACATATTTTATTGTTAATTGACACCTATTTGTTTTGTAAATCATTAATTACAGCTGTTTATTTAACAATACACACATTTTAAACACTGAATTACAACCACTTACTTATTTTTAAAAATTATTACTGTTTTCTAACATCTATTTCCCTATTTTTGTGCTGTTATGATACAACGTATACAATCCATATACCTTCTTTTAGCCGCAGTAATTGCAGGCGGATTACCATTTGTTTTCAACCTATGGAAAACCGCAGAAGATACAGTTGTATACGCTAAAGATACTACGTTTGTTCTAGCAGCTTTTTTATTATCTGCTACAATAAGCATCATTAGTATAGTTATGTTTAAAAACAGAAAGTTGCAGTTTGTAATAAACCGACTTAACATCATATTAAACTTTATTTTACTATTAGTGTTTGTGTATTGTTCAATGACTACATCTGGAGAAAGTGAAATTTCTGAGAAAGGTGTTGGGATGCTTCTTCCAATTATTTCTATCGTATTATTAGTTTTGGCCAACAAAGCTATAAAGAAGGATGAAGATCTTGTAAAATCAGTTGATCGATTACGCTAAAGACTAGCTTAGTATTATTTTTAGTGCGTAAAAAAAATCTGAAGTGTAAGCTTCAGATTTTTTTGTTTTATTTATAAAGAGTACAAATTAACAATCATTTTACGAATTCAATAAATAATCACTATATTTAGTGATTATTAGCTTAGTAATTTGTAATTTTATTATAACATTTTTAATTATGGGGGAAATTAAAATACATTTAATAGATGATCATCAAATAGTCATAGATGGTTTATTAGCAGTTTTAAAACTAGAAGATGATTTTGAAGTTGTAGGCTTTTCACTTAATGGCGAAAACGTTCACGAAAGGTTAACAAAAAACAAAGCAGATGTCTTAATAATGGACATCAACATGCCCGATATTGACGGTATTGATGTGTTAAAAGACTTTCAAAAGAAAGGCATTCCATGCAAAATTATTGTGCTATCAAGTTATGATGACATCAAACTGATTAAAGAAGTTCTTAATTTAGGTGTAAGCGGTTATTTATCAAAAAAATGCGCTGGCGAAAATATAGCTGAAGCTATTAGGGAAGTATATCATGGTGAACAGTATTTTTGTGACGCCATTAAGAATAAAATGCTCACTTCCTTTTCTAACAATACAACTACCGAAACTCCTGTAACAAACATCACTAAAAGAGAATTAGAAATACTACAATTGGTTGTAAAAGAATTTACTACAAAAGAAATTAGTGAGCAACTCACTATTAGCATCAACACTATTGATACCCACCGTAAAAACATCATGAAAAAACTAAAAGTTAAAAACACTATTGGCTTAGTAAAATATGCCATTAAAAATGACTTAGTTTAAAATCACACACCATTAAACCAAACATATCAACCATTAACCAAATTATAAAAAACTATGGATTTAGTACAAGGCTATTGCTTAACTCGCAATAATGACGGGACTTATTTTATTGAATTTAACACTACAGCACCAGCAACAGTTAGTTACCGAGAAGGCGACACACTTGAAATTGTTGTAAATGCTGATGCTAAAGGAGGAACCAAATTTAAAACCAAAAGCTACAAAAGTACTGGCGGTAAATTTAATTTTGTATTTGACCAAACTGGAGATGCAGAAAGAAGAAGGGTACCAGGAGGAACTACATTCCCTTAATAGAATAAACTCTATTTTAAAACCTATACGTATTAACAATGGTAATACGTTTTTTTATTTAAACACTTTAACAAACAACAACTACTTATCATGTACAGTGCTACCGTACATACAGATTGCTTCGCTCGACTGCGTTATGCTCTCAATGACTACTTAATTTGGGCAGGATCACATTTTTTACTTACTTTAGTGTTGTGCTAACTAACTTACATACTTACATACTTCTTTCTACTATATTTTGTTCTTTATGTTACGGGCAAAAAGCTAGTAGTAATGACTCTCTTTACTTACAAACTGAACAACTTACAGAGCAAAACCAAACAGAAGAAGCTCTAACAACAAGCTTGAAACAAATAGAATTAGCGCCAAAAAATAGTGCGCAAAAAGCAAAATGGCTACAATTAGCTGGTGTTATTTTTAAAAAAAACGACGAGCTCGACGCGAGTTTAAAATATTTAAAAAAATCATATCTTATTAACCAACAGAATCAGGACTCTATAGCCCTGATGTTAAATCACTTGTACATTGGGCAAATCTTTCATCACAAATTCAATATACTATATGATAAGCGTTTCTCTAAAAAAGCTACTCAACTAAAAGATAGTGCTACTTTTTATTATTTAAAAAACATTAATGAGTTTAAAAATGTTCCAGATGGATTTATCCATATTGGTTCTGCACACATAAATCTTAGTTTAATACACTCAGATTTAGATGAACTAGACTTAGCAAAAAAACATATAAATAAAGCTATTCACATATACGAAAACATTGATCAACCAGTAAAAAATGCATTAGATTCTTCTCTTTTAAATTTAGGTTTAATTTACATTTATCAAGAAGATTATAAACTAGCAGAAGAAACCCACCTAAATCTTTTAAGCAGAATAAAAGACACTACTGAGCTCAAACCCTTAATAATATACCATCAAAGCATTGCAAATCTTGCTTATATCTATAAAAAAACTAAACGTTATGAAGAGTCTTTTAAGTATTATGAAAAAAAAGACCAACTCAATCAGATAATATCAGATAGGGAAAAAGCTACAGAAATAAGACGAATCGAAGCCATCCATAATGAAGATAAAGCCCGTGCGGAAGAAGCTGTACATACAGAACAACAACGTGAAGCCAAACAACGCACACAATACGCTTTAGCAGGTACCGGAATGGTATCTTTAATTATCATCTTAATAGGTACTATTTTATACCGTAATAGCAAACTGAAAGCTAAAACCCTATCATTAACATTAGTTGAACAAGAGTTAAACCAACAAAAAACATTGCGCGTTTTAGAAGAACGCAATCAGAGTAAACTCTTAAACGCCACATTAGACGGTAGAGAGAAAGAACGTAAAGACATTGCCCAAACCTTACATGACAGTGTATCCGCATTGCTATCTTCAGCTAACATGCACTTGCAAGTAGCCAAAAAGAAAAGTACATCATCCGTTGATGAATTGGAAAAGTCACAACGTATTATTGATGAAGCTTCCGGTAAAGTACGGGATTTATCACATAAATTAATTTCAGCAGTATTGTTAAAATTTGGTTTGGAACACGCCGTGTATGACATGTGTGAGAAGTACAGCAATTCCTCTTTAGAATTTGAATTGGAAAGCGAAGATAAGATTCCGCGTTTTGAGCAAGATTTAGAAATTAAACTGCATAATATTATCGAAGAATGCATCAATAACATCATAAAACACAGTAAAGCTACTGAAGCATCGGTGTTTCTACTATACAAAAACAACACTCTAAATGTTGTGATTAAAGATAATGGTGTTGGATTTGATGTGTCTAAAATCAGCCCAAGTTCTGGTATTGGCTTAAGTCAAATTAAAGCTCGAATTGAAAATTTAGGTGGTGAGTTTTCAATAACATCATCAAGTGATTCAGGGACAGAAATTAAGATTAACACCCCTGTATCCAACAACACTTAACAGCTTACCAAAAATCATTTCTGCAGCAACTTAAATTATAAAAAACTAACACCATAATTGTATTGTGATACTATCTAAAAAAATACCATTATTAATTGTGTTTGGAGTGTTTACTACTATCTGTTTTTCACAATCAAAACAGAAAGACTCCGTTTATACACTAGTTAATAAATACATTGAAGAAGATAAAAAAGAAGAAGCTTTAAAACTTGCAATTACGCAACTGGACGCCGTAACTAAAAAGGAGTCCACCTCCTTACAAATAAAATGGAATAGAAAAATTGGCGAATTATTTAGCCATAACAACAATTACCCTGTTTCTCTTACTTATTACAACAATGCTTTGGCGCTTTGTAACGCAACACAGGATTCATTAGCTATGGCTCAAGTATACTTTGATATTGGCTCATTAAATCTTTCCGCCTATTCAAAACAAAGCTACTTAGAGCAAGACACCAATGTCGCTCTTGATAAAAGAGATGCTGCATTTAGCAACTTTAATTACCTGTTGGATAATTTTAAAAATATTGATGAGACAGACGGTATTATCGCTAAAACTTATGCTAATTTAACCGGGATTTATTCCCTTACATCAGACTACACTAAAGCAGAGCTAACTGGAAAAAAAGCAATTGAATACTACACAAAATTAAAAGATACGATATCAATAGTTGGTGTAAAAATTAATTTGGGAGTAACTCAAATATATCAAGAAAAATATGATGACGCGGAACAAAGCTACCTAGAGCTATTACCTTTATTAAAAGACACTACCAATTTAAAAATACTTAATTATAAAGAGGTTAGTTACGCCAACCTAGCACATATTTATAGTGAACAGAACAAACATAAAGCGGCTAATAAATATTTAAGTTTATCACACCAATTAAACGTTCTTTATCTAGAGAAAACATCAAATGAAATTTTATCAGAAATTGAAGCCAAATACAATCAAAATAAAGCGCGACAAGAAGAAATTGCCAAAACAAAAATAGAAATTGAGAAAAAAGAGAAAACACAATTAATTTTAGGAATATCAATTACTACTGCAATTTCATTATTGTTATTTGCTGCATTTTTATACCGAAACAGTAAATTAAAAGCCAAAAAATTAGAACTCCAACTAATTCAAAAAGAATACAACCAACAACAACAAATTCAAGAGTTACGTGAGCAAAATCAAAATAAAATCATTACTGCCACTCTAGACGGGAAGTTAAAAGAGCGAAAATATATTGCACAGACCTTACATGATAGTGTTAGCGCCCTACTGTCATCTGCAAACATGCATTTACAAGTGGTTAAAAAGAAAAGTAAACACCAAATTGATGAATTAGAAAAATCACAACTTATTATTAATGAAGCCTCAGATATTATTAGAGATTTATCTCATAAATTAATTTCATCTGTATTAATTAAATTTGGACTAAAAACTGCTTTACAAGACCTCTGTGAGAAATATTCCAATGATGATTTATTATTTACGCTTCACATAACAACTCAAATTCCACGTTATGAACAAGACTTCGAAATTAAAATTTTCAACATTATTCAGGAGTCAACAAATAACATTATAAAACATAGCAACGCTACCACAACCTCTATTTACATGAAGCAATCAAACCGTGATTTATTAATCACTATTGAAGACAATGGCGTAGGCTTTGATACCGAAAACACCGTTATAAGGAAAGGAATTGGGCTAGATTTAATAAAATCTCGTATTAGAAGTCTGAATGGTCAGGTTTTAATAAAATCTACAAAAGGCAAAGGCACATGTATACAAATAATTGTACCTGTAGTTATGGCTTAATTTACGAAACGTAATTGATCATTTATTTACAACTGCGACACAATAATTTTTTGCTTTTTTCTATACACAATGAAGAATAAAAAAACCCTCTTTTTCAAGATTAAATCTATAATTTTAAAAAAACAACAAAGTTTAGAGCAATTTAATACATCTGTGGAAAAATAAAATGGATTAAAGCAGTATTTATTACGCTGATATTTTTACATTTGCTAAGCTTTAAAAAGATAACAAGTACATTATGAATTTACACGAATATCAAGGTAAAGAAATATTAAGTAGTTTTGGTGTTAGAATCCAAAGAGGAATTGTAGCGCAAACTGCTGATGAGGCTGTAACTGCAGCAAAAAAATTAACTGAAGAAACCGGTACAGGTTGGCACGTAATTAAAGCACAAGTTCACGCAGGTGGTCGTGGAAAAGGTGGTGGAGTTAAGTTGGCAAAAAACTTAGACGAGGTTAAAGACATCGCTGGACAAATTATAGGAATGGATTTAGTAACGCCACAAACTTCTGCAGAAGGGAAGCGTGTACACCAAGTATTGGTTGCTGAAGATGTTTACTATCCTGGAGAAAGTGAAACAAGTGAATTTTATGTATCTGTATTATTAAACAGAGCTACCGGTAGAAACATGGTGATGTACTCTACAGAAGGTGGTATGGATATAGAAACTGTTGCTGAGGAAACTCCGCATTTAATTTTCACAGAAGAAATAGATCCTGCAACAGGATTATTACCATTTCAAGCACGTAAAGTTGCTTTTAACTTAGGATTATCAGGAAAGGCTTTTAAAGAAATGACAAAGTTTGTTTCTGCATTATATAAAGCATACGTAGAATCTGATTCTGCAATGTTCGAAATTAATCCAGTATTAAAAACATCTGATGATTTAATCATGGCTGTTGATGCTAAAGTTACTATTGACGATAACGCATTATACAGACGTAAGGATTACTTAGCAATGCGTGACTTAAGAGAAGAAAACGCTATTGAAGTTGAAGCTGGTGCTTTAGGTTTAAACTATGTAGATTTAGACGGAAATGTTGGATGTATGGTTAACGGAGCTGGTTTAGCAATGGCAACTATGGATTTAATTAAAATGTCTGGTGGTGAGCCAGCAAACTTTTTAGATGTTGGAGGAACTGCAGATGCAAAACGTGTTGAGGAAGCTTTCAGAATTATCTTAAAAGACCCTAACGTAAAAGCTATTTTAGTAAATATCTTTGGAGGTATTGTACGTTGTGACCGTGTTGCAGAAGGTATTATTGCAGCATTTAAGAACATGGGTGACGCTATGAACGTACCATTAATTGTACGTTTACAAGGAACCAATGCAGATATCGCTAAAAAATTAATTGACGATTCAGGATTAGATGTACACTCAGCAACTGCTTTTAAAGAAGCTGCTGATAAAGTAAAAGCTGTATTAGCTTAATACTTTCATCTTTTATTAGATATATAAAAAGCTCAAACTTAGGTTTGAGCTTTTTTTTGTTATATTAGTAACTTATGAGCCATGAAGAAAAATTAAGCGCATTAAGCCAACTTATTGCTTTTGCACGTGCAACTAATGAAATTACAACTGTTGAATATAATTTTTTAGTCGCCATTGCAAATCAAATTGGCGTTACAAAAGAAGCTTTTGATAAATTATTAAACAGGCCATACGCTTTTAAGAATCTCAAGCATGAAAGCCAACGTATAGTTCAATTTCACAGATTACTTTTACTCATGAACATAGATCATGTAATAGCCCCTAAAGAACTTGACAAAATACACCAATTAGGTTTAAAAATGGGCTTGAATATTTTAGCAATAGATAAAACTTTAAAAGTGATGAAAAATTATGAAAACAATAATATTCCTCCTGAAGTTTTGTTAGATATTTTCAAAACCCACTATAACTAAAAATTACTTAGCAAACTTAAAGCTTATATACTCATAAAGCTTATACATTAACAATCCCACAGTTGCACCAAAAACAAAACCTGTCAATACATCACCAGGATAATGCACACCTATATATATTCTACTATACCCAACCATAAGTGCCCAAACAAATAATACGATTGCACTGTACTTAAGGTGTTTTTTAAGTATTTGACCTGTAAAAATAGCTAAAGCCATAAAATTAGTGGCATGCGCTGAAAAGTACCCTCCTTTACTTCCACACCAGTCTTTAACCAATCTAACCTGATCTGCTAATTCATAGCAAGGTCTTTGGCGTAAAAGGAGTTCAAATTTAAAGTAACTACAAACTCTATCTGTAATAACAATCATTAAAGCAACAAGCACTACAGCTATTATTGTGTTTTTTATCCCTAATTTTTTATACAGTAAAAACAAGAGAACAGCATACATTGGTATGGCATTCCATTTTCCTGTAATAAACATCCAGAACCCATCAAAAGCTGGAGTTCCTAAACCGTTTAAATATAAAAACAGATCTGTATCTAACTGTAATAATCCGTCCATTATTCGTCGTATAAAGCTACTTCTCTATCGTAAAATTCAGATGCTTCTTGAATACATATTTCTGCTTCAGACAGCAATTCATCTTCATCGTCCTTATCAAAATCTTCCAACCATTCAATTTCATCATTTACTAAATTAATGATAAACCTAGGAAAACCCGTATGAACTATAAAAATATCATCTGGAAAATCGGTATTATCTCCTAATAAAAACTTTGGTAACTCCATATCTCTTATGTCTTAATTAATTTTTTGGTAATATAATTGAATCTTATAAATAATAATACAGCTGCTACTGATAAACCAGCTAACAAGCCAAACCACACCCCTGAACTTTTAAATTCTGTATGTAACCCTAAATAATAGCTTATAGGAAAACCTACAACCCAATAGGAAATAAATATTAATAATGTCGGAATTTTAACATCCTGAACACCTCGTAAAGCCCCTAAAACAACTACTTGTATTCCGTCTGATATTTGAAAAACTGCAGCTATTAGAAGTAAGGTAGATGCTATTTTTACAACTTCCACTGTGTTGTTTAAATCTGCTATATTGTTATAATTTACAAATAAGTCAGGAAAAATGTTATGGCCCATAACAAAAACCACGGCAAACATAATTTCAATAAAAATAGTTAATAAGAAAATAGAAAATGCCACTCTTCTTAATTCGTTAAAGTTTTGCAAGCCTTTTTGATTACCAACTCTAATCATAGCCGCAACACTTAACCCCATACCCACCATAAAGGTTAAAGATGATAGTTTTAGTGCTATTTGATTGGCTGCTTGTGCATTACTCCCTAAAACACCAGACAACCATATACCCGCAGTAAATATTGCAACCTCAAAAAACATTTGCAACGCTGATGGTACTCCTAGCGACACAATTTTATTTATAACCGTTTTTTTTATGATCCTAAAGTTTAAATTGGTTACATAGGCTTGAAATTTTTTCTTTGATCTTAATAACAACCAGATAAACACAAGCATTACAATTCTAGAAATTAACGTTCCAATAGCAGCGCCAATAATACCCAATTCAGGGAAACCTAACTTACCATAAATTAAAATATAGTTAAGGGCTATATTGATAACATTAGCAATAAGTGTAGCCCACATTGCATATTTTGTTTGTGACAAACCATCTGAAAATTGCTTAAATGCCTGAAACATAATCATTGGTATTAATGAAAATGCCACAATTTCAAGGTAAGGTATTGCCAAAGCTACAACATCTTCAGGTTGCTTCATGTGATACATTAGTGGTTTTAATAATAACATTAAACCAAATAGTGCCACACCTAAAAGTGTACATAATACTAAACCATGCTTAAACGCAGCTTTACCTTTTACAACATTACCTTCGCCATCTGCTTCAGCTACTAGTGGTGTTATTGCAGTAGAAAACCCAATTCCTAAAGACATTGCAATAAATAAAAAACTATTCCCTAATGATACCGCAGCTAATTCTGTTGTACCAATTTTACCAACCATAATATCGTCAATTAAACCAACCATAGTGTGGCCCACCATACCCAAAATTACAGGGTAAGCCAGTTTCAAATTGTAACGAAACTCTTTTGTATATGCAGTTATTTTCAAGCGTTATTTTTTTGGGCTACAAATGTACACGATAGTATTCAAACAAAGGATATGAAGCGGTAGAAGATTATTTTTTAATTTTTGAATTCTGAATCACACCATATTTATCAAACAAATAGACTAATGATGTCATTGTTGCAGCACCTAACTCCAATTCTCTTTTATTTACATGCTCAAAAGTGTCATTAGCTGAGTGATGATGATCAAAATACCTTTGTGAGTCTGGCCTTAATCCACACAACACATTATCGCCTTTTAAAGGGCCAACATCTGCACCACTTCCTCCTTTTTCAAAATAATGAATCAAATAAGGTTTAAAAAGCGATTTCCATGACAAAACTTTATCAAAATTTTCATCCGAACAATCAAAAGAAAAACCTCTCGGAGTAAAGCCTCCAGAATCACTCTCTAAAGCAAACACATGGTTTTCTGATTTTTCAGCAGCTATTTTAGCATACTTTTTCCCTCCACGCAAACCATTTTCTTCGTTCATAAATAAAACAACCCTAATCGTATGTTTTGGTTTATAATTTGTTTGTTTTAATAAACGTAACACTTCCATTGACTGAACTACACCGGCCCCATCATCATGAGCACCATCACCTAAATCCCAAGAATCTAGATGACCACCTACAACCATAACTTTATTTGGATAGGTGCTTCCTGTAATTTCTCCAATAACATTATAAGACTGCACATCTTTTAATTGCTTGCAATGCTGGGAAAAATAAAATTTAATTTTCGGATCTAATTTTAGCATGGCACTTAATAATTCTGCTGCATTGGTACTTATTGCTGCCGCAGGAATACGGTTTGAGACTGGTGTTTCACCGTAGGTCATAGATCCTGTGTGTGGCAAATCATCTAGTCTTAAATTCATAGAGCGCACAATAACGCCAACTGCGCCGTAAGCAATGGCCTTTTCAGCGCCTTTATACCGCTGTTCAACACATCCGCCATATGCGTTAAATGTACTTATTAATTCAGCTTGCATTGGCCGGTTATAAAACACTATTTTTCCTTCTACTTTACTTATCCCTAATGCGTCTAGCTCATCAAAACTTTGCACTTCTATTAGCTCAGCTTTTAACCCTCCAGAGGGTGTCGCTATTGAACCTCCTAAGGCGCAAATTGGCATCACAGTAGACTTTCCTGGAGCTGTTTCTACATATGCATATTCTTTTGCTCCTCTTACCCATTTTGGCACCATTACAGGCTGTAACCATACCCGATCTAACCCTAATTCCTCCAATTGTTCTTTAGTATATTTTACTGCTTTTTCAGCATTGTATGATCCCGATAATCGTCCGCCTATTTTGTTTGACAGATGATTTAACCATTCATATGATTTCCCGTGTAATAATGAGGTGTCATAAATGCTTTTCAACATTTTACTATCTTCAGATTGTGAAAAAAGGAGTGAGGTAAAAAGGAGTGAGGTTAGATAGAGTTTTATTTTCATTCGTTTTCTAATTCGTATTTATAAGTTGAGAGATTTTCTTTGATAGCATCACTCAGTTCTGGTTCATCAATATCTTTATATGTTTTTAACGTGTCATATATCGTTTTTGCAACAATATATCTTGCTGATGCTTTATCATCAGCAGGAATAATATACCAAGGTGCTTTCTTAGTTGACGTATTATTAATAGCTTCTTGATAGCACGTTTGATAATTATCCCATAGTTTTCGTTCTTTTAAATCACCTGGTGAAAATTTCCAATTTTTTTCTTTAAGAGCGATTCGACGCAATAACCGACTTTTTTGTTCTGACTTACTAAGGTTTAAGAAAAATTTAAAGATTATTGTGCCATTTTCAGCAATATGCTGTTCAAAATTTCTGATTTGTTCAAAACGTTGTTCCCAAAATTCGCCATCAATATCAGTAACTGAATTAATATTAGGAAGATTTTCTCCTAATATATATTCTGGGTGCACCCTAGTTACCAAAACATTTTCATAATGTGTTCTATTAAATATTGAAAACTTTCCTCGTGGTGGTAACGCAATATAATGGCGCCATAAAAAATCATGTTTCAACTCCAAATCAGTAGGTACTTTAAAACTATGTACAACAATACCACGTGTATTAAAGTCTTTGAATACTTCACGAATCAGACTGTCTTTTCCAGCAGTATCCATACCTTGTAAACAAACTAACACTCCATATTTCCCATGTGCATATAACGTATCTTGTAATTTCCCTAGTTTTTTCCTTAGTTTTTTAAGTTTTTTCTCAACGGTTTTTTCGTCATCTAATTCTATATGGGTTTTATAATCTGATAATTCTATTTTTTTATCAACTCTATATTTATCAATATTCAGGTTTTCCATCTATTCTAGTATACTTAATTGTATAAATATATTAAATTTTAATATCTTTCGACTTCAAAATTAAGATTGATGTCAGAGAAAACAATAAACATTATTACGGAGGCTTTTAAAGCTATTCCTGCTGGTGACCAACTTGTAAAACAAGATGCAAAACGAGAGGCTAGGTATAAAAAATTAGGCTCTTATGTATATCACAATGCGGTTAAAAGGAATGGATTATACCTTTCTAGTAATAAAGAGGGTGTTGGTGTTGCCTATGTTATTGATCCTAAAAATGATAAGAAAACGTTTAGTGATTTTATAAACGATTTGAAATTTGCATTTGGCGTTTCTGGAATAAAAAAAGCACTTGCTATTTCTAAACGACAAAAATACATTCAGAGTCAACGTCCTAAAAACGAAAAATACATGTATTGGGAGTTTACTGGTGTCAACCCTAATTACCAAGGTTTAGATGCTCCTTCATTTTCAATGGCAGAATTAAGAGATGATGTTTACACCGATGCTCATGAAAGAGGTTTGCCTATTTACACAGAAACATCTATACGAAAGAACATGATTGTTTACAGGCGCTATGGCTTTGATATTTACCATGAATGGACTATGCCAGATGGCTCTACCATGTGGTTTTTAAAATACGATACTTTAAACAAACCTAAATTTGTTAAGAAATCATAAAAAAATGCCAACTTTATAAGTTGGCATTTTTTTATGATTATTTACTTGCAAATAATTTGACATCTTGTTCGGAAATTTCGGTTTCACCAAGAATAATTAAACGCTCTATAACATTTCTAAGCTCTCTTATATTACCAGTCCAATCATACTCTTGCAGTAATTTAATTGCTTTTTTAGAAAATCCTTTTACCGCACCTCCTTGATCACTTGCTATTTTTTTAGCAAAATGCTCTATTAATAATGGAATATCTTCTCTTCTATCATTTAATGCAGGTACTTTAATTAAAATAACTGCTAAACGGTGGTACAAATCTTCTCTAAAATTCCCTTCAACTATTTCTTTTTTCAAATTTTTATTAGTTGCAGCAACTACACGTACATCTACCTTAATATCTTTATCGCTCCCTACACGTTGTACTTTACTTTCCTGTAAAGCTCGTAATACTTTTGCTTGAGCAGAAAGACTCATATCTCCAATTTCATCTAAAAAAATTGTTCCTCCATTTGCAGCTTCAAACTTACCAGCTCTATCCTTATTTGCAGATGTAAAAGCGCCTTTAACATGCCCAAACAACTCACTTTCAATTAATTCTGATGGAATTGCGGCACAGTTTACTTCTATCATTGGCCCTTTAGAACGCTCACTTTTTTCATGAATCCAATGTGCTACTAACTCTTTTCCTGTTCCGTTTGGCCCTGTAATAAATACGCGAGCGTCTGTTGGAGCAACTTTTGCTACCATATCTTTAATATGCGTAATTTCAGGGCTTTCACCTATCATTTCATATTTTTTAGATACTTTTTTCTTTAACCGCTTATTTTCAACCACCAGTTCTGTATTATCTAATGCATTACGAACTGTATTTAATAACCTATTTAAATCTGGCGGCTTAGAGATATAATCAAATGCCCCTAATCGCATTGTATTTACTGCAGTATCTAAATCACCATGTCCTGAAATCATGACAATTGCTGTTTCTGGTTTTATTTTTTTTACTGCTTCAAGCACCTCAACACCATCCATTTTTGGCATTTTTATATCGCACAATACCAAATCATAATCGGTTGCTTTTATTTTCTCCATTCCAGCTAAACCATCTTCAGCTTCATCTACGTGATAAGATTTACTTTCTTCAGAGAGTATTTTAACTAATACGCGCCGAATGGCAGCTTCATCTTCTATTATTAATATTTTTGACATTTTTTTGTATTACAAAAGGTTGAATATTTAAAGATACATTATTCTATTTTTATGGACAGAAATCTTTGTTATAAAACACAAAAAACTTCGTATTTCGTTTAAAGGCATTTTTTACCGACACAAAACGTTAACATATGTTAAAAATACCTACCATTGGGTATTTCATAAACTTAAAGTATGTTGTATATTTACTATGTCTATAAGAAGTTATAGATTAAGTAAGTTTTTTTGGGGTAAAAAATCTTTGTTAGTAACACTAGCAAAGATTTTTTTTTGATGCCTACCTCAGTTTAAATTACTTATTAACATAAACTTCTCTTTGTGGGAAAGGAATTTTTATATTGTTTTCTCTAAATAGCTTGTCAATTTCAAATCTAATATCACTTTTAGGTATTGATGCTTCAAAACTGTTGTTTAGTGTAAATATTAATTTAAAACTTAATGCGCTATCTCCAAACTCAGTAAAGAGAATTAAAGGTTCTGGTGTTTTTATAACTTTTGGATGATTATTTGCTGCCTGTAACAACAGCTTTTTAACCAACTCTAAATCCGATCCATATGCTACACCTACAGTTACATATTCACGTGTTAACACACCATTTTCAGTCCAGTTATATAATGTTGATGTTAGGTATTTATGGTTTGGTATAATCAACACTTTGTTATCAATTGTAACTGCTCTTGTGGTACGCAATCTTATTTCTGTAACTCTACCTACTTTG
Source organism: Flavobacteriaceae bacterium (assembly GCA_049614485.1). Classification (GTDB taxonomy): domain Bacteria; phylum Bacteroidota; class Bacteroidia; order Flavobacteriales; family Flavobacteriaceae. Next base: position 92,938 of record JBMZDR010000002.1, read on the forward strand.
CCTTCTAGCTCGATAATATCACCTACATGAACTGATTTATCAACCAAAATAAATACTCCTGAAATGATATCTTGAAAAAAAGTTTGCAAGGCTAATCCAACACCAACTAACAAAGCTGCTGATGCTGCAAAAATAGCTGTCACATTAATTCCCATATTATCAAACGTCACTAAAATGACTATGACATATATGAAGTATTTAGAAAATGAAAAGATGGAATTAAACTTTAGTTTATCTTCATCATTTAGCTTTTTAACAACTATTTTTTTTATTAATCTTAAAACAAAAGTTGCAATAACCAAAACCGTAATAACAAGTAAAATTTGTTTTACAGTAATATGCACACCTTTACCTAATTCAAAATCAAGTTTTAAAAATTCATTTATTTCTTCCATTAGTATTTAAGCCATTTATAGATTTCTTTATAACTTGGTTTTTTACCGTACATTAATATTCCTACACGGTAAATTTTTGACGCAAACCATACTGTTCCTATAAAAGTACTAAATAGTAGCACAACTGATAAAATTTGTTGCCAAACTGGTACACCAAAAGGAATACGCATTAGCATGACCACTGGTGATGTGAAAGGTATAAAAGAAAATACTTGAGCTACTGTTCCATGAGGGTCTTCTAACACTGTAAACCCACCTACATATACGGCTAAAATTAAAGGCACCATAATAGGCATCATAAACTGCTGTGTGTCTGTTTCATTATCAACAGCTGCACCAATAGCTGCATATAATGAACTGTATAATAAAAATCCGCCTATAAAAAACAACAAGAACATGACTATTAAATTAGCCAATGGCAAGCTATATATTTCATTTAAAAGCATTCCTACTTTCTCTTGCATATCGCCATTTTCCATAGCTTGTTTAACTACTTCTTGTTGCGGACCACTTTGCATTTCTGACATATTCACGCCAAAGAAAGTAGACAATACTATAGACAATATCCCTAATAATAGCACCCAAATTACAAACTGTGTGATTCCTGCTAATGATGTTCCAAAAATTTTCCCCAACATTAACTGCATCGGCTTTACTGAAGATATGATAACCTCAATAATTCTGCTTGTTTTTTCTTCTATAATGCTACGCATTATCATGTTACCATAAATAATAATGAACATGAATAACAAATAGCCTGACACCATTCCAAATGCTAATTTTAAACCACCGCTAAGCTTTGATGTTTTTTCACCCTCATAACTTTCTTGATTAATATCTACACGTATACGGGCATCTTTAATTTTTTCGATATCAAAGCCTTTATCTTTATAATTAATATCTGTTAAACGCTTTTCTATTTTTGACTCTAGGTCTGCTATTAATGTTAAAGAAGGGGTGTCTTTTGAATAAAAACTAACTTTTTTCTCTAATTGATTAATACTATCTACTTTAGGAATATATAACAACCCATAGTGCTCCTGAGCTTCTACATCTACCCTAGCTTTTTCTAAATCAACATTATTTAAAATACGGTATTTTGTAGAGGAATTACTGTCGGCAAAAATTTCGTTGGCATAACCTGATTCATCAACAATATCAATTATACGCTCTTTATTTTTATTCAAGTTAGTTAAAAAACCTATTAACAGCCCCAAACCAATCATTATTAACGGACTTAAAAAAGTCATGATTATAAATGATTTATTACGAACCTTATTGATGTATTCTCTTTTAATTATTAATGGTAAATGATTCATTACAAAGTAGATTAGTTATTTTGAACAGATTGAATGAAAATATCACTTGCAGAAGGAATTACTTCTGTAAAATGATTGACTTGTCCTTGATTTGTTAGAAAGGACAATAAATCATTTGGCGTACTTGAAGCGTCTATTTTTATTTTCACTTTCAAATCGTCATGAATAGATTTAAATGATGTTTCTGACACACTAAATTTCTCTTCTAACAGTCTTCTTAATTCTACATCATTTGCGGCACCAACACCTACCTCAAAGGTATTTGATTTGAATTGCTTTTTGATATCCAATAATTTACCATCTAATATTTTATTAGACTTATCTATTAAAGCAATATGGTCACAAAGCTCCTCTACAGACTCCATTCTATGCGTCGAAAATATCACTGTTGCGCCATCATCACGAAGTTTTAATATTTCATCTTTTATCAAGTTTGCATTTATGGGATCAAATCCACTAAATGGTTCATCAAAAATCAATAATTTTGGTTGGTGCAATACAGTAACTACAAATTGAATTTTTTGAGCCATTCCTTTTGACAACTCTTGCACCTTTTTATTCCACCAGTCACCTATTTCTAATCTATCAAACCAATACTTTAAGCGTTCTTTAGCCTCAGTTTTAGACAATCCTTTTAACTGTGCTAAGTACAGTGCTTGTTCGCCAACTTTCATTGATTTATACAACCCTCGTTCTTCAGGAAGATACCCAATATCTTTAACATGATTTTGCTCTAACGGTCTACCATCTAAAGTTACCAAACCACTATCTGGCATTGTAATTTGATTAATGATTCGTATAAATGATGTTTTTCCGGCGCCATTAGGACCTAAAAGTCCAAATATACTTCCCTTAGGAACAGTTAATGAGACATTGTTTAATGCTGTATAATCGCCATATTTTTTGACAATATTTTCAGCAACAAGAAGATTATCCATAAATAATTAGTTTATCTGTAAGTAGCACTCTTTATAGTAATGTTACAAGAATACTTAGGTTTATTTTGTTATACAAAAAACCTCGAAGGTTTTTCGAGGTTTTTTATATTTATAATAAGAGTATTATGAAAACATGTCTTTAACTTTATCAAAAAATGATTTGTCATTTTCTTTAGGGTTCGGAACAAAATTTTCATGTTCCTGCATGTTTTTAAAAAACTCTTTTTGCTCTTTATTTAATTCTTGAGGAGTCCATAAATTAATATGTACTAATAAATCTCCTTTACCATAACCATTTATGCTTGGAATTCCTTTACCTCGTAAACGCAATATTTTACCAGACTGTATACCAGCATCTAATTTGATTCTGACTTTACCAGTAACTGTTTCTATTTCTTTTGAAATACCTAACACAGCGTCAGAAAAACCAATATATAAATCATAATGTAAATTATCGCCTTCTCTTTTCAAGTTTGGATGTTCTTCTTCTTGAATAGCAACTAATAAGTCTCCTGAAATACCATCACCAGGAGCAGAGTTTCCTTTACCAGAAACTTTTAATTGCATACCATCTACAACTCCTGCAGGTATTTTAATTGAAACCGTTTCTTCTGATGTTTTTAATCCGTGTGCATCTGTTCCTGCGCCTTTTTTATCAATTTGCTGACCTGAGCCCCCACAAGTACTACAAGGTGAAGCCGTTTGCATACGTCCTAAAATAGTATTTGTAACACGCATGACCTGTCCGGTACCATTACAGGTGGTACATGTTTTATATGTTGTGCCTGAGTCTTGAACTTTACGTTTAACTTTTACTTTTTTCTCAACACCATTAGCAATTTCTTCCAAAGTTAAACTAACTCTAATACGCAGATTGCTTCCTTTAGCACGACGTTGTCTGCCACCTCCGCCTCCGAAGCCGCCAAAACCGCCGCCTCCACCACCGAAGATGTCTCCAAATTGGCTGAATATGTCATCCATATTCATACCACCGCCGCCAAAGCCACCGCCTTGACCTCCGCCACCACCTTCAAAAGCTGCATGACCAAAACGGTCATACTTTGCCTTTTTATTGTCGTCACTTAGCACTTCATAGGCTTCAGCTGCCTCTTTAAAGCTCTCTTCTGCAGCTGTATCACCAGGATTTTTATCTGGATGAAATTTTACAGCTTTCTTCCTGTATGCTTTTTTTATTTCTTGGGCTGTAGCGCCTTTTGAAACTCCAAGAACGTCGTAATAATCTTTTTTTGCCATTGTATTTACTTCAAAAAATTGACTGTTTAGTAATTATTGTCCGATGACAACTTTTGGGAAACGAATAATCTTATCTCCTAATTTGTACCCCTTTTCTATAACATCAATAATTTTTCCTTTTAATTTTTTTGATGGCGCAGGTATTTGGGTGATTGCTTCATGAAAGTCTGCATTAAAGTCATCTCCTTGTCTAACATCTAAAAGCTCCAACCCTTTTTCTTTTAAAGTTGCTTTAAACTTTGTGCTTATAAGCTCTATTCCTTTAATTAAATTATCGTCTTGACTTTTTTCTATTTCAACCCACGCACGGTCTAGATCATCTAATACTGGCAACATGGCTTGCATTACGCTAGAACTAGCAGTTTTAAATAATTCTATTCTCTCTTTAGAGGTTCTTCTTTTATAGTTTTCAAACTCAGCAAAAAGACGTAAAAATTTATCTTTTTCTGCAGCTAACTCTTGTGTTAATTGTTCTTCAACAGATAATTCTTCTTGAGTTTCTGCATCTTGATTTTGATCCTCAATTTGATCTTTCACTTCTTCGTTTTGTATCTCTTCTGTACTCATTAGTAACAATTATTGTGTTTACTTTTGTTCATATATAGTTTGGCAAAAGTATTGCCAATTTGCATGACATTGCCAATTTGTCACTAAAAAGATGTCTTATGACAACAAAGACGCTAAGGCGAGGTTTAAATTTTCATATTGAAAATGAAACCCTGCGTTTTGTATTTTTTTTGAAGATACTTTTTGACTTTCACATATTAGTTTATGCATTTCTCCTAAAGTTAGTTTCATTATTACTTTGGGAATATTTGGCAAAAAGAGTGGTTTATTTAGTTGTTTAGCTATCGCTACTGTTAACGTTTTATTAGTTACAGGCTTAGGCGCAACAGCATTATAAACACCATACAAATTATTACTTATTATATAACTAAAAACCTCAGCTAAATCGTTAATATGTATCCAACTCACAAATTGTTTACCAGAAGCTATAGGTGCTCCAGCACATAAATTAATTGGTTTAATTAATTCTGAAAGCGCACCATCTTTTTCAGACAACACTACTCCTATTCTTAGTTTTGAAATTTGAATATTTAATTCAGAGAACCTATCTACTTCTTTCTCCCAGAGCTGTACTACATTTGCTAAAAAATCAGTACCAAACTCTAAAGACTTTTCATTATATAGTGTTGTGAAAGACGATTTATAAACACCTATTGCACTTGCAGACACTAGGTGTGTGACTTGATGTTTGGATGTTTTAAGTAACTTGAACAGTGTTTGTGTAGGTAAAACCCTGCTAGATATGATGTCTTTTTTATAAGATGCTGTCCACCTTTTAGAAACAGATGCACCTGCTAAATGAATAATTTTATCAACACCTATAATACAGTTTTCGTCTATTTCAACGTTCTTAGGATTCCAATAAAACCCTTTACACTTAGGAATTTTATTTAACTCTGATTTCCGTGTAGTTAAATAATTAACGTCTATATTTTTAGAAACTAATAGAGCTATAAGCTTTCTACCAATCAACCCCGTTGCTCCTGTAATTAATACTTTCATAAAATTTTACTCTGCTACTTTTTTTGTAGCACGTAGCATTTCTCTTTTTCCAGGAGGCCCATCTAAACGTTCAACAGTAAACCCAACTTTTTGCATAGCTCTACGCGCACTTCCTTTAGCGGCATAGGTTACTAAAACACCGTTGTTTTTTAATGCTTTGAACATAATTTCAAAAATACTTTCTTCCCATAAAGCAGGTTGAACTCTTGAACCAAACGCATCATAATATATCAAATCAAAAGCATTTTCATCTTTAATATCTTCAAACAATTGTTTGCGTTTTGTTAATGCATAAGTATGGGATATGCTATGGCTTTCTTCCCATGATACTGCATGCATTTTTTCAAACTTATCTTTGAATTTTTCAGCTTTTAATTGTGGTACATAATTTAACAAAGCTACTTCTTCAGGAAGAACAGGGTACGCCTCTACACCCACATAGTTTACATTTAGCTGTCGTCGTTCACTTTCTAAATATGTAATAAAAGCATTTAAGCCTGTTCCAAAACCTATTTCAAGAATAGAAATATCATCAGAAAATAAATCTAAGCCCATTCTAATAAACACATGGTATGCTTCATTGATTGCACCCTTTTTTGAATGGTACTGTTCATTCAATTCAGGTAAATTTATTGATGTTGATCCATCAGATGTGATAATTATCTCTCTCTTCAAAGCACGTAATTGTTTGTTAGCCCCAGTAAAACGAGGGGTAAATACTAATATACAAATTAACGAATAATTAGTCGTTAAAAAATATTAAATTCACTAAATTCGCAAAACTATAAAAACAAGTTACACAACGATGACAACTGATATTAAAATTACTAAAATTGAGAAGTCTAAATTTGAATCTATTGATTTAGACAATGTTGCATTTGGAACAGTATATTCTGATCATATGTTTTTCTGTGATTTTAAAGATGGACAATGGCAACAGCCAGAAATCACACCATACCAATCTTTACAGTTAGATCCTTCAGCAAGAGTGTTTCATTACGGGCAAGCCGCCTTTGAAGGAATGAAAGCCTACAAGGACGAAAATGAAGATGTGTGGATTTTTAGACCTGAAGAAAACTGGAAACGTATGTGTTTTTCTGCAAATAGGTTAGCTATGCCAGAAGTGCCTAAAGATGTATTCATGAATGGTTTAAAAACCTTATTGAGTATGGATAAGGAATGGGTAGTTCCTGGGAGAGGAAACACATTATATATCAGACCTTTTATATTTGCTACACAAGCTGGAGTTTCTGCTGCACCAGCTCTAGAATATAAATTTATGATTATCTGTACACCTGTACAAGCCTACTATAAAGGTGGTGATGTAAAGGTTAAAATATCTGATCATTATTCAAGAGCTGCAAATGGTGGTGTTGGAGCAACTAAAGCTGCTGGAAATTATGCCGCTCAGTTTTACCCAACTAAAAAAGCAAACGAAGAAGGTTACCAACAAATTATTTGGACCAACTCTACTCATGAATATTTAGAGGAGGCTGGAACCATGAATGTATTTTTCAGAATTGGAGACAAATTACTAACAGCTCCTACTGATGAAAGAATTCTTGATGGCGTAACTCGTAAAAGTATTATCACTTTAGCAGAACGTGAAGGTATTACTGTTGAGGTAAGAAAAGTAAGTGTTTCTGAAGTTATTGAAGCTGCTAAAACTGGAGAATTAAAAGAAGTGTTCGGAACTGGTACAGCAGCAGTTGTAGTACCTATTACTGGAGTTGGATACAAAGACGATCATTATGATTTACCAAAACTTGATAGCGCCTATTCAACTATGCTAAAAGGAAAGTTATTGGACATACAATACAATGAAGCTGAAGATACTTTTGGGTGGACTCAAAAAATATAACACACTTCTAAAAACAGATATAAAAAACTCCTTATTTTTCAATAAGGAGTTTTTCTTTTATACTATTCAAATACAATTACCAAGTCTTCTGAATTGACCATTATACCTTCATTCAATACAACATCTTTAACCACTGTATCTTCAACGGCAGTAATGGTTGTTTCCATTTTCATGGCTTCAATAATAAATAACGGTTGGTTTTTCTTAACCTTGTCACCTTTTTTAACTAATATTGATGATAACATTCCTTGTAAGGGTGCACCAATATGTTTGGTATTACCTTTATCAATTTTTTCGTGTACAACCATATCAATCTTTATAGATTCATCTTTTATTGTTACACTTCTTGATTGTCCGTTTACTTTAAAATAAACCGTCACCATTCCTTCTGCATTTGGCCTTCCTACAGAATCTAAACTAATTAATAATGTTTTTCCTTTATCTATCTCTACTGTTATTTCCTCTCCTCTTTCCATTCCATAGAAGAAATTTTTAGTAGGCAAATTCATTAAATTTCCATACTTCACATGCTTATTGTAAGTATCTAAAAACACTTTAGGATACAGTTTGTATGATAAGAAGTCAGTAATGTCTGTTGGACGCCCCATTTCTTTATCGAAAATTGATAAAAACTCTTTATATTCTTGATCTATATCAAGAGGCTCTAAATGCGCATTTGGCCTATCAGTATACGGTGTTTTATCTTTTAAAATAAGTTTTTGCAATTGTTCTGGGAACCCTCCTAATGGCTGCCCTAAATCTCCTTGAAAGAAACTCACCACAGACTGGGGAAAAGAAATGGAATCTCCGCGTTCTAGAACATCTTCTACCGTTAAATTATTACTCACTAAATACTGAGCCATGTCACCAACAACTTTTGAACTAGGGGTAACTTTTACGATATCACCAAAGAGTTCGTTAACCTCACCATACATTTTTGTTATCTCATGAAAACGATCTTCTAAACCTAAAGCTTGTGCTTGCGGCTTTAAGTTAGAATATTGTCCTCCTGGAATTTCATGTTTAAAAACTTCTCCAGAACCGGCTTTTAAACCAGACTCAAAAGGATAATAATAGTCTCTAACTGTTTCCCAGTAATTAGAATAGTCATTTAAACTATCAATGTTTATAGGGTTTTCGCGTTTATGATACTTTAGCATCTCAACAACAGAGTTAAAATTAGGTTGTGATGTTAATCCAGACAAGCCTCCCAAAGCAACATCTAAAACATCAACTCCAGCTTCAACTGCCTTTAAATACGTCGCAGATTGTATAGACGATGTATCATGTGTATGCAAATGTATTGGAATATTTATTTCGGATTTTAAGGCAGAAATTAACTCATAAGCAGCATATGGCTTTAATAAACCTGCCATGTCTTTAATTCCTAATATATGAGCTCCTGAATTTTCAATATCTTTTGCCAAGTTGACATAATATTTCAGGTTGTACTTCTTATTTTTTGGATCTAAAATATCACCGGTATAACAAATTGAACCTTCCGCTAAGCCTTCTGTTCTTGTTCGCACATGCTCAATACAAGGCGCAATAGATTCCATCCAATTTAATGAATCAAAAATTCTGAATACATCAACACCATTTTCCCAAGATTGCTCTACAAACTTACCGATTAAGTTATCTGGATAAGCGGTATACCCTACACCATTTGACCCTCTAATTAACATTTGCAATAGCACATTAGGCATCGCTTTACGCAATTGCTGTAAACGTTCCCAAGGGTTTTCTTGTAAGAAACGTAAACACACGTCAAAGGTAGCCCCTCCCCAAACTTCCATGCTAAACACTTCTGGATGGTTTTTAGCAAAACCTTCTGCAACTTTAAGCATATCATAAGTTCGCATGCGGGTTGCCAACAAACTTTGATGTGCATCTCTCATGGTAGTATCTGTAAAATGAACTTTCTTTTCATTCTTTAACCAATCTGAGAATTTATCTGGTCCTAGTTTTGTAAGCAGATCTTTTGTCCCTTCTGTATATGTTGCAGATGCGTCAAATTTTGGGACTTTTGGAATGACAAATGTTTTATTTGGATCTATTTTTTTAACATCAGAATTTCCATTTACAATAACATCACCTAAATACGTTACTAATTTAGTCGCTCTATTTCGAGGTGTAGTAAACACAAATAAATCTGGTTCGTTTTTTATAAAGTTAACCGTAACTTCTCCTTTTCTAAAGGTTGGGTGTTTTAGTATGTTGTCTAAAAATGGCATATTGGTTTTTACTCCACGAATTCTGAATTCAGCTACAGCCCTTCGCATTTTTCTGCAAGCTCCATCTAAAGTTCTACTACTTGCAGTTACTTTTACTAACATTGAATCGAAAAATGGAGAAATTGTTACGCCTTGGTATAAACTTCCTGCATCTAATCTAATTCCAAAACCAGACGCACTTCTATAAGTAGAAATGGTGCCATAATCTGGTTTAAAGTTATTAGCAGGATCTTCTGTTGTTATTCGACATTGTAATGCATATCCATTTACTTTAACCGCCTCTTGATTGGGTATTTTTATTTGTTCATCAGATAATTTATACCCACCGGCAATAAATAATTGTGTTTTTACAATATCTATATCAGTGACTACTTCTGTTACCGTATGCTCAACTTGAATTCTAGGGTTCACCTCAATAAAATAAATTGCTCCATCATCATCTACTAAAAACTCTACTGTACCTATATTATTATAATCTACAGCTTTACAAATTGTTACAGCATATGCATAAAGTGCATTTTTTGTTACATCACTTAATCCAAATGAGGGCGCAAATTCAATAACTTTTTGGTATCGACGCTGTACTGAGCAATCTCTTTCAAACAGGTGTACTGTGTTTCCGTAATTATCAGCTACAATTTGAATTTCTATATGCTTCGGGTTTTCAACAAATTTTTCCAAAAACACCGTATCATCACCAAACGCATTTAATGCTTCTCGTTTACTTTCAAGATATGCACTTTTTAATTGTTCATCACTCCTAATAACCCGCATCCCACGTCCACCACCACCTGAAGCAGCTTTTAACATAACAGGATACCCAATACTTTTAGCTTCATTTAAAGCTATTTCAATACTCTCTAAAGGTTGCTCATTACTTTTTATAATTGGTATATTATTAGCAATGGCTACTTCTTTAGCTTTAATTTTATCCCCTAAAGATTTAAGCACTGATACTTTTGGCCCAATAAAAATGATTCCATGATCTTCACACTGCTGTGCTAAACATGCATTTTCTGATAAAAAGCCATAACCTGGATGAATTGCATCTGCCCCATTTTCTTTAGCCACTCTTATGATAGCGTCTATATCTAAATACGGTTTTAAAGGCTCATTGTCTTTACCTATTTGATAGGATTCATCTGCCTTATACCTATGCAAAGAATATCTATCTTCAAAAGTATAAACGGCAATTGTTTTAATATTAATCTCTGTACATGCTCTAAAAATTCTTATTGCAATTTCACCTCTATTGGCTACAAGTACTTTTTTTATTTTCATTTTAGTTGTGTTGGTTATGTTATATTGTATAGTGTTTTACAATATACACTTTTTTATTATGCGCGCATAATAAGTGAGTTATATATATCATAACCTGGTATAAAAAAAACGACACTAGGTCGTTTTTAAAAGTTTGGCATTAATTAGCAAGTATTTTTGATATGTTAGGTTTGAAATAATTAGGTCCTTTTAATACTTTACCGTCCTCACGATAAATTGGTTGTCCATCCTCTCCTAACTTACTCATATTACTCTCTTGAATTTCATCAAAAACTTCAGCAATTTTATCTTGTAAGCCGTGTTCAATCATGGTACCACATAATATGTATAGCATATCACCTAAAGCATCTGCCACCTCTACCAAGTCATTATTTTGTGCAGCTTCTAAATACTCTTCATTTTCTTCTTTCATGAGCTTATAACGCAAGGTATTTTTTGCTTCACCTAAATCTGCTTTTGGAGTTTCTCTGTGACCTATTTTAAAAGCTGTATGAAATTTCGTTACTGCGTCTGTATATTTTTTCATTGTATGTGTTTTATATGGTTAAGTTTAATTAATTTCGCATAAAAATAAATAAAATTTTTATGTTTAGTACCGGTCAATTAATTTTTGCACTTCTGTTTTTTCTAGCTTTTGTTGGGGTTATGATTTGGTCTTACAGAAAAGATTTAAAATTACATCAGAAATACTATAAAGGTAGTTACTGGGTACTTATTGGTTTAATTGTTTTTTTTAGTTTGATATACGCCTTAAAGTCATTCATATATAATTAATAAAAAAGCCGTTAATTTAAATTAACGGCTTTTTTATTAGTGACCTATATTTGATTCATCCATTTGAATTTATAAGCTGTATCAGGTATTACCGCTCTTTCTGCCAAACGATACATTCTATCCGGCAATCTCATCAAGTAATCTCTAGCTTTTTCTGCTTCTTCTGTTAAACCAGATATTTTATCTATTTCCCAAGCTTCATTTAATTTTCTCATAATATCAACATAATCAAAGCCGGTGTACACTCCAGCTCGTTGGGCTACTATTGAAAATTGGTTAAATAATGATGCTTTTTCTGCATATGACTCTCGTAAATACATTGCAGGCATTATAATCTGATTTTTCATCATGTAATAATAAGCCAACATCATTTCACTTGGGTCTATTTTAAAAATTTCTTTTACAAAATCTGTATAAGCAATATGATGACGCATTTCATCTCCAGCAATTATTTTTGACATTTTCGCTAAAGCTTTATGTCCTTTTTTACGAGCAATTTTTGCTACATTATTATGAGAAATATATGTTGCTAATTCTTGAAAGCTGGTGTATACGAAATTTTTATAAGGATCTGTAGATGTACCAATATCAAAGCCATCTGCAATTAAATGTTGAGTTGAAATTTCAACTTCACGCATATTTACTCTTCCTGACAAGTATAAGTATTTGTTTAGAACATCACCATGACGGTTTTCTTCTGATGTCCACGCTCTCACCCATTTAGCCCAGCCGTTATCTGGATCTTGATGTACACCATCTAAATCTAACAACCAAGATTCATAGGTTGGTAATGCTTCTTCGGTAATGGTATCTCCTACCATTACTACCCAAAAATCATCATCTAATTCCTTAGAAATTTCTTGAATTTCTTTAACTTCATCAATAAAGGTGCTCTTTTGAGAATTTGGCAAAAAATCTGTTGGTTGCCATATTTTCTCAACAGGAATCAAGAATTTCTCTACAAATACATCGATGTTTTTTTCGAGTGTTTGCATGACTTCTTTTCTTATGTTATTTATAGACATATTTTTATTTTATTGCATTAATAATTTTCTCTTCAATATCTGTCATAAGTTCATCAAATGATAATGAGCTTATTTTAACAGGGGCGTGTGCTGTTATAGTTATGGGACTCCCTACACCAAAGGGAAATTTTCCATATTTAAATACTTTCCATGAGTTATTTATTGTTAACGGAACAATGTAACCTTCTGGATTATACTTTGTTAATATCTTTAGGCCATTAGTTGCAAATTCTTTTGGTTGCCCATTTTTACTTCTAGTGCCCTCAGGAAATATTACACCTGACCATTTATTGTTATTAATTCTTTTAGCAAATTTCACTAATTCTGCAATAGCTAATTTGCCGTTAGTTCTATCAATTAAGGCGGCTCCACTGTGTCTTAAATTATAAGAAACACTTGGAATACCTTTTCCTAATTCTTTTTTTGACACAAATTTTGGATTATAATTTCTAAAATGCCATGAAATCGGCGGTATATCAAATAAACTTTGATGATTAGCCACAAAAATTAATGTCGTATTTTCTGCTAGAGTATAAGGGTTATCAACTTTCACTTTTATGCCTAAAAGCAGTAAGTTTTTCATCAAACAAAAATTCATTAAATTCACTACTTTTTGATGAACCTTAAAATTAAAAACATGTAAACCAACCCATTGTAGTGGATGAAATATTAATAATATCAAAAAAAATAATATCCCAAAAACTGGAGAAAGTATATAACTTAACAACTTCATTTTACCCTAAACAACTCTTCTTCTATAAAATACTAAAAATTAAACGATAAAAGTACTATTTATCTACTTATCTACCTTTTTTAAAACCATTTATCGTTACGCATGCATAGTAACCATTTAGAATACAACATTACTATATCTACAAAAAAAGGCGTTTAAAATATTTTAAACGCCTTTTTTTTAAAACTAGAATCTAATTAATTTACCGCAGGTAAAAAACTATAATTTTTTGCATAACTTAACATTTGTTCTGCAAAAGTTTGCGGCTGCTTAATTGTAAAACCTGAAATTTCTCCAGCTGTGTTTATGGCCGGTACTATAACAGGGTTTACAAAACCACTATATGGTGCATCTTTAAACTGTGCATTTCTATCTAATACTTCTTTATGAATATCCTGATCAACTTTTACACCGTAACCTTCTACTAAAGCTTCAACTGCTACGAAATCTCCTTCTGATTTGATACGTTGAGTTTCACGTAACAACTCACCGAAAAGTGAATGCAATTTTTTATAATCATTGATATTGAAATATGTTTTACCATCACGAGTTACTTTTTCAATCACATTATCAGCTTGTCCTTTTTCATAAACCCAACCTGAAACCCATTGTCTGTTACGCATATGAGCTTCTTCAATGTCATCGCCTAAATTTAACCTGATTAATTGCGCCATCAACCCATTACGGATGTAACCGTCATATGCAGCTTTACCTACTTTCTCCCAATCTTCAACCAAACCTAAGTCTTGTAATTTAGTATCGTATAAATAATATAACCCTACTAAATCTGCACGTCCTTCTTCAAGAGTTGATGCATAGTTTTTAAGTGTTTCTCTAGTTTCACCAACGCCAGGGTTCAATTGTCCTGATGCATGTCCAATTACCTCATGTAATGCCGTATGCAATTTATCTGCTAGTTGCCCGTATTCTTCTTCTAAAGCAATTTCTTCTTCATCATGAGCAAATTCTTTTAGCCTACCAGAACCTCCTGCATTTGAATATGCACTGATAATATTTCCTAAGGATACTGATTTACTACCTACGGCGGCACGAATCCAGTTGGCATTTGGTAAGTTTACACCAATAGGTGTGCTTGGAGAAGCATCTCCTGCCTCGCCAGCTACATTTACTACTTTATAGGTTACACCAACAACATTTTTCTTTTTGTGTTCCTCCATTAGTGGAGAATTATCTTCAAACCATTGTGCATTTTTTGACAAAACTGACATTTTTTCTGACATGTCAAAATCTTTAATTTGTACAATAGTTTCATAAGACCCTCTATACCCCATTGGATCATTATAAACTTCAATAAAACTATTGATATAATCTACATTACCATCAGTAGCGGCAGTCCAGGCTACATTATAATCATCCCAAGTTTGTAAGTCACCTGTTTTATAATACTTGATTAACAATCCTAAAGCATCTCCTTGTGCTTTGTTTTCTGCTACAGTTTGTGCTTTTTCTAACCAACCAATAATTTCATCAATTGCCGAGCCATACAAACCACCAGATTTATAAACGCGTTCCTTTAGAACACCATCTTCTTTAACTAACTGAGAGTTTAAACCATATGATAGTGGTTTTTTGGCGTCTGGAGATATCATGTTTCCGTAAAATAAACCAACATCATAGTTCGTGACATTTGGCCCATAAAAATTAACAGCACTTTCAGCAACATTATCAATTCCTTTTGCTAGGTTTACTTTCTTAGCATCTGCGTCATTAAATATTACCGCCAAAGCATCACTATTAAGCTCTGTTTGAGTATCAGCCAATAGCGATTCTAAATATGTTTGATCAAATTTTGGTTGAATTTTTGCATTTGAATAATGATGGTGTATTCCATTAGAAAACCATACACGTTTTAAATATTCTTCAAAATTAGTCCAGTGTTCAGAAGTCTTGTCTCCAGTATACGTAACGTACACATTTTCCAAAGCTTTTCTAATAGATAAATTATGACGATAATTTTGATCCCACATAATATCTCTACCAGCCAATCCTGCCTGAGTTAAATAATACACTAATTTTTGTTCTTTCAATGTTAACGCCTCAAACCCATGAATTTTATAGCGTAACACTTTTATATCTGCAAATTGCTCTACAGTATAGTCAAATTTCGCATCTTTATTTTGAGTGACTTCTAAAACATCTTTAGTTGGGCTACTAGCTTTATTTTCACTTGTTTTCCCACAAGAAATTAACAAACTTGACGCAAGTACTAAGCCTAATATTGGTTTAATTTTCATCTTAATTGATTTATAATTACTTAAATTTTGCTTAAAAGTAATTAATCTGATTTAGAAAAAGAAATGTTAATTTCACTATATTTAGCACACAAACCTAATTAACTAACCAATTAGTCTATTTTGACTAAGTAAAAACACATTTAAAATGAAAATTCTTAAATATTTATTATTGCTATTATTAGTAATAATTATTGGAGGTATTGCATATGTAATGTTACAACCTGACAACTATGATGTAAAACGTACAAAACTTATTAAAGCTCCTTCAAATATGATCTTTGATAATATCAATGATTTTAAAAACTGGAAAACCTGGGGGCCTTGGTATGATAATGACCCTTCTATAACAGAAACATATCCTGAGCAAACTTCTGGAGTTGGAGGCGCTTATAGTTGGACAAGTAAAGATGGCCCTGGAAACATGAAAACAATTGCCATAGTTGAAAATGAGTCTATAAATCAAAAAATTCAATTTAATGATTATGAACCTAGTGATGTATACTGGATTCTTGAAGAGCAGGAAGAAGGTACAAACGTTACTTGGGGTATGAAGGCTGAAAAAGTTCCTTTTATTTTTAAGTTTTTTGGAGCACTATCTGGCGGAATGGAAAATATGTTAGCACCCATGCTTGAAAACGGTTTGAATAAATTAGATAACGTTATGGAAGAAGAAATGAAACACAACCCACCAAAACCTGCACCTAATTTTAGTTTAGGAGGTATTATGAACATTACACAAGACGCACAACAGTTTATTGGGTATAAGCAATCAATAGCAATAGATCATGATGCTATGACAAAATTATTTATGGCGTATTTACCTAAAGCTGGTAAACATGCAGTTTCACAAAAATTAACTGCTGAAGATTATATTCCAGGATCAATTTTCACCAAATGGGATGAAGAAAACAATCAGGCAGAATTTTATATTGGATTAATTGTTAAAAAAGATATTCCGTTGGCTGAAGGTATGGAAAAAGTAATGTTGCCAGCCGGACGTAACGTAATGATTAGTAAGTATGGTCCTTATGGTACTGGTGATATGGAAGCACATATGGCCATTGACAAATACTTAAAAGCTAATGCTCTAGAGCAAAATGGTGCTATTTGGGAACTATACCTTAACGACCCGGGAAGTGTTAAGCCTGAAGAAATTGAAACTGAAATTCATTATCCAATAAAGTAGATTTTATTGATACATTAAAACAAAAAAGGTTACCCGTTAATGGGTAACCTTTTTTGTTTTACGACACATGTTACTAGACTAACTCTTCTTCTACCTCCTCTGGAGTAAGGGTACTTGTTTTAGTAGCATTAAATTTTGCTTGTTTTTCCTTTTCGCCTTCAAAATAAGGAAACACATCCATTATTGGAGATTCCGTAATTGACGGGATAGTATAATCTCCCATGGTACCGTTCATCACTACATTTGTATTATCAAAAGCCTCCTTAACATCATTAGCCTGAACAAGAAGATATATGTTTGACTTTCTTTCCTTTCCACTTTCTTCATCAAAAGCAACTAAAGCTACTTTAGTTTTAAACCAACGATCGGAATTTTCAAACGGATGAATTTCAGCAAAGTTTGCTACTTTAATATTCGTAATTAAAAACTCTTCACTAATGTACATTGACATTTCTTCATTTATTCGTTTTTCGGCTTCTGTGTATGATAATGCATCTACCAAATAAGGTTCAGTAGTTACTTTTTGTACACCATTATCATCTAATTTTCTATATTTTACTTTGCATTCATACCACGTTGTACTCATCTTATTTTTTTTTAAGATGGCAAAAATAGACTATCATTTAACACTTCATAATTTATCTGAGAATAGATATTCACAATTATCCATCTGACAATATTTTTTATATCTTCGTAGCTAATTCAACTAATAGAATGAAAGCAATTTTCTTAGTATTTATAGGTGGTGGTTTTGGAAGTGTTTTGCGTTTTATTTTAAGCAAACTACTTAACTCAAACATCACTGGTATTCCTTACGGCACTTTTATTGCCAATGTTATAGGTTCCTTACTTATTGGATTAATTTTAGGACTTTCCGCAAAAGAAAGCTTACTAACTCAAAATCAAACCTTATTATTAGCTACTGGGTTTTGTGGTGGGTTTACAACCTTTTCTACCTTTGCTTATGAAAACCATGTGTTTTTAAAATCTGGTGACTTTGCATCTTTTGCCCTCTATTCTATAGCAAGTTTTATTCTTGGCTTTTCAGCAGTTTTCTTAGGCATGTACTTGGTTAAATAACCATTATAAATTATAATTTTTAACAAGAATTAAAAAGAATACCGCAGAAATAATTAAGCTAAAGAAAAGATGACATAACCCAACAATTGACATCCTGAAAAACGTGTTTAATTTCCCTAAACGATAAAAACGCCTTGCAGCAATAAACCCGTAAACAAGGAATATTAAACTTCCAATATCTACCAAGTCTACATTAAACACAGAACCTATTAATAGGTTTATAATTAATAAGACAAACATGAAGGATTGTAAGTGTAGTGCAAATACCAAATGATCAACATAAAAATATTTCTTTTTATAAAAAAAGATGAAAAACAACACCCCAAGTACGGGTATTAAAAGGAAAAACAGAATAGGTAATTTAGATTTTAAGAAGCCTATAAACAGTTTTATTTCTTTATCATCAGAAAATATTTTTTTCAATTTCCCTTCAAAAAGCTTATTATCTATTTCAAAAAAAGATTTTTTTTCTGCATCATCTACATCTGTTGTTTTGAGTTCTTCTTGAACAAACTCTGTACTTACAGGCTCATTATCATTTGTAAATTTTATGCTATAATAAGTTGAGTTCGTAGACAACATGCTATTTAATAGAAAAAACACAAAACTTATAAAAATATACATCCTAATTGGGCGTAAATACGCTTCAATTTTCCCATTTAAATATTCTAAAGACAAGAAACTTGGCTTAATTAATAAGTATTTTAATGATGAAAACAACTTGGAATCAAAAGAAAAATAGGTTGAAGAAAAGTCTGACACCAACATTTTTACTGACACTCTTTTTATGTGATTTTCTTGACCACAATTAAAACAGTAGTTCATTTGATCATTCAACTGCTGCTCACAGTTTGGACACACTATGCGTTTTCTTCTTTTCCTTCCCATAGCATTACTTTTTAAAGGCTTTTACTCCAGCATTAATTTTTGTTGTCACATAATTTACTTGTGGTACTATTGGGCAAGAATACGTTTCGTTATAATGACAATATGGATTATAAGCTTTATTAAAATCAATAATTAATTGATCGCCTTTGGGTATTCTTAAATCAATATAACGCCCGCCTCCATAACTTGTAAACGAGTTTGTGTCATCTAAAAATGGTAGGAATAAATAATCCTTATATGCCGCATTAGTCATTAATGCCTTACCTTGATATACATTTAATTTATATTCTTTCCCTTCAATTTTAAAAGATACCACACCATAAACACGTTCTTCAGACACACGAGATGTTGTCGTTTTCATATTAAAAAACGCAGTTTCAGGTGTTCTTTTTAAAGTCGCCTTTACACGATATTTTAAATCTATTTCAAAAAAATCCAACCCATTAAATTGTTTTCTATCCACCTCTTTTAAAGGGGATTCTCCTTTAGTTTTAAATTGTGTATTCTGACTTAACTGGTGTGCCTTAATGTCATTAATTACTTCAGTGTTTTGCGCAAACGTGATAGTGGAAAAACATAAAAAAAGAAATAGAATTTGTTTCATAGTGGAAATATTTACCTCAAAAATACATTTTTATACTTAAAAAGATATAGTTTTGTAAGTCAATTACTACAACTATGATTTATAAACAAATAAATAAAAGGGTCTGTTGGTCTTCTCAAAAGAGAGGTTCGGGATTTCGTATTTATTTGTTATGCCAATAACGGTATAAATTAATACAATATATAAACGCCCAACTCTTCAGTTGGGCGTTTTATCTTTGCAACATATCCCATAAAATTACACAACTAACTCACGTCGACTCATCGGCAATAAAACATACACGTATGAAAAAAATATATTTTAATTATATCGATTCTTTTAAAGGCCTCTCTAAAGAAGTTTGGTGGCTGGCACTTATAACCTTAATAAACCGAGCCGGAACAATGGTTATTCCGTTCCTATCATTATACCTTACAGAAAGTTTAGATTTCTCTTTAAGTAATGTTGGGTGGATTATGTCTGCTTTTGGATTAGGTTCTGTAATTGGGTCATGGCTAGGCGGTAAATTAACCGACAAAATTGGCTACTATAAAGTAATGCTTTTTAGTTTATTAGCAACTGGGTTTTTATTTTTTGGGCTACAATACTTAACAACTTTTTACAGCTTCTGTATCGGTATATTTTTAGTAATGCTAGTTGCGGATACATTCAGACCAGCCATGTTTGTTGCGTTAAGTGCTTACAGCAAACCTGAAAACAAAACACGTTCTGTAACACTTATTCGTTTAGCTATTAATTTAGGGTTTTCTGCAGGACCAGCTGTTGGCGGATTAATTATTACCTATTTAAGCTATGGTGGTTTATTTTGGGTAGATGGTATCACATGTATTTTAGCATCTGTACTTTTATTGAATGTCTTAAATCCTAAAACTGCAAAAACTATTGATGAAGAAATAGTTGAAAATCCAAAATCGGCATATACTGATAAAACATTTTGGATATTTCTAGTGGCGATGTCTTTATTCGGAATTGTATTTTTACAATTCTTCTCAACAATTCCTTTATATTACAAAGATGCGCATCATTTAAGCGAATTGGAAATTGGGATAATTATGGGTATGAACGGCTTTATCATTTTTGTTTTGGAAATGCCATTAGTAAAGTGGTTAGAAAACAGTAAGCGTACAAAATCAGGACTCATGCTTTTTGGTGCTATTTTAACAGGGTTAAGTTTTTTAGTGTTAAATAGCACATCGTGGGCTGGAATTTTAATTATCAGTATGCTGTTAGTGACTGTTGGTGAAATGATTGCATTTCCCTTTTCAAACGCATTTGCTATGGACAGATCAAAACGAGGCAATAAAGGCGAATACATGGCCTTATATAGTATATCATTTTCCGTAGCACATATATTTAGCCATAACGGCGGTATGCATTTGGTTGAAGAATTTGGTTATGACTATACCTGGTATGCTGTTACTGCTTTAGCCGGTGTTTGTATGTTGTTACTGCTTATACTAAGGCAACAACTGAAACCTAAAATAGTAATTTGATTTTCAACTATAAACTCTATGTGCAACTGATGTGAAAGCATCAGTTGTTTTAATTACAAACTTTACAATTGTCTTTATCCTTGGTTTCACCTATTAATTGACCTTTGTCATTTTCAGTATAATCACAGCAATCCATATAACCTTGTTTGATTAATTTTCTGGCGCGCTGTATTTGAGATTTTACAGTTGCTAAAGGCAAATGCAACTGCTCAGCTATTTGTGCTTGCTTGACTCCTTTTATATCTGATAGAAATAATGGATCGCGATATTTTTTGGGTAAACTTTTAATAATTCCGGGCAAGCAATCTTTAGCAGAATGAGTATCGTTTTCCCAAAACTCATCAGCAATATCAAATTCTTTTAAATCGACCGTTTTTGAATTTTTCCTAAAGTGATCTAATGTGGTATTTCGAGCTATTGTAAACAACCACGACTTCACTTTAGTAGCATCGTTCAGTTTGCCTAATTTAGTGTGCGCTTTAATAAAGGTCTCTTGAGTTAAATCATTAGCCGTGTGTTCATTTTTAACTTTACTAAAAATGAAACGGAATATATCTGTGTGGTGTTTCTCCCAAATTTCGGTACTGGTCATAATTTCGTGATTAAAAAAATAGTCCCGCATAAAGCGGGATTATCATTTAGCAATTACACCCTGAACAGGTACAATTTTCACATGTGCAATTTTGGCATTGCCCGTTTTGACAATTTTCACATGTACAACTACAATTTTTATCTGTTTTCATAATATGATTTTTTAAGTTCATATAGTAGACGAAAAATCTTTAAAAAAGATGCATTTCTATAGTATAAATTTACGAAAATTATTTTTTAGAAATCGCTAACTTATACCTTTTCAATTCAGATTTAACTTTTGGAGCTAACAACACTAAACCTATCATATTCGGTACCATCATAGCAAATACAAGTGCATCAGAGAAACTTATAACTGCTCCTAAACTTGCAGCAGCTCCTATTACCGTAAAAACACAGAAGATAATTTTATATATATTACCAGTACGTTTTTCTCTACCAAATAAATATGACCAGGCTTGGTATCCGTAATATGACCATGATATCATTGATGAAAATGCAAACAGAATTACTGCTATTGCCAATACATACGGAAACCATGAAATACCACTTCCTAAAGCCTGAGCTGTTAAAATTGCACCTTGCTCATCTGATATTGCCATACCAGTAGTTATTTGCCCCGTAATTATCAATACCAAAGCTGTCATGGTACACACAACAACCGTATCTATAAACGGTTCTAATAATGCTACTAAGCCTTCACTTGCTGCGTAATTTGTTTTTACAGCTGAATGCGCAATTGATGATGATCCAATTCCGGCTTCATTTGAAAAAGCTGCACGTTGAAATCCTTGAACCAATACACCTACTACTCCCCCTACTACTCCAACCGGGCTAAATGCGCCATCTACAATTGCTTGAAAAGCACTTGGTATTTCTGAGGAATTCATTACTAAAATAGTAATGACTGCTAACACATAAACACCAACCATAACTGGCACAATTTTATCTGTAACTTTCGCTATTTTTTTGATTCCCCCAATAATAACAATACCAACTAACGTTGCCATTATAAGTCCAAAAAGCCAGCCTTTACCATATATAAAACTTTGCTCGCCACCTGTTACATGTTCAAATAACTTAAATGCTTGGTTAACCTGAAACATATTTCCTCCTCCAAAAGATCCCCCCACACACATAATAGCAAAAATAACAGCTAAAAACTTTCCTGCCTTTTTAAACCCTAACTCATTTAATCCTTTTTTAAGATAATACATTGGTCCGCCAAATACTGTTCCGTCTGGCGCTATCTCTCGGTATTTTACACCTAAAGTACATTCTACAAATTTTGATGCCATCCCCAAAAAACCAATCAATATCATCCAAAATGTTGCTCCAGCACCACCGATTGATAATGCAATGGCAACTCCAGCAATATTACCCAAACCTACTGTAGCAGATAATGCCGCAGTAAGCGCCTGGAAATGCGACACTTCTCCATCTCCTTCTACTTTAATTGTTTCCGGAATATCATCTTGAGGCTCATGTACATCAATGTCATCATATTTTCCTCTTACAACATTTACAGCTGTAAAAAAGCCACTAAAATTAATAAGTTTAAAATATACTGTAAAATATCCAGCACCTAATATTAATACAATTAACACCCATGGTACACTGACACTTTCTGTAATAGGAATTTTTGCAAACATAGCTGCAGGAAACCAGCCAGTAGCATCTGCAAAAAGTTGATTGATTTTCTCGTCTACACCAATTTGATTTTCTTGTGCCTGAGAAATAAAAGGCGTTAATAATGTTACTAGATAAAAGATTAACTGTTTCATTTTATTTTGATTTACTCACACAAATTATAATATAGTGTATTACAAAAAGTGATCTGTTGTTTTGCTAAGATGCTAACAACATCGTGAAATCAAAAGCTTACGCAATAATGAAATTCTTTAATAGAACTACTTAAGTAGTTGCTTAAGTACTATGTTTATTAGGATTAATTGTAGCATGGGACAACAAATCCTTTTCCACGGCATAAGCAATTAACTGTTCTTTACCATCAGAACCTGAAATATTTAAGAGCTTTTTAATCTGATATATGTGTGCTTGAAAACCATCTACACCAATATGCATAGCATCTGCCATTTCAGTATATGACATATCTGCGCCGCAAACACCTAAATTAGCCAACACCTCTTTTTGCCTATCAGATAGCACAACTTTAGATGATTTTTTGAGTTTTTTATATTTCTTCTTTCTTGAATCCAGTTCTTTTTTTAAATGCCTTATGGTATCTAAATGGCTTTCATTTGCGAGCTCTAATCTGTCCTTTTCTTTTAATAATTGCACTTTAACTCCTTCCATTTTTGTGAACTCCGTTTGTTGCTCTTCATTTTCTGCTAATAATTTCCAGCTGTATAATAATATTGTAAACAACAAAACAAATAAGAACTTAAACGACAGCGCTGTTAATACACCAATAAAATTCCAGTTGGTAAGATGCATTAATTTTTCTGCTTGATTATCTGGCACTATTCTATGCAACACTGCTATAACTATTAAAAGAAATAATGCAACAGTTGGCAAATACATGAACTTCATTCCTCTATTTCTAAACGCTTTATTCAGCTCATTTAACAATGAAAAGGCAACCACCAATGATATTGGAATATCAATTAACCAAATAACACTGTTACTTGACGCATCAAGATTATTATTGTAAAATGACACTAAAAACACTGAACCTAACATCAGAAGTATTGCAGAAAAAATAACAAAGACTTCTTTTTCAGTAAACCGTTCTATAATTTGTATTACTAGGTTTCGTTTACCAGAATGTTCAATTGCTGGTAAGGACATTAAAATAAAGAGCGAATTTAATAACGAAAACAGCACCCCAAAACTCACTATTAATTTGTGGTTTGGTTCTAACTGAACTATTGAAATTAAAATGATATTTATTAAAGCTCCTAATCCCCACGAAAAAATAGCTAGCCCGAACCATTTGATTCCTTTTAAAGAAATTGCAGAAGCATGCCGTTTCTTTTCTTTATAATAAATACGATGTATTACAAATGCAGTAATTATACATACAATTGCCGTAACATAATATCCTATTGCTGAAACCATTAATTCATAATTTGATGAGCGTCTAAATTACATTAAATATTTGTGCTACAAAAAAAAAGAACCCCAGACTAAATTATAGTCTGGGGTTAAAATTATTTTAAATATAGATACGCCTACATATTACGACGGTATTGCCCTCCAACTTCAAATAACGATTCTGTAATTGCTCCTAACGAGGCTACTTTACAAACTTCCATTAATTTATCGAAGATATTTTCATTGTTGATCGCAGCCTTCTGTAAATCTTTCAACATAGCAGATGTATCATGCATCTTATGTAAATCACCTAACATATCAATTTGATATTGCTTTTCTTCTTCAGTTGCACGAATAACTTCATCTGGCGTAACCGTTGGTGAACCATCTTTACTTAAGAAGGTATTCACACCAATAATCGGAAATTCTCCGTTATGTTTTAATGTTTCATAATACAAACTTTCTTCTTGTATTTTAGAACGCTGGTACATGGTTTCCATGGCTCCTAACACTCCACCACGTTCAGTAATACGATCAAACTCTACCAATACAGCTTCTTCTACTAAATCGGTTAATTCTTCAATTATGAATGATCCTTGAATTGGATTTTCATTTTTAGTTAACCCCAACTCTTTATTAATAATTAACTGAATAGCCATAGCACGACGTACAGATGCTTCTGTAGGTGTTGTTATTGCTTCATCATATGCGTTTGTGTGTAATGAATTACAGTTGTCATATATAGCATATAAGGCTTGTAATGTTGTACGAATATCATTAAAATCGATTTCCTGAGCGTGTAATGAACGTCCAGAAGTTTGAATATGATACTTTAACATTTGAGCTCTTGAATTAGCACCGTATTTATACTTTAAGGCTTTTGCCCATATTTTACGTGCCACACGACCAATTACTGCATATTCAGGATCAATACCATTTGAGAAGAAAAACGATAAGTTAGGACCGAATTTATTGATATCCATTCCTCTACTTAAGTAATATTCAACGTAAGTAAATCCGTTTGCTAAAGTCAATGCCAATTGTGTTACAGGGTTTGCTCCTGCTTCTGCAATATGGTATCCTGATATAGACACTGAATAGAAGTTACGCACATTCTTTTCAATGAAATACTCTTGTACATCTCCCATTAAACGCAATGCGAATTCCGTAGAAAAGATGCATGTGTTTTGCGCTTGATCTTCTTTTAGTATATCAGCTTGAACCGTTCCACGAACAGCACTTAAAGTATATACTTTAATATCCTGATACACATCAGCTGGTAACACCATATCACCAGTTACCCCCAACAAGAATAACCCTAATCCGTTATTTCCCTCAGGCAACTCGCCTTGATATTGCGGACGAGCAATGCCTTTTGCTTTATATATTTTATCGATTTTAGCTGTAACCTCAGCTTCTAAACCATTTTCTTTAATGTATTTTTCACACTGCTGATCAATTGCTGCATTCATGAAGAATCCTAACAACATAGGTGCTGGCCCGTTAATGGTCATAGACACCGATGTCATCGGGTCTGCTAAATCAAAACCAGAATACAATTTTTTAGCATCATCTAAACAACAAATTGACACTCCAGCGTTTCCAATTTTTCCGTAAATATCGGGTCTAACATCTGGATCATTTCCATAAAGTGTAACAGAATCAAAAGCAGTAGATAAACGTGCTGCTGGCATTCCTGCACTTACATAATGGAACCGTTTGTTGGTACGTTCTGGACCACCTTCACCAGCAAACATACGTGACGGATCTTCTCCTGTACGTTTAAACGGGTACAATCCAGACGCATACGGAAATTCTCCAGGTACATTTTCTTGTAAACACCATCCTAAAATATCTCCCCAAGCGGTATATTTTGGTAAGGCTACTTTAGCAATTTGTGTATGAGATAATGACTCACTATGTGTTTCAATTTTTATTTCTTTATCACGTACTTTAAATGAGTAAATAGGTTGTTTGTACTTATTTACTTTTTCATCCCAACCTGTAATAACTTCCCAGTTATACGGGTCTAAATCCATTTTTACACGGTCAAATTGTGCGACCAACAAACGTAGAAAGTCTTTATTGTCTTCAGAAACAGTAGCGATTGAATCACTATCTATCCCAGATTTATCTAATGTTATGTTACCCTCAACTACCGTTTCAATAGTTTTATAAATACCATATAGTTTCTGTGCTACTTCTTTTTGAGTAGATGCTTTTGCATCATAGCCTCTATTGTTTTCAGCAATCTCTGATAAATAACGCACACGACTTGGTGGAATTACAAATATCTTTTCAGACATCTGTTTTGTAATTTCAAAAGATGACTTTAAGTCTGCTCCTGATTGCGCTACCAATTTATCCATGATAGATTTATACAAGGAGTTCATTCCAGGGTCATTAAACTGAGAGGCAATGGTACCAAAAACTGGCATGTCATCCATGTGCGTATCCCATAAATTGTTATTACGCATGTATTGCTTTTTCACATCTCTCAAGGCGTCTAAAGCACCACGCTTATCAAATTTGTTAATCGCTACTAAATCAGCAAAATCTAACATATCGATTTTCTCTAACTGTGTAGCAGCCCCAAATTCTGGAGTCATGACATATAAGGACGTATCAGAGTGTTCAATAATTTCAGTATCCGATTGTCCAATACCAGAAGTTTCTAAAATGATTAAATCAAACTTAGCTGCTTTTAATACCTCAATGGCTTGACTTACATACTTAGACAACGCTAAGTTAGATTGACGCGTTGCCAATGAACGCATATACACACGTTTATTGTTAATCGCATTCATTCTGATACGATCTCCTAACAACGCTCCACCTGTTTTACGTTTAGATGGATCTACAGAAATTAATCCGATTGTTTTTTCTGGAAAATCGATTAAGAATCTGCGTACTAATTCATCAACTAAAGATGATTTTCCAGCACCTCCTGTTCCTGTAATTCCTAATACTGGCGTTTTACAGTCTTTATTTTGTTCTTGAATTTTATCTAAAGTCTCTTTTGCTACTTCCGGGAAATTTTC
This sequence comes from Flavobacteriaceae bacterium, assembly GCA_049614485.1. Lineage (GTDB taxonomy): Bacteria > Bacteroidota > Bacteroidia > Flavobacteriales > Flavobacteriaceae. The sequence goes on from JBMZDR010000002.1 coordinate 120,516, forward strand.
TGCAGATGAAATTACACGAGCAATTGCTCCAATTTCTTTATCAGCTAAATGGTCAATTTCACTATTTAAAACATCTCCAATTGCATAATCTGATTGTTCAACCAAATCATTAATCATGCCTTGTAAGCCCATTTCACGACCATCATCAGGTGCGTAAATACGGGTAATTCCATAATCCATCAAATCTTTAATTTCTGATGGTAAAATCACTCCACCTCCACCACCGAAGATTTTTATATGTCCTGCACCACGCTCAACCAGTAAATCGCGCATGTACTTAAAATACTCATTATGCCCACCTTGATATGATGTAATTGCAATGGCATTTGCATCTTCTTGAATAGCACAGTTTACAACCTCATCGACACTTCTATCATGCCCTAAATGAATCACCTCAACACCTGTGGTTTGAATAATTCTACGCATAATATTTATAGCTGCATCATGGCCATCAAATAAGGCTGCGGCAGTTACAATACGAATTTTATACTTGGGTTTATATGGTGTTGCTTGTATCATCTGTAAATTATTATCTATTTTGGAGCTGCAATTTACGGAAAACTTAAAAATTTTCAAGTAGAATTATCAAGTATCTAATTCAGCTACAAAACAACTTCCTTTTTTTATCTTTACATTATATAAAGAACTAACCTTATGACTGCAATTGATATTGTAATTCTTACAGAAGATAGATATGTTAACCCTACTGAAATAAATGCCTATAATAAAAATGTGTTATTGGAAGATCAGCTTGTTCTTGATGCTTTAAAACAAGAAGGGCTACATGCCATTAGAAAAAGTTGGAGCGACCCCGATTTTGAGTGGAGTTCAACTAAATATGTTTTATTCAGAACAACTTGGGATTATTTTGACCGCTATGACGAGTTTAGTAACTGGTTGCTTGAAGTAAGCACAAAAACTAAACTTTTGAATTCCGCAAAAATTATTAATTGGAATATTGACAAGCATTATCTAACAGATTTAAAAGCCAAAGGCGTTCATATTTGTGAAACTCATTTTATTGAAAAAGGAAGCTCTACAACTTTACACAATTTACATCAAAAACTAGGTTGGCAAAAAACAGTTTTAAAACCGTGTATTTCTGGTGCAGCAAGGCATACTTATAAATTAGATGCTTCAAACGTTGAACAACATGAAGCTATATTTCAAGAACTTATATCTGAAGAAGCCATGATATTGCAACCTTTTCAAGAGAACATCATGACAAAAGGAGAATATTCATTTGTGGTTATCAACGGGCAGTATTCTCATGCCGTTTTAAAAATTGCAAAACCTGGCGACTTTAGAGTTCAAGATGATTTTGGAGGAACGGTGCATAGTCATAATGCTACAAAAGAACAACTAATTTTCGCAGAAAATGCCGTGAAAGCATGTATAGAACTACCAATGTATGCACGTGTAGATGTGATTGTAGATAATGAGGATAAATTAGCTATTTCCGAAATTGAATTAATTGAACCCGAATTATGGTTTAGAAATAATTCTGAAGCAGCAACAAATCTTGCAAAAGCAATAAAACAATTGAACTAATACTAAAGGAGCTTAGTCCATTTTGAAATTAGTAACTTTGCAGTCTCAAAAAAGATAGGAATTTGCAATTATGGCAAAAAATCAAGAATACATAGAGGTTCAAGGCGCACGAGCACACAACCTTAAAAATATCGATATTAAAATTCCGCGGGAACAGTTAGTTGTTATCACTGGCTTAAGTGGTTCTGGAAAATCGTCTTTAGCCTTTGACACCATTTATGCCGAAGGGCAACGCCGCTATATAGAAACATTTTCTGCGTATGCACGTCAATTTTTAGGAGGTCTTGAACGTCCTGATGTTGATAAAATTGATGGATTATCACCTGTAATTGCTATTGAACAAAAAACAACAAATAAAAATCCACGTTCAACCGTTGGAACGATTACTGAAATTTATGACTTTTTAAGGCTCTTATTCGCACGAACCGCAGATGCTTACAGTTATGTGACCAATAAAAAAATGGTAAGCTACTCCGATGAGCAAGTCAAAGAATTAATTTTATCTGATTATTTAGAGAAGAAAATTGTTGTTTTAGCTCCTGTCATAAAATCAAGAAAAGGACATTATAGAGAGCTTTTTGAAACTATAGCAAAACAAGGCTTTACTAAAGTTAGAGTTGATGGTGCAATTGTTGACATCACTAAAGGCATGAAGCTTGACCGTTACAAAACACATGATATTGAAATTGTAATTGATAGGTTAAAAATTTCTGAAGATGTTGATAATGATAAACGCCTGACAGAAACTATAAAAACAGCCATGTATCATGGTGAGAACATCTTATTAGTTATAGAACACAATACAACAGAAGCACGCTATTTCTCAAGAGATTTAATGTGCCCGGTTTCAGGTATTTCATATCCAAATCCTGAACCCAATTCGTTTTCATTTAATTCACCAAAAGGGGCTTGTAGCACCTGTAATGGTATTGGTAATTTATATGAAGTAAACATTGATAAAATTATTCCTGACAATACTAAATCAATACAAAACGGAGGTATTGCACCATTAGGAGAATACAAAAATTCTTGGATGTTTAAACAATTAGAAACTATTGCTGAACGCTATAATTTCAAGTTGACAGATCCTATAAAAAAAATACCTAAAGAGGCTTTAGAAATTATTCTTAATGGCGGTAATGAACAGTTTTCAGTAGAATCTAAAAACTTAGGAGTAACCAGAAATTACAAGATAGATTTTGAAGGCATTGTATCCTTTATAAACAGTCAGTATCATGACAGTTCATCTACATCTATTAAACGTTGGGCAAAAGAATACATGGATAACAACAGCTGTTCTACTTGTCACGGATCACGATTGAAAAAAGAATCTTTATACTTTAAAATAAATGACAAAAACATAGCTGAATTAGCGCAAATGGACATTGCTGATTTAGCAAAATGGATGAATGAACTAGATGCTCATTTATCTGACAAACAGAAACAAATTGGTGCTGAAGTTGTCAAAGAAATTAAAGAACGTTTGCAGTTTTTATTAGATGTTGGCTTAGATTATTTGGCTTTAAACAGAAGCTCTAAAACTCTATCAGGAGGTGAAGCACAACGAATTCGTTTAGCTACTCAAATTGGGTCGCAATTAGTTGGTGTGTTGTATATTTTAGATGAACCGAGTATTGGTTTACACCAACGGGATAACGAGAAGCTCATCAATTCTTTAACACAATTAAGAGATATTGGAAATTCTGTTTTAGTTGTTGAACATGATAAAGACATGATTGAACAAGCTGATTATGTCATCGATATTGGGCCTTTTGCAGGGAAAAATGGTGGCGAAATCATTTCTAAAGGAACACCTAAAGAATTACTAAGTGGTGATACGCTTACTGCAGAATACCTCAATGGTAAAAAAGAAATTGCAGTTCCTGAAAAACGCAGAAAAGGAAACGGCGAAAAACTATCATTAACAGGCGCCACAGGAAATAATTTAAAAAACGTCAGTATAGATATTCCTCTAGGAAAACTAGTTTGCGTTACAGGTGTTTCTGGTAGCGGAAAATCAACACTGATTAATGAAACATTGTATCCTATATTAAACGCTCATTTTTTCAATGCTGTAAAAAAACCAATGCCTTATAAAAAGCTAAAAGGCTTGGAACATATTGATAAAGTTATTGATATTAACCAAAGCCCTATTGGACGCACCCCACGTTCTAACCCGGCAACATATACCGGCGTATTTAGTGAAATAAGAAGTTTATTTACCAAAACAAATGAAGCTGCCATTCGTGGTTATAAACCAGGGCGTTTCAGTTTCAATGTAAAAGGCGGGCGTTGTGAAACTTGTCAAGGCGGTGGTTTACGTGTTATAGAAATGAACTTTTTACCTGATGTTTATGTAGAATGTGAAACTTGCCAAGGCAAACGTTTTAACCGAGAAACACTAGAAATTAGATACAAAGGGAAAACAATTTCTGATGTGTTAAACATGACCATTAATGAGAGTGTTGATTTCTTTGAGAATATTCCAAAAATATACAGAAAATTAAAAACTATTAAAGATGTTGGCTTAGGCTACATCACTCTAGGACAACAAAGCACAACACTCTCTGGAGGAGAGGCCCAGCGCGTAAAGTTAGCTACAGAACTATCAAAAAGAGATACCGGAAAAACATTCTATATCTTAGATGAACCAACAACCGGACTCCATTTTGAAGACATTAGAGTTTTAATGGATGTCATTAATAAATTAGTAGACAAAGGAAATTCTGTTTTAATTATTGAACATAATTTAGATGTCATAAAACTTGCCGATTATATAATTGATGTAGGGCCAGAAGGCGGAAAAAATGGAGGAACAATATTAGCAAAAGGAACACCTCAAGATATCGTTAAAGTTAAAAAAAGTCATACAGCCAAATACCTAAAGAAAGAACTACACTAGTTTTTGAGCATTAAACATTAGGAAAAGTTATAAAAAAGACTACTTTTGATAGGTTTGAAAACTACTAATCAGTAAAAAACTTAATATGGGAAAAATGCAATTGAATAGAACGTGGAATGAAGTGAGAACTAATGATTCTTGGGCTATTTTTAAAATAATGAGTGAATTCGTAAATGGATTCGAAAAAATGAGTAAAATAGGACCTTGTGTTTCTATCTTTGGTTCTGCAAGAACACAACCTGGTGAAAAATATTATGAATTAGCGGTTGAGGTTGCAAATACTATTGTTGATCATGGGTATGGTGTTATTACAGGAGGTGGACCAGGAATTATGGAGGCCGGTAATAAAGGGGCACATATTGGTGGAGGTACTTCTGTAGGTTTAAATATTGAATTGCCATTTGAACAACATGATAATCCATATATTGATTCTGACAAATGTATAGACCACGATTACTTTTTTGTTAGAAAAGTAATGTTTGTAAAGTACTCGCAAGGGTTTGTTGTGATGCCTGGAGGCTTTGGAACTTTAGATGAACTTTTTGAAGCCATTACCTTAATTCAAACTAAAAAAATTGAAAAATTCCCTATTATATTGGTAGGAACTGAATATTGGTCTGGATTAATGGAATGGGTGAAAAATGTCATGGTAGATGGTCATAAAACTGTTAGTCCAGAAGATTTAGACCTCATAAACATTGTTGATACCAAAGAAGACGTAATTGATATTCTTGATAGCTTCTATAAAAAATACGCTTTAAGTCCTAATTTCTAATTTATAGAATACTAAAAAAATGACACTTAAACATCTGATTGAGTGTCATTTTTCTATTAATACCTACCCATAAACAACCGGTAGGTTATTTTTTATTAAAATATAAAGTTGATTTATCGGTTGTTTTTATGTAATTTAAGATTCCAATACACCCTGATTATGATTAAAAAAATTACTTTGTTTATACTGTTAATTTCAAGTTCTGTTTACGCTCAAAGTATTAGTGTTGACGACACCACTTACTCCGCAACAGATCTTGCTAATTTATTACTAAATGGCTCTTGTATTGACCCAACAAACATATCGTCTTCTTCAAGTCAATCAGTTGCCTATTTTAATCAAAACGGTTCTACCTTTCCTATTTCTGAAGGTATCATTATCAGAACAGGTAATACGAAAGATACAGAAGGTATTTACACAAACACCAATTTAAGCAGTCAAGACAACACGAATTCAGACCCAGACCTGCAAACAATTAGTAATGATACTGGGCAAAGTCTACCAATTACTGATACAGCGTTTTTACAATTTGATTTCACCCCTATTTCTAGCGATTTTAACTTTAGTTTTGTTTTTGCTTCAAACGAATATGGGCAATACCAGTGTGGGTTTAGTGATGTTTTTGCTTTCTTACTTACCGATACTGTAACTGGAATAACCACTAACCTTGCAGTATTACCAGGCACAACAACACCTGTTAGTGTACTAACAATAAGAGATAATGCTTATAATTCTGGCTGTACATCAGAGAACGCAGGATTATTCTCTACGTATAATGTTGATAATCCATCTGCATCATCTTTAAACATGCGTGGTCACACAACAGTGATGAATGCAAACTCTACATTAATCCCAGATAGATTATATAGAATTAGACTCGTTATTGGAGACTACGGTAATCCTGATTATGATTCAGCGGTTTTTATTGACTCTGGAAATTTTATTACCCCTTTAGATTTAGGACCAGATATTAACTTATGCTCAGGAAATAGTGTTGACTTTACAACAAACTTAGACGACACTGAATTCACTCATGCTTGGACTTTAGACGGCACACCCCAAGCAGAAACTAGTAACACCCTTACAGCCACACTACCTGGAACCTATGTAGTGACTGCCACAAAAAACAATTGCGTTATTACAGATTCTGTAGTAATTTCAGATTTAAGCATAAGCCCTCCAAACAACATTCCTTCATGTGATGATGGCTCAGGAAGTTTTTCATATGATTTAAGTAGCAATAATGAATCTGTAATTGGTATAGATGATACAATTTATGACATACATTATTTCTCAAATCAAGCTGACATCCCAAACAACCCTATTACCGCTCCGGATATTTCAAATTATATTAGTGCTGGTAATGAAACCATTTATATCAAAATCTACAACAGCCAAACAGACACATATTGTGATGCAGAACTACCATTTAATTTAACTGTAGACCAAGAAGTTATAGCAACAGAACCTAATGATCTGCAATTATGTAACACCTCAGACCCTGTTAACACTGATTTAACAGATCTTGATGATGAAATATTAGGCACCCTAGACCCACTAAACTACACTGTTACATATTACAACACGGTAACTGATGCTCAAAACAACCAAAACCAAATTAATCCTAATTTAAGCGTTTCTTTATCAAACTCACCACAAACAGTATGGGCAGCAGTACATAGTAATAGCAATAGTAACTGCTTTGATGTTGTCTCTTTTGAAGTTATTATCAACCCACTGCCAGTAGTTGCTACTCATGATAATGTCTTGGAATGTACAAGCTACATACTCCCTACAATTGATGATGTAGATGGTGACGGCATACCAGATGGTGATTATTACGATGCAACTGGTGGCCCTAACGGAACTGGAACCTTATTAAACGCTGGAGATGTAATTCCTGACGGTGGCACCTATTATATTTATAACGGACCAGACGCTAATGGTTGTTTTAATGAATCAAGCTTTACATTAACCTTTATTGATGAATATACAGTACAATTATTTCATTGCGGTGAATTTTCTGTACCTGTACTACCTCCAGGTGATTTCTATACCGAAACCGATGGCCCTAATGGCACAGGAACGTTAATTGACCCTGCAACACTATTCACCTCATCAGATTTACCCTTAACTGTACATTACTATGCAGAAACCATTGACCCAATAACTGGTGTGAGTTCAGTTTGTAGAAATGAATCGTTTGATATTACAATTTACGACTTACCTTTAGTTGATGAACTTGATGATATTATAACTTGTGTTGATTACACCTTTGAACCTCTAACAAACGGAAATTATTTTTCTAATTCTGGAGGAACAGGTACCGCATATAGTTCAGGCAATACAATTACAACCTCTGGTACCTATTATATATATAATGAAGAACCTCATAACCTTGGAACTTCAGATGAAATTACCTGTACTAACGAAAGTTCTTTTAACATCACTATCATTAACGCTCCCGAGAATGTTGATGAATGTGATTCTTACACATTGCCAGTCTTGGAAAATGGTAGTTACTTTAATAACCCAAATGGAAGTGGAACAGAAATACCATCTGGAACAGAATATATATATGATGCTGCCTCACCAGTCAACAACACCTATAATATTTACGTATATACAGAAACAACACCTACTGTTCCTCCAACTGCTAATTGTACAAACAATTATATGTTTACACTCACATTATATCCTACTCCAGAAGTAGACGAATTAGGTGATGTAAACAATGAAATTTTAAGATGTGAAGATGTAGGCTATACACTAAACCCTTTAAATAACGGAAGTTATTATGACGGACCTGGCGGACCAACAATGGCTACTCAAGTACCAGAAGGAACCGTAATTAACTCCGTAGGACTTCATACTTATTATATTTATAATGAAGTAAATGGATGTCCGGCTGAATCAAGTTTTACAGTGGAAATTAGAGAATTACCATTAGTAGATAACTTTACAGATGTATTTGTATGTGAACCATATCAATTACCAGCATTAACCAATGGTGAATACTATACATTACCAGGAGGTTTAAACGACCCCAATTTACCTGTGCTAGAAGCAGGTAGTAGTATCGATACCACGCAAACCATATACATTTATAATAATTGGGATGATATTAACTCCTGTAACAACGAAACCGTGTTTACTGTCTTTATGGATGGTGTTGGCAGTTTTGACGATGTAACTGCATGTGACAACTACACTTTACAACCCCTAAACATTGGCAAATACTACAGTGCTTCTGGCGCAAATGACGCCGATGAAATTACAAACTTTAATTACACATTTAATCCTGATCCATTAGCAACTAACATTTATACCATTTTTGTAGCTAATGGCGATAGATTTATCTGTGAAACATCTTTCACACTTACCATATCTGAAACACCAACATTACCAAGCTTTCAAAACCAAATTGTCTGCGGGAATTATCTGTTACCTGATTTAGATAACAGTACTTATGATGTTAATTATTACAGTTCTCCTGGTGGCGTAGATTTAATTACTAATCTAGATCTAACTTCCTCAGGAACACATACAATTTATGTATACGCAACAGCATTCGGAAATACTAATTGTTTTGACGAAGCTTCTTTTGAAGTGACAATTCATCCTTTATTAGACTTAGAAATTGAAAGCGGTATCATTTGTGTTGCCCCAGAAACAGGAGAAACTTTACAATCTGTGGTTCTAGAATCAAACTTAAACCCAAGTGCCTATACCATAGAATGGTATCTCGCAGGAAACCTTGTTGGAACCGGTGTTAATTATACTGCAGATTTAGCAGGAACATACACCGTGGCAACTACATTAATAAACCCTGTTACTCCGCCTCAACCTGGTGATTGTAATTACGATACTACTGAAGTTGAAGTTACTGCATCTAGCGCAGCAATAGCGACATATACTGTTACCGAAGATTTTGCTGACAATGCCATAATAACAGTAAATATAATAGGCGGATTAGGGCAATACCAATATCAATTGGATAACGGCCCATTTCAAAATAGCAATATATTTGAAAATGTAATTTCTGGCGATCATAGCATCACCATAATTGACACCTTAGCAGGCTGTAACGTATTAGTTTTAAACGTAACCGTTATAAAATACCCAAAATTCTTTACTCCAAATGGTGATGGATATAATGACACATGGAACATTAGAGATTTATCAGATCAACCAAATGCTGAAATTAGAATTTTTGATAGATTTGGAAAATTTATAACTCAATTTTCTCCAGCTGATCAAGGTTGGGACGGCACATATAATAACCGAAAACTATTCGCTTCTGATTACTGGTTTACAATCACTTACAAAGGAAGACAAAATGAAGATAAAAAATTTAAAGCGCACTTTTCATTAAAAAGATAATCAATAGCTACGAAATCATTATAATTTAATCCTTATTCAGTATCTTTCAGCAAAATCTACATTAAATTCAAGTATAGAATTGAAGCATTTATTTTATTTTATTATTTATAGTTTTTGTTGTTTTAACATTTCAGTTAATGCGCAAAATAATATTACTGTTGCTGCTGTATTTAACCCGGATAAAAAAGAAATTGCAATTTCTCAAAGCATCAGCATTACTAACACTACATCTAAAGTTTTAGACAGTATTTATTTATATGACTGGAACAACTCTTACTCATCTAGAAATACAGAATTAGCAAATAGATTTGCAGAAGAATACAGTACCAAATTACATTTTTCAAATGATGACGACAAAGGATTTACCAACATCAGGCACATAAAATCTAACGGTAAAGAACTAATTTACAACAGATTAAAACCAGACATTATTGCTATTGCTGTTAATAAGAAAATACAACCTAACGACAGCATCACACTGCAATTAAATTACACGCTAAAATTACCTTCTGATAAATTTACACGGTTCGGTATAACCTCTAAAAAAAATGTAAAACTTAAAGAATGGTTTATTATACCTGCCAAATTAACAACTGATTGGGTATATTATAGTAATAAAGACCTTGATGATTTATACTTTCCTAATAGCGATATCAATCTAACAATTACGACACCATTAACACATAACATCATTAGTGATTTTGATTTAGTATCTACAAAAAAAACAGACAGCACTCATGTTGCTGAATTTTTCGGGAAAAACAGAATTAATTCTGAAACTCATTTTACAGTTAATCATAATTTTAGTGAACTGGGTACTGAAAAGTTCACCTACGTCTCAAATATTGATGATGAAGGTATTGGACTAGGATTAAAAGCAATGATTCATGATAAAATCGCCTTCTTTTTAAATGATAATTTAGGCAGGTATCCTCATAATAAAATACTGCTTTCAAGTGCTTCATATAAAAAAAATCCGGTGTACGGTCTAAATCAACTACCTAGTTTTATTAGACCATTTCCTGATGGCTTTCAATATGAAATAAAAATTTTAAAGGCAACCATATCAAAATATATTAAAAACACTATTAACACAAATCCGCGACAGGATTATTGGTTAAATGATGCTTTAGAAAGTTATTTAATGATTAAATATGTAGATGATAATTATCCTAATATGAAAATTCTAGGTTCTTTATCAAACATTTGGGGGTTACGCTCTTTTGAACTTGCAAAAAAAGAATTTAATGATCAATATTATTATTTCAGTTTATATACCGCAAGAAAAAATTTAGATCAAAAACTAAACAGCCCTAAAGATGCCTTACTAAAATACAATGTCAATATTTCAAATAAAAATAAAGCAGGTGTTGGGTTACTTTATTTAGAAGATTACTTAGGAGCAGAATTAGTAAGTTCAGCAATAAAAGAATATTATAACACTCTTAATTTAAAAACTTCTGAAGCTTCAAGTTTTATTAATTACTTGCAAACAAAAACAGATAAAGACATCAGTTGGTTTTTAAAATATTATGTCAATTCAAATTATAAAATTGACTATGTAATTAATGACATAACAGAAAAAGGCAGCAAACTATCTGTACAATTAAAGAACAAAGAAACTACAGCAACACCTATTTCTTTATACCAATTAAACGACGGGAAAATTATTAGTAAACATTATATTGAAGGATTTACTGATGTAAAAACTATTGAAATACCCAACAACAAGCCCGATAGACTTATAGTTAATTATGAAGGCATTGTACCAGAGTACAACCTCCGTAATAACACAAAAACAATTAAACCTCATCTATTTAATAAGCCCCTAAAATTTACTTTTGTAAAAGACGCAGAAGCCTCTAATTTCAATCAAGTATTCTATGTTCCTGAACTTGGTTACAATTTATACGATGGTTTTTCTCCAGGTATTACCCTGACAAATAAAACATTATTAAACAAAGCGTTTACATATAAAATTAAACCCATGTATGGGTTAAATAGCAAAAAAATTGTAGGTAGCTTATCTAGTAAGTACACTAAGTTTTATAAAAACAAAAATTTATTTAGTGCCACATACGGAATATCCTATCAGCAGTACCATTACGAGCAAAATTTAAAATATCAAAAATTTAATCCTTTCATAGTCTTAACCTTTAGAAATAAGACTGATTTAAGAGACAATTCTAATAAATATATTCTTGCTAGAAACATTGCCGTTGAGAAAGAAAAAAATACTCTTATTATTGATGATACACCAAACTACAATGTCTTTAACCTTAAATTTGGGAGTTCAGACAGAAATTTAATTCATTTCAATGCCTTTAACACAGATGTTCAATTTTCAAAAAAGTTTGGAAAAGTATCTGCAAGTTATGAGTATCGAAAAATATTTTCAAATAACAGACAGGTTAACTTTAGAGCATTTGCTGGTGCATTTCTATACAATAAAACAAACTCTAACTTCTTTAGCTTTGCACTAGACAGACCAAGTGATTATCTGTTTGATTATAATTATTACGGAAGATCAGAAAGCACAGGTATTTATAGTCAACAAATTATTATTGCAGATGGAGGCTTTAAATCAAAACTAACAAACCCATTTGCAAATGAGTGGATGATGACGGTTAATACAGGAACTACCATATGGAAATACATTATGGCATATGGTGATGCGGGTATGCTTCAAAATAACGGAAACACCAAATTTGTTTATGATTCTGGCGTACATATTAACTTAGTACCAGACTATTTTGAACTGTATTTTCCCGTGCATTCTAATCTAGGGTGGGAAATTAGCCAACCACACTACACTGATAAGATTCGTTTTAAAATAACACTTACCCCAAAAATATTAATTGGTTTATTTACACGAAAATGGCTCTAAGCTATTGAACAATCTACAAGCCAGAATCACAAAAACGTCATTTATTTAAACTATTCTCAATAGAACGGCTGTATTTTTGATAATAATTCAAAATATTAAAGTCAAACGCTATTGCAAAAAACTTAACTTTTTAGTACTTTTGTAAATCACGGTAATTCACGTAAAATTATGAGCAATACTAACAAAATAACCAAAGATATCACTTTTGAAGACTTTAAAAAAGAAGTTTTAAACGACTACACAATTGCTATGACCAGTCGTGAATGTAGTTTGTTAGGACGTCGTGAAGTTTTAACAGGGAAAGCAAAATTTGGAATATTTGGAGACGGTAAAGAAGTGCCACAATTAGCAATGGCTAAAGCTTTTAAAAACGGTGATTTCCGTTCAGGATACTATCGTGACCAAACATTTATGATGGCAATTGGAGCTTTAAACATCCAACAGTTTTTCGCAGGCCTATATGGGCATACAGACATTTCTGAAGAACCAATGTCTGCAGGAAGACAAATGGGTGGGCATTTTGCAACACATAGTTTAAATGAAGATGGTTCATGGAAAAACTTAACACAACAAAAAAATTCTAGTGCAGACATCTCTCCTACTGCCGGGCAAATGCCACGTTTATTAGGACTCGCACAAGCTTCTAAAATATACAGAAATGTTGACGGTATTGATACTGAAAAATTTTCAGTAAATGGCGATGAAATAGCCTGGGGTACAATTGGTAACGCTAGTACAAGTGAAGGGTTGTTTTTTGAAACAATTAATGCCGCAGGAGTTTTACAAGTGCCGATGGTTATGAATGTATGGGATGATGAATATGGAATTTCTGTACACGCAAAACACCAAACTACAAAAGAAAACATCTCCGAAATCTTAAAAGGGTTTCAAAGAGATGAGGATAACAACGGTTATGAAATATTTAAAGTAAACGGCTGGGATTACCCTAGTTTAGTTGATGTATATCAACGTGCAGCTACAGTTGCTCGTAAAGAACATTGCCCCGTTTTAATTCATGTAAATGAATTAACACAACCTCAAGGACATTCAACTTCTGGATCTCATGAACGTTATAAATCTAAAGACAGACTAGCTTGGGAATCTGAATTTGACTGTATGTCAAAAATGCGTCAATGGATGATTGACAATAACATCTTTACTGATGAAGAAGCTAAAGAAATAGAAAAGGACATTCAAAAACAAGTTCGTAAAGGAAAACAGGATGCTTGGGCTGCATTTGTAAAACCACAAAAGGAAGAACAAACTGAAGCTGTAGCAGTATTAAAATCTGCCGCTACAAACTCAAGCAACAAAGCCTTTATAGAAAAATTAGCTAACGAATTAGAAGGCATCAAAGAACCAATTCGTAAAGAAATATTAGTTGCTACCCGTAAAGCATTACGTTATTTAACTACTGAAACTTCAGAAGAAAAATCAACGTTAATCAATTGGGTTGCTAATTATAAAGCTAAAATTCAACCAAAATATAGCGCTAATCTGTATTCAGAAAGTAACCTAAGAGCCGAAAACATCAACGCCGAAGCTCCAAAATACAATGCTGATTCAGAACTGGTTGACGCACGTTTAATCATGCGTGATAATTTTGACGCCATATTTACAAAGTATCCTGAATCGTTAATTTTCGGTGAAGATGCTGGACACATTGGTGATGTCAACCAAGGTTTGGAAGGTATGCAAGAAAAGTATGGTGAATTAAGAGTTTCTGACACTGGAATTCGTGAAGCTACCATATTAGGTCAAGGAATAGGAATGGCTATGAGAGGCCTACGCCCAATTGCAGAAATTCAGTATTTGGACTATATTTTATACGCACTACAAATCATGTCTGATGATTTGGCAACTTTACAATACCGAACTAACGGAAAACAAAAAGCACCGTTAATTATTCGTACAAGAGGACACAGATTAGAAGGTATATGGCATTCTGGTTCACAAATGGGTGGATTGATTCATTTATTAAGAGGCATCCATTTATTAGTACCAAGAAACATGACTAAAGCCGCAGGATTCTATAACACATTATTAGAAAGTGATGAGCCAGCAGTAGTAGTTGAATGTTTAAATGGGTACCGTTTAAAAGAAAAAATGCCAACAAATTTAGGAGAATTCAAAACACCAATTGGGGTGGTTGAAACTGTAAAAGAAGGTGCAGATATTACACTAGTATCTTACGGATCTACATTAAGAATTGTTGAGGAAACTGCTAAAGAATTAGCTCAGGTTGGTATTGATGCCGAAGTGATTGATATTCAATCATTACTCCCATTTGATATAAATCATGATATTGTAAAATCTGTTCAAAAAACAAACAGATTATTAGTTATAGATGAGGATGTCCCTGGCGGCGCTTCTGCTTATATTTTACAAGAAATTGTAGAAAAACAAGATGGGTACCGTTATTTAGATAGCAAACCTCAAACTCTAGCTGCTAAAGAACATAGACCAGCATATGGTACAGACGGAGATTACTTCTCTAAACCATCATCAGAGGATATTTTTGAAAAAGTATACGACATGATGCATGAAGCAAATCCAAATAAGTTCCCAGCATTGTTTTAAAAATCGCAAGACTATTACACAAAAAAGCTCTAATATTATATTGGAGCTTTTTTTTTGTATCTTTAAATAGTCACTTACTTAAAAACCTTATGCTTACAAAACAAGAAAAGTCAACTTACCGAAGTGCTTTATTTTGCCACCTTGATGGTATTGCTACGGCAACAACCCTATTTTCATTACATAAGAAAGGAGTTTTAGCATATTTGCTAGAACACCAAACAATTGAACTTCGAGAACTCTCTGAGAAATTTAATGCCAATACAGGCTACTTAAATGTCGGTTTACGCGTATTGTGTTCTCAGGGTTGGTTAACTCAAAGCTATAAGAACGGGCATATTTACTTCTCTACCAATACCAATAGTACTCAAGTATTTTCTTTAGCTTACCTATTTGAAGATGCAATAAACACCTTACAATACAGTATTAAATATCCTGAAGATCGCATTGGCGCAGATGCATTTATTGTACTTGACAGCATTTTCAAAAAACTTGAAAACTCATATGGTATTACCAATCCAAACACAATTGAACAACAGATATTAACTCATATTGAAGGCCTTGTAATAGCGCCAATAATTGTAATGTTAGGAGTTAATGGGATGTTTCACAAGTATTTTATGGAAGCCTCTTTCAGCGCACAAGAATACCATAAAGACCCGGAAAGTTTTAAAAAAATATTAGACTTTTTTGTACATCTAAAATGGTTTACTAAAAAGAAAGATACCTACCAGTTTACCAATAAAGGTCTGTTTTTTGCAAAACGAGCAAGTGCTTATGGTGTAACGGTATCTTATTTACCTACATTTTATCAATTAGATAATTTATTATTTGGTAACCCTCTAGTGTTGCAATCAACAAGCAATGAACCCGAAAAGCATGTGCATCGTGAAATGAATGTTTGGGGAAGTGGTGGTGCACACAGTACGTACTTCAAGGTTGTTGATGAAATTATCATTAACATATTCAACAAACCAATTGAAGAACAACCCAAAGGTATTTTAGACATGGGTTGTGGTAACGGGGCCTTTATTCAGCATATTTTTGATGTGATAGAACACCAAACTTTAAGAGGAAAGTTTTTAGACGATCATCCGTTATTATTAGTTGGTGCTGATTTTAACCAAGCGGCACTAAAAGTGACACGTGCAAATTTGATAAAAGCCGATATTTGGGCAAAAGTGATTTGGGGTGATATTGGAAAACCAGAACTACTTGCATCAGACTTAAATGAAAACTATAATATTGAACTCAAAGACCTCTTAAATGTAAGAACATTTTTAGATCACAACCGTATATGGGACACTCCTAAACAGCCTACTGGACGACAGAGTAGCTCAACCGGAGCGTACACCTATAAAGGCAACCATATTAGCAATAGCCTAGTTGAAGATTCGTTATTAGAACATTTATTAAAATGGAAGCCTTACACTGAAAAATTCGGACTTTTAGTCATAGAGCTCCATACAGTAAAACCCGAATTGGTTTCAAAAAACATTGGAAAAACTGCTGCTACGGCATACGATGCTACACACGGTTACTCTGACCAATTCATATTAGAATTGGATGTGTTTCATAAAATTGCCAAAGAAGCTGGGTTATACCCCGATGACAAATACACCGCTAAATTCCCTAATAACGAATTAGCAACTGTTAGTGTGAACTTATTAAAAGGAAACAATTAATCTATTGGCCTTCTTGTAAACCAACTAACTTAATGACAACTGACAATAGAGCAACGAAATTGCTTTACACTCATGACTTATAAGAGACACATAAATATCGATGGTATATATCAATTAATAATTCTGAACTATCAATTAATAAAAGATACGACACTGCTGTCTTTATTTTAGCAGCAATTATAGTCTATAAAAGAATACTAATATAAATTGTACATCAGCATACACGCGTGAATTTAATATTTATTAAATTAGTTTTTTATCTGGTTTTTAGACAAAAAATATAATATTTAACTAGAGGCACTCCTAGTTTATAATCTTTTAAAACAAACAGAAATCACACAATGAATAACAAAATTCAACTTAAAGATGCTATTGCCATAGGTATTGGAGGTATGGTTGGAGGTGGAATATTTGCCGTATTAGGGCTTGCGGTATCACTTGCCAAAGGAGGAACTCCCATCGCTTTTTTATTTGCAGGAATTGTTGCTCTTATAACATCATACAGCTACGTAAAACTATCAAAAAAATATCCCGATAGTGGTGGAACCGTAAACTTTATTAACCAAGGTTTTGGAAAAACAATATTTAGTGGAGCTATAAACAATTTGCTATGGTTAAGTTATATTGTAATGCTATCACTTTATGCTTCTGCATTTGGCTCATATGCTTCAAATCTTTGGGAAATTACACAAAACAAAACCGTTAATTTTCATATTTACGCCAGTAGTATTATCCTGCTAGCAACTGCAATAAATTATTACAGTATTAAAGTAGTTGGTAAAATTGAATCGTACGCAGTTATAATTAAACTTATTATTCTAATTGGTTTTATCGCTATTGGAGCCTATGGACTTATAGGGAATACTAATTTAGAACAATTGGCTGTAACAAATTGGGAAACTCCATTTAAACTGTTTGCCGGAGGAATGGTTATTTTTGTAGCCTATGAAGGGTTTGAGCTCATTGCAAATGCAGCGCCAGATATCATAAACCCCGAAAAAAACATTCCTAAAGCCTACTATTTCTCTGTTATATTTGTCATTATTCTGTATATTACAATTGCATTTGTAACAGTAGGTTCACTACCATTTGAACAGATTTCAAATGCGAAAGACTATGTATTGGCTGAAGCTGCCAAACCCATGCTAGGGCAAACTGGCTTTACAATAATTACTATTGCAGCATTGATTTCTACATTTTCAGCAATTAACGCTTCTTTGTATGGAGGGAGTAAGGTAAATTATGAAATTGCAGAAGATGATGAATTACCACATCACTTTTTAGCAAAATTTTGGGGACAACCTATTGGGTTATTAATCACATCTGTAGCAACATTAATTTTAGTGAATTTTTTAACGCTTGAAAGCATATCTACAACTGGGAGTATTGGTTTTATATTGATTTTTGGAATTGTTAATCTTGTTGGATTTAAATTAGCAAAACAAACAGGCAGTAATAAGACCCTTCCTATTTCAGGCTTTATTTTATGTATGGTTGCAGTAGTTATTTTAATTAATCAACAAATACAAACAAATCTTACTGGAGTTTATGTTGCTTTAAGCATAATCCTATTTTGTTTTGTCCTAGAGTGGCTGTATAAAAGATTAGAAAAAAAGGATTAAATCAGATAGTAACTAATAAAAACCCTAAAAAGGCACTATTACATTTATACTCGAAATTTTTCATTTCCTTCTTTGGGTACAATGCATTAACTAGAAAGGTTGTAAAAAAATGAGAGCGCTAAAACCACTTTTTATAACTGCACTCATATTAATTAAAAACTATTAGATAACTGTTTAGGCGAATTTGACAAAGCAACCAAGCAGTTGTTGTAAATACACCAAAAAGAAATTGTGACTTTGTTGTATATCATTTCCATTAAGGAAATTTTACAACAAAGTCACAATTTTACACCCACAAAAACTTTGTGAATTATAATCAATAGTTACAACAGTAATATCTGTTTAAACTCCTGCCAATTCTCTAACGTTTAAAATATTTGAAGGAATTTTAGTACCATTACTAACGCCTTTTGGCGAAATTGGTTTTCCTGTATCAGACACTATAGAGGTAACATGAGATCCTGAGTTTTCTATTTTATATTCTTTTCTAAAGCCTATAAAATCTACCGTAATATGACGTTCTTTTGAACCTTCATTCACAAACTCTTTTATCATCTGAAGCACATCATGATCTATATAAACTGTACTTGAGGCATCAAGTATAATTTTACAGCCTTCAGGTAAATGCGCAAAAGTTTGCTTTATTGCAGCTTTGTTTAAAAATGAAACTTCTTGCGCCAATTCCATGTAAATTGTTTCTCCTTCATTATAATTCTCTTTTTTGAAGAAGTACGCTAACTTTACATTTCCACGTAAAATAAAGTAAATACTTACTGCCAACCCTATACCTACACCAATCAGTAAATCTGTCATTACAATCGCTACAATTGTTACAACAAAAGGTATAAACTGAAATTTTTTACTATTCTGCCACATGTTAATAAACTTTTGAGGACTTGCTAACTTATACCCTACTACCAATAATATGGCTGCTAATGAAGCCAAAGGTATTTTGTTTAATAAAAATGGAATTGCAATTACTGCAGCCATTAAAAATAAACCATGTGATATTGCTGCTATTTTAGTTTTCCCTCCAGAATTTACATTTGCCGAAGTTCTAACAATCACAGATGTAACAGGAATTCCTCCTATCAAACAACTAAGCATGTTTCCAACACCTTGTGCCTTAAGCTCTCTATTCGTATTTGTATAGCGCTTTAGAGGGTCCATTTTATCAGCAGCCTCAATACACAATAAAGTTTCAATACTTGCTACAGCTGCAATAGTTATAGCCACAACCCATATTTCTGTGTTCGCAATTTGAGAAAAATCTGGAAGACTAAACTGATTCCAGAATTGTGTCATAGATTCTGGAACAGGAAGACTCACCAAATGGTCTTGACTTATTGCAAGAGATGAACCAGATGCCTTAAATATTTCATTAATTGAAACACCTGCCAACACAGCAACTAATGCACCAGGTACAGACTTCATTCTCATTAAAAAAGGCACTTTCATAAATGCGATAAGAATTGCTAGTGATACCAATACTACAATAACTGCTCCTGGGTGAATAAAGTTAATTGTATTTGCTAAAGTTGTAAATATTTGATGATCACCTGCGGCGTTTATGAAAAAATAATCACCTTCGTGCATTTCATCAAATCCTACAGCATGAGGCAGTTGTGATAAAATAATTATGATTCCAATAGCGGCCAACATTCCTTCTATTACATTTGATGGTAAGTAGTTTGAAATTACACCTGCTTTAATAAATCCTAAGATAATTTGGATAACCCCAGCTAGAAATCCAGCTAATAAAAAAGCTTCAAAAGACCCTAAACTTGCAATTGCAGCTAGAACAATAGCAGTTAATCCAGCAGCTGGACCAGAAACACTTAACTGTGAACCACTTAATGCACCAACAACTATTCCTGCTACAACACCTGAAATAATACCTGAAAATAATGGGGCTCCACTTGCAAGAGCTATACCCAGACACAACGGAAGTGCTACTAGGAAAACAACCAGACCTGATTTGATGTCTGATTTTAAATATTTTGTTGAAATTTTCTCCATCTTATTTATAAATTATATTTAATTTTTTGTGTTGATTACAGATTTAAAATTTTCGTTAATGAAAACTTCTTCTGTGTAGTTTCTTCTGAAAACTTAACAGGAACTTCAATAACATTTTTTACGTTTTTTTTAATTAGCTTTGTTGTATCAAACCATTTACTATCCTTACAATACAGTACTTTTTGCTCGGGAACAACCGCATCTTCAACATTAATTTTTTCTAAAAAATTCTGGAAAGCTAATGAGTTAACACCTGTAAACAATTCAAAAGAAATAGCTTCAATATTATTTTTATACTCTAATAAAATACGCCGTTGCGTTTCTTTAAATTTACTACTAAAGTTTTTTCGTATTTGTTCTTTTTCCTGGAAATGTGCAATCCCCCAACGTGTATCAGGCAACCTATACCCTGCAACAAACTTTATATCAAGCTTGGTGTCTGGAAAGTTCAAAACCACGTATTCAATAAGCTGTAATGATTCAACAGTAAAATCTGTAGGAATAAGTATTTTTCTCATTTTTATAACTTTTGAACAAACATAACTGTCTGTTGTTAGAGTCGTATAAGAGCGACATTAAAATGAGATTAGAATTTTATTGGCTAAATATTATAGCTGTTTTTATTGGGTAATCTAATTTTCACAATGGTTCCTTTATTTATTTGAGAAACAACATTTATAGTTCCTGAATGCATTTTAATAATACGATAGGCAAGCGGAAGCCCAAACCCAAACCCTTCAATATTTCTAACATTAGAAGCTCTAAAAAAAGGTTCATAAATATTCTTTAATTCATCCTGAGGTATACCAACACCTTTATCTTTAATAATAAGTACAATAGTGTCTGTTTCCGAAAGTATTTTAACTGTAACAGTTTTATTACTTGAAAACTTACAGGCATTTTCCATAATGTTACTTAACGCAAGGCTTAAAAGAGATTCACTACCCATTAGCGTAATAGCTTCTTCACTTTCTGGCAACGCTTCAAAATCTAATTCAATATTATTATTTGGTATGGAAACATCAATAGTCTGTTTAATATACAAGACCATTTCATCAAGGCGTATAGGTTCTATTAAAAATCCTTTAGAATCAAAATCTGTTTGTGCAAGTTTTAATAATCCGTTTACTAAAAAATCAAGACGTGATGCTTCAAGGTCAATATTTTTAAGAATGGCGTGGTATTCCTCATTACTTCTAGATTTGTTGAGAGCAATCTCGGTTTGCCCTAAAATTGCTGTAAGAGGGTTTCTAAGTTCATGTGATGCATTATTAACAAAATTACTTTGCAAGTCGAAAGATATTTGCAACCGGTCTAACATATTGTTAAAAGTTTTTGCCAATTGCCCTAACTCATCTTTACCATTTGCCGTGTTTAAACGTTGTGATAAATTTTCTGCACGAATTAAATTAACATCTTTAATTATTTTAGAAATAGGACTCAATGCTTGTTGTGCGTAATATCTTCCTAAAATAAAAATAAAAAGAATACTTATAAAAAATGCTGTGATAAGCGTATTCCTTAAATTGTCAAGCTTTCCAAATCCATAAAGGTCTGTTGCAGAAAGTACAACAATAAAATCTCCATTTTTATCATGATATAGTAAACCTGTATAGTAATAATCACCAAGCTTTAACTCTGCGTATTCTTCAGTAAATATGTTTTGAAAAAAACTGCTAGGCAAGGTTTTATCTAGCTTCTTTAAAGGTTTTTTTAGCTTAGCATCAACAGGGTAAATAACCTCTTTCTCATTGGGTAATGTTTGTAAATGACGAATTCTAATATCATCATAAATATCCATATTTAAATCATCACCTTCTAAATAGGCTTGTGCAGCAATCGTTGCTCTTTGACTTAAGCGTAGATAAAATTCACTTTCTGTGTATTTTTTTGAATTATAGTAAATAAGTATAAATATACCTGTTAAGAACAAACTGGTAAGTACTATAAAAATAGATGTAATTTTTGTTCTTAATTGCATAATTGACTATTCACTTTTAATAACATACCCCATACCTATAACAGTGTGTATTAGTTTAGTTTCGTGTTTTTTATCTATTTTATTTCTTAGGTAGTTCACATAAACATCTACAACGTTTGTACCCATATTAAAGTTAATATCCCATACACTCTCAAGAATTTCTATACGACTTGAGACTCTGTTTTTGTTTTTTAATAAATACTCTAACAACCGAAATTCTGTAGAAGTTAAATTAACATCTTTACCAGCTCTTTTTACAACTTTAGCATCCGTATCCAATTCCAAATCTTCTATCGTTAATTTTTGATTGGTATTAGCTAGCTCACCTTGCTTTCTTGTGCGTGCCCGAATTCGCGCCAACAGTTCTTTAAACTTAAATGGTTTAACCATGTAGTCATCAGCTCCAGCATCTAACCCTTTTACAATATTGTCTGTTTCTCGTAACGCTGTTAACATAATTATGGGCAATGTACTGTAACCCATTTGCCTAATTTTTTTTGCAACTTCACGTCCGTCTATACCGGGAAGAATAACATCTAGAACCACTAAATCTATTTGATTTTGTTTTAACAGTTCTAATCCGTTTAAGCCATCATAAGCCACAAAAACATTATAACCAGATTCCTGAAGTCCTTGACTAACGAATGCGGCAACATTTGGCTCATCTTCAATTATTAAAATCTGCTTTGTAATGGTTGTAAGTTTAGGTTATGTTATAGCAAAGATATATTTTTTGTTTAATAGCTTATGCTTTTAACGTTAGAATTGCATTAGAGTTAAAATCTAAATCACAAAACACGTTTCACTATAAAAAAGCTCTAAATCCTTTGAATTCTGCAAATTAATCTTATAATAGAGGTAAACATTTATAAAAGTATGATAGAAACAAAAGTTTTTGACGCAGTAAATAAACCAACTAATAAAGAAAAAGAAGAGATTGTTGATTTTCTTTTTAAAGGCCTTCAAGAATACGGCGACCCTAAAAAAGATATTCAAAAAGCAATTGACTATTCTATAAAAGATTTTATTTCTTTTGGCGGCTTTACCATGTTAATTATGGATGATCATAAAATTGTTGGCGCTACTGTTATTAATCAAACAGGAATGGGAGGTTATATACCTGAAAACATTCTTGTATACATTGCTACCCATAAAGATTACAGAGGTAAAGGACTAGGTAAACTGTTGATGCAACATGCAATTGATCACGCTAAAGGCGATATTGCGTTACACGTAGAAGCTAATAACCCTGCAAAATTCCTTTACGAAAAGCTTGGGTTTACAAACCCTTATTTAGAAATGAGGTTAAAGAAATAATCTATGGCTGAGCTAATCATTAAAACAAAAAAGATTCAAAATAATATTAAGTATTTAAGTGAGTATTTTAATTCACATAATATTGATTGGAGTTTAATAACAAAAGTCTTTTCTGGCGATAAGGAGTTCTTAAAAAATGTACTAACTGATGATGTTCTTGAAAAAATAGATTCGGTAGGAGACTCTAGATTATCCAGTTTAAAAAACCTAAAAGAGGTTAACCCTAACATGAGAACAATATACATCAAGCCGCCTGCTAAAATGTATGTTGATGATATTATCAAATATGCTGACATCTCATTAAACAGCTCTTTTACAACAATTAAAGCCCTAAATGAGGCTGCAAAAAAAGTAGGAAAAGTACACCAAATAATTATAATGGTGGAACTTGGAGAATTGCGAGAAGGTGTAAAAAGAACTGAATTGATGACTTTTTATGAAAACGTCTTTAATTTTTCAAACATTGATGTTATTGGTATAGGTTCAAACCTAGGTTGTATGTACGGTATAGAACCTAGTTATGACAAACTATTGCAATTATCATTATATCAAGAGTTGATATCTGCAAAATTTAACAGAAACTTGAAATATGTTTCTGGAGGCACATCTATTACTTTGCCTTTAATTGAAAATAAAACAATCCCAAAAGACATCAATCACTTTAGAGTTGGTGAGGCCGTCTTTTTTGGTGTTAGCCCTCTAGATAATAAACCGTTTAAAGAACTATCTACTGACACATTTGAGTTTACAGCAAATATTATTGAGTTAGAAGAAAAAAAAATAGTTCCAGAAGGTGTTATAAGTGACGCTAACATTGGGCATTCTGCAGATTTTAATGAAGGTGACAAAAGTGAAACCTCAACAAAAGCAATATTAGATTTTGGCTTATTAGATGTAGAAAAAGATGATATTGAATCGGTTGATAACGATTTAAAATTTGTTGGAGTTACCTCTGACATGTTGGTAGTAGATATTGGTACAAATAAAACAACTAGTGGTAAAAAGAAATATAGTATTGGTGATAAAGTTCGTTTCAAACCAAATTATATGGCAGTAGCAAGGCTATTGAATTCAAAATTTATTGATAAGACTTTTGAATAAATAACCACCAGAATATTGGAGTGATTACTCCCCTTTTATTTACAGTATAAAGAAAGCCATTTTACATTTTGTAAAATGGCTTTCAAACACTAAAATTAAAACATATAACCAATTAATTCCACCCTCCTCCTAAGGCTTGGTATACTTTAACATTGGCAAGAAGCTGATCTCTTTTAGTTTCAATAATTTCTATTTTAGAATCTAAGGCTTCACGCTGTGTTAGTAAGAC
This sequence comes from Flavobacteriaceae bacterium, assembly GCA_049614485.1. Lineage (GTDB taxonomy): Bacteria > Bacteroidota > Bacteroidia > Flavobacteriales > Flavobacteriaceae. Next base: position 145,545 of record JBMZDR010000002.1, read on the forward strand.
TTCGGTGTATTCCGCTCTAGCAGATTTAAAAAGTCTAAGAGATAAATCTATCGATTCAGTCAAGGCGGTAACTTGTTGTTTTTTTAATTCATAATTTTCTTTCAAATTATTAATATTAGACAATTCGTTAGCAACTTCTATATAACCATTTAAAATAGTTTTTTCATAGTCATAAACTGCTTGTAACTGTTTGCTATTTGCATTTTTGTATTCAGCTTTTATAGCATTTCTATTAATTAAAGGACTTATGGCATCACCAACTAATGAATACACCAGTGATTCTGGTGTACTTGTTAAAAATTTAGTTTTAAACGCTTGCAGCCCAATACCAGCTTTAATACCTACTGAAGGATAAAAGTTTGCTTTGGCAACTTTAACATTCAATTTTGCTGCTGCCAATTCATATTCCGCCTGTTTAATATCTGTACGATTAGCCAAAAGTTGAGCTGGAAGCCCTGTGTGAATGGCACCTATAGGTCGGTTTATAAAATTGTCTGAATCTCTATCTACCCTTTGAGGGTAACGTCCTAACAGAAAATTAATCTTATTTTCTGTTTCAATAATACGTTGTTGAACGGCAAATTTATTACTCTGATTTTTAAACACTTCAGCTTCAAAACGTCTCACAGCCAACTGTGTAACTCTTGCTGCTTGCTTTTGAAGCTTAACCATTTTTAAAGCATTTTGCTGAATTTCTAAATTTTGTTTAATAATAATTAAGTGGTTATCTAACGCTAAGAGCTCATAATAAGTACTTGCTATTTCTGAAACAATATTAGTGATCATAAAATTTTTACCTTCTATAGTACTGAGGTACTCCAGAACTGCTGCTTTTTTTCCATTGCGGAGTTTTTTCCAAATATCCAATTCCCATGACGCCGAAAAACCAGCTGAAAAATTGGATAAAGGCTCAGGAAATTCCTCATTGTCATGAATATTTAAATTATGCTCTACAGCTCCATTTCTGGTATACTCACCTACTTTTTCAACTTCTGCTCCTGCATAAACATTCACAAAAGGCAAGTACTCCCCTTTCCTAACTTTAATTTCATTATTAGCTCTTGCTACATGCTGTAACATAATATTAAGCTCTTGATTGTTAGTTAAAGCCGTATCAATTAAGGCTATTAATGTTGCGTCTGAAAAGAAATCTTTCCAGTGCACAGTAGCAGTGTTAACGGTATCAGCCGTTTGATTATTATAGTGTTCAGGTACCGCTGTATTTTCTTCTCTAACTGCCTGTTGAGTTGGCACACAAGAATAAAACAACAACACTGAGAGTACTCCGAACACATACGTTTTTTTAATCCTCTTGATATTATTCATCTTTTTTACTTTTACGAAGTTTTTTAAACAATTTTGTTAGTTTATTAATGTTTTCAGCATTTGTTTTGCTTTGATTCTGACTTTCGCTTATTCTAATAATTTCTTCTGAAATAGGTTCGCTTACTTCGTCTCTTATTAAAGTTCTACCATCGCTCATTTTTGCAAATATGTAGTATAGTCCTGGAATAATTAAAACTCCGAAAACAGTTCCGATAAACATTCCTCCTAAAGCTGAACCTCCAATAGTTCTGTTACCTATTGCACCTGCTCCAGAAGCGATAACCAATGGTATTAACCCCGCTATAAAAGAAAATGACGTCATCAAAATTGGTCTGAATCGTTCTTTAGCTCCTTCAATGGCTGCTTCAAAAATTGTGGCGCCCTGACTTCGTTTTAACACCGCAAACTCTACAATTAACACCGCATTCTTACCAAGTAATCCTACCAGCATGATTATTCCTATTTGTGCATATACATCATTTGCTAGTCCCATTAATTTTAAAAGTGCAAATGAACCATACACACCTACTGGTAGTGATAAAATAACAGCTAATGGCAGAATAAAACTTTCATATTGTGCTGCTAATACAAAGTAAACAAAGGCCAAAACAATAATAAAAATATATACTGATTCATTACCTCTTCTAGCTTCATCATAAGTCAGGCCTTCCCATGCCACATCATAACCTCTTGGTAATTCTTTAGCAGCAACTTCTTTTATTGCCTTAATAGCATCACCGCTTGTATACCCTGGTGCTGGCAACCCTCTTATGGCTGCAGAATTATATAAGTTATAACGAGTAATTTCATTTGGGCCCAATTTTTTCTCAATACTCATGAATGCAGAATACGGCACCATTTCTCCTTCTTCATTTTTCACAAAAAGTTTTTCAAGGTCGGTTGGTAGACGTCTATATTCTGGTGCAGCCTGTGTATAAACTTTAAAAAATCTACCAAAACGAATAAACCCTTGTTCATATGTACTACCAATTAAAATATTCAAGTTTTCCATGGCTTTACCTATAGTAACGCCTTTTTGCATAGCTATTTTATTATTAATTTTCAGTTCATATTGTGGATAATTAGCTGAGAAAAATGTAAACAAACCTGTTAGCTCTTCTCGTTTAGATAAAGCTTCCATAAATTCATTATTTATTTTCTCAAAATGATGATAATCCGTTGAGTTTGTTTTATCTAACAAACGCATAGCAAATCCTCCTGAAGACCCAAATCCGGGAACAGCTGGTGGTTCAAAATATTCTATAACAGCTCCCAAATCTTTAGTTTCTGCTTCTAATTCCTCCATTATTTCATGAACAGAATGCTGACGTTCAGACCAAGGTTTAAGGTTTATTAAACATGTTCCTGCATTTGAACCTCTACCTTCAGTCATAATTTCATATCCCGCTAAAGAAGATACAGATTCAACACCTTCAGTTTCTTCACAAATTTTCTGAAGTCTTTTAGCCACTTCATTTGTACGTTCTAAAGTAGCACCAGGAGGGGTTTGAATAATAGCATATATCATTCCTTGGTCTTCATTAGGTATAAAACCTGCAGGAAGTGTTTTATTTGTGATAAATATTCCAGCACAAAAAGCAATTAAAACACCAAAGGTTAAAGCGCGTCTTGCTACAATTTTATTAAGTACTTTTATGTACTTTCCTGTAAGTTTTTCAAACCCTTTGTTAAACCAATCAATAAACTTATCAATAATTGATTTTTTTCTTTCTTTCCCATGGTTGTTTTTCAACATCATAGCACAAAGTACCGGGGTTAATGTTAATGCAACAACGGCAGAAATTACAATAGAACCCGCCATTGTTATTGAAAACTGTCTGTAGAAAACTCCTACAGGGCCAGTCATAAAAGAAATAGGAACAAAAACTGAGACCATAACTAAAGTAATTGCTAAAATAGCTCCTCCTATTTCACTTAATGCTGCCTTAGATGCCTGATATGGTGTCATGTGCTCTTGTTCCATTTTTAAATGAACAGCCTCTACTACTACAATGGCATCATCTACAACAATACCAATTGCTAACACCAATGCAAATAGTGTGATTAAGTTAATTGAGAGCCCAAATAACTGCATTACAAAAAATGCACCTATCAAAGATACTGGCACGGCTATAATTGGAATTAATGTTGATCGTAAATCTCCTAAAAACAAGAATACTACTGCTGCTACAAGAATGAAGGCGTCTCTAAGAGTGTGTAATACTTGCTCTATGGATGCATCCAAGAAATTAGACACATCATAACTAATTTGAAAATCAACTTCCGGTGGCAAATCAACTTCTAACTCAGCTAACTTCTCTTTCACTAAATTAATGACATCACTACCATTACTTCCAAACGTTTGTTTTAAGACTATTGAAGCAGAAGGTTTTCCATCAAGATTAGAATAAATATCAAAAAACTCACTTCCTAATTTAACCTCAGCAATGTCTGAAAGCTTTATAATTTCACCTTCTTTGTTGGCTTTAATTATGATTTCATTATATTGTTCTGGTTCGTTATATCTGTTTTGATACGTAAGAACATATTCTAAGGATTGTGCTGTTTGTCCTGAGCTTCTACCTAAACGCCCTGGCCTTGCAAGAATACTTTGATCCTCCATGGCTTCTAAAACTTCTTCAGCGGAAATATTATAAGCACGCATACGGTCTGGTTTTAACCAAACACGCATGGCGTATTTTCTACTTCCTAAAATTTTAGCACTCGCAATACCTTTGATACGTTGAATTTCAGGGATTATTTTTGTGTATGCATAATTGTAAAGAAACTTTTCGTCATTATTTTTATTTGTACTTGAAAGGTTAACGTACATTAACATACTGGGTTGTATTGGTGTAATAATAACCCCTTCACGTTGCACCAACTCAGGTAGTAACGGCATTACTTGATCTACTCTGGTTTTCACCCTAACTACTGCTTCATTAGGATCTGTTCCAGGTTCAAATATAACACGCAAGGTTCCTTCTCCTGCACTTGTGGCATCAGAAGCAATGTATCGCATATCTTGAACGCCATTGATGGCTGTTTCTAGCGGAATTAATGTTGAATTTACCAACACATCGGCACTTGAACCAGGATAAGCTATAAAAATATTTACAGTTGTAGGTGCTATTTGTGGGAATTGAGATATAGGTAATTGCTTAATTGCAAGACCACCTACAAATAAGATCATCACCGAAATGACTATAGCCAAGACGGGTCTTTTTATAAATTGTTTAAACATGATGTTTGTAGATTAAATTAAGGACTACTCTGCGTAAAGCGCTAAATTTGATAAAACTGTATTTGGATCTACCTTTTTGACATGTATCTTCTCCTGATTTTTAACCATTCTGATACCTTCAAGAAGTATATTATCTTTTTCAGACAATCCTTTATCTACAATAAATAAATGGGGTAATTCAGCCCCTATTATGATTTCTTTTTGATGAACGACATGGTTTTTATCAACCACAAATACATATGTTTTATCTAAGATTTCAAAAGTCGCTTTTTGTGGAATAATAACGGCATCTTTGTAAGGAACAGTCATTAAAACGCTTCCTGTTTCACCATGCCTTAGGATACCGTCTGGATTAGGAAAAGTTGCTCTAAAAGCAATATTTCCAGTTTCACTATTAAATTCTCCCTCAATAGTTTCTATAACACCTTCTTGATTATAACGTTTATTATTTGCCATTAATAGCTCAACACCTTTGTTATTCTTTTTTTCTTCACTCATGATGTAATCTAAATATTCAACTTCTGGAACATTAAAATACACCCACATTTTACTATTGTCAGACAAGGTTGTAAGTAATTCTCCTTCGTCTAAAAGACTTCCTTCTCTAGCCTCTAAATGATCCATAATACCATCAAAAGGGGCTTTTATACTTGTAAAACCTAAATGTGTTTGAGCTAGTGAAACCTCTGCTTTGGCTTTTTCTAAATTGGCGTTTGCCATTGCCAACTCATTTGGTGACACCACGTTACCATCTGCTAGTAACTGGGTGTTATTAAGTTCAATTTGCGCTGCTTTAGATTCAGCTTTTGCCTTTTGTAGTTCAGCCTGATAAATATTTGGCATAATCTGGAACATGGCTTGCCCCTTTTTAACGTGTTGCCCTTCATCTACTGAGATTTGTTCTAAATACCCCTTTTCTAGAGCTCTAACTTCTATGTGCCTGAATGCATGAATTTGACTCACATAATCCTTAGTAATTGAAGTGTCTTTTTTAACAGGATTAGTTACTAGAAAGGTTGCTTTTTCGTGTTGTTGTTCTTTATGTTTTTCGCAGCTTATAAGACATAATAATAGAGCTAGTCCTGCGAAAACTGTAGTTTTCTTTATAATATTCACTTGTAAAAGTATTTAATAAAATGATGTAATTAGTCATTGAACCTTTTGAAGATTCTACGCTTAAACTTCAATTGAAATTGTAAGCAATTAAATGAAACCCAGACCTAATTGAGTTAAGGTCTAGTTTTTATATCAAATTATAAATACTTGGTAGCGTTGATGAAGCCTGACATTAGACTTATGAACAACTTTGTGTGGACGATGAATGTTTTTTTGAAGCTCATTAGAAAAGCTTTCAAATAACTGTGCAGTGCTGAAGGCTAATATTTTCCCTTCATTACTTAAAAATTTATACGGCGAAGGTGCTTTTTTTAAAGACACTTTCTTGTCTTCTGTTTCACTACCTTCAGCAATTTCACAAAACAAAAATGGGTTTTTATGTTGGTGATATGCTTCAGCTACTGTTTCATAAGCAGAAGTATTATCTGTAACAACAGGAGAATTTTGTAATGTATTTTCACAAAACTCTAGTGTATCAAAACTTGAACTTGCATTAAATACATTTGCTTGTAAAGTTGCAAATGTATTTACTAACAAAAGTGCTAGAAAGTACACGTATTTATTAAACATCATTTTCATCTGTTTGACAAAATTATAGCAATTCATTATAACTACCAAAATGAATTACTATAATTTTAGTTTAATAATCACACTTATTTTAATAACAAAACACAAGTCTATGTTCATGATTAAGAAAACTTTTGTTAAAATAAATACCTAAAATTTTTATTTGTTAGGATTCCTTACTATCTTTGTAAGGCAATTTTGCATAACTTTATAAACAATTTAGATATGAGTAAGTCAATTTTTTATCACGCAGGATGTCCAGTTTGTATAAGCGCAGAACATGACATCATTAATTTGGTTGGAGCAGAAAACGTTGAAGTTGTAAACATTGGTGAGCAGAGAGCACGAATACTTGACGCTGAAAAAGCTGGTGTAAAATCTGTTCCAGCATTAGTAACACCAAACGGAAACACATTACACATTAATTTTGGTGCATCTATGGCTGATGTAAAAGGCTAAAACTGGTGTTTAGTGATTAGGGTTTTGAATTACCAACCAAAAAGCCCTAATCACTAAATTATAATAAATTCAAGTAAGGTATAAATAAGAATAAACAGAAAATATAAAAAAATGAAAATTGCAGTTTGGGACACCTATGTAAAAAAAGAAGATAACAATGTCATGCATTTTGATATTTTAGTGCCAAGTACTATAACAGATGAACAAACAATATATGGCTTTGGAAAAGAATACCTAAAAACCAAACCTTTTAAAACAGGGGTATTAACTTCAAATGAATGTCAATTTTGTCATATTGAAGAAGCTACGAAAGATATCATATCATCAATTAATAAAATAGGATATTACATTATAGAAATGGAAAACTGTAGCTAATTTAATAAGGATAACTAACTTTGCTAAAAAATCATTTTTTAACCGTAGAAAATTATGAAGGAAAGTCCATTTAATCCATCTCATCAAGAAGAGGATGTTTCAAGTAAAATTGTAGCAGGGCTAGAGCGTATTTCTGAAGTCTTCAAAATTTTGTTATGGGAAAAAGCTAAAATAGTTGGTTTAAGTCCAATTCAAATTCAAATACTACTTTTTATAGCTTTTCATAAGCGAAATTTATGTAACGTAAGCCATCTAGCAAAAGAGTTTAACGTAACTAAGCCTACTGTAAGTGATGCCGTAAAGGTTTTACATAAAAAAAGGCTTATTATAAAAGATTATTCATCAACAGATAGCCGCAGATATTCAATTTTATTATCAGACTTGGGGCATGATGTGGTCTCACAGTCATATGATTTCACAAACCCATTAAAAAATCAAATTAATCGTTTTTCAAAACTTGAATTAGATAGCCTATTCGGAACTATAAGTCAGCTTATTTACAAATTAAACAGTACTGGTATTTTAAGCGTTCAAAGAACATGCTATGGGTGTACCTTCTATGAAAAAAAAGAGGAGAATCATTATTGTAATTTATTACAAAAAAAGTTATTGAACAACGACATTAGAATTGACTGTCCTGAATACATTAAAAACGATAGTATATTAAGTTGATAAAAATAATCCAAAAGCATAACACTTTTAAAATACCTCAATTTAATGTAAGTTCGCAACAAATATCAAGGTGTCAATTATGAAAACTAATAAAATGCTTAATTATATTAAAAATGTGTTAGAAAATATGCCAACTGATTGGCTAAACCTAACAACACACCGACTAGATATTTACAATGAATCCTTGGCTAAAACTGAATTTATAGAACAGTTTGAACAGTTATTCAGCACCAATAACTCATCTACAACAGCATTAAATCAGTTACCAACTGCATTTGATTACATCAGGTTAGGGCATCCTCTATCATGTATTTTGGAATGGGGTATAGCGAACTTACATCATCTAGATTCGAAACATGTAATCAGTTTTTCGTCACAAACAATTCCTGTTTTTGCTGTGTTAAGAAAAAATTTACTTGAAAAGAAAAACACCCAAATTCTATATACTGGTACGTTACCAGCATTCTTTAAGGAAGATATATTACAACAAATTTATGGTTATAACTTTCGTTTAAAACGCATAGAGAACAATGAACATATTGACCCGTTTGAAGGCAGTACAGTTTTAATATCTCAACAAGATGAATTTAATTCTATTAACCTTAACCCTAATGTGGACTTTTACGTCAACACTCACTCAAGACTAGGAAGTATTTTAATGGTAAACGGAAAACATAACGACGATTATGTTTCTGAAATTCAACATGTAAGACGTAGAGAAACTATTGCAATGACACCTACTAATTCATTAGTAGCTTTAAAGTTGTTAATAGGGGAACAGAAGAATGATACTGAAAATAAACATACTAAAACTCATAAAGCATCCGTAATTGATGCTATAAAAAAAATTACAACTGCACCTTCAAAAGCTTTGGTTGCCTCTAGCGGGCTTTCTATTCAGTATGCAATTATGATGGGGTTAGTTAATGACGCTTTAGAACACCATAACGGGAAAGCTATCAAATTCATTGTACCCCCTAACTGTTACGGAGGCACAAATGATCAAGCACGACGTGTGGCTGCCTGTATAGATAATGTGGATGTAATAGATTTACCAGTAGATGGTGATAATGATATGATTAAAAGTATTGATTTAGTCTTATCAAAAATTGCAAGTGATGATGCTATACCATACATCATAGCTGAAATTCCAACAAATCCAAGAGTAGAAGTTCCTGATTTAATAAAGCTAAAGAATGTTTTAAGTACTAAACGTAAAACCGCAACTGGAGAAACAGCTATTGCTCCTGTTTTTATTTTAGATCAAACATTTTGCCCAAATGTTCATTTTTTAGGTAAAAATGATATACTATCTTCTGTAAAAACCATATCCTATGTGAGTGGTTCAAAATTTCCTAGTGGCGGAAAATGTACAGCAGGGTATTGTGTGGCAAATCATAATGCAGAAAACTTGATTGAAGCTATAGAACTTCATTTGAGCATCTGTGATAATGAAGCTACTGAGCTTCAGTATGAATTATTAGCAAAACAATTACCGTCAATGAATCAGCGAATTCATGACGCCTATATTAACACTCGAGATTTTGTAAACTTTATTAAAAGGACCTTACCTGAAGCTAAAATTAATTTTGTTTCAGAAGATCTAGCAAAACAAGGATTTACTCCATCAGTTTTTTCGTTAGACCTGCCTACAAAAGGAAATACCGACGCAGAGAAAGAAACTTATAAACGAGCCTTAAATTTAAAGTTAATCAACTTAATGATTACAGAAATACCAAATGAAAGCAAGTATTGTGTAAGTTATGGGCAATTAAAAGGGTGTTACTGGACAATACCTGCTACTTCAACCCAAGGAACCACAAAAGAAGGTGACAAGGATTATATTGCCAGAGTAGCGCTTTCTGCCAATATGGATCTTGACCGTCATAAAAAGGTATTTATGACGTTTGTTAATAGCCTTTAATGTTTATTTTTTTACTTGAGTTGTTACTTAACAAGATGTCGTGTTACCCTTTAAGGGATTGAACAAAAGGGATTCGTTGTAAAATACTACGTCCTAAAGTCACTTCATCAGCATACTCCAATTCATCACCAACAGATATACCTCTTGCTATTGTAGACACCGTTATTTCTGCCGATTCAATTTTTCTGAAAATATAAAAGTTAGTGGTATCTCCTTCCATTGTTGAGCTTAACGCAAATATCAATTCATCTACTTTTTTATCAAGCACCTTTTGAACTAATGAGTCAATATTTAAATCTGAAGGACCAACGCCATCTATTGGAGATATTTTTCCTCCCAAAACATGATACAGCCCTTTAAATTGCCCAGTACTTTCAATAGCCATTACATCTCTTATGTCTTCCACAACACATATTAAACGCTCATTACGTGACGTATTTGCACATATTTCACATAAATCAACATCAGAAATGTTATGACAACTTTTACAGTATTTCAATTCAGATCGCATTTGTTGTAAAGCAAAAGACAAGCGATTTGTTTGGTCTTTATGTTGCCCTAGTAAATGCAATACCAAACGCAATGCAGTACGTTTACCAATACCCGGCAGTTGTGACATTTCATATACTGCGTTTTCTAAAAGTTTTGAAGAGAATTCCATGACACAAATTTACATTATCAATAGTAATTTTCCTTAAATCTTAAGTACAATATTTACAACACATGAAGTTAATTTGTATTTTGGTCATCTAATTAAAACTTATGACTGCTACACAAATAATCTTATTAATTGCGGCCTATTTTGGTTTGCTTATTTTGGTGTCATACCTAACAGGAAAAAAATCTGGTAACGACGCTTTTTTTAAAGGGAATAAACAATCACCTTGGTATGTAGTTGCTTTTGGTATGATTGGCGCATCACTTTCTGGAGTTACATTTATTTCTGTTCCGGGTTGGATTGAAGCTTCTCAATTTAGTTACATGCAGATGGTGCTAGGGTATATCATTGGTTATGCAGTAATCGGACTTGTATTAATGCCATTGTATTACAAGCTTAATTTAACCTCTATTTACACCTATTTAGAAAGCCGCTTTGGAAACTACTCATACAAAACTGGTGCATCATTCTTTTTAATTTCAAGAGTTATTGGCGCAAGTTTTAGGCTGTTTTTAGTTGCCAACGTCTTACAAATTATACTTTTTGACGATTTAGGTGTTGAATTTTGGCAAACAGTAACAATTACAGTATTGCTAATTTGGCTTTACACTTTCAAATCAGGTATTAAAACTATTGTTTGGACAGATACTTTGCAAACTTTATTTATGCTCATTGCCGTTGGTGTTACCATATATTTTGTTAGCCACAATATTGATTTAAACGGGCAATCAACCCTAGGTTTTGTTTTAGATAATGATTTGTCTAAAACATTTTTCTTTGACGATTATAAAGCTGGTAATTATTTTTGGAAGCAATTTATTGCTGGAGCTTTTATAGCCATTGTTATGACAGGTTTAGACCAAGACATGATGCAAAAAAACCTAACTTGTAAAACACTAAAAGATGCCCAAAAAAACATATTTTGGTTTACAATTGTGCTAACTATAGTCAATTTTATTTTTCTAAGTTTAGGCTTATTACTTACCGTGTATGCACAACAAAACGGAATTGACGCTCATAAAGATGACTTATTTGCAGTTTTAGCACAAAATCATTTAGGTACTGGTGTTTTTATATTCTTCTTACTAGGATTAATTGCTGCAGCATACAGTAGTGCTGATAGCGCTTTAACCTCCTTAACAACATCATTTAGTATAGATATTTTAGACATTGAAAAAAAATATGATAAACAACAACAAGTAAACATTAGAAAGAAAATTCATATTGCTATATCACTTGTTTTAATTGCTGTAATTATCATTTTTAAATATGTTTTAAAAGATGTGAGTGTGATAGCTAAACTTTTCAAATTTGCAGGTTATACTTACGGCCCATTATTAGGGTTGTATGCATTTGGTTTATTTACAAAATGGCAAATTAAAGATAAATTAGTTCCAATAGTCGCCCTACTATCTCCTGTTTTATCTTACTTTATTAGTGTTAATAGTTTAAAATGGTTTGGCTTTGAATTTGGGTTTTTTATCTTAATTCTTAACGGTCTTCTAACGTTTTTAGGACTGTTATTATTGAAACGAAAAACTAATTAATTTCTATAATCTAGCAACTAAACAAGTTTTTACCCTTCTAAATTACAATTAAATACTACTTTTGCCCAAAATTTATTTTCATGAGTGACATAAAGCACAAAGCAATTGCTGTAGAATACAATCTTTACAAAGATACTGCAGAAGGAGAAATGATTGAATCTACTGAAGGAAAAGAGCCTTTAGCATTTTTATCTGGTTTAGGACAAATGATTCCTGAATTTGAAGCAAACATTACAAGTTTAAACGAAGGTGACACTTTTTCTTTCGGAATAAAATCTGAAAACGCATACGGTACACGTAAAGAAGAAGCTGTAATTGAGCTTGCTCAAGATATGTTTATGAACGAAGGGAAAATGATTCCTGAAGTTGAAGTTGGTAACGTATTGCCATTACAAGATCAAAATGGAAATGTTATTCCTGGTAAAATTTTAGCAATCAATGAGTCAACAGTAACTGTTGATGTTAATCATTTATTAGCAGATCAAGACTTACATTTTACAGGTAAAATTGTTGAGATGAGAGAAGCTACTGCTGAAGAAGTGGAGCATAAACATGTTCATGGTGCACACGGACACCAACACTAAAAAAACATACATATCAGTTAAAAAAATCCCGTTTACTAAACGGGATTTTTTTGATTTGAGCTATATTGTTTTGTACTTAAAAGAACTAGTGTACAAGCAACTTCATAATCTATATGATTCGTTTTAAGCAATTTATAAAATTCTTGATTTTCAGTTCCAGGGTTAAAAATAACTCTATTAGGCTTTAAACTTAACACGTAGTTATAATACGCTTTTTGCCTTTTAGGGTTCATATAAAGTGTTACAGTATCTATTGTTGTATAGGAAAGTAGCTCAGTTTCAATTTTCACATCGGAAACCTGTCCTGGTTTAAGCCCAAATGCTACAACCTCATAATTGTTAGCTCTCAATTTATGAATAGCCATGTTAGAATACCGCTCATTTTTTAATGATGCACCAAATACTAAGGTTTTATTTTTCATGTATTTACATTTATGTTGTTCTTATTCAAATCACACCATTTTTAAGTAAACGTTAAAATCGTGTTAATACAAAAGATAAGAGTAACTAATGTTTCTCTTTGTCGTCTTGTATGGCAAATCATTACAAAAACATCATTCAAAAAACAAATCATGAAAAAACTAATTCAACTCTCTGTTATGCTATTTGCAGTAATAACATTTGCGCAAGAAAAGGCACCAAAAGTGGGGGCCATATCTGGTTTGGTCATTGACCAAAACACACAAGAAACACTCCCCTACGTTAGTATAATTATTAAAGATTTTCAAAATACCGTTTTAACTGGAGGAATCACTAACGACGAAGGTAAATTTAGTATTGATAAAATTCCTGCTGGAGAACAAACCATTGAAATTCAATTTATAGGCTATAAAACTGATGTTAGAAAAATAGTATTCTCAAGGCAAAACCCTAAACACAACTTAGGAACCATCACTTTAACCGAAGATGCAGCGCAGCTTGATGAAGTTGTTGTTATTGCAGAAACGTCAAGTGTTGTTCAAAAAATAGATCGTAAAGTTATTAATGTAGGTAAAGATTTAACTTCTGCAGGAACAACTGCTTCTGAGTTATTAAATAACGTGCAATCCGTAAGTGTCGATTCTCAAACAGGAAACATCAGTTTAAGAGGAAATGAAAACGTACGTGTGTTAGTTGATGGTAAACCATCTAATATTAGTGTTGCTGATTTATTAAAACAAATTCCATCTACATCTATCAAACAAGTTGAACTCATCACAAACCCATCTGCAAAATATAGCCCAGAAGGTATGAGTGGGATGATCAATATCGTTTTACATAAAAATGCCAATCAAGGGTTTAATGGTAGTGTGAATACTGGAGTTACTCAAGGAGAGAACACCCGTTTTAATGGCTCTGTAGATATGAATTACAAAACTGGAAAAGTAAACTTTTTCGGTAATTACGGTTACAATACTGGTAAAAATGACAACTACGGACACGTAAACAGAAGTGGTAACACCCCTTTATTACAAGAATTTAATAATACTGACACGCGTTCTTCACACCTGTTTAAAGTTGGTGCAGATATTTATATTAATGATAAAAACACACTGTCATTTTACACCACACAAAACATAAGTGAAAATACACAAGACGGAAGAACTAGAGTCACTATAGCTGATGTTCTTGAAACCAATGCACCAAATTTTGCAGATAGAAAATCTAATGCCGAAACTTATAACTTAAATTATAAATTAGATTTCGACGATAAAAACGAACACAACTTAGAGTTTGAAGCAACATATTCTAATGCTAATTCACCGGAAATAGCTTATTACAAAGAGCTGATTGACCCATCTGATCTAATTACAAATTATGACAATGATGTAGAAAACGAAACAGACAACTTCTTATTCAACCTAGATTATACAGTACCCCTTTTTGAAAATGGAAAATTAGAAGTTGGAGCTGAAATTAGGACAAATAATGCATCTAATTCTAATATTTCAAATCAACATGAATATGTATATGATACTAATGGCGATGTTATAGGTACACAACCAATTGGCAATTCTGCATTTGATTATGATCGTTCAATTTATTCAGGGTATGCTAATTACGGGCATAAATTCGGAAAATTAACCATGCAACTAGGCGTTCGTTTGGAACAATATGACGTTAATGGTAATTTTAAAAGAGGGACAGCAACTGCAGGTTATAAAGACAATATTTTTAGTGCTTATCCATCCGCTTTTTTCACCTATAACCCCTCTGAAAAAAATCAATTTCAAGTAAGTTATAGTAGACGAGTTGACAGACCTGGAATTGGACAAGTAAATCCGATAAGACAATGGAGTACACCTTTAATTACATCTGTAGGGAATCCTGACTTAAGACCTCAGTTTACCAATTCTTATGAAATTAATTACACACGCCAGATTAAAAATGGTTCAATTACTTTCGGAACATTCTACAGAAAAATAAACGATAATATTTCACGATATTCAACTATTGACCCATTAGATGATGCAAAACAACTGTTATCATTTACAAACTTTGATGATACAGATAGGTATGGATTTGAAATATCATCTAATTACAAAGTTTCAAAGTGGTGGCGCATTAATGCTAGTGCCGATTATTATGCAAAAACAGAACAAAACTTAGACAGAGAAATTAATGCCACAAGTTTTAACGCTCGTTTAAGCAACAGTTTTACAGCAACTAAACGTTTACGTTTTCAGTTATTTTCAATGTATAGAGCTGCAGAAGATGGTATACAGTTTGACAGAAAACCTATGTGGATGATTAATGCTGGATCAAGTTTGTCTGTTTTAAACAACAAAGGAACTATTAGCTTTAGAGTGAATGACATTTTTAAAGGAATGAAGTTCGCATTTGACTCGACTCAACCTTACACTCAAAGTGGCCAATTTAATTGGGAAAGCAGAACTGCTTACTTAGGTTTCAATTACCGATTTGGTGGTGGAAAAAACAAAGCTCGTCAGCGTAAACAACGTGACAACAATGAAACTCAAGGTGGTGGTGGAATGATGTAGCACAAGGTTTCTTTATACTACTTAAACATAAAAGTCCGAATTTAGCAATTATTAAATTCGGACTTTTATGTTTGTTTTATTGCCCCAACCAGGTAGTTCAATAACCAGAATAATTTACGATGGTATGTTTTTTTTATGTAAGAAAATTATGCTTTCTTTTTTAAATACATTTTTGGCGTCAACTTTTTTAACCCTTCTTTAGAAAGGAAAGTAGTGTATATGCCTCCTTTTATATTATTAACATCAAACTCAATAATAAATGCGTCTTTATCTATAGTATCAATTAAGTTATAGGTTCTTCTAATATCTATTCTATTAATTACACTATGAATAATTTCTTTTTCGGCTTGAGGACCTCTTTTCCCATAACCTCCTGACCCTTTATATAACGTTGTTCCTGTTCCAATAACACGTATCAGTTCTTCATTAATTTTATCTGATTGTTCAGAAATTATCATTAGGCCTACATAATCTTCAAAGCCTTCAATCATTAAATCAATAACTTTGGCCGTAACAATAAAGGTTAAAATGGAATACATCGCAATTTCAAGTGATAGTAACATTGCTGTGGCTGTAAATAAAATTACATTAAAAAACAATATCACTTTACCTATACTTACTCCTAGCCTGTCATGTATAAAGACTCCTAATATTTCTGAACCGTCTAAAACTGCGCCATTTTTTATTGCCAAACCTATTCCTGCGCCCAAAAACAATCCACCAAATATGGCTATAAGGAGTTTATCGTCTGTAATGGCTTCAAAATTTTCAAAATGTATAATGATTGCTAATAATATGATGGAGAGTACCGATTTAAAAAAAATTCGCTTAGTTAAGGTAAACCAGCCCAACACAAAAAAAGGGATACTAATAAGAAGTAGAAAATATGAAATGTCAATATTAAAAAGTTCACTAAGTAAAATAGCTATTCCTGTTGCTCCCCCATCTAAAAACCCATTGGGAAGTAAAAACATTTTCAAGCCCACGCTTGCGAGAAGAATACCTAGTGTGATTTGAAAAATTTCTGACAAAATTTGCTTCATATTTTTTTCCTTTACTGCTAAAGATAGGTTAATTAAACTGCTTAAAAAACTTTCATAACATGAAAAAACAAGCTGTTTGTTCATTATCCTAAAAAAAACACCCAAGCAGTACTTGGGTGTTTTTTTATTGATAAAACTTTGTGTCTATTTAGAGTAATACACCACATTTTTTATAACCTTAGATCAATATGATATAAATTACTCTGTACTATTTTTTCTTTTATAACTATATATCGTTTCTGAAATAGTAAACCAACAGAAATAATATATACCAACTGAGAAAATAATATCTCCTATCATTCTAAGCCATTTTAATGTCTGTACTACTGGTGAGTATAGTAATTCAGAATCTCTTGCAAAAGAATAGCCTTTTGTTATTGAGGTATAGGCTTGAATAATTCCAATGGGTAGCAAACTGAAAAGAACCATAGCTACCAAACCAATGTTTAAAAGCCAAAATGCTCTTTTTAACTTCTTACTATCCCAAGTTCTATTAGAATAAAAACGTAAACAAATAAGTATGAAGCCCATTCCTAACATTCCATAAACACCGAAAAGAGCGGTATGTGCATGCACTGCTGTTGTGTTTAACCCTTGTATGTAATATAACGCAATAGGTGGGTTAATTAAGAATCCGAAAACTCCGGCTCCTATAAAATTCCAAAATGCTACGGCTATAAAGAAAAATATTGGCCATTTATATTTTTGCATCCATGGTTTACTTTTTAAAAGGTTCCAATTTTCTCTAATTTCAAATCCCATTAATGTTAATGGTACAACCTCTAAAGCACTAAATGTTGCACCTAATGCTATAGCCTGTACTGGGGTTCCTGAATAATATAAATGGTGTAAGGTACCTATAATACCTCCTGCTAAAAATATTGTAGCTGATGCAACTGATACTCTTCCTGCTGTTTTAGATGATATTATTTTCATTTTAGAAAAAATAAACGCAATAACTACTGTTGCAAACACCTCAAAGAATCCTTCAACCCATAAGTGTACTAGCCACCATCTCCAATAGTTAATTACGGGTAAGCTACTATTCTCTCCATACATTAAGCCTGAGAAAAAGAACATTCCAATGGCTACAACAGATACTAATAAAATAATGAGTAATTGCTTTGATTCGTCATTTTTACGAATAGCATAAACTATATATCTACCTACCATGAACACCCATAAAATTAAGCCTATACCCAGGAATATTTGCCAGAATCTTCCTAAATCCATATACTCGTATCCTTGATGTCCAAAGAAAAAGTTAGTGGTTAAATCTAAAAACTGATGAATCCCAAGCCACTCACCTAACATAGAGCCTAACACAATAACAATTAAGGCTATGAATAAAAAATTAATTCCAAATACTTGGTATTTCATATCTTTATTTGAAATCATGGGTGCTAAAAACAAGCCTGTGGCCAGCCAAGTTGCAGCTATCCAAAATACGGCTAATTGTGTATGCCAAGTTCTTGTAACAGAATAGGGTAAATAATTTGCTAAGTCAAAACCGAAAAATGATTGTCCTTCAACAGTATAATGTACTGTCACAATACCTAAAACAACTTGTAAAGCAATTAAAAGCGATATCACAACAAAGTATTTCAATACCGCTTTTTGTGAGCGGTATAATTTCATATTTGTTAGGGGATCATTGTTTGGTTTTGTTATAATTTCACCTTTTTCATGATTTCTTAAATAATAATACGTTAAAATTCCAATAAATAGGAGTAACAATACTATTGATAAACCTGACCAAACTATTGAATCTTTAGTAATTTCATTATCAATTAGTGGCTCATGTGGCCAATTAGACGTATAGGTATATTCTTTATTTGGTCTATTGGTACTTGCTGCCCAGGAAGTCCAGAATAAAAAAGCATTTAATTGTTTTAGTTTTGTAGCGTTAGTCAATGCCCCACTAGGGATGGCATACTCTTCTTTTCCTTCAGAAAATATAGAGGTATAATGCTTTATATTGGCATTAATAGCAGCTAACCGCTCTTTAGAAACTGTAATTGTATTATTACTTTTATTAAATGTATTGGTTTTAACATCATTAATTAAACGTGCTTTAATTGCGGCCTTATTTTCTACATCTAAATTTTCATACGAAGTTTTAAAATCAGATTTTGACCAATGGTCTAATAAATATACTGCTTCGCGGTGTATCCAATCTGCTGTCCAATCTGGAGCCACATAACTTCCATGCCCCCAAATGGAACCAACTTCCATACCTCCAATTGATTCCCATACATTCTGACCTATTTGAATGTCTTCTTTTGTATAGACAAGCGCTCCAGAATCTTTAACAATAACCTTATCTGGTATTGGTGGTTGTGTTTGATACACTTCTGTTCCTATCCATATTAATGCTATAAACGAAAGGGTTACAACACTAATAAATGCTATCCAAGTTTTTTTCATGGCTATTTCTAGTTTTGTTGAGTTTGTTCTAGTTCTACTCCTTTTTTAAATAAAATATTGTTTTCTAAATGGATGTGCTTTTGCAAATCTTCTTCAAATTCTTGTAATAAAGAAAACGTAACTTTATACGTATTGCAAGCATCTTGTGGCGGTGTGTAGTTGTTACTTAATGACGCTATTTTTCTAAACCGGTGCCCTTCATTATCATGCTCTTGATGCAACATTGCAATAGGACTCTTTACTGTGTCAAATTGTGGACTAGAAACTGATATTCCATTATTTTTTGCCTCAGCTAATTTTTTAAAATATGGAAATAAAATCAATTCCTCTTTCTTCATATGCATTGCTAAATCATCTGCGCTTTCTGTAAATAAGGCCTTAATTTCAAATAACTCAGGATGTTGTGCACCGTGAACTTGACAAATTTTATTAAGGTATTGTTTAATCTCAGGTGTTTTTATTTCAATGTATTTATGATGTGTATTATAAATATAATCTGTAAGAAAGGTGATATCCCAAGACTGATAATCATTTGTATCTGGCTCTGTTTTACAACAATTAACCAATTGATTAATTAATTCATCATTATTAATTTTATTTGTAGAGCAAACTTTTTCTATACTTCTATTCCCATTACAGCAAAAGTCTACGCCATATGATTTGAAAATAGCTGCGGTTTTATAATTTTCTGCAACAATATTACTAACTAAGGTTTCGTTATTTATATCCATATTTGTTTAATTTTAATTGTTAAGTTCATCTTATTATTTAATTTGTATTTGATACAACTACATATATCAATTCCATAAGTATTTTTAATCTTTCTTGAGGAGTTTTAATTGATCTATTTATTCTTAAAAAGAACCGTAATAATTGCTTAATTGAGGTTTGGGATCTTGTCTTTTTGCATCTGGTTAAGTCCAAAAACAAAAAGGCTGGCTATTTTTAATATTTCCAATAAACCAAATGCAAGATGTAAATTACTTTTAGGCACTTGTACATCGTTTATAATTAAATCTGCTCGTTCAACTAAAGCTGGAAGCAACCAAAACGTTTGTACTGTTAAAACAAGAATTATGATAAAAAACAGATACGGAGTTTGTTGTTTTAATCCTTTCACTAGTGCAGAAATTAAACAAATACTAATAATGATTGCGAATGTAATTTCTACGGTATTTAAAGCATTGAACACAAGTTTACCTATACCTAAGCCTAACTTGGTTGTTATGTTTGGGGCTTGAAACTTTAGCCATGATTCCATAAAACTTATAGAACTCACGAAGCCAATCCATATAAATGTTGTTAGTAGTATGATTTTTTTCATAGGTTAAATTGAGGGGTTACTAAAAAGCTATTTTTTTAATAAAGGATAAAAAGATAGTTTTATCCTTTTTATGTTAAATTTTTTTAATTTTTTAAATAAAATACATCTAAATTCATGTCATTAACAAGCATTGATAAGGTTGTACATTCTAACATTTCTTTTAATTTATCACGGATTTCTATAAATTTAAAGTGTAACGGACAAGGTAAATCTTCATTACATTTTCTTAAGCCTAAACCACAATTAGTATAGATTGAATCACCGTCTAGAACTTTAACAACGTCGCTTAATTTAACACTCCCTAGTTTGTCTTTTTCAATTACAAATCCACCATAAGGGCCTTTTATAGATTTTACTATATTATTGCGTGTAAGCTGCTGCAAAACTTTAGCAGTAAATGCTTGAGGAGAGTTTATTGCTTCTGATATTGTATGTAAACTTACCTTATTGTCTAAAGCACTTTGTTGGGCAATATATATTACTGCTCGAAGTCCATATTCACACGATTTTGAAAACATAAATATTCCTTTTAATAGTACAAATATAAGGAGTATTTTATAACCGACAACATTATCCGTTATAAAATGTGTTTTTAATTAAACTAGTCACTGTTCTTAATCCTAAAACAAAAAACACTCAAGTTAAACTTGAGTGTTTTAAATATAAATTACTTTAAGGTTACGACCACTTTATAATAGCACTTCCCCAAGTGAACCCACTTCCGAAAGCTGCTAACACTACGGTATCCCCTTCTTTAATTTTTCCTTCTTCCCAAGCTTCACACAAGGCAATAGGTATAGAGGCTGCCGTGGTATTACCATATTTTTGTATGTTATTGAACACTTGATCATCAGACAACCCAAACTTCTTTTGAATAAACTGAGCAATACGTAGGTTTGCTTGATGTGGTATTAACATATCAATAGCATTTTTGTCTAGGTTATTAGTCATAAGCCCTTCCATTATTACCTCAGAAAAACGAACTACAGCATTTTTAAACACAAATTGTCCATTCATATACGGATAATAACTCAAATCCTCGGGGTTATTATCTCTTATAATATCTGTTATCCAGCGTCCGCCCATTCCAGGAGCTTCAGACGCTAGCTCTAAAGCATGTTTCCCTTCGGAATGTAAATGTGTAGATAAGATCCCTTTTGAATTATCCTCCTCACGAGACATCACCACTGCTCCAGCACCATCGCCAAAAATAACTGAAATACTTCTACCTCTAGTAGATTTATCAATCCCTTTAGATTGTAACTCAGAACCAATAACCAAAATATTTTTATACATTCCTGTTTTAATAAACTGATCAGCAACAGAAACGGCATAAATAAATCCTGAACATTGGTTACGGACATCTAAAGCGCCAACAGTTTTAATTCCTAAAGCCTCTTGAATTTGAACACCGGGCCCAGGAAAAAAATAATCAGGGCTTAAGGTTGCAAAAACAATAAAATCTATTTCATCTTTATCCAACCCAGAACGTTTAATAGCTTGCTTAGCAGCTTCCAAACCCATAGTAAATGTAGTTTCTTTACTTTCTGGCTTTACCCATCTACGTTCTTTTATTCCTGTACGTTCCGTAATCCATTCGTCATTAGTGTCCATGATTTTTGACAAGTCATGATTCGTTACCACATTATCAGGAACGTATTTTCCTACACCTATTATTTTTGAATTGTACATATGTTGGTTTTAGTATGCTGCAAAATAAGAATTTTGAAATGGAAACCGAAATTGAAGTTGATAAAAAACTGTACTTAACAATGGCATGTCATTTCTCTTAAAGAGAGAAATCACATCCGGGATATTACAATCTAGTGAGATTTCTCAGTCGTTACTTCTTCGAAATGACACCCCTTCATCATTCGGTATTCAAACTTCATTATTCAATATTCTTATTCTGCCATCTTGACACCACTACTACATTGGTATTCTATTTGACTATTAGTTTATCAGAACATAATTATTTAAAACATATAAAATGGCTAAAGGAAATATTAATGTATCGGTAGAGAATATCTTCCCGTTAATCAAAAAGTTTTTATACTCTGATCATGAAATCTTTTTAAGAGAGTTAATTTCAAATGCAACAGATGCTACTTTAAAATTAAAGCATTTAACGCAAATTGGAGAATCTAAAGCAGATTATGGTAATCCGATTATTGAAGTGAAAATTGATAAAGAAGGAAAGAAGATCCATATTATCGATCAAGGTTTAGGGATGACTGCTGATGAAGTTGAAAAGTACATCAACCAAATTGCATTCTCTGGAGCTAATGAATTTTTAGAGCAATACAAAGAAAAAGTTGAGGATGCTGGAATTATCGGTCACTTTGGTTTAGGGTTCTATTCTGCCTTTATGGTTGCTGATAAAGTAGAGTTAATTACAAAGTCGCATAAAGACGCACCAGCTGCACATTGGACATGTGATGGTTCTCCAGAGTTCACTTTAGAGGCACATGACAAGACAGATAGAGGTACCGAAATCATTTTACACATTGCTGAAGATTCTTTAGAGTTTTTAGAAGACAGTAAAATTGGTGGTTTATTGACGAAGTACAATAAATTCATGCCAGTTTCTATTAAATTCGGAACAAAAGAAGAAACATTACCATTACCAGAAGGTGCCGCTGAAGATGCAAAACCAGAAACGATAACTGTAGATAATATCATCAACAATCCTAACCCAGCATGGACAAAACAACCATCTGAATTAGAAGCTGATGATTACAAAGGGTTTTACCAAGAGTTATACCCAGCTCAATTTGAAGAGCCATTATTTAACATTCACTTAAATGTTGATTACCCGTTTAACTTAACAGGGATTTTATACTTCCCTAAGTTAACAAACGACATTGCGTCACAAAAAGACAGAATTCAATTATACCAAAACCAAGTTTTTGTAACGGATAATGTTGAAGGAATAGTTCCTGAATTTTTAACCATGTTACGCGGTGTTATCGATTCTCCAGACATCCCATTAAACGTGTCGCGTTCTTACTTACAAGCTGATGGAAATGTAAAGAAAATATCGTCTTACATTACTCGTAAAGTAGCTGACAAATTAAGTTCTTTATACAAATCAGACAGAGCTGAATTTGAAGCAAAATGGAACGATGTAAAAATCGTTATTGAGTACGGTATGTTATCTGAGCCTAAATTCTTTGAAAAGGCTGACAAGTTTGCATTATACCCAACAACAGATGGTAAATATTTAACTTTTGAAGAGTTAACAACTGCAATTAAAGACACTCAAACCGATAAAGACGGTAAAACTGTTGTGTTATATGCGTCTAATAAAGATGAACAACACAGTTATATCAAAGCAGCTGAAGACAAAGGATACAAAGTTGTTTTATTAGATTCGCCTATCGTTTCTCACTTAATTCAAAAATTAGAAACTGAAAAAGAAAACATGTCTTTTGCACGTGTTGATGGTGATCATATTGACAACTTAATTAAAAAAGATGAGGAGCAAATTTCTAAGTTATCTGACGAAGAAAAAGAGACTTTAAAAACCGCTTTAGAAGTTGTAGTTCCTAAAGAGAAGTATACAGTACAATTAGAAGCAATGGCTTCTGATGCTTCTCCGTTTATGATTACACAACCAGAATTTATGCGTCGTATGAAAGAGATGCAACAATCTGGTGGTAATGGAATGTTCGGAAACTTCCCTGAAATGTACAACTTGATTGTAAACTCTAATCACGCTTTAGTTTCTGATATTTTAAATGAAAAAGACGCTGCTAAAAAAGAGACTTTAATTAAACAAAGTTTAGACTTAGCCCGTTTATCTCAAGGATTGTTGACAGGAGAAGAGTTAACAAACTTTATTTCTCGTAGTTACGAAATGATCAAGTAACAGATATTATCTGATTTATTTTAAAAAGCCACTTCAATTGAAGTGGCTTTTTAGTTTAAATGGTTTGGGGTATTGACTACTATCTTTAGAATTACATTACCTTCTAATGTCCTTATATTCAATACTAATACATATTCAAATGCTATGCCATTTTCATGCCTCATAGTCATATTTTTTTGTATCTTTAAGTATGGATGCACTCACGGACAGATTAAAACTTCATAAATTTAAAGATGTTTATATTTTAAATAAACCATCTATGTTTGATCATGTATTTTCTGAAGAAAAGTACGCTGAATCCTTAGTGCACACATCCTGTGTAGACTGTGCATTAGTTTTTGTACGTTCAAAGGACAACTTCATTAATCAAATGCTAACCTTATTCCCTCGTTTACAAGACCATTCCACACTTTGGGTCATCTACCCAATGGGTACAACAAAAAAGGAACTCGCAAGCTTGCATCTTGAATTTGATTGGGATTTTTTAGGAGACTATCGTTTACAACCTACGCGACAAATAAACGTAAACTCCAATTGGAACGCTATAAAGCTTAAGAAAATGAAAACGTAAAACATTTATGAAACAACAAAGCGAGACGGTAAACCAGTCTCGCTTTGTTGTAATTTTTCAGTATGTTTTATTTAAAAAACGAATCTACAAATTCATATTTATTAAACACCTGTAAATCATCAATACCTTCACCTACACCAATATATTTTACTGGAATTTGAAATTGATCAGAAATTCCAATAACAACACCACCTTTAGCAGTACCATCTAATTTTGTAACGGCTAATGAAGTTACTTCCGTAGCTGCTGTAAATTGCTTTGCTTGTTCAAAGGCGTTTTGACCTGTAGAACCGTCTAAAACCAATAACACATCATGTGGCGCATCTCCTACTACTTTTTGCATCACACGTTTAATTTTGGTTAACTCGTTCATTAAGTTTACTTTATTATGTAAACGCCCTGCCGTATCAATAATAATAACATCAGCATTTTGAGCAACACCAGACTCTAAGGTATCGAAAGCTACAGATGCTGGGTCACTTCCCATTTCTTGCCTTACCAAAGGGACATCTACTCTATCTGCCCAAACTTGTAGTTGATCAATAGCGGCAGCTCTAAATGTATCAGCAGCACCTAAGACTACGTTTAAACCTTGATTTTTAAATTGATGTGCCAACTTACCAATTGTTGTTGTTTTACCAACACCGTTTACTCCTACTACCATTAACACATATGGCTTATGCTGTTTAGGCACACTAAACTCTTTCTCTTCTCCTGAGTTAGTTTCTGATAAAAGTCCCGCAATCTCCTCTCTTAAAATTTTATTAAGCTCGTCTGTACCTAAATATTTATCTTTAGCTATACGCGCTTCTATTCTATCAATGACCTTTAGTGTTGTTTCAACACCGACGTCACTAGACACAAGAACTTCTTCCAGGTTATCTAAGACATCATCATCAACTTTAGATTTCCCAGCAACTGCTTTGCTTAATTTAGACAAAAATGATGTATTTGTTTTCTCTAAACCTTTGTCTAAAGTCTCTTTTTTATCTTTTGAAAATATCTTTTTAAAAAAACTCATAACTTAATTTTATTATTACTTAAATATAACAAAAAGGACACCAAAAAAGTGCTTATGTTATATTGTCAGTAAACACAAAAAGCTACTTTCTATTTTAAGAAAGTAGCTAGATATTGTTTATAACTAAAAAATTATTTTTTAGCTAACCAGTCCTTTACTTGTTCTGGTTGCATAACAGCTTCAACAAATGTGTAAGCTCCTGTTTTTGGAGATTTCACCATTTTAACTGCTTTACTTAATCTTTTAGATCCTGTCTGTAACGTTGCTACTGATTTCTTTGCCATGACTAAACTTATTTAATTTCTTTATGAACAGTCATTTTTTTCAAGATAGAGTTAAATTTCTTTATCTCTAATCTATCTGGAGTGTTCTTTTTATTTTTTGTTGTAATGTATCTTGAAGTTCCAGGTTGACCTGAAGCTTTGTGTTCTGTACATTCTAAAATTACCTGGACTCTATTACCTTTCTTTGCCATTTCTCTTGTCTTTTAAACGTTAAACTATTTGTTTAAAAATCCTTTTGCTCTAGCCTCTTTAATTACTGCAGCAATTCCTTTTTTGTTGATAGTTTTCAACGCAGCAGCAGAAACTTTTAATGTAATCCACTTATCCTCTTCTGGAATATAAAAACGTTTTTTTAATAGATTGGCGTTAAATTTACGCTTTGTTCTATTCATTGCATGAGAAACATTGTTTCCAACCATTGCTTTTTTTCCAGTAAGTTCACAAACTCTTGACATTTCTACTTTCTTTAGTTATTTCTAAACGAGGTGCAAATTTAGAGCTTTTCATCAATTACACAAAGAAAAATCTTAAAATATTTAAAGTATTTTTACTTTCTGACGGTTTTAGCCTTAATTCTCTCTTATAAGTATAACAAATACCGCTATTTAGCATTTGTAATTTCTTTAATTAATAATTCAAAAGCTTTGTTTTTTGCCCTCTGAATTACTCTAAATCTATTGGTTCCGAAATTAAACTCTTCAACTATTACTTTTTCTGGCGAAGCTATAGCGATAAAAACAGTTCCAATTTCTGCATCAGAATCGCCTTTTGTTGGTCCAGCATTTCCTGTTGTGGCAATTGCATAATCTGATTTAAATTGCTCTTTTATCTTAAGAGCCATTTCACAGGCAACAACTTCGCTCACAACCGAATTATACGCAATAACACTCGCATCTAAACCTAAAACAGAAGATTTTGTTTCTGTTTGATAGGTAACCATACCCCCTTTAAAAAATGGTGAAACACCTTCGTTTTGTGTTAAGCAAGATGCTATAAAGCCTCCAGTACAACTTTCTGCTACTGCAAGAGTTTGTTTTTTAGCAATGAGTAGTTTTTTTAATGCTGTTTCAGGTGTTGCTTCATCATAACCAATGATTGCCTCTCCTAAAAGTTTTTTTAGCTTGTGTAGTTCAGAGTTTATAACTCGTTCAACATCATCTTTATTGTCGCCTGTTGCAGACAATCGTAACCTAACCACTCCAAGACTAGGTAAATATGCTAAACTCAAAACGTTTGGCAGTGCATTTTCCCATTCAGAAATTTGTTCTGCAAGCACGCTTTCTGCAATTCCTTGAGTAATTACAGTTTTATGCTGTATGTAAGGCATGTTAAACTGTGACGTTAACCTAGGTATAACCTCATCTTTTAATATTGCCTTCATTTCATAAGGCACACCAGGTAACGAAATAATTGCTTTGCCGTTGTTATAAAACCACATTCCTGGAGCAGTACCATTAGAATTATGTAAAACCTCAGCTTTTGACGGCACCAAAGCTTGCATTACATTTAATTTGTTTATCGGAACATTTAATTGAGATAGCAACTCTTCTACATGCTCTAAAACTTTTGTATTCTCAATCAATTCATCATTGAAGTACTCACAAAGTGTTAATTTTGTAATGTCATCTTTTGTTGGCCCTAGGCCACCAGTAATAATTATGATATCCGCTCTTGATTCAGCTTCTTTTAAAGCTGTTAAGATATGGAGCTTATCATCTTGTATTGAAGAAATTTGATGTACTGATACACCAATTTTATTAAGCGCCTTACCTATATATGCTGAATTAGAGTCTACTATTTGTCCAATTAAAATTTCATCCCCAATAGTTATTATTTCTGCTCTCATTATAATTCGAAATCAGATTTCAACTCTGAAATTACCACTTTAATTACAGTGCTAAATTGCTTGAACTCATTAGTGATGTCTTTATCATGTTGTTCAAACTTTCCCCAATCTTGAATTACTATAAGATTATCATATACCGGGATATCAAACAACTGAATGGTTGGTTTAATTTTGTGTGCATTTTGGTAAACTTTTCCAAAATTACATTTATTAATGCCGTTTTCTATTTCTGAAACCGCCTCTGGCACTTCTTCCAAAAAAGCAGCAGCAATGGCAGCAATAAAATCATTATCACCTGAAGCTAACTCTGTTACCTTATTTAAACTATAATTTTCCGCCATACCATTACTAACTTTCTATAATTATTTAACTCTGATTGAAAACAATTTTTCTGATTCTAAAAACCCTTCTAAAGTGTCGTTAGCATTAACTTTACCAACTCCGGAAGGTGTTCCTGTAAAAATAATATCTCCTATTTTTAACGTGAAATACTGTGACACATAAGCTATAAGTTCATCTATTTTCCATAGCATATTTGCCGTATGACCAACTTGAACTTTTTCACCGTTTTTTTCTAAACAAAAATTTAACGCATCCATTGATTCAAACTTAGATTTATCAACCCAGTTTCCTACAACTGCTGCACCATCAAAACTTTTCGCTTTTTCCCAAGGCAAGCCTTTAGCTTTTAATTTTGCTTGCAAATCTCTTGCTGTAAAATCAATCCCTAAACCAATTTGACTGTAATATTTATGAGAAAATTTCGGGGCAATATATTTCCCTAATTTATCAATTTTGACTAAAACTTCAACTTCATAATGCACATCATCACTAAAGTCTGGGATGAAAAAAGGCTGCTTTTTTAATAATATTGACGTATCAGGTTTTAAAAAAACAACTGGCTCTGTTGGACGTTCGTTTGCCAACTCTTCAATATGTTCAGTATAATTTCTACCAATACAAATAATTTTCATCAGTTAAAACTTATTAGTTAATTGGCGTAACTTTATAGCCGTTAATACTTTTTTAGTATATAATGGAAAATCCGCATTCTGAATCCAATTATAATACCCTGGTTCACTTTGCAACACTTCTTCAACTAATTTTCCTTTATGTTTTCCAAAACTGAACACCTCTTTTTCTTCTTTATTATAGATAATAAACCCTGCAAAATCAACGCTTTTTTTACGTGTACTGAATTCGCTTAAATCTTTAATATTATTCTCTAAGTCAGGGTAACGTTCCAACTGCGCTAATAAAATTTCATAGGTTGCATTAGTATCTACTGATGCAGAATGTGCGCCATCAAGATCTTTTCCGCAATAAAACTTATAACCCGCACTTAACGTTCGTTGTTCTTTTTTATGAAAAATTGTTTGTACATCTACAGTTATCGTATTTTTCATATCAAAATCAATTTCTGCGCGTAACATTTCTTCTGCCAATAACGGAATATCAAAACGATCTGAATTAAATCCAGCCAAATCAGAGTCTTTTATCATTTGATACACTACTGGTGCTAACTCTTTAAAAGTTGGCTCATTAGCTACCTTCTCATTCGTAATTCCGTGAACAGCTGTTGTTTCTGCAGGTATATTCATCTCTGGATTTACCAACCATGTTTTACTTTCTTTATTTCCGTTTGGAAATACTTTCAGAATAGATATTTCTACTATTCTATCTTTTGATACCTGAATTCCTGTAGTTTCTAAATCGAAAAAACAAACCGGTTTATGTAACTTTAACTCCATTAAAACGCTTATTTACTCACAAATATACAATGTATTTTAGTAGATTAAAGTCAAAAAAACATTATCTTTAAGTCATACATCTTAATTTGTATTTTAAACTTCCCCAAATTATATTATACAATACCGACTTATTTATAACACCTTAAAGCGTCATTGTTTTACGGAATAATACATTTAACAAAACCATAATTTTATGAGAACATCATTACTATTACTCTTTTTTACGGCATATTTCTGGGTAGGTTACAGCCAACAACCAGAACAGGTTACTATCATTCAAGAAAAAACAAAACACAAGATTAAACTGTATGCTGTTAACCACACTCAGAGTTCAAAAAAAATACTAGTTGAACTAGAAGCTGATGGTTTTAGACGAAAATCATTTAAACCCATTTACAAAACGATTAACGCTCATGACACACTTTTATTAACAACTTTAGTAAAACGAAGCAACACAGGCTTAAAACTAAATTACGAGTTATATTACGACTCAAGATTAGAGTTATATCAATTACAACAGTCTAAAAAAAGCACCATACAAAAAAAGCGTACTTAATAGAGTACGCTTTTTTTTGTTGTATGCTTTTGAATTTTTAGAAATCTCTATTGATATCCCATGCCTCAAGATAATCTGCAACACATTTTGCAAACATTCCTCCTAAAGCACCGTCAATAACTCTGTGGTCATATGAATGAGACAGATACATCTTCATACGTATTCCAATAAAATCTCCTTCTGGTGTTTCAATAACAGCAGGTGTTTTACGTATAGACCCTAATGCTAAAATTCCTACTTGCGGTTGATTGATAATTGGGGTTCCCATAATACTCCCGAAGTTACCTACGTTTGTTACAGTGTAAGTTCCTCCTTGAATATCATCAGGACTTAATTTACCAGCTCTTGCAGTAGTTGCCAGGTTATTAACAGCTTTCGCCATACCCACAAGGTTTAACTGATCTGCATTTTTAATAACAGGAACAATTAAATTTCCATCAGGTAATGCAGCTGCCATACCTAAATTGATGCTTTTACGCTGAATGATATTATCACCATCAACTGACACATTCATTCCAGGATATTTCTTTAGTGCATGTGCTACAGCCTCCATAAAGATTGGTGTAAATGTTAATTTTTCACCTTCTCTTTTTTGGAATGCATCTTTAACTTTCGCTCTCCAATTCCAAATATTAGTCACATCACACTCTACAAAAGATTGCACGTGTGCAGAAGTCTGTACAGAGTTAACCATATGACCAGAAATCAGCTTACGCATTCTTGACATGGCTACAACCTCATCTCCTTCTTGCAAAGTTACCGAAGTTTTTACTGGTGCTTTTGGAGCTGCTGCTTTTGCAGGAGCTACCGTTTTTGGAGCACTTTGAGATACAACTGAAGCATTACCTCTATTCTTAAGGTATGCTAACATATCATTTTTAGTTACACGTCCGTCTTTACCAGAACCGCTAATCGCTTCAAGTTCTGCTAATGACACGCCTTCCTCTTTAGCCATATTTTTTACTAAAGGAGAATAAAACTTATCAGAGTCTGAAAAGTCAGTAACTGCTGCAACTGAATCTTTTACCTCTACTATTGTTTTTTCTATTTCTGCAACTGCGGCAGGTGCTGACTCTTGTTTAGGTGCGGCAGGTGTAACACTACCTTCACCTTCTGTTTCAATAATTGCAATTGTTTGCCCTACAGCAACAACATCATCTATATTAAAAAGAACCTCAGTTAACACACCGTTAACTTCTGATGGTACTTCAGAATCAACTTTATCTGTAGCTATTTCTAAAACCGGCTCATCCATTTCAATGGTATCACCAACCTCTTTTAACCACGATGTAATGGTTGCCTCGGCAACACTTTCTCCCATTTTAGGAAGTTTTAATTCAAACTTTGCCATATTCTTAAAATATAAGTGAATTATTAATTTTAGTCTGCGAATTTAATAAATAAAAATAGAAAAAGTTAAGATTTAATCAATTAATTAGCTTTCAAATATAACTTCTCCTCTACTCTTTGAACTCTTACTTCTTATTGAAAAACCCGAGCCTGATAATTGAATTTTATAATAATTATCTTGCTTTTCAATCAACTCAATTATTTTCTTGAAAGAGAGTTGCTCTGTTTCAAGTGTTTCTTCCGGCCTATCTTCAAGATTTCTCTCTTTTAACAAAACCCCAAATATCGGCATAATTTTAATTCCAAAATTAACAATAACATCAA
The DNA here is from genome assembly GCA_049614485.1 of Flavobacteriaceae bacterium. Lineage (GTDB taxonomy): Bacteria > Bacteroidota > Bacteroidia > Flavobacteriales > Flavobacteriaceae. The sequence goes on from JBMZDR010000002.1 coordinate 177,366, forward strand.
ACAAAACATTGGTCTTAAAATACTTTTTGTAAAACAACCGCATTGCGCCATAAAAACGCTTAGCATATACAGCATCTTTTAATGTGCTTTCTCCTTTATAGTGAATTATCGTTGTTTCACCATAGTAGTAATTATCATACCCGGCATTAACAACACTATATGACAAGTCAATATCCTCACCATACATAAAATAACGCTCATCAAACCCCTCAACTTCTTGATATACTTTTTTAGACAACAACATAAAAGCACCTACAAACACCGGCACTTTTACAACAGCATTTTCATGCACTTCAGAGGCATAGTAACTTTTAGACATCCCCAGAAGTTTTTTAATTGCAATACTTGGCGTTGGCACATGTCGCTTACTTTCTGGAAGAAATCGTCCCGCCCCATCAATGAGTTTGCAACTCACAATTCCTAAATTTTGTTGCGCTTCAACAAATGACAGTAATCTCGTGAATGTATCCTCTGCTAAAACAGTATCTGGGTTTAACACACACACATAATCACCTTGAGCCAGTTCTACCCCTTGATTATTAGCTTTTGAAAAACCGGTATTTTCTTTATTAGAAATTAGCTTAACATCAGGAAATAACGCCGAAACCATTTCACAACTACCATCTGGCGAGTTGTTATCAACCACAATTACTTCAGCTTCAATTGATGTTATTGCAGCCTGTACACTTCTTAGACATAATTCTAAAAAATAACGCACATTATAATTTACAATAATTACTGAGAGTTTCATTTCAGTGATTTGCTTTTAATTTCTGGATAAATATACTTCAAATTTCGAAGTAGTAAATAAAAATAGTAATAGTATTATGTAACAAATAGCCATATATGTTGTCTAATCTACAAATCAAAACAAAAACTTAGAAATGAGAAAAATTACTCTTGCTGTATTATCGCTATCGTTTTTAGTAGCGTGTAAATCACAAAAAACGACTACAACTAAAAAAATGGTTGCTGAAACATCAGTAAACATTAACTTAGACACTATCATTGATGATAAAGTACAAGTAGAAATGACACCTATTGGATTCACAACTACATCTGCAACATTTCATATTCCTAAAACAGTTCCAGGAACATATTCTACAGATAACTACGGAAAATATATTGAAAATTTCAAAGCATTAGACGCTAATGGTAATGAATTAACTGTTACGCATACTGATGACAATTCTTGGAAAATTGACAATGCTAAAGCTATTTCTAAAATTACATACTTAGTTAATGACACGTATGATATTGAAGGAACTCATGATGTGTTTTCTCCAGCCGGAACTAATATTTTAGAAGGTAAAAACTTCATGTTAAACCTTCACGGATTTGTAGGGTACTTTAAAGAACATCAAGAATTACCTTATAAAATTAACATCACACACCCAGCTAATTTAATTGGAAACACATCTTTAACAGATATTGATCCTGCAACTGATAAAGATACATTTTTAGCAAAGAGATATTTTGAGGTGACTGATAACCCTATTATGTATGCTGAGCCAAATAACGCAAGTTTCAAAGTTGGAAACATGGAGATTTTGTTAAGCGTATACTCTCCAAGCAACACTTTAAAGGCTTCAGATTTGAAAGACAAAATGGAAGCAATGATGAATGCGCAAAAAACATTTTTAGGTGACGTTGACGCTACTAAAAAATATGCCATCTTATTGTATATGTCTACCATGCAAGATGACGCTAATGGTTTTGGAGCTTTAGAGCACCATACGTCTACAACTGTTGTTTTTCCTGAAATGATGCCTGCACAAGCCTTGGCAGAATCAATGAAAGATGTTGTTGCTCACGAGTTTTTCCACATCTTAACACCTTTGAGCGTGCATTCTGAAGAAATTCACAATTTTGATTATAGTGACCCAAAAATGTCTGAACACTTATGGATGTATGAAGGAGTTACTGAATACTTCGCTAACTTATTTCAAGTAAATCAAGGTTTAATTGACGAGTATGAATTTTACGATAGAGTTTTAGGTAAAATAAATGGATCAAAGCGTTACAATGATGCCATGTCTTTTACAGAAATGAGTAAAAATATTTTAGAAGAACCATACAAACCAAACTACGCAAACGTTTATGAAAAAGGTGCTTTAATTGGTATGTGTATTGATGTAATCATCAGAGAGGAAAGCAATGGTGAACATGGTATTTTAGATATGATGAAAAAACTATCTGCAAAATATGGTGTTGAAAAGCCATTTATTGATGCTGTTTTATTTGATGATATTACCGGAATTACTTATCCTGAAGTAAGAACGTTTATCAATACTCACGTAGTTGGTGACACACCAATTGACTATGATTCTTTCTTCAAAAAACTAGGATTAAGCATGCAAAGTAAAGAAGCTAAAACTGGTTACTTACTTAAGGATATGCAAACGCCTTATATTTCTGCAGATCAAAAAACAAAAGAAGTATTCTTCTTAACTCAAACTAATTCATTCTTAACTACTTTAGGTGTTAAGCCAAATGACAGGTTAGTTTCTATTAATGGTACTGATTACAACTTAACTAACATTCAAGCATTAGTAGGTGCATCTTTTGGATGGACTGTTGGTAATGATATTACAATGGTGGTTAAAAGAGAAGGAAAAGAAATTACTTTAAAAGGAAAAGTTATTGAGCCAATGGGAACAACTTACACTTTAGCTCCTGATGACTTGCCTGCAACAGATAAACGCGTAATTTTAAGAAATGCTTGGATGAAAAACTAAGTCAAGGCATACATTTCTAAAAAAGAAACACTTTTCAAAAACGCTCTTAAGATGACATATAATCTTGAGAGCGTTTTATAATTTACAACTGTGTTTTCCTAAAATCCTCTTAAAAAAAATGGCTTCCTAAGTTTTTTAGCTATTTTTGAGCATATAAAACTATAGAGCTTGAAATTACATCTTTCTACATATTTACTCGTATTCTTTTGTTTCAACTGTATGTTGAGCTTCTCACAAGAGAAAAAGAAAATTAGAGTCACCGCACCTTATTACGATAAAAATGAAGCGGAATTCCCTGGAGCAACAATATTAACACGCAATAGCAGCCGACAAATTTACATTGAACATGACGGTATAGAAATGTGGTGTGATAAAGCTTATCACTATGCAAAAGAAGACTCTATTTCTGCTTTTGGAAAAGTCCTTATTAAACAAGGCGACACCATAAAACTAACCAGTAAAGTTGCTAATTACAGCGGTAAAACGCAATTAGCGTTTACTGCAGGTGATGTAGTATTAACCGAACCAAAATCAACCCTTAGAACAGACACTCTATATTTTGACAAAATAAAACAACAAGCCTATTACAAAACTGGCGGCGTTGTACACCATGAAGACAATGTAATTAACAGCTACATTGGAAAGTACAACATGGAAAGCCAAAAGTACCAATTTATAGGTGATGTTGATATTAAAAACCCTGAATACACTCTAAACTCCAGTCAATTAGATTTTTATTCCAATTCTGGCCTCGCATATATGTATGGGAAATCAGTAATCAAACATAAAAACACAACCATTCATTGTGAGCGTGGATTTTATGACACTAATGCAGATTTAGGGTACTTTGTAAAAAACTCAAAAATCTACTACAACAACCGTATTGTAGAAGGCGATAGTTTATACTTTAATCAAAAAACAAACTTTGCTTCAGCTACCAACAACATTAAAATAACAGACACTATTAACAAGAGTATTGTAACCGGACATTATGCTGAAGTCTATAAAGCTAAGGATTCTGTTTTCATTACTAAAAGAGCACTTGTAAAATCATTTCAACAAAACGATTCGCTTTACATTCATGCCGACACCTTGATGATTACAGGAAAACCTGAAGAACGTATTATTAGAGGTTTTAAAAACGCGCGTTTATTCAAAACCGATATGAACGGAAAATGTGACTCTATTCATATCAATCAAAAAACAGGTATTACAAAATTAATCAACAAACCCGTGATATGGTCAGGAGACAGTCAAATGACCGGAGATACAATTCAACTGATTAATAATGTTAAAACAAACAAATTAGACTCTTTAAAAGTCTTTTACAACACCTTTATCATCCATAAAGATTCTATTGATGGTTTTAACCAAGTAAAAGGTAAAGAACTTTTTGGCTTATTTAATAAAGAGAATCAGCTTTATAATGTTGACATTAATAAAAACGCAGAACATATTCAATATTCTAGGAAAGATAACGGGGAATTAATTGGAATCAGCAAAACACTATCTAGTTCAATAAACTTAAAATTTATAGACAATGAAATTGAAGAAGCTACTTATATAGGGAGCCCTGAAGGCGATTTAACACCTGATTCAATGTATCCTAAAAACGCTAGAAAATTACGAGGATTTAATTGGCGTGGCGAAGAACGTATTCATTCTGTAGAAGACTTATTTAAAGATGATCCTCCTTTAAAATTAGTAAAAATAAAAGGTTTAGAAGAACGAATTTTAGAACCTGACGAAGAGACATTACGAAGCGTAACAAAACCCCAAAAAAAAAGTGTAAAAAAGAACGCAAAAACAACAGTCACTCCGCTAAAAAGTGACAAAAAAATCCCTAGAAAAAAATTGAGTGTTGGGAAATTCAAAAAGAGAACGTTACGCACCACAAAATAACTTCTTTTATGACAAATGATTTTTTTAAACACCAAGCACAAACAACACCTCACCCACTAGCTTTAGAAGTTTCTCATGCTAAAGGAAGCTATATATATGACACTTCTGGCAAGCAGTATTTAGATTTTGTAGCTGGTGTATCAGCATGTACTCTAGGGCACCAACACCCAAAAGTAACCAATGCCATAAAAACGCAACTGGATAAATACACTCATGTTATGGTCTATGGTGAATATGTTCAAGAACCATCTGTACAATTGGCTAAATTATTAGCTAAACATTTACCAAAATCACTAGAAACTACATATTTAGTTAACTCCGGAACTGAAGCCATAGAGGGCGCTATGAAATTAGCTAAACGCGCTACTGGACGCGGTGAAATTATTGCCGCAAACAATGCGTATCATGGCAACACTCAGGGCGCATTGAGTTTACTCGGTGTTGAAGAACGCAAGCAAGCCTTTAGACCCTTACTGCCTAATGTGAATTTTATTGACTTCAATAACGACAATGATTTATTAAAAATCACCACAAAAACAGCCGCCGTCGTTTTAGAAACCATTCAAGGTGGCGCAGGTTTTATTGAACCAACACATAATTATTTAGCAAAAGTAAAACAACGTTGTCAAAAAGTTGGCGCGCTATTAGTCTTAGATGAAATACAACCTGGTTTCGGACGTACCGGAAAGTTATTCGGTTTTGAACACTATAATTGTATTCCAGATATCCTTGTCATGGGTAAAGGTATGGGGGGCGGTATGCCAATTGGCGCATTTTCTGCATCACATGACCTCATGACCTTATTGCAGGATAATCCCAAACTAGGACATATTACCACTTTTGGTGGACATCCTGTCATAGCTGCCGCAGCACTAGCAACATTGCAAGAAATTACAGAAAGTAACCTAATGCAAAAGGCTTTAGAAAAAGAAGCGTTGATACGAAAACACCTAACCCATCCGCTTATAAAAGAGATTCGTGGTAAAGGGCTCATGCTAGCCGCACTGGTTGAAAACGCTGAAGTTTGTAGTAACATCATCTTAAAATGTCAAGACAAAGGTCTGATTTTATTCTGGTTATTATTTGAACCCAAAGCCATCAGAATTACTCCACCGTTAACTATTTCTAACGATGAAATTATTGAAGGGTGCAACATAATTACGAGCACACTTAACGCCATACAGCACAAAACGGCTTAATTTTTGTAATTTAACATAACAAGACTGTTAACTACTTTGTGAATAAGTAACAGAGCTGACCTGTTAAAATTCCTAATCTTAATAGTAATTTTAAGTAACTAAAAAGAGATGCTATGCAATTAAGCCATGACGACGACTATGACTTCTCGATTACCAAGTTTGAAAAAATGTTAAAGACTAACAATGTGTTCTTTTTTGACTCTGTTGAGTTTGAACGCATCATTCAGTTTTACTTAGAAAGCGGCAAGGTAGCGTTGGCTAAAAAAGCCATTAAAATTGGTTTAGAACAACACCCGTCATCCATTACCTTAATGCTCTTTAAAGTAGAATTATATGTGTTTGAAGATAAGCTAGACTTGGCCGAAAAATGCTTAGATCAATTATATCATTTAGACCCTAGCAATGAAGAGGTTTTTATTCAAAAAGCAACAATATGCTCAAAACGTGATGAACACGCAAAAGCTATAGACATTTTAAAAATTGCCTTAAATCTGTCTGAAGAAAAAGTAGATATTTACGCACTATTAGGTGTTGAATATTTGTATTTAGAAGATTTTGAAGCCGCAAAAAAATGCTATGAAATGTGCATTGAACTTGATAATCATGACTATGCGGCATTATACAACATCATCTATTGTTTTGACTTTTTAGAACAACCTGAAGAGGCCATAGAGTTCATCAATAAATTTCTAGACATGAACCCTTATTCTGAAATTGGATGGCATCAATTAGGAAAACAATTCTTACATAAAGACGAGTACAAAAAAGCCTTGGCTGCTTTTGATTTTGCTATAATTTCTGATGACACTTTTATAGGCGCCTATTTTGAAAAAGGAAAAGTCTTAGAAAAATTAAATCGTTATAATGAAGCTATTGAAAACTACCTCATTACTTTAGAATTTGATGACCCTACGTCGTTTGCCTATTTACGTATCGGAAAATGTTATGAAAAATTAAACAACAAAGATTTAGCACTACAATACTATTACAAAACTGTACATGAAGACCCTTTACTAGACAAAGGTTGGCAAGCAATTACCGACTTCTATTTCCGACAAAAAAATTATCAAAAAGCACTTTATTACATTAATAAAGCAATTGAAATTGACGGTGAACACATTTCGTATTGGAAACGTTATGCGCAAGTAAACTTTCAACTCAACTTTTTTGAAGAAGCAGAACGCGGATTTCAAAAAATAATTGAACTCGGAAATTACGAAGTGGATATTTGGACACAAAGAGCAGACGTTTTATTAATTTTAGGAGAAAAAGAAGCTGCAATACAAAACTTATTACAAGGTTTAGAATTTCACCCCGAAGACGCAGAAATAGAATTTCGCTTAGCAGGTATTTACTATCTACTAAATGCTATTGAAAAAGGCCAATACCATTTGGTAAACGCTCTAAAAAACAATGCCGATTTTGTTATTATATTAGAAGAAGTTTTCCCTGATGTTTACACGAGGCTATCAGTACAAAAATTAATACAAAAACATTAATAAGCTCTTGCAAAACTAAAACAACAGCTAAGCTTTATATAATCAAAAAAGTCTGCCGATTTAAGGTCTAGATATTCAAAAAAAACTAACTTTGTTTGGAACGCTAATATGCAACATGCAAAGAAAACTATCCAATTATATCATCATTGCCTTAAAAGGCATGGCCATGGGAGCTGCTGATGCAGTTCCTGGTGTTTCTGGCGGAACCATCGCCTTTATTTCCGGAATATATGAAGAGCTAATATCCTCTATCAATCAGGTTAATTTATCATTATTAAAAACCCTTAAAAAAGACGGATTCAAAGCAGCTTGGCTACAAGTTAACGGAAACTTCTTACTGGCATTAATTATCGGTATTTTCATCAGTTTTGTATCTTTTATGCGCCTGGCAAAATACTTGTTAGAACACCACCCAATTCATATTTGGGCTTTCTTTTTTGGCTTGGTATTAGCTAGCATTATTTACGTTGCTAAACAAATTAAACACTGGAATAGCACAAGTATTATTGTCTTGACTATTGCCGCATTTGTTGCATATTACATTACCACTTTACCTTCCTTAGCAAACAATGATAATAGTTTGTTTTTATTTATAGCTGCTGCACTTGCAATTTGCGCTATGATATTACCAGGTATTTCCGGAGCTTTTATATTAGTATTACTTGGGGCTTACAAAACCTTAAGCGAAGCTTTTCATGATCTCAACATAAAAAATATCTTGATTTTTATTGCTGGTGCTGTAGTAGGGTTATTAAGTTTTAGCAAATTATTAAAATGGTTATTCACCAACTACAAAAATACCACCCTAGCTGCATTAACAGGGTTTATACTAGGGTCATTAAATAAAATATGGCCCTGGAAAGAAACGTTATCCACCCGAATAGATACTAAAGGACTTGAAGTCCCCGTTTTACAACAAAGTATTCTTCCAAATAAATTTACTGAACTATACCAGTCAGACAACCATGTTGTCATTGCTTTAGTTTTAATGACTGTTGGATTTGTTAGCATTTTAATATTAGAAAAAATTGGCTCTAAAACCGCTGAATGAAACCCGAAAGAAACACATTAGACTATTTTCTACTTACACTTAAAGGTGTTGCGATGGGTGCTGCAAATAAAGTACCCGGTGTGTCTGGAGGAATAGTTGCGTTTGTAGCTGGCTTTTATGAAGAATTTATCTACTCGTTACAGCGAATTAACAAAACAGCATTAAAGCTGTTTTTTACTGGGCGATTTAAAGCTTTCACAAGATATATCAATGGACGCTTTTTAGCAGCTATTATCTTTGGTATGTTAATTAGTTTTTTTACCGTATCTAAACTTTTAGATTACCTATTAATCAACTACAAACTCTATGTTTGGAGCACCTTTTTCGGGATGATTATTGGCTCAATTTACTCCATAAGCAAGCGGTTTGGCAAATGGAATTTAAAATCTGTATCTTTTCTCTTATTAGGAACTCTTGTTGGTCTAGGTATTAGTTTTTTAGATCCCGCCACTGAAAATGACAATCTGTTTTTTGTGTTTTTATGCGGTATTATTAGTGTTTCCGGAATGACTTTACCAGGATTATCAGGATCATTTATTTTAATTATAATAGGCAATTACGTTTTACTTTTAATTGATTCTGTAAATGCATTATATGACACGTTTACAGAAGTCATTACTGGCGATTATAGTTTTTTAGAAAATACCGCCAGAATTCGCATGCTTCAAGTATTAGCAGTCTTTACAACAGGCTCAGTAGTTGGTATGGTGAGCTTTTCGCATTTGATGAATCATTTATTACAGAAGTTTAAAACTCAAACTATTGCTGTTATAAAAGGGTTTATTATCGGATCATTGGGTGTTGTTTGGCCTTGGAAAAATGCAGTTTATAAAACAGCGCCAGATGGGTCATTTTTAATGACAAGCCATAACGAAAAGATTATTGAAAATTACAAAAGATTTATTCCTGAACTAAACACAGATACATTAACTGCTATTGGCTTTATTGCATTAGGAATATTGGCTATAGTTACACTTGAATGGTATGGACACAAACAAAAAATCACAACATAAAACTTACGGCTTAATAGGTAGGCATATTTCTTATTCGTTTTCAAAAGACTATTTTTCAAAAAAATTTGAAAGGGAAAATATTCAACAAGCCAGCTATGTAAACTTTGATTTAGAGTCAATCAATCAGTTATCAGAAATATTTAACATACCAAACAACATTAAAGGTCTAAACGTAACTATTCCTTACAAGGAAGCTATTATTCCACACTTAAGCAAAGTGAGCAGTAAAGCAACTAGAATTGGCGCAGTAAACACCATCAAAATCACCAAAAAAGGAAACCTTAAAGGCTACAATACAGATGAGTATGGTTTCAGAAAAGCCATACTTCCATTTTTAGAAAAACACCATAAAAAAGCACTTATACTCGGAACAGGAGGGGCATCTAAAGCAATAGCTTATACCTTAAAAAAACTGCACATCCCTTACCAATTTGTATCACGAAAAACAGGGAATGACTATAATTATAATTCATTAACAGAAACTGTCATTGCAGCGCATCAAATTATTATTAACTGCACACCTTTAGGCACGTTTCCTAACACCCATGAATGTCCGGACATACCGTATCATGCAATTACCAACAAGCATTTGTTATTTGACTTAATTTACAATCCTGAAGAAACAACGTTTTTAAAAAAAGGAAAAAAAAATGGGGCTATTACCTGTAACGGCTTAAAAATGCTTGAATTACAGGCTGAAAAAGCCTGGCAAATTTGGAACAAATAGTCCCAATCATACAATCTTCTTTTTTTCGTTTTCTGAATTTGGGATTTTACTAAGGGTTTCACTATCTTTCGCATTGAAATTGACCTAGTTATCTAATTAAGTAAGTTAGATACCTCTATTACAACATAAAAAACAACGTTTACTATGTCTGAAACGGATAACCTGCAAGAAGCAGAAGGATTACAAGAAAACACTCAACTGTCAACCAACGATGTTGTACAAGAAGATACCACTCAAGATGAAGCTGTATTAGAAATTGACAATGAAAATGCTGAAGACCAAGAAGATCATGATAATTCTAAAAGACATGATGTTGTAACTAAGGATTACCATGCCATGGATATGGACACCTTGGTTGAGGAATTTGCTGCTTTAGTTAAAAATCATCCTGTACAGGCTATAAGTAAACAGTTTAACCAATTAAAAGAAGAATTTAACAACCAATATTCTGAATTGGTTGATACCAAAAAAGAAGAATTTTTAGCCGAAGGTGGTAATATTATCGATTTCAGATACACATCTAACGCGAAAAATCATTTCAATAAAATATATGGCGAATACAAAACCTTAAGAAACGCATATTACAAGAATCTTGAAGAAGGTTTAAAAAACAACCTTGCCAAAAGAAATGAAATCATTGAAGAAATTAAAGGGTTACTAAATGTTGAAGAGGACATAAACAACACCTACAAACACTTCAAAGAATTACAAGACAAATGGAAAACAGCTGGTGCAATTCCTAGAGATAGATATAATACTGTCTGGAACACATACCACCATCATGTGGAACGATTTTATGACTTCTTACATTTAAACAGAGATTTACGTGATTTAGATTTCAAACATAATTTAGAAGAAAAACAAAAAATTGTAGCAAGAGCTGAAGAATTATCACAACACTCAGATGTGATGTATGCTTTTAGAGAACTGCAATTGTTACACAAAGCCTGGAAAGAAGATATTGGACCAGTTGGCAAAGAACATCGTGAAGAAATTTGGAATCAATTTAGCGCCGCTACAAAAATAATTCACACTAAAAGACAAGAATACTATTCAAACATTGACAAAATTTACGAAACTAACTTGCTTGTAAAAAATGAGTTGATTTCTAAAATAGAGGAAATTAGCCAACAAAATATAACAAGCCACAAAGCTTGGCAAGGAAAAATTAAAGACGTAGAAGCTTTAAGAGAGGCCTTTTTTAAAGCTGGAAAAGTACCAAGTAGGCTTAGTGAAAAAACATGGAGTAACTTTAAGCAAGCTGTAAGAAATTTTAACAAAAATAAAAATACCTATTACAAGTCTCTTAAAAAAGAACAGCTTAACAACTTAAATAAAAAACTAGCGTTAATCACTTTAGCAAAAGAAAATAACACAAGTGATGATTTCGCTAAAGTTACACCTTTAATGAAAAAAATTCAGGCCGACTGGAGAACAATCGGTCATGTACCAAGAAAGGATAGTGACAAAATATGGAAGCAGTTTAAAGAAGCTTGTAATTTTTATTTTGACAGATTACACGCTAAAAGAGATGAAGCAAACGCTGTAGAAATGGAAGCTTATACTGCAAAAGAAGCATATCTTGACACGCTTAAAAACATAACGCTTGAAGGAGAACACAATGATAAAATAACTGTAATTAAAGGACATATTTCACATTGGAAGTCACTTGGACATGTGCCAAGAAACAAAAAGAAAATCAACGACAGCTTTAACAAAATTATCGACGGTTTATTTAGTCAATTAGACATGGATAAAACTGAAGCAGAATTAATTAAATACAACAATAAAATTAGTGCTTTAGAAGGAGATCAACGTGCTTTAGAAAACGAATTACTATTTGTAAAACGTAAAGTTGATGAAGTAAAAAGCGAGATTAATCAACTAGAAAATAATTTAGGGTTCTTTGCAAATGCAAAAGCAGACAATCCATTAGTTAAAGAAGTACATAAAAAAATAGAGTTACACAAAAACAACTTAGACACTTGGAAGCAGAAATTACAACAAGTAAAAGCGTTGTTTAACTAGTATTACAAAAAGTGTAAAACTATCGTATAAAAAAATCATTTCAGTTAAGCTGAAATGATTTTTTTTATACTTGTAAAACTTAAACAGATCACTATTTTTGCAATTCACAAAACAATGCCTACTCATTAAAAATTAAAACAACTATGACAAAATTAAATATTGTATTTATGGGAACACCAGATTTTGCTGTTGCCACATTGAAAACCTTAGTTGAAAATAATTATAATATTGTAGGTGTCATTACAGCTCCAGACAGGCCTGCAGGAAGAGGTCAAAAATTGAATCAATCTGCTGTAAAAAAATACGCCTTAACTCAAAACCTTCCTGTATTACAACCAACAAACTTAAAAGATGATGGTTTTTTAAATGAACTAAAAGCTCTTAATGCTAACTTACAAATTATTGTTGCCTTTAGGATGCTACCTGAAGTTGTATGGAAAATGCCAAAATTAGGAACATTTAATTTACACGCCTCTCTTCTACCTCACTATCGTGGTGCAGCACCAATAAATTGGGCGCTAATAAATGGCGAAACTAAAACAGGGGTTACCACATTTTTTATTGATGAGAAAATTGATACTGGTGAAATTATCATGCAAGAAGAAATTGAAATTAAACCATCAGAAAACGCCGGAAGCTTACATGATAAATTAATGGTTAATGGTAGTGAATTGGTCTTAAAAACTGTAGCTGCAATTGAAAATAACACGATAAGTACGCATATACAACCCAATATAAAAGACATTAAAACCGCTTATAAAATACACAAACACACCTGTAAAATAGACTGGAGTTTACCGATAGATACCATCTATAATAAAATAAGAGGCTTAAGCCCATACCCTGCAGCTTGGACAGAACTATGTATTGACGACACTGTTTTAGCTGTTAAAATATTTGAAGTAACCAAAACAATTGAAGAGCATAAATTTGTAACAGGCACAATCATTTCTGACAAAACCTCCGTAAAGGTCGCAGTTAAAGATGGTTACCTGAACCTACTCACAATTCAACTGCCAGGGAAGAAGAAAATGGAAATAAAAGCCCTTTTAAACGGGTTTACTTTTACCAGTAACTCAAAAATGCGCTAACCCCTTACTACCACTGGGCTCACTTAAAAGCAATGTTTTTTACATGGTTTTATTAACAATCCGCCTGAGTTATTAACAAATCAGCGTTTTTCCCCTGTATTTACTTGCATGAGAGCAAAATGATTTTAATATTGTAGAGGAATTCAGGTAAGAACTGAGTTCACCAACATTAATAATTTAAAATATTTAAAATCAATTCTTATGAACAAAACACAATTAATCGACGCAATGGCAGCTGATTCAGGAATCACTAAAGCATCAGCTAAGAAAGCATTAGAATCTTTCTTAGGAAATGTAGAAGGAACTTTAAAAGCTGGAAACAGAGTATCTTTAGTAGGATTTGGATCTTGGTCTGTTTCTAACAGAGCTGCAAGAGATGGTAGAAACCCACAAACTGGTAAAACTATTAAGATTGCTGCTAAAAACGTAGTAAAATTCAAAGCAGGTTCTGATTTAGGAAATGCTGTTAACTAATCAATGATTAGTAATAACTTACAAAAAGGTCTTCTTTTTCAAGAAGACCTTTTTAAATATATACAACATATATTTTAACGTTTGATTATGAAGTTTGATTTTTTTTTCATAGCTTTAAGTAAACATTAGTTAATATCATGATTAATTTAGATCTTAAAAAAGGGCACTTATTAGTAGCAGAACCTTCAATTATTGGAGATGTATCTTTTAATAGATCTGTTATTCTACTTGCAGAACACACTCTGTCTGGCTCAATTGGCTTTATTTTAAATAAACCTTTAGATTTTTCATTAAAAGATTTGATTCCTGAATTGGCACAAGATTTTCAGGTTTACAATGGCGGACCGGTTGAACAAGACAATTTATACTTTATCCACAAAGTACCACACCTTATCCCTGACAGTGTTGAAATTTCAGAAGGGATTTATTGGGCTGGTGATTTTAACACCGTGTGTGAACTTATAAATGATAAAAAAATAACCGATAAAGACATACGCTTCTTTCTAGGATATTCAGGTTGGGCAAGTGACCAATTATTTGACGAATTGAATCATAAATCATGGATTGTTATTAAAAACAAATACCACAGCAACATCATTGCTAAAAACTACAACACAAGTTTTTGGAAAGAGAAAATGATTGAGCTAGGCGGCAATTACTTAATTTGGTCTAATGCCCCAGAAAACCCAGTTTTAAATTAAGACGCAAACTTATTTAAAAGCGTTACTATTTTTGAAGCAACTGAGCTTTCAAACTCTTTTTTCCTATATTTAGTGACAGACACCACACCTTGAATGACATTAGTTATAAATATCTCATCTGCTTTTTGTAATTCAAATGGCGATATAGACACCTCTTCTATACTATAGCCTTCCATTTTAGAAATTAACTGGATGAGTTGCATACGCATAATTCCTTTTATACAACCATCTGTAAGTGGCGGTGTTTTAATTGACGTACCTTTAACTAAAAAAACATTTCCGTTAATAGCTTCTACAACTTGTTTATTACTATTTAACAGTAAACAGTTATCCAACTCATTTTCTTTAGCAAAAATCCCGGCAACAACATTTAAAACCCTATTATTCGTTTTTAATGTCGATAATAATTGTGGTGTCACATAATGATCTTTAAACAAATCAACTACACAAGTTTTATCAACCAACTTATAAACCTCATCATTTAACTTTTTAGACTCAATAACATAAGACACATCATTAGTCTCAGGCGCATACAAGCCTTCTGCTGCCCTAAAAACAGTCATCCTAACCCTAACCGGCGAATTCATTAAATCAGACACCGTAAGCAACCTTATTATTTCAGACTCAAGAAATTCCATTGTAAATTGCATTGGAATCTCCATTCTAATCACACGCATTGATGCCATTAACCTAAAATAATGATCCTCTAAAAATAAAATTTTCCCATTAACCACTTTTAGTGTTTCAAAAATAGCATCACCGTATTTAAAAGCTCTGTTAGCTGTTAAGTTTTGGTTTTGAGTGTCTAATGTTCCGTTAAAATTAATCATAAAAAAAGCCCTAAAATATTTAGGGCAAATATACAGTATTTAAAAGAGTCTTAAGCAGAGCCTAGCACCTTTTTAAGTTCGGTTATTTGGTTTTCCCAAAGCATTTTATTTTCTTCCACATCATCTGAGTCAGAAAAATCTGTAACCATTAATGATACATCTTTAGTTATTTCATCTACTTGAATTCGTATTTCAAAATAATAATCTTCACCTTCATCATCTAACCATTGAAAACGCACTCTATCTATTGCTTTTTTTGACAATAATTTAGCTTGCTCTTCACTATCATCCCAAATAAAAGTATACAATTCCCCTCTAGAGTTCACATTATCAGCATACCATTCAGATAAACCTGAAGGCGTAGATAAATACTGGTGCAATAATTTTGGTGATGCGTGTATAGGGAACTCTAATTCAAACTTTTCTCTCATAATATATTCTCAAAAATATTTTTTACAATATAAATATTTATTACTGATAACAAAAAAATAAAAGCAAGTATTTTTTACACATATTTCTTGTAGTATCTAATATTGTTTTTATATTTGCACACCGTTAGCAAAATGGCGTGGTAGCTCAGTTGGTTAGAGCGCCTGATTCATACTCAGGAGGTCGGCAGTTCGAATCTGCCTCACGCTACTAAAAAAGCCTTTCAAACATGTTTGAAAGGCTTTTTTTACATCCAAAAATACCTGTCTCAGAATCGCTCAATCAAAGCTTCTAAAGTGACTGTATTTTGCTCTCCATTACTCATATTTTTTACTGTAAATGTGTTATTTTCAAGCTCTTCCGAACCTACCAATACCACAAAAGGAATAGCGCGTTTATTAGCATAATTCATTTGCTTTTTCATTTTTGCCAATGACGGATATAGTTCAGCCACAACACCATTTGCTCGCAATTGCTTAATAGCACTCATACAGTATAGCGCTTCTACATCACCAAAATTAATAAACAGCACCTCTACAGTCTCCTGAACAGCTGTAGGAAACAGTCCTAATTCTTCTAAAACTAAGTATATTCTATCCAAGCCAAATGATATCCCTACACCACTTACATTCTTTAACCCGAAAATCCCTGTTAAATCATCATAACGTCCACCACCACCGATAGACCCCATCTTTACACCATTTGGTGCAGACACTTCAAAAATAGCCCCTGTATAATAGTTTAAACCTCTTGCTAAAGTCACATCTAAATCTAAAGAAGCAGCTGACAACCCTAATGCTGTGATTGCATTACCAACAAACAACAATTCTTCCACACCCTGCATTCCCGTCTCTGAGGTTGATAGCAACACTTTTAATTGCTCAATTTTAGTTAAGAAGTCTCCAGAAAAACGAAACAACGGCTGCACTTTAGCGATAGCATCTTCAGAGATACCTTTTTCAAGCATTTCATTTTTCACACCATCTTCACCAATTTTATCTAACTTATCCAACGCAACAGTAAAATCAATTAACTTATCAGAAGCCCCGATGACCTCAGCTATTCCACTTAAGATTTTACGGTTATTAATTTTAATCGTTACACCATCTAGTTTTAGTGCTGAAAAAACCGCATCATACAACTGGATAAACTCCACCTCTTGCCATAATGAATCTGAACCAACAACATCAGCATCACACTGAAAGAACTCTCTAAAACGTCCTTTTTGTGGCCTATCTGCCCTCCAAACAGGCTGTATTTGATAGCGCTTAAACGGAAACTCTATGTCATTTTGATGCTGTACAACATATCGTGCAAAAGGCACTGTTAAATCATAACGTAATGCTTTTTCTGAGATTCCAGAAGTTACTTTTTGACTGTTTTTTTCTGATAATAAATTACCATCTACCTTTTTCAAGTAGTCACCAGAATTTAATATTTTAAAAATCAATCGATCACCCTCTTCCCCATACTTTCCCATCAACGTTGATGAATTCTCAAAACTTGGTGTTTCAATTGGTTGAAACCCGAATTTTTTAAACTCTTGTTTTATCGTATCAAAAATATAATTTCGTTTTGCTACTTGCTCCGGATTAAAATCGCGAGTTCCTTTTGGAATACTAGGTTTTTGTGCCATAATTATACGGTAATAATAAGTTGGTTTTAATTAGCTTTTTGAATTAATCAGTTTATCAAAATACAAAAACAAATCACCAACTGAAATGATTGATCCTTGTTGTATTAATGTAAATTTATCTGCATTCTTATCAGCAGAATACTCTTTTTTAGCCTGAAGAAACTCAACATTATCATTCATAATGTTATCTCGTAACCACGAAAAGCCTTCTTTAGTAGTCAAGTCTACTTCATTTTTTAATTGCACTGCAATCACGTGCATTTCATCATCTTTCAAATGAAACAAATGCATTTGTTGCGCAGATATATGCTCTAAATACGTTACTTTATTTAAAACACCTTCCCAAACTAAATCTGAAAATACATCTAGCTCTTGTTCTGCTACCTCAGGAGTTTCTTTCTTAATATCTTCCCACTCTGCAGCGGTAATTGTTTGCGATGCTAAAAAGTTAATAAACTCTTTATGCATTTCTTCTAACTGTTCTTTACTCAGTCTTTGATATTTCATTCTGTAAATTTTAAAAACAATAAAAGCCACGATTAAAATCGTGGCTTTTACTTATAATGATAAAATCATTCTTATTTTTCTCCAACAACTTCAAAAGCTAAATCAATTACAACAGAACGATGTAATCTTACTTTTGCAGTATATTTTCCTGCTCTTTTTACGTTACCACCGGCAACTGTAATAAACTTCTTTTCTAATGACTGACCTTCTTTAGCAATTGCCTCAGCTACATCAGCATTGTTTACAGAACCAAATAATTTTCCACCATCACCTGATTTTGAAGAAATTTTGATTTCTAATGCTTTAAGTACTTCAGCTAATTTGTTAGCGTCGTCTATCAATTTTTGCTCTCTATGAGCTCTTTGTCTTAAATTTTCAGCTAATACTTTCTTTGCAGAAGGTGTTGCTAAAATTCCAAATCCTTGAGGGATTAAATAGTTTCTTCCGTAACCATTTTTTACAGTAACAACGTCATCTGCAAACCCTAAATTATCTACGTCTTTTCTTAATATAACTTCCATGGTTGCTACGTTATTATTTTAATAAATCGGCTACATAAGGCATTAATGCCAAGTGACGTGAACGTTTAACTGCTTCAGCAACTTTTCTTTGGTATTTTAAAGAAGTTCCTGTTAAACGTCTTGGTAATAATTTACCTTGCTCGTTAACTAACATTAATAAGAAATCTGCATCTTTATAATCGATATACTTAATACCTAATTTTTTAAAACGACAGTATTTAGCTTTCTTACTTGTGTCTATATTAAGTGGAGTTAAATATCTGATTTCCCCCTCTTTTTTTCCTTTCGCTTGTTGATCTATTCCTGACATAATTAAGCTTTTGCGTTATCTCTTATTCTTCTTTTTTCAGCCCAAGCAATTGCATGCTTATCTAACCTCACAGTTAAATAACGCATTACACGCTCATCTCTTCTGAACTCTAATTCATATCCGTCTATAGCTTCTCCTGCTACTTGGAATTCAAATAAGTGATAAAATCCACTTTTTTTGTGCTGAATTGGGTAAGCTAATTTTTTAAGCCCCCAGTTTTCTTTTGACACCATCTTTGCGCCTTTAGAAATAAGAAAATCTTCATATTTCTTTACTGTCTCCTTTATCTGAGTTTCAGATAAAACGGGATTCAAGATGAAAACAGTTTCGTATTGATTCATAATTTAAACTTTTAATTTATATTAAATTGGGTGCAAAAATACTTATTTTATATGAACCACACAAAATAAACAACATGAAATTTTACACCAAGTTTAATCGTTTACATTTGGAATAGTTTATATTTTTAATTATAATTGTATTACCCAAAAAACATAAATACTTAATAATTTAATTTATCTGAATAAACTATTAACTAAAACCAATACATGAACTTACGCTGTGTAGTTGTAGACGACTCAACAATACAAAGGATGTCAATAGTAAAACTTGTCAAAAATCATCCTTCATTAACATTAATCGCTGAATACAGCAATGCCGTTGACACCAAGAAAGGATTAAACGAAACTGAAGTTGACTTGATTTTCCTTGATATTGAAATGCCAATTATTAATGGGTTTGAACTATTGGACGTTTTAAAAAACAAACCTCAAATTATATTTGTTACCGGGAAAACAGAATACGCTTTTAAAGCTTTTGACTATGACGCAACCGACTACTTACATAAACCAATAACTCAAGAACGGTTTAACCTTGCTGTAAATAAAGCCTTAGAATACCATACACTTAAGTTTGAAAACAGCACTATTGAAAACGATTATATTTTTGTAAAAAGTAATCTAAAAAAACGTAAAGTTTACGTTAATACAATTTTATGGGTTGAAGCCCTTGGTGATTACATCAAACTTGTTACAACCGAAGAAAGTTATGTAATACTCTCTACAATGAAAGCTTTTGAAAAAGAAATAGAAGCTTATTCCTTTATGAGAATCCATAAGTCTTACATAGCCAATCTTAAAAAAATTACAAAGTTCAATAGTAAATTTGTTGAAATTAACAACAACAACCTGCCCTTAAGCAGAAACAAGAAGAAACTATTAATTGAAGCTTTAGAAGATATTCAATAAGCATCAACATTTAAAATAATCTTAATTGATCTAAACTCTTTTACAGACATAAAGCTATTCTTTACCTTAAGAATGGCTTTTTTTGTTTGTACTGCAGATTGTTTGTTAGGGATTTTCAACAACACATTTTTAATATATTCATTTCTCACACGAGACACCGCTGGAAACTCAGGCCCTAGCACATTATTTTTAAAAGACAACCGTAATGATTTCGCAAACCAATCCGAACCTTGCTCCACTTTATTATAATCGCGGTGTTTAAATGTAATTTTGATTAATTTATTTGAAGGCGGGTATTTATAAGCAAATCTCTGATCTAACTGCTCTTTATACATACTTTCGTAATCATGTGTCGATACCTGCTGTAAGATATTGTGAAACGGATTATAACTCTGAATAATCACCTTTCCTTTTTTATCAAATCGCCCTGCTCTACCCGCTACTTGAGACATTAACTGAAAACTACGTTCGTGCGCTCTGAAATCAGGGAAATTTAACATTGAATCTGCACTCAAAACACCTACCAAACTCACGTTTTTAAAATCCAACCCTTTAGTTAGCATTTGCGTACCTACCAAAATATCAATTTCATGTTGCTCAAAAGCTGTTATTATTTTCTGATAGCCATACTTACCACGAGTGGTGTCTAAATCCATTCGCCCAATTTTCAAATCAGGATATAACTCATTTAATTCTTTTTCTAATTGCTCTGTACCAAAACCTTTTGTATCCAACTCATTACTCCCGCAAGATAAGCACGCATACTGCATTGCCATTTGATAGCCACAATAATGACAGCGCAATTGTTTTTTATATTGATGATAGGTTAAACTCACATCACAACTAGGGCATTGTGTAGCTTCGCCGCATGTACCACATTCTACAATTGGAGAAAAACCGCGTCGGTTTTGAAACAAAATAACCTGCTCTTCGTTTTCTATTGCCAAATCAATCTCCTCTAATAATTTATCAGAGAAATGACCTTTCATTTTTTTACGTTTATACTTATCCTTTAAGTCTACCAGCTCAATACCCGGAAGCTGGACATTACTATGACGTTGTGTTAAAGTCACCAATCCGTATTTATCAGATTTTGCATTATAGTAACTTTCTAGACTTGGCGTAGCACTCCCTAAAACTATTTGAGCTTTTTGTAGTTTTGCTAAAACTATAGCTGCATCTCTTGCATGGTAACGTGGTGCAGGATCAAATTGTTTAAACGACTGCTCATGCTCTTCATCAACAACTATTAAACCTAAATTAGAAAACGGCAACAACACCGATGAACGCGCACCTATAACTAATTGTGGTGCACTAGCATTTAACAACACTTTGTTCCAAGACTCCACACGCTCATTAACTGAATACTTAGAATGATAAACTACAATTTTATCACCGAAATACGTTTTTAAACGCGCTATTAATTGTGTAGTCAACGCTATTTCTGGCAACAAATAAAGCACCTGTTTATTTTCTTTAAACGCGTCTTCTATTAGTTTTACATAAATTTCTGTTTTACCAGAAGCCGTAACCCCATGCAACAGACAAACTTTATCTTTACTAAAATCAGCTCGAACTTTAGCTAGAGCAATTTCTTGATGTTGGTTTAAAACTTTTGAGGCGTTGGTTTCATTATCATATTGGTTTCTATCTGTTTGCACATAATAAAATTCTAAAACATTCTTATCAACCAACCCTTTTATTACAGCTGAAGATACTAAAGCATGCTGCTCTAGCACTTTTGCCTTGATTGGTTTTGAACTCGTTGCTTTTAAAGCAAAATACCCAAGTATTGCTTCCCTTTGCTTTTTAGCACGAGATAACTCCTCTAATAGCGTCTGTAAACTTTTATCCGAACTATACGCATCAGCCAAACGAACATACTTTACTAATTTTGGCTTGTACTGCTCATAGATTTCTTCCTGCAGTTTCACATACCCTCTTTCCAACAAGCCTTTAATAGGCTTCAACACATTTTTTTTACCTAAAATTGCATTGACCTCAGAAACTTTCAAAGATGACTTATGCTCCAAAGCCTCTAAGACCAAAAATTCATCATCTGTCAAATCTGCTTCATTTACAACTTCAACCAGCGTTTTAGATATTAAGGTTTCACTTTCTAACAAGAATGAACTTGGTAAGGATGCACGCATCACATCACCTAAACTACAGAGATAATAGTCTGAAATCCATTTCCAGAATTGCAACTGATATTCATTAACAACAGAATGTTCATCTAATATCTGATGAATATCCTTAGCCTCGTATGTTTTCGGCTCATTTTGATGCACACTATACACAATAGCCGTATACAGCTTACTTTTTCCAAACGGTACAGCAACTCGCATTCCTGGTTTTAGAAAAGCAGACTCAACTTCATTTATACTATATGTAAATAGTTTAACTAAAGGAATTGGTAATATGACATCTATAAAATATTGCACAACACAAATTTAGACATTCAATTGTTAATACAGAATGAGCAAATACATATTTTAAATTGAGTTATCAACAACAAAAAAGAGTCAACATAAACATGCTGACTCTTTTATTATTTTTTAATAGTCCATTAAAAACTACTTCCCTAACATTCCTTCTTTTAAATCATCATCTGCTGGCTCATTTCCTAACCAAATAGCATACAAGGCTTTTTTAAAATCTAAACCTGCCACAGAACCTTTTTCTTTTCCATTTCTATAAACGGTTGTTTTCCCATTCGTATACACGATATCAAAAACAGTTCCTTCTACTATTTTTTCATTAAAGAAACCTTTGAATTTAGATATTTGATCTTTAGTAGCTTTACCGTGTGATGAATTTTCAAAACCCTCATTTACAGCTTTTACCATTTTTTCTTGAGTTACCTTACTATCCGTAATATGCAACTTTATAGCCATCGGGCTATCACTATTTATTAACACATCTGCGTTTTTACTTTTATCAGTAACATACAACCCCCCAACATATAAATCAAACCATAATTTTTCACGCATCCCGGCTCCGTTTAAAGACATGTCTTCACCAGACAAAGTTACTTTATTTGGCAATGTGACTTCACCTACTTTTGTTTGAGCCATTGATACATTTGCACAAATTACAAACGCCACTAGTAATACTAATTTTTTCATCTTATTAAATTTTAATTATTAATTATGTTTAAGTTTATTTTCTACTTTTTTCCTTAACGTTAGCAATGATGCATTTAACTCATAGCCTAACAATAAAATATTTGAGTTCAACCAAATATATAACATCAGAATTAATATTGCTCCGATAGATCCGTAAAGCTCATTATATTGAGCAAAATTCTCAACATAAACACCAAACAGATATGTTGTCACTAAAAACAACACTGTTGACAATGCAGCTCCAGGCGTAAAATACTTCCTTGAATTCTTTTCTGGTGCACCAAAATAGTAAAACATTGCGATAATCGTATAAAACATCAATGTAAATATGATATATTTTGCAACTTGCATTCCTATCAACTCATTAGATATCAACCCATAATCCTCTAAGTTTTGTATCACATACACCTCTACCAATGGTATTGCTATTACAGCTAAAAACAAAAACAATGCCAAAAGCAATGCTACGCAGAATGCAGTAATGTACTGTTTTATAAAATTAGCGTTGATTTTTGTATGATATGAATTTTGAAACCCACTAAACAATGTGTTAACACCGTTTGCCATTAAAAACATTGAAAATATAAACGATGAAGACAGCAACCCTACACGTTCTTTCTCAAAGATATTTGCTATAGTGTTTTCAAAAACTGCAACTGTACTTGAAGGCAAAACATCTTCTAAAAAAGGGAGCACATCAGCCTCATACTCTATAAATGTGATGATTGGAAGTAAGTTTAACACAAACAGAATAAACGGAAATAAGGACATAAAAAAACTATACGAAATAGCACCTGCTCGAGTTGCCAAAGCGCCTTTAGCAATTCCCGTGATATACATTTCTAAAACATCATACAATGACATTCCGCGTAACCCCGGTATTTTAACATGTTTTACCGGAATAGTAATTTTATGAAAAACACGTTTTCCTAAAGTAATTAATTTCGTTTCTTTTTTGTGCTGCTCCTCCACTAACTAAACAGCCTTTAAACTTAAATCTAAATTATAAACAGAATGAGTCAATGCTCCAGATGAAATATAATCAACACCACAATTTGCATATTCTCTGGCTGTTTTTTCATTAATTCCTCCAGATGATTCTGTTAAGCATTTGTTACCTATTAATGTTACAGCTTTTTTTGTATCTTCATAATTGAAGTTATCAATCAAAATTCTATAAACACCATTGGTTTTTAAAATCTCAGCGATCTCTTCTAAATTTCTAGCTTCAACAATTATTTTTAAATCTTTATTTTTCGCTTTTAGATATGCCTGTGTTTTTTCAATAGCTTTAGTAATTCCTCCAGCAAAATCAATGTGGTTATCTTTTATCATAATCATATCATACAAAGCAAACCTATGATTAACTCCTCCTCCAATTTTTACAGCCCATTTTTCTAACGCTCTAATTCCTGGTGTAGTTTTACGCGTATCCAATATTTGCGTTTTAGTCCCGTCCAAAAGGTCTACAAATAATTTAGTTTTAGTAGCTATTGCACTCATACGCTGCATAGCATTTAACACCAAACGTTCCGCCATTAATATACTTTGTGATTTCCCTTGCACATAAAACACAATATCGCCGTGTTTTACAGCACTTCCATCCTCAATCAATGTTTCTACTTGCAAATCAGCATCTACATACTTAAATACAGCTTTAGCAAACTCAACACCAGCAATTATACCGTTATCTTTCACCAACAACTTAGCTTTACCGATTGCGGTGCTCGGAATGCATGATAATGAGGTATGGTCACCATCACCAACATCTTCACGTATGGCGTTAGCAATTATCAATTCTATTTCTTTTGTAAACTGTGCTTCTGAAATCATTTATATTGTATTTATTCTCTAACAAAAATAGAAAAAAGGTTTATTTTTGACCTATAATTCACTAATAATAGCAATGCAAATCAAACTTATAGCCATCGGAAAAACTGACGATAAGCAATTACTTCAACTTATTGAACAGTACCAAAAAAGACTAAAACATTATATAAAGTTTGATTTGGACATTATTCCAGACATCAAGAACGTAAAAAATCTCTCAGAAAAACAACAAAAAGAAAAAGAAGGTGATTTAATTCTGAAGAAAATAAACTCTACAGATGTACTTGTACTATTAGATGAGAACGGCAAACAGTTTAGTTCGGTTGACTTTTCAACTTATTTACAAAAAAAAATGAATGCAGGTATTAAGCAATTGGTATTTGTTATTGGCGGCCCGTATGGATTTTCAGAAACTGTTTATCAAAAAGCACAAGGAAAGATATCCTTATCAAAAATGACATTTTCACATCAAATGATAAGATTGTTTGTCGTAGAACAAATTTACAGAGGGTTTACAATTTTAAAAAACGAACCCTACCACCATCAATAAGGATTAAAAAACTTTAAAGACTTCTTTGCGTTTTTTTAATTGTGTTTCTACATCTTTCAAAGTTTCTTTTACAGAAAGCTCATAATTTTTTTCGTCAGATTCTGCGAAAATTCTTGGTCCTGGCAAACTTAACTCCATTTTACACACCTTTCCTTTACCTTTTGGGTCATTGCGCTTTTCAATACTCACATTCACACTGATTATCCAATCATACTTCCTCCCAAGCTTATTTAATTTATCAGTAATATACGCTGTCATGGCCTCACTAGTTGGCATGTTTAAAAATCGAACATTTATTATCATAATATGATTATTTTAGTTGTTCTATAAAGTTAATCAACTTTCTTATAATTATCAACGGTAATAGTCATTTAGTTTAGATAAGAAATCATATTTTTGACACAAATCATTACATCAAATGGAATTAGTATTCGCTACCAACAATATAAACAAACTTCAAGAAGTTCAGGAAATGCTTCAAACAATAAAACTAACTACTTTAAAAGATATCAATTGCACTGAAGACATTCCTGAAAGTTCTCACACCATTGCAGGGAACGCCATTCAAAAAGTCAACTATCTTACTCAATATTATAGCGCTGATGGTTTTGCTGATGATACCGGTTTAGAAATTGAAGCATTAAATAATGAGCCTGGCGTGTATTCAGCACGATATGCTGGAGAAGAAAGATCTGCAGAAGCAAACATGAATTTGGTTTTAGAAAAACTCAAAAATCAATCAAATAAAAAAGCACGTTTTATTACCGTTATCGCACTGAACCTAAACAGAGAACAGTATTTATTTGAAGGCGTTTGTAATGGAAAAATCATTTCAGAAAAAAGAGGAGAAAAAGGTTTTGGGTATGATCCGATATTTGTTCCAGACGGATTTGATAAAACATTTGCAGAAATGACCCAAGACGAAAAAGCAAGTGTTAGCCACCGAGGAAAAGCTGTAAAAAAACTTATTCAATTTTTAAATCAGCAATAACACATCTTTAAAAAAAAGACTAGAATAGCTACAAAAAATGATATTTTCACAACAAAAACGCTGATTTAAATATAAAAACGTATATTTGCACCGAATTTAAAACCCACCATAGTGGTGGTCAATGTTACAAAAGAGCTTTATTTTACACGAATGGGTTGCTCTAAGTAACATATTTGCGAACAGTAAAATAGAAGTAAATGGCAACATTTGAAGAATTAGGCCTAGGCGAAAACAGCTTAAAGGCTATTAAAGACATGGGCTTTGAAACCCCGTCTGAAGTACAAGAAAAAGCAATCCCTTTATTATTAGAAAACGATACTGACATCGTTTCACTTGCTCAAACAGGAACAGGTAAAACGGCAGCATTTGGTTTTCCTTTAGTTGAAAAAGTAGATGCTGACAGCAGAACTACTCAAGGATTGATCTTATCTCCAACTCGTGAATTGTGTTTACAAATCACAAACGAATTAAAAAACTACTCTAAATACGTTAAAGGATTGAATGTTGTTGCCGTTTATGGTGGCGCAAGTATTCAAGACCAAGCAAGACAAATAAAAAGAGGGGCGCAAATTATTGTTGCAACTCCTGGACGTATGGGTGATATGATTCGTCGTGGAATGGTAGATATCAGAAAAATTGATATTTGCGTTTTAGATGAAGCTGATGAAATGTTAAACATGGGATTCTATGAAGACATTACTGAAATATTAGCCGATACACCTGACGAAAAAAACACATGGTTATTTTCTGCAACAATGCCAAGAGAGGTATCTACAATTGCTAAGAAATTCATGTACGACCCAATGGAAATTACCGTTGGAACAAAAAATGCAGGAAACAAAAACGTAGCACATGAATACTACCAAGTATCAGGAAGAGACCGTTACCCCGCATTAAAACGTTTAGCAGATGCTAATCCTGGAATATTCTCTGTAATATTCTGTAGAACAAAAAGAGACACACAATCAGTTGCTGAAAAGTTAATTGAAGACGGGTATAGCGCAGCTGCAATACACGGTGATTTAAGTCAGAACCAACGTGATTTGGTAATGAAATCATTCCGTAACAAACAAATACAAATGTTAGTTGCTACTGATGTTGCTGCTCGTGGTATTGATGTAAATGATATTACTCACGTAGTAAACTACCAATTACCAGATGAAATTGAAACATACACGCACCGTTCTGGTAGAACTGGTCGTGCCGGTAAATCTGGTGTTTCAATGGTAATTGTTACCAGAAGTGAAATGCGTAAAATTAAATCTTTAGAACGTATTTTAAAGACTGATTTTATCAAGAAAGACATTCCTAGTGGAAAAGAAATTTGTGAAGTACAATTATTCCACTTAGTAAATAATGTTAAAGAAACAGAGATTAACGAAGATATTGAAGTATACTTACCTCAATTAAACGAATCTTTAGAAGAATTAACAAAAGAAGAATTAATCAAGAAGTTCTTCTCTGTAGAATTCACACGTTTCTCTAACTACTACAAAAAATCTAGAGATATTAAATCTGGAGAAGAACGCTCTAAAAGAGAAACTGCTGCAGATGGATCTGTACGTTACTTTATTAATGTTGGAGAGAAAGATGGTTACGACTGGATGCGCTTAAAAGATTTCTTAAAAGAAACTTTAGAATTAGGTCGTGATGATGTCTTTAAAGTAGACTGTAAAGAGAGTTTTTCTTTCTTTAACACAGATGAAGCTCATAAAGAAAAAATTATGGGATTCTTCAAAGACTTTAAAGTTGATGGACGTTTTGTAAATGTTGAAGTTTCTAACAACACCGGTGGTGGCGGAAGAGATCGTGGTGGCCGTGGAAGAGGACGCGGCGGTAGACGTGACGGTGATTCTAGAGGTTTCAGAGGTCGAAGCGGTGGCGGAGAGAGAAGACGAAGTAGCGGGCACAGAGGAAGACGTGACGACTCTGGCGGAGAAAGAAGAAGCCGTAGAGATGGTGATTCTGGAGGATTCAGAGAACGTAGAGAATCTTCTGACAGAGGAGACAGAAGAAGCAGTCGTAGAGACTCTTCTGACAGAAGCGAAAGAAGAGAAGGTTCAAGATCTGACAGACCAAGAGCTACTTTTCAAGGAAGACGCTCAAGACGAGAAGACTAAACATCCTGTTAATATTAAACTAAAAAAAGTGCCTAGGCACTTTTTTTAGTTTAAATTAGTACCAATAATAAACTTAACAACTTTGAAAACTTTATTCTACACTTTTATATTTCTTGTTTTTAACATCTTTTCCTTCGCTCAAGAGACACAAACTATTTCTGGTAAAGTAGTTAACACTAATGGCCAAGGCTTAGAAAGCGTACATGTTATTAATTTGAATTTAGTAACCGGAAGTATTACTAACAAAGACGGTGAATTTGAAATTAAAGCGGTTGCTAATGACACATTACATTTATCAATTCTTGGTTTCAAATCAATAAAAGTAAAAGTGACTAATGACTGGATTAAATTTGGTAATTCTAATATTGAACTTACAGAAAGTGCTTACGCCCTAGAAGAAGTCTTAATTTACCCACATAAATTAACCGGGTTCCTAGAAATTGACACCAAATACATTCCTATTAACAATTCACAACGTTATAGTATTTCTGGTTTACAAAAAGGCTATGAAGCTGGTAAAAAAGGCCCAGGAGCCATCAATAAAATATTAGGAGCCATATTTAACCCGGCAGATTTATTGTATAATACCTTTAGTAAAAAAGGGAAGCAAATGCGTAAATTACGTCAGATGAAACAAGATGATGAAATTAGAAAACTGTTATCTCAAAAGTTTGACCGTGATTTATTAACCTCTTTTTTACAAATTGATAAATCTGAATTGGAAGATGTTTTAAGTCAGTGTAACTACTCTAAAAGTTTTATTCAAACCGCAAATGATCTTCAAATATTAGATGCCATTAGTGGTTGTTTTGAAGAGTACAAAGTACTGAAGAAGAAATAACACACTTGACTTTCTTATAAAAAACAACTAGCTTCGGTTAACAGCCAATAAACATAATTAAAACTCTATTTTATTATAATGTTGGGTTTAATTTAATAAAAATGCTAATAGATTTATATACCCAATTGCTAGTTTTAGCTCACTTAGGAAATTTGCCACCAAAATACATAACCAAATCATAAACTACACGTTACACAGCATTAAAACAATCTACTATGAAAAAATTAATCCTACTATTACTGATTTCTAATCTTTCCTTTGCTCAACAATGGTCAAAAACAGAAATTAACAATCTTTTGACAGTTGATTTTCCAAATACTCCAAAAGAAAAAAAGGGAGTTAACAAAACCCATTATTATAGCTCTTATGAAGAAAACACTTACGAAATAACAGTTCGTGATTCTAATCAATTTAATTTACCTGAGTCTCCATCAAAATCAGAATTAACAGAATTATACAAAACATACTCTAATGGCTATGTTAATGGCTTAAAAGGAACAATCATTAAACAAAAGAAAATACTTATAAATGATCTTATTGGTAATGAAACAATATTTATAAGGGTAACACATGATAAAACTAAAATTTTGACATTTAGACGAACTTTTTTATTGAAAGACAAATTGGTAAGTTATCAGTTTTCGACTAACAAAAAAAATGAAAAAGAGGAACATATAGAAAAGTTGAAAAATATTTTTTTAAATTCACTCAACATTAACAGTTAAATAAAAAACGCTGGGTAACAACATGTAAAATATACACTCAGGTTTGCGTTCAACCAAAAACTATATTTACCCGTTAATTTCCTGCGAAAACCCTATCGTCAGACTTACGTTGCACGACACTTTATATAAACGCTGGTTATAAGCTTAAAAAAAATGAATCACTTCAATGAAATTTCAAAGTTTTTCAAATCTGAATATTCATTAAATGAAGATGGATTAAAAGAACTATTTTCATTATTTGAAATTAGAAAACACAAAAAAGGAAGTTTATTAATTCAAACTCAATCTAAAGAGATACAACTTAGGTTTCTTAACGAAGGGATAGTTCGAGAGTATTATTCAACCCAAGAAAAAGAAATCAATATTAACTTTTATATAAAACCACAATTCATTTCAGATTTATTGTCATTTAGACAAAATTCAATTACTAATAAAAATCAAGAATGTCTTTCTGATGTAAAAGTTTTAAGTATTAACAGAAAACCTTTTTTTGACTTGTTAGAGAAATATCAATGTGGTAAATCTTTTGTTGATTTGTCATTTCAAAAATTATTAAAACAAAAAGAACTGCTGGAGTTTAATCGTATTACCAAAACTTCAGAAGAGCTCTATAAAGAATTATTCATTTACAAACCTGAATGGCTTCAATCTATTCCTCAATATCATATTGCCTCTTATTTAAATATAACACCTGAAACATTAAGTCGTATTAGGAAACGTACTTCTTGATTTGAATCAATTAAATTGATTGCTTTTTATTAGACTTTTGTATGGCACATAAAAAACACAAAATGTTAAACATTCATCATATAAGAAATGCTACTATGATTCTGGAAACAAAAAAAGATGTCATCTTAATTGACCCAATGTTAGGCGATAAAAACAATATGCCATCTTTTACATTATTCAAGTATAAAGCAAGAAAAAACCCATTAGTTGCTTTACCTAAGAATATAGAATCTATACTAAAGAAAGTTACTCATTGTATCATCACACATCAGCATCCGGATCATATTGACAAAGCAGGAATTCAATTTTTAACAAAAAATAAAATCCCAGTTACATGTAGTGTTAAAGATGAATTTTTGTTTAGAAAGAAGGGCTTAAATATTACCCAGACATTAAAGTATTGGGAAAGACAAAGGTTTTTAGGAGGTACTATTGAAGGAATTCCCGCAAAACACGGTTACGGTTTTGTAGCTAAACCAATGGGAAACGTGATTGGTTTTTATATAAAATTACCTGAACAAAAATCTATTTACTTGAGTTCTGATACAATTTACACTGATTCAGTTGACAAAGTTCTAAAAAGTTACAAACCTGACATTAGTGTTTTAGCTTGTGGAACTGCTCAATTTGACTTATTCAAAAAAATTATTATGAATATAGATGATATATTGAAATTTATTAAAAACTCTTCAGGTATAGTCATTGCTAATCATATGGAATCTATAAATCATTGTCCGTTAACTCGAAAAAAACTTAGAGAAATATTGGTTAAGAATAATTTAACAAACAAAGTTCTTATTCCAGAAGATGGAGATATGATGCAAATAGCCCGTAGGTAATTTGACATTTAAACGCAATATATTTATATTTTGTTAAGCTATAACACAAAACGCTTATCCTAAGCTCTGCATTTCTTATATTATACACTAGATCTAATTTTAAAAAATTATTTCCAAATGAGCTGCTAACTTTTTTACAGTTGAGGGCTATCAAAATTACAGCTATTTTATACCTTTTATAAAGCAGATGTAATTTTGATATAATTAACCACACTACAGAATAAATATCACACTAATTACCTACTATTTATACATAAAATGTTATTTAAAAGTTAAAAAAAAAACACTCACATGTAAACTATAATAATCTACTAAATTTGCAAAAAAAATTTACTTTAGGTTATGAAAAAGAACTCATTATTATTATTTATTTTATTCACCTCAATTTTCACTTTACAAGCACAAGTAGGAATAGGTACAACCTCGCCTACTGAAACGTTACATGTTAATGGATCAGCAAGAATCACTGTAACAAACAAGCCTGAAGTTATTACTAATAAATTGACAGGTACAAATACTGATGGTACAATTAGAGATATAGAAGTTGGTGAAAACTTAGTTTTAAAAGACAATGTTTTAAGTGCTCACTGATGCAGAAGTAATGCGCTTTTGTCAAAGTTTTATGACAGAACTATCAAGACA
>JBMZDR010000003.1:0-139544 GCA_049614485.1 Flavobacteriaceae bacterium
GCTCTGTAAACTCTAAAAAATGTTTTCTACTTAATGTCATACCAACTTCAGGAGCAACATGAATTTCTCCAGACTTTAGCTTGTCTATAGTTTCATTAAAAGAGTTAATTTTTACTGGCTTCATTGTAATACCAGTCTGTTTTTCAATATGTGCTAAATAATCAGCAAGTATCCCAGTGTATTTCCCATTTTTATACATTTCAAAAGGTGGCCAATTTTGGTCAAAACCAAAATGTACTACCGGGTGATCTTTAATCCATTGTTGCTCTTCATAAGTAAATTCAATTTTTTCTTGCCCTACAAAAGTTATGGCTTTAAAAAATAAAATTACTATAATAAATGATTTTAAATTCAACATTTTTAGCTTAGTATGCTATAAATATAGTTAAAAAAACAAAAACAAGTTTATACTGGCAATGTTAAGTTTTAGCATAACCTAACTTGGTTACCAAGCTATTAGACGAAATATGGCAGGCAAAATAGTAATGCACAAAAAAATGTTGCCAGAGCAACCTTTTTAAGCTCGCCATCTAAGTCTTTAAATAAAATAGTTTTAAACACAACTACAAGGTTAGCTAAAAGCGGAATAAATGCTATTAAAAAAACCCAATAGCTATATGATGTTACACCACTTAAAACTCTAAAAATCACTAAGGAAAATAATGCTCCAATAATTAAAAACGCATGATATATTTTAGCATTTCTAGATCCAATTTTCACAACTAATGTATTCTTGTTTACTTTTTTATCATGAATTTGATCACGCATATTATTTAAATTCAATACAGCTGAACTTAACATGCCAATAGCTGAAGCAGGCCATATGATTGTCCAACTAATTACTGAGTGGGTAAACAAATAATAACTACCAATAACACTTAATAACCCAAAAAATAAAAATACAAATACATCTCCAAGTCCTGAATACCCATAAGCTGACTTACCTACAGTGTATTTAATTGCTGCATAAATACTAATAATACCTAAAAACAAAAACACTAGAGATTTAAAAAACTCATCCTTACCAAAAGCACTATAAATCAACACCACTGCAATAGCCATTGTTACAACAATGGTGTAAACTATTGCCTCTTTCATTTGTTTTGGTGTAATTAATCCTGCAGCAATTAATCGTTGTTCCCCTTCTCTATCAGCGTCTGTTCCTTTAATACCATCACCATAATCATTTGCAAAATTTGATAACACTTGAAAGCCAACTGTTGTTAATATGGCTAATACAAAAATTAGAACATTAAATTTACCTTCAGATGCAGCAAGACCAGAACCTACTATAATTCCTGAAACAGATAAAGGTAATGTTCTTAAACGTGCTGCTTGAACATAATGCTTGAGTGAAGCCATAAATACGGTGTATGAGTGATTTTTTTTAAATATTAAAATCTATGGTAACCATTTTTTTTCAAAATTTGGTTGGCGTTTTTCCAAAAAGGCATCCCTTCCTTCTTTTGCTTCTTCAGTCATATAAGCCAAACGTGTTGCTTCACCTGCAAAAACTTGCTGTCCTACCATACCATCATCAGTTAAGTTCATAGCAAACTTTAACATTTTAATTGATGTTGGAGATTTTCCTAACACCTCTTGCGCCCATTGATAAGCAGTATCTTCTAGATCCTCATGAGGCACAACAGCATTTACCATACCCATTTCATAAGCTTCTTGTGCAGAATAATTTCTCCCTAAGAAAAATATTTCTCTAGCTTTTTTCTGACCAACCATTTTTGCTAAATATGCTGAACCATATCCACCATCAAAACTTGTCACGTCTGCATCTGTTTGTTTGAATATAGCGTGTTCTTTACTTGCTAAAGTCATATCACAAACAACATGTAAACTATGACCACCTCCAACTGCCCAACCTGGCACCACACAAATAACTGCTTTTGGCATAAAACGAATCATTCGTTGTACCTCAAGAATATTTAAACGGTGTTGTCCATCTTGCCCTACATAACCTTGATGCCCACGGGCTTTTTGATCGCCGCCACTACAAAATGAGTAAACACCATCTTTTGATGAAGGGCCTTCGGCTGATAACAATACCACACCAATAGATGTATCTTCTTGAGCATCATAAAAAGCTTCAATTAACTCAGAGGTTGTATGTGGCCTAAATGCATTACGCACATCTGGACGATTGAATGCTATACGCGCAACACCGTCACATTTTTTATAAGTAATATCTTTAAACTCTTTAACAACTTTCCAATTAATTTCGCTCATAATTTTATATTTTGCGTAAAAATAATAGAATTTAAATTCACAATCAACAAAATATTCATTATGCGTAAATTAATTATCACTTCTGCACTTGCATTTAGCTCATTTATAGTGTTTTCACAAGAATATCAATTTACAGATGTTATTAACCTGGAGTGTACTGAGGTGAAAAGTCAAGGAAATACTGGGACATGTTGGAGTTTTTCTACCTCTTCCTTTCTTGAAAGTGAAATTAAACGATTAACCGATAAGAGTGTTGATTTGTCTGAAATGTATACTGTAAGAAATACATATCCTAAAAAAGCTTGGAATTATGTGATGCGCCAAGGAAAAGCACAATTTAGTGAAGGTGGGTTAGCTCATGATGTTTTAAATTCTGTTTCAGATTTTGGGTTGGTACCAGAGTCTGCTTTTAACGGTTTAGATCAAGGTGTTGAAAAGCATAACCATTCGGAACTAATTGCCGTTTTAAAAGGGATGTTAGATGTTTATGTTTCAAATCCTGCTAGAAAATTAAGCCCGCGTTGGAAATCATCTGTAACTGCTATATTGGACATTTACTTAGGAAAAAACGTTGAAACGTTCTTTTATGACGGGAAAGAATATACCCCGAAGTCATTTCAGAAAATGGTAAAAATTTCTCCTGAAAACTACGTTACTTTAACATCATTTAGCCATACCCCGTTCAACACTTATTTTGTGTTAAATATTCCTGATAATTTTTCAAATGGTAGCATGTTTAATGTAAGAATAAACGAGTTTGAAAAAGCAATAATTAATGCCTTAGAAAAAGGATATACAGTTGAATTAGATATTGATGTGTCTGAAAAAACATTTTCTGCTAAAAATGGTGTTGCCGTAATTCCGAACGATGCAAGTTCTATAAAAAAAGCTGTAACATCTATAGTTAAGGAAAAGGAGATTACTCAAAACTATAGACAACAAGAATTTGAAAATTACAATACTACAGATGATCATTTAATGCACATTACAGGTTTGGCTAAAGACCAAAATGGGAATGTCTATTTTAAAACCAAAAACTCTTGGGGAGCAAAAGGCAAAGGAGTTAATTATGGGGGCTATGTTTATATAAGTTCTGCTTTTATAAAGTTAAAAGCTATATCTGTAACACTACATAAAGATGCGCTATCTAAAAGCATTAGCAATCAATTATAATTCTGTTTAAACGAGTTTTTACAACAATAAAGCACTACAAAACAACAATTTACGTATTTAATCATAGATTTTTATAGCTTTGGTATACCCAAATACCTTATATACTATGAAGAAGATTCTCTTAATTATTGTTTTTCTACAATGCTCTATAACAATACAAGCCCAGGAAAAGGTATACATTGATGGTCGAATACGTCCGGTATTAGAACGTTTTTTTGAGTATTGTAAAAAGTATGACATTGATTATTCAGAAAAACTATTTCAACTAGAAAGTATTAAAATTGTTGACACCTTACCTTTGAGTAAATTTAATACCGTGTTAGGTAAAGTCCTTAGAGATGATGATGGTAACATTAATAAAATAGTTTTCAATTGGGCAACACTTTTTGATAAAGAAATTTTAAATGTAGTGGCGTTTCATGAATTTGCGCATCACTTTTTAGACTACAAACATACTTGCCATGATTGTAACGAAATTATGGCAGAAACCAACCCAAGTTATTTTGACATTGCTAGAGACTGGGATAATCAGGTTGATTACCTATTTACAACCTCTCCTGTTTATTTAAAGAATCAGAATGATCCAAGCATGGCATCCAAATAAGTACAAAAAATACATTTTATCGGTTTTTTTATATTATTATCAAAAATTAACATAGTTTAATTAACATTTTAATGTTATTTTAATAATATTTCTATAAATTGACTGCGAATTTACTATGCATGAATAGCAAATTCATTTTATATACTAACTAATATAAATTTATAAAATGATAAAAAAATTACTCTTTGGCTTATTATTGATGACATCGGTGGTCTTTTCACAAGATTACAGATACACAGAAACACTGTTTACAAACACCAATAAAACATCCGATGTTGTATATGGTAATGCACCATTTAAAACAAACTGGGCCGTCAGTACAGATGAATGGTCTACAGACAATAGAGATTTAGTTATGGATATTTATACTCCAGATGGAGATACAGAAACTAAAAGACCTGCTGTAATATTTGCACATGCAGGTGGTTTTTTAAACGGCAATAGAAACCATGAAGACATGGTAAAATATTGTGAAGATTTAGCAAAAAAAGGCTACGTAACAGTAACTATTGATTACAGAAAGGGATTTAATGTGTTATCAAACGTTGGATTAAGAGGCACAAGAGCTGTATATAGAGCCATTCAAGACGGAAGAGCAGCAATACGTTATATGAGAGCAAATGCAGCAACGTATGGCGTTGATCCTGACAAAGTATATTTTGGTGGTAGCAGTGCTGGAGCATTTATAGCCCTTCATAGTATTTATATGGATGACTCAGAAAAACCTGTTGATGCTGGCGCAGTAACCTATGGTTGGTTTGGCACGAGTTCAACTCCAGACTTAGGGCCTTTAGATATTGGTGATAATATAATGTATAACGGTACTCCAGAGGCCGTTATTTCATTATGGGGTGCGGTTCAAACACCAGATTTAATTGAAGCTACAGATACTAAACCAATATTTATGGCACATGGAAAAGCAGACGGAACAGTTCCCTATGATTCTGGACATCCTTTTGGCTACCCATTAATGCCAGAGGTGTTTGGAAGTAAGCAAGTGAATGATAAATTAGACAGTCATGGGTTTACAAACAAAGAAATTTATTTTGTTGATGGTGAAGATCATGAGTTTTATGGAACAGATAACGGCACATGGAATGATCCTATAAATGCCTATTGGGGTATCATTTTTGACAAATCTGTTAACTTTTTGTGGCAACAACACAAACCAAATGTAGATTTTACAGACACTCCTAACGGGCTTGAGGTACAGTTTACAGATACAAGCACTGGCGCCTTAGCTTGGTGGTGGGATTTTGGAGATGGTACTACAAGTAATGAACAAAATCCAACTCATACATATGCATCAGAAGGCACTTATGATGTAAAATTATATATTGAAAATGATATTAAAAGTTGGGATGAAGTTTCAAAATCATTAACATATCAATCATTATCTGTTACAGATGTAGATGATTTAAACTTTAATGTTT
Organism: Flavobacteriaceae bacterium; assembly: GCA_049614485.1. Taxonomy (GTDB): domain Bacteria; phylum Bacteroidota; class Bacteroidia; order Flavobacteriales; family Flavobacteriaceae. The sequence continues at coordinate 5,452 of JBMZDR010000003.1, forward strand.
ATCCAAACCCAACAAATGGTATGTTGTATTTTACAAGCAAAACACCTTTAGATAGAATTGCAATTTATTCTGTATTAGGAAAAGAATTGATCAACTCTACCACTGACTTAGAACACGTAAATATTTCAAATTTTGCAAGTGGAATGTATATTGTAAAAGCATATAGTAACAACTCAGTTGCTGTAAAAAGAATTATGAAAAAGTAAGAGTGACTATACTTCACTCCTTTTATACGGCCGTTACACTTGTAATGGCCGTTTGTTTATTATAATAATTTAAGTTTTAATTATAATAATTATATAGATATTCCGTTATTTTTACGCAGATAATAATTTTGTATATGATACACCAATTAAATAAATTACTAACCATAGCTGCTTTAATATGCTTCTTTAACAATGGTTATTCTCAGAAGTTAAGCTCAAAATCCTTTAAATCAGGAGAGCATTTAAAATACCAAGCATCCTATAACATGTCTGGTGTTTTAACAACATTTGCTGAAGTTAACATGAATGTTTCTACGGTAAAAACGAGTAAAAATAGTTACTTACATTTAAAATGTACAGCTAACACTTACACCAAATGGGATAACTTCTTTAAAATTAGAGATCTTTACGAGGCTTATGTAACTCCGCATACCATTACACCTGTTTTATACAAACGTGATAATAATGAGAACGGAACTATTAGAAAAGAAAAATACATTTATAAAGGTACTAATGTTCAGGCCACATATGTTAGAGGTCAATCTGGTGAAATAAAAGCTAACTTTACAATTCCTCCAGCAACAAAGGACATTGTATCTACCCTTTATTATATACGAAATTTACCTATTTCAAACGCTAAAAATGGTGACCAAAAAGATTTTAATATTGTTTTTGATAGAAAAACAAAATCAGCAACTTTATCATTTTTAGGAACTGAAACTATTTCTACCATACTTGGTCAAAAAAAATGTTACAAAATTGGTATCTCATTAAAGAAAGACAAGCTTTTAAAAGGCAAAGCTAATAATATAGTATATATAACTGCTGATAGAAATAAAGTTCCCGTTTTAATAAAATTCAACATACCAGTTGGAAGCGGACAATTAAAGTTAATAAACGCCCAAAACTTAAAATTTTAAAAACATGAAGTTACTTACATCAATTATTGCCGTTATTGGTATCCTTATTACAATTGCGTTCACTGTTTTTCCAATAGGTAATTTAACCGTTTTCCCAGCTATAATTACAATATTATGCGGAGTGGTTTTATTAAAAATAAATAAAAAAGAAAATACATCTCTCGTGTTTCCAAAACTTATCATTGCTTTAGCTGCCATAGGAGCAACTATCTCTATATGTAGAGCTGTCTTAGTTTCTGATACAGTTGCTAAAGATGAAACTTTTAAATTACGTCAGGAAAAATCTAACCAAGATGCTGTTAAAGACCTTGAAGATTTAGAGTAATGATTGCTTTTATACCCTTACATTAAGCTATATTTTGATGTAGGGTGCCTACTACCACAAGTTGTTATTTACAGCCACAATCAGAAGGTCCGCAGGATTTTTTAGACGTAGGTATTTTCTTAAAAAAATGTTGATAGATATACAGTAGTGCCATTACTACTGCTATACCTACTAATATATTTTGAATAATTCCCATTTTAAAATTATTTTAATACTTGATATGCAATCATAGCTATAAGATACGCAAAAATTGTCATTCCAAACATTTGTATTAACGGCCATTTCCAACCGTTAGTTTCTCTTTTTACTATAGCAACTGTACTCATACATTGCATTGCAAAAGCATAGAATAACAATAAGGATATTCCTGTAGGAAAATCAAACACTGGTTTTAAGGTTCCAGAATGCACCTCTTTCCTCATTTTTTCTTTTAAAGTAGATTCATCATCAGACCCTACACTGTAAATGGTGGCTAAAGTCCCTACAAAAACCTCTCTTGCTGCAAATGATGTAATTAATGCAATACCAATTTTCCAATCATAACCCAATGGTTTAATGCTGGGTTCAATAAATTTTCCAAATGTACCTATGTATGAATTTTCTAATTTGTATGATGCTATTTTAGCATCAAGTGTTTGGGCATTTAAATTAGTATGGGCAGTACTTACAATTTCCTCTGCATTAGAAAAATTATCTCCTGGTCCGTAAGACGCTAATACCCATAATAAAATAGATACAGCTAATATTATTTTTCCTGCACCAAAAACAAATGCTTTTGTTTTATCTAATACATTATAAACTACATTTTTAAATAGCGGTAATTTATAATTTGGCATTTCAATTACAAAGTATGATTTTGACTCTATTTTCACAACTTTATTCAGGATATAAGCGGCTAAAATAGCGGTTCCAAAACCTAATATGTATAGTGCCATTAAAACTAATGCGTGAATACTTAAGCCTAAGAATGTTTCCCCTTTTGGTATCACTAAACTAATTATAATAGCGTAAACTGGTAAACGTGCAGAACATGTAGTAAATGGTGTTACTAGTATAGTAATTAAACGTTCTTTCCAGTTTTCAATATTTCTAGCCGACATAATTGCTGGTATAGCACAAGCAGTACCGGATATTAAAGGCACAACACTCTTACCACTTAACCCGAATTTACGCATAATTTTATCCATTAAAAAAACCACACGACTCATATAACCGCTTTCTTCTAAAATGGATAGAAATAAAAATAAAAACGCAATTTGCGGGATGAATATAACAATTCCTCCAATTCCCGGAATAACACCTTCAGAGATCAGCCGTGTAAACGCACCATTAGGTAAATTATTTTTTGTCCAATCGCTTAAAAATGCAAAAGCACTATCTATCAAATCCATTGGATACTCTGACCATGAAAACAACGCTTGAAAAATACTGAATAGTATTATAAAAAATATTAAATACCCAAAAACTTTATGAGTAATCACCGCATCTAATTTTGCTCTAAATCCCTGTGATCTGGTAATTTTAACTGTGTAATATTTATCAAGAAGATGGTTTATAAACTGATAGCGTTGTACTGTTTTTTTATGTTGTTGTTGTTTGTCATTTAAACTAGAACTGTCTAAAACACTTGTGTTGCTTAGTTGGCATGGCGTTAAAGGAATGGTCTGATATGCTAATAGTGCTTCTTTTAACTCTGTAATACCACTATTCTTTTTAGTACTAAGCAATATGATTTTTGTGTGTAACTCTTTTTCTAAAGCTTCAACATCAATAGTTATTCCTTTAGCATGCATAATGTCTTGCATGTTAATTACTAAAATAGTAGGCAGACCTAATTCTTTTACCTGAGTGAAAAGTAATAGGTTACGTTTTAAGTTTTCTACCTCGGCAACAACTACAACTATATCAGGGTAAAAATCACCCGTTGTATCGGATAAAACTTTTACAGCAATATCCTCATCTTCAGAACTTGCGTTTAAACTATACGTCCCAGGCAAATCAATAATTTTAGCTGATATTGTATCTGAAAGTCTAGATTTTCCGGTTTTTTTGTCTACCGTAATACCAGGATAGTTTCCTACTTTCTGGTTTAACCCGGTTAGGATATTAAATAAGCTTGTTTTACCAGTGTTAGGGTTACCTATTAAGGCTACTTTTAGCAAGTCACTCATATTTTTTCTACTGAAATTTGAGATGCCGTTTCTTTTCTAATTGCTAAAAAAGTACCATTGATATTTAAGTACAACGGATCTTTTAACGGGGCATTTTGAACTAACTCAACATAATTACCTTCTATACATCCCATTTCAATTAATTTAAGAGGAATATCATCAACTATATAACTTGTTATAATTGCTTTGTCTCCTTTTATTAAATCAGATATGGTCATAAGTTAGTTACGCTTTTTAGTTAAACCCCAAAAAATTAAGATGATAGAGAAGCTGTATGATAATGTCATCAATAAGCCTGAAATCATAACGATATATTTCATCCATAATAAACCTTTCCACAGAAAATAAATACCTCCGAAAGTAGTGACTACAGACACTAATGGTTCAATCATTAAAAACTTCTTTAATACTGAATTAAAGTCTACGTAAAACACCAATACAGCTACCAGAAAGAATATCATACTCATTGATAGGATATGTGAATGAACAACAGATAACATGTGACGCTCTGTTTTCTTAAACTTCATCTCTTCAGCTTCTTCATCATCTTCGTTTCCTAGATAATTTTCTTGAATTCCAATAGATGAAAAACTAGATGTTTCGCCAACAAAACTTAGACCAGAGTAAAAACCAATACTTAAAACAACTATAAAAGTTCCCACAAGTAATTTCAACTCTTTTGCCCAAGTATGTAAATAATTAGTTTGCATTAAAACGTCTCTTCTGTTTTAAGTATTGCTACAGTTTTTAATAAACTTGACATAGCAAACGTCATTGAATTAGCTGAAATTGTAGCTCCAGAAATTGCATCAATATCTTGTCCGTATTTTAAACTATCTGAAGATGTTTTACCAATAAATTGCTTTAACCAACGCTTACTTCCAATTTCATTTCCGTAATCTTCTCTATAAATTAGCACTTTGGTTTTAACAACGTTTAAGTCTTTATCAAAGACAACCATATAGTCAAACTGATCAGTTTTACTTGGCGCTTTACCTACATAAAAGTAACCAATGATAGTTGTACTGTTCATCACCTTAAACAAGTTATCTTGTTTAATTTTTGTTGGCAATTTTCTGTTTACATCTTCAGAAACTGTTATCATTTTTGTTGAGAAATCAGATATTTCAAAAACTGAACTAATTTCTTTATTTACTTTTTTAGTAATATTCTTAGGCAAACCAAAAGAAGCCAACATGAAAATTAACACTAAAAAACAACTGGATTTTAAATATACATTCATAAGTCATTAATATCGCTACGCGAAAATACCAACTATTTAGATTTATTAAAAATAATAAGCCAAATAATTTTAAAAAAATTAGTTGGCTTATATAATTGACAAACTACTTAAAGTAGTGTTTAGTTAAAACCAAACACCCAATCCTAAGTTTAATGCGCCTGTTGCGTCATCATTAACTTTAGAATTTAAGAACTGGTAATCAGCTTTTACAACTGCGCCAGGAGCTATATGAAATGATAATCCTGTTGTTAAAACATTTCTATCATAAGAATCATTAGCTGTAAACCCTTCAGTTTTTACTTGTGTATCAAACTCTTCATAACGAGCGAAAGCAAATAACTTTTTGTCTTTAGATGCTGGCAAGATGTTATAAGCCAACTCTCCATACCAACCGTTCATTTCTGATCCTAAATTTGAAGCGTATAATGTGTTGTAATCTTCAGCACCAGAAATAAATGTATGAATGTATTGTGCTCTTGCTCTAAATTTCTTGTAGGTGTATCTCGCATCTCCACCAAACATTTTTACCATTACTTTTGCTCCTTTAACGTCTTCAACATCATCTGCAGGCTGAGTATCACCCAAATATGCTGAGGCACCTAAACGTAAGCCTCTAATTCCATAATAATCAAGTTTTGCAGATAAAGTTGGTGAATTAATTGTTGATTCAGCACCTTTTTGACGACCATTTCTTAATCCATTAGCCCCCCCTAATACTTTTGATCCATTTACAGATGTAAATCCATTAAAAATATAAGCTTGGTATTTTAAAGATGCATCATCAAATTTACCAGATACTCCAACTCCAATTTCCCTCCAAGTTGTAGGCACAATACTTTTATCAACACCTGGTCTTTCAACTCCATTAAATATTGTTGGTTCATGATACTCATTAATAAGCCCCATTGGTACTAACATTAATCCTCCTCGTAAGTTGATGTTATCTGTTAAACTATAAGATAAGAATGCTTGTTCAACATACAACTCTTTTACGTGTTCCATTTCTATTTCAGTTACAAACTGAACTTTATCATTGAATCTGTATCCAAACAATAGCACCATTCTATGTATATCTAATTCACCATTATTTCCGTCTGGTTGATTATAATCAATTTGTCCGTACCCCCCAATTGTAATTCCTTTATCAATGGTATTGCTTAAAATACGTTGCGCACTGTTTTGTTGTAAATTTGCTACTTGAGTAGAATCTTGTGGTGTTTGTGAAAACCCTAATGTAGCTACTAATAAAGCACTAACTACTGCTAATTTTTTCATTTTATTCTTATTTAGATTAATTATTGATTGTTAATTTCGGGGCAAATATATGCGCTCTTTTTAATTAAAAAAAGCTTATTTGTAATTAATTTAAATAAGAATTATAAACCTCTGAAATACAGTCTAGTGGTAGTGATTAAAAATATCAGAGGCTTTATTATAAGAAGCTTCAAATGCCATTGGAGCAACATTTGAATTGGCTTTATGAGTCGTGAAATACGATAACATTTTTTCTGTAGGCATGTTCCCTGTTAAATCATCTTTAGCCATTGGACAACCACCAAAACCCTGTATAGCACCATCATAGCGCCTACAACCAGCTTTGTAAGCGGCGTCTATTTTTTCATGCCATGATGTTGGTGTGGTATGTAAATGCGCTCCGAATTCAATATGTTTGTATTGCGGAATTAAATTTGAAAAAATATAGTCAATATCTTCAGGAGTTGAAGAACCTACTGTATCTGAAAGTGATAAAATTTTAACCCCCATTTGCGCTAATTTTTCAGTCCACTCTCCTACTATATCTACATTCCAAGGATCACCATATGGGTTTCCAAATCCCATTGATAAATACGCTACAACCTCTTTATCTACAGAATGAGCAATGTCTAAAATTTCTTTTAAACTTTCTATTGATTGCGCTATAGTTTTATGTGTATTACGCATCTGAAAGTTTTCTGAAATCGAAAACGGGTATCCCATATATTGTATTGGAGCGTGCTCAGCAGCCGCTTGAGCTCCACGAACATTAGCTACAATAGCTAAGAGTTTTGTTTTTGTTTGAGATAAATCTAACTGCGCCAAGACCTCGGCAGTATCTACCATTTGCGGAATTGCTTTTGGCGATACAAAACTTCCAAAATCTAACGTATCAAAACCACAGTTTAAAAGCGATTGTAAGTATAATACTTTCTTTTCTGTTGGAATAAACATTTTTATCCCCTGCATAGCATCACGGGGACATTCAATTATTTTGACGTCTTTATTCATTTAGTTTGAAAGTTTGTGTAAAAATATGATTTTTAAAATAATTATCCGCTATTAATAATTTAGAAAATAGAGTTTTAACATCTCGTTCTTTAAAATAGTTTATTCTTACAACAAATAACACTAAAAAACTGTAAGACAAGCGATTACATATCGACCAAATAGTCTAACCAATCTTATATATTATGAAAAACAAGAGCTTTTATTTACAAAAAACTTTTTTTATAGTATTCATTTTCTTTACGTTAACGAGTCTATCTCAAAATATAGCTGTTTATGACTTCGTTTATACGAGTACTTGGAACTCTGCAGATCATGGTGAATTACCAAATTCACCCCATTGGTCAGATTTAGTTGGAACAACACACAATAGTGATGTTACTTTCTGGCAAATCGGCTTAAATGCTACTGCAGGTATTAAAGATGTTGCAGAAGAAGGTAACAACATCAATTTTGAAAACGAAGTAAATAACGCAATAAATAAGGGAGACGCTACAAGGTATTTAGAAGCTTATTTTACGCCTTTTACCGCTATAAGTAGCGCAACTTTAAGCAATATTGAGGTTTCAACAGACAAACCTTTGCTTACGCTAGCTTCAATGATAGCACCAAGTCCTGATTGGTTTATTGGTGTTAATTCTTTTTCTTTAATAGATTCCGAAGGAAATTGGAAAGCTCAAGATGAACCGATTATAATTGACATATATCCATTAGATGCCGGAACGGATTCAGGAACAAGTTATGGAGCAAACAACACGCCAACCGTACCTGCTGAAGCAATATCAATGATTGGAACGCAGTATGGTTTTAATGGAAACAAAATTGGGTCATTATCAATTACTTTCAAAGGAATTATCTTAAGTGTAGAGGACGAATTGGCGAATAACAAAATTCCTAACATATACCCAAACCCTGTCAACCATATTTTAACGCTAGATAATTTAAACAATTATAATGTCTTAGAAATGTATGATCAAATAGGCAGACGTTTATTCAAAAAAAAACTAAACCAAGTAGCTAGTTATACTTTTAATACCAACAGCTACAATAAAGGCTTATATTTTATAAAATTAACCGATAAAAATAACAACCATAAGGTTAATAAAATATTACTTCAATAATATTTGAAGCTGACTTTGCAATTTCCCTTCAAAAAATGAAATTCTGTTCATTTTAAGAACGTAAAGTTTAGTAGTTAATCACCTAAAAAAGTCAGCTTCTTTTATTTATAACTCTTTAGTATTGCTTTATTAATATCTTTTACCAATTTCGGACCTTCATAAATAAACCCCGTATACACCTGTACCAAAGTAGCACCTGCTTCTATTTTATCTAAAGCATCTTGAGAGGAATGTATACCTCCTACTCCTATTATTGGAAATGATTTACCTGAATGATCTGATAAGTATTTAATAACTGCTGTACTTTTATCAGCCACAGGTTTACCACTCACACCACCGTTTCCAATGGCATCAAGTGTTTCTTTTGATGTTTTTAAACCCTCCCTACTCACTGATGTATTTGAAGCAATCACACCATCAATTTTTGTTTGAGCAACAACTTCAATAATTTCATCTAATTGCTCATTATTTAAGTCTGGCGCAATTTTTAAAACGATTGGTTTCTGAATTGCTTCTTTTGAGTTTAAGTTTTTTAACGTTCCTAGTAATTCTAAGAGATACCCCTTATCTTGTAATTTAGCATGACTGCCTACATTCGGGCAACTTACATTTACTACAAAATAATCTACATACGGATGCAAAGCCTTAAAGCATGCTTCATAATCTGCCGTATAATCATCAGGATTAGTATCTGTGTTTTTTCCTATGTTTCCTCCAACAATTAAGTTAGAACGTTTGTGTTTTAAATTTTCAATAGCAGCCTCTAAACCTTTATTATTAAACCCCATTCTATTAATAATAGCCTGATCTTCTTTTAAACGAAACAAACGTTTTTTAGGGTTCCCTACTTGAGCTTTTGGTGTAATGGTTCCTATTTCTATAAAACCAAATCCGAAGTTTGATAATTCATTATACAATTTTGCTTCTTTATCAAACCCTGCTGCTAAACCAACCGGATTAGGAAACGTTAGTCCAAACACCTTACGCTCCAAACGTTTGTCTGTTACTTGATATAAACTTCTGAACACACTTGGTACTCCAGGAATTTTACTTGTAAACTTGATTAAACTAAAGGTGAAATGGTGAATTTTTTCAGGATCGAAAGCGAAAAAAATTGGGCGAATAATGCTTTTGTACATGCTCAGTTTTTGTTTGTGCAAAAGTACATATTCTTAATGGAAGAAAAAAGACATTATAGTTACAACTACAATGTCTTTTCTTTAAGGGATAACTATAAACACGCGCCCTTTCTTTTCGATATTAGATAATAATTACCTGGTTATAGGCCGCATTAACCCTTCTTGGGTAACAGATGCTATTAATTTACCATCACGTGTAAAAATGTTTCCTCTTGAAAACCCTCTAGCGCCATGTGTATTTGGCACATCTATAGAAAATAACAACCAATCATCTATATCAAAATCTCTAAAAAACCACATGGAATGGTCTAAACTTGCCATTTGAGTGTTTGAGAAATTTGCTTTACTAGCATGAATATTTAATGCCGTTGTTAAAATATTATAATCAGACACATAGGTTAGTAGCTGCTGTTTTTCTGCCAAAGACAGTTTTTCTTTATCCGTACACTTAAACTTAAACCACACATCAGAAAACGGAGGTAAATCTTTTTTTTCTAAAGGGTTTACAATTTTGGTAGGCTTAAAAGAAATAGGTCTTGGCACCTTTAAAAAGTCCTTTACGCTAACGGGTAAAAAATCACCAAATTGATTTAGCATATCATTCCAACTTAATAATTCTTCGGGTTGCTTAACATCAGTCTTCATAGCTACCTGGTGGTCATAACCATTTTCTACTTTATGAAATGAGGCTGCTAAAATAAAAATTACAGTATCTTCTTGCTTAGCAGTAACACGTCGTGTAGAGAAACTTCCACCATCTCTCATTATTGAAACATCAAATGTTATGGGTAAATTCAAATCACCAGATTCTAAAAAATACGAATGTAAAGAGTGTAACACTCTACCATTAGTAATAGTATTATAAGCTGCATTAATAGATTGCGCTAAAACTTGACCACCGAAAACAGCAGGTGTTCCTACGGTTTCATTTTCCCCTTTAAAACTTAGTTCTGAAAGCTTTTCAAGTCGTAATATGTTTAATAAGTCAGAAACTGTATTCATAAAATCTTAATATTTTTTTTGAAAATTACTATAAATAAAAGGCGATAGCAATTAATTAACATATAATTTAGAGTATCTAATACAGCTTTTGTGCCTGTCAAATTATGTCAATCAAATAAATACAATTATTTTCGTAAAAAAAATAAAGCATGCAACATATTATAGACCGTTTTATCAGTTACGTAACTATTGATACCGAATCAGACCCAAATTCAGACACATGTCCAAGTACTGAAAAGCAATGGGATTTAGCTAATAAATTAGTTGATGAATTAAAAGCTATGGGAATGGAAGATGTGACCATAGACAAACATGCCTATATTATGGCTACATTGCCTAGTAATGTTGATCATGACGTTCCAACAATAGGCTTTGTGTCACATTTTGACACTACACCAGATTATACTGGTGCCAATGTAAAACCACAAGTTATCCCTAATTATGACGGTGGCGATATTCTTTTAAACAAAGATGAAAACATTGTATTGTCTCCAGATTATTTTGAAGATTTATTACTATACAAAGGACAAACATTAATTACAACTGATGGTACAACGCTTTTAGGAGCAGATGATAAAGCTGGTATTACAGAAATCATGTGTGCTATGGAGCACCTTATTAACAACCCTGATATAAAACACGGGAAAATTCGTGTAGGTTTCACTCCTGATGAAGAAATAGGTAGAGGCGCTCACAAGTTTGATGTTGAAAAATTTGCTGCAGATTGGGCCTATACAATGGATGGTAGCCAAGTGGGTGAGTTAGAATATGAAAATTTTAATGCCGCAGGTGCTAAAATTAAAGTGAATGGAAAAATTGTTCATCCAGGCTATGCTAAAGGAAAATTAATTAATTCAATGCTAATTGCAAATGAGTTTATAGCAGCATTACCTGAACAAGAAGTTCCGGAAAAAACTTCTGGTTATGAAGGGTTCTTTCATTTATATGGTATTGAAGGTAAAGTTGAAGAAACAAACATCGGAATGATTATTAGAGATCATGACATGCAAAAATTTCAAGAACGTAAAAGTTTGTTAGAACAAATTACTACCGATTTAAACACAAAACATGGTGCCGGAACTGTTGAAACTGTAATTAGTGACCAGTACTTTAACATGAAAGAAAAGGTAGTGCCTGTAATGCATATTGTTGACATAGCTGAAGAAGCTATGAAAAACTTAGGTATTACACCGTTAATCAAACCTATTAGAGGAGGTACAGATGGCTCTCAATTATCTTACATGGGCTTACCTTGTCCTAACATTTTTGCTGGAGGACATAACTTTCACGGACGCTATGAATATGTTCCTGTAGAAAGTATCAAAAAAGCAATTGATGTAATTGTAGAAATTGCACAGCTAACCGCTAAAAAATAATAAAATACACATATAAAAAAAGCCACTCAATTGAGTGGCTTTTTTTATATGTTAAAAGTGAGAGCACTTTATTTTGCATTGAGTTTTAATGATAACTCATGTGATAATGATGAACGTTCAAATTTAATTTTACCAGCTCCTGTTTCTATAACACAGGTATTATCAGTATCATTTAATTCTACTATTTTTCCATGGATACCACTTTTGGTAATTACCCTATCCCCTTTTTTAATTTCTTTAGCAAAGTTTAATTCTTGCTTTTGGCGTTTCATTTGTGGTCTTAAAAAGAAAAAATAAATCACCACAAACATTAAAATGTATGGTGAAAACTGACCTACTGTACCTAATATACCTTCCATTAATACGTTCTCTTTATTGTGCTACTTTTAAAACAGGTGTTTTTATAGCTCCAGCAGTTGCTGCGGCACCTTCTGGTACTTCTACCATGGCTTTAATTTTAACCATTTCTTTACCTTTTTCAGTATTAGCAGTAATTGTAACTGTTTGTTGTGCTAAGTTTTTCTTTCCTCTTGAGTTAAATTTTACAGAAAATTTTCCTGTTCCTCCTGGAGCAATAGCTTCTCTTGGCCAATCATTAGGAATGGTACACCCACAACTTCCTTTAATTCCTACAATTACTAAAGGCTTCTCTCCTGTGTTTGTAAAGTTAAACATAGTTTCTACCGCATCTCCTTGTTGAATAGTTCCAAAATCATGTTCTGTTTTATCAAAAGTCATGATTGGAAATTTATTAGAGTTTGCATCTCTTTCAGCTGCAACTGCGATGTTTTCTGTGTTAATTTTATCTGCCGCATTTTCTTTTTTGCATGACACAAATGCTAAGCCGCATAATGCTGTAAAAGCAAGTATTTTTAAATTTTTCATAATCTAATTCTATTAATTTATTTGTTAAGCAGTGCTAAAATAATTAAAATATCGTATTATATCAAGCCTCTTCCTATTTTTTGAAGTTTATCATCTTTCTTAAAGTCTTTTAACAAACTATCTAAAATACCATTTATAAACGTACTACTTTTTTTAGTTGAGTATTCTTTAGCTATTTCTAAATATTCATTTATAGACACTTTTACAGGTATTGAAGAAAATTTTAAAAATTCACAAATAGCCATTTGCATTAAAATTGAATCGATTGAGGCTATACGTTCTTCATCCCACTTTGGTGTTTTTTCATCAATATACTTCTTTAATTCTTCGCTATTTAACGTTGTTTTTGACAGCAATTCTTTTCCAAATTTCTGATCATCTTCATCTTTAAATAACTTTGTAAGCTTTAAAGGAGTTGCCAATGTAAGTTTTTTTAACTCTTTTAAAATTAACGTGTTAACAATTGGCAAATCATCAGTCCAGCTTATACACGTATCTTCATAATACGAATACAACTTATCATTTGGGGCTATCACTCGTTTAAAAATATTAAGCACTAATTCTTTATCTTTTTCAAAAGAACTGTCTTCATTTAAGTAAGCAACATAAAAATCTGCTACAAGTATTTGATCTAAAAACAATGCAGCATATTCATCATCTAACTCCCAGTGCTCTAAACCTTTTTCATCAATAAGTAAAGCCAACTCTTGACTAGAAGCAATGTGATTTAAAAACACGTTGTTTTCTAATCTGTGAATATTTTGTTTTTTATTTTCCTGTAAAAAACTCTTTTGTGATGTTTTATTTAGTTTTCTTGCTTTCTGAAGTATTACAATAAATAATTGATATTGCAACAAGTACAAGTCATACATGCTAGAAGAGCTGTCGTTTAATTTCTTATAAGCAAGATTTAAATCATCATTATTTGTAAGCTGCATTTCAAAAATGGTTTGCATTACTTTTGTACGAATATGTCTTCTGTTTAACATGAATAAGAACTTTTATAGAGTAACAAAGCGAAAGGATGATTTCCTTTCGCTTTGCAAAAATAAACTATTATTTTAAAGAAATACTACTTCTGATTTTCTTTTTTTCTTGCATCAATTTTATTTTGAGCAATGGTTAATGATGCACTGTGAGTAGTTACACCATTTGTAGCAGCATTTTTTATAATTTCTAATGTTGTATTGTAAATATTTTCAGTTTTACGCATGATTTCAGTTTTACCGTAACCTTCTAATTCTGCGTATACATTGATAATACCTCCAGCATTAATTACAAAGTCTGGCGCATACACAATACCTTTTTCTGATAATATTTTTCCATGCACTACTTCATTAGCTAACTGATTGTTAGCTGCACCAGCAATAATATCAACTTTTAATTGATTAATTGTTTCATCATTTACAGTGGCTCCTAAAGCACATGGCGCATATATATCGGCTTCTAAACCATAGATATTATTACCTGTATAAATTTCAGCACCGTATTTAGCACTTACCTCAGCCAAACGACCTTCGTTAATATCTGTAATAATAACTTTTGCTCCCTCATTTGTTAAGTGCTCTACTAAAGACTCTCCAACATGTCCAATACCTTGCACAATAACTTTTCGATCTTCTAACACATCAGAACCGTATTTGTATTTTGCAGCGGCTTTCATTCCCATAAAAACTCCGTAAGCAGTAATTGGAGATGGGTTACCTGCTCCTCCTCTACTTTCTGAAATACCTGTTACGTATGGTGTTACGTCGCGCACTAAATCCATATCAGAGGTTTCCATACCAATATCTTCAGCAGTTATGTATTTACCGCTTAAAGAATGTACAAACGCTCCGAAACGTTGCATTAATTCTGGGGTTTTTTGAGTTTTAGCATCCCCAATAATAACAGCTTTACCACCCCCTAAATTTAAGCCTGCTACTGCAGATTTAAATGTCATACCTCTTGATAAACGCAATACATCATTAAGTGCTTCCCACTCATTAGTATATTGCCACATTCGTGTTCCTCCTAAAGCAGGTCCTAAAACAGTATTATGAATTCCAATTATTGCTTTTAATCCAGTATCTTTGTCATTGCAAAAAACAATTTGCTCATGATTATCGAATGATAACTGTCCAAAAACAGGATCTACCTTTGGTAAATCTTTCACGTTTATTACTTCTGAAGTCATTATTTGTATGTTGTTATATTATAAACTATATTATAAATCTCTCAATTTAAGAGTGCAAAAGTAATTGATTATTCATTTTTACGCAATAAATTACTCTTAAATTGACTATTATTAAATCTAAAATAAATTTTAGAAAACATAAATGAAGGAATTACAACAGTTAAACCAATACTTTTTAAAATATAAATACAGGCTGATTATTGGTATCATCATCACTATTATTTCAAAGATATTTATTGTATTCACGCCAAGATTTACAGGAAATGCAATAGAGCTGATAGAAACTTACATTTCAGATAAAAACGCTTCATTTGAAGTATTTAAAACTGATTTGTTACACTATATTTTACTAATCTTAGGTGTTAGTGTTACAGCCGCTTTTTTCACTTTCTTAATGCGTCAGTTATTAATTGTGATGTCTCGCTTAATTGAGTTTGACTTAAAAAATAATGTGTTCAAGCAATATGAGTTGTTATCACAAAATTTCTATAAACAAAATAGAACTGGTGATTTAATGAACAGAATAAGTGAGGATGTTAGTAGAGTACGTATGTATTTTGGCCCTGCAATTATGTATAGTATAAACACCATTACACTATTTGCTATCCTAATTCCTATGATGATAAACACAGCGCCAAAATTAGCTCTCTACACATTGTTGCCACTGCCAATATTATCCGTTGCCATTTATAAATTAAGTAAAGAAATACACTTAAGAAGCACCATTGTTCAGGAGTACCTATCTAAACTAACTATTTTTACTCAAGAAGCGTTTTCAGGTATTGCTGTTATAAAGGCCTATGGTATTACAACTAATTCTACAACTGAATTTGAATTACTTTCTGAAGAAAGCAAGCAGAAAAATATGGACTTAGTAAAAGTTCAAGCTTGGTTTTTTCCGTTTATGATATTACTAATAGGCTTAAGCAATGTTTTAGTTATATATATTGGTGGCCTTCAATACATTAACGGAACAATAAAAAGTATTGGAACATTAATTGAATTTCTATTGTATGTAAACATGCTAACATGGCCTGTTGCTACTGTTGGTTGGGTAACCTCAATAATACAACAAGCTGAAGCTTCACAAAAAAGAATTAATGAGTTTTTAAACATCATACCAGAAATTAAAAATGAGAACAACTCAACCTATGAATTTGATACCGATATAGAATTTAAAAATGTGACCTTTACTTACCCAGACACAAACATTACTGCCCTTAAAAATTTATCCTTTAAGATAGATAAAGGCCATTCCTTTGCGATAATTGGACAAACTGGTTCAGGAAAATCAACTATTTTAAACCTTATTTCAAGATTACATGACGTCACCAAAGGCGAAATACGTATTGGAGGAAAAAACATTAAAGACCATAACTTAACACTTTTAAGAACCCATATTGGTGTTGTACCACAAGACCCTTTTCTGTTTTCAGACACAATTGCTAATAATATAAAGTTCGGAAAATCAAACGCAACTAAAGATGATATTATTACAGCCGCAAAAAACGCAGATGTACATGATAATATCATTCAATTTAAAAATAAATACCAAACCGTTTTAGGAGAACGTGGTATTACTTTATCTGGAGGACAAAAACAACGGGTGTCCATTGCCAGAGCTATTATAAAATCTCCTGACATACTACTCTTTGATGATTGCCTATCTGCCGTAGATACAGAAACAGAAGAGAACATCTTAAGTAATTTAAAATCAGTCTCTAAATCAAAAACAACTATTATAGTTAGCCATCGTATCTCTTCTGTTAAAAATGCAGAAACAATTTTAGTCCTTGATGGTGGTACCATAATTCAAAAAGGAACTCATAATCAGCTTATAAGTGTGCCGGGGTACTACCAAGAGCTACACCAAAAACAATTATCTGAAAAAGAACAGTAAAAAAAATTGGTTCTAAACTTTTTTTTTATGATTTTTGAAAGCAATAAAACTAATTATATTACGAAGAAATTATGAGCGACAAAGAATATTTAGAGAAGGAAGAAATTTTTTCAAAGGTATTAAGAGCAGGAAGAAGAACTTATTTTTTTGATGTAAGATCAACCAAAGCCGGAGATTACTACCTTACGATCACTGAAAGTAAAAAGTTTACAAATGACGACGGTTCTTTTCATTATAAGAAGCATAAAATTTACTTATACAAAGAAGATTTCGTGGCCTTTACAGATATCATGGCTGAGATGACTTCATACGTAATTGATGAAAAAGGTGAGGAAGTTATTTCTGAACGTCATCAAAAAGATTATAAAAAAGACTACGAAACTGAAGAAGCTGTTGCTGAACCAGTGGCTAATTCTAGTTTTACAGATATCAGTTTTGACGATATCTAAACCAATACAAACCAACCATAAACCAAAACTAACTCAATCAGAAATGATTGAGTTTTTTTATGCCAATCGTAAGCCATTAGCTACCTTTCTATCAGGATTAATCAGCACCACTCCTTCACCTCCTACTAAGCCAAGCACTAAACACTCACTCATTATAGTCGCAATTTGTTTTTTAGGAAAATTCACTACTGCTAACACCTGTTTACCCACCAACTCATCAGCAATATATAAGGTTGTTAACTGCGCTGAGCTTTTCAATACACCAATAACTCCAAAATCAATTTCCAATATATATGAAGGGTTTCGTGCTTCTTTAAACACCGAAGCAGCAAGAACAGTTCCTACTCTAATGTCTACTTTTTCAAAATCTGCCCAAGAAATTTCCATAATTTATATACCTTTATTTAGATATAAATATACTCAATCATGGCAAGAACACCATCCAATATGTTAGCTTTAAACACCAAAGCACCAGATTTCACTTTACTTGATACTAAAAGCAATATCAATTTGTCACTACACACACTTAAAGGCAGAAAAGCAACAGTTATCATGTTTATTTGCAACCATTGCCCGTTTGTAATTCATGTGAATCCAGAATTGGTTAAACTAGCAGATGAATACCAAACAAAAGGGGTAAGTTTTATAGCTATCAGCAGCAATGATGTTATAAATTATCCGCAAGATGGCCCTGATAAAATGCAGCAACACGCCAAAGACAACCATTACCCATTTCCTTATTTATATGATGCCACTCAAGAGGTAGCTAAAGCATATGATGCGGCTTGTACGCCTGATTTTTATGTGTTTAATGAAGATTTAAAACTTAGTTATCGTGGACAGTTAGATGACTCTAGACCAGGAAACGATATACCATTGACTGGAAAAAATATGAGACATGCATTAGACTGTTTACTGTCAAAGACATCAAATACTCAAGAACAAAAACCGAGTATTGGTTGTAATATCAAATGGAAAAATTAACTCAAAACAAAAGAGTCGTGTACAATTACACGACTCTTTTATATATACAATTTATGCTATTTCTTGAACTTCAAAACCTCTGAACGTCCTTTTTTAAATATCTTATTACTATTATGCGTTCCTTTACGCAGTTCTTTTTGCTCTTCATATGGTAAAGCTGCAATAGTCTTACACGCGTCAGAACAACAGGTATTCATTTTTTCTGAGCAAGACGGACACTGTATAAATAACAAATGACACGCTTGATTTTCGCAATTTACATGAATATCAGCAGGCTCACCACATTGATGACAGTTTGAAATAACATCATCAGTAATACGCTCAGCACGCCTGTGGTCAAACACAAAGTTTTTACCAATAAACTTATTTTCAACACCTTCATCTTTAACTTGGCGTGTATACTCAATAATTCCACCTTCTAATTGGTAGACATTTTTAAAGCCTTTATGCTTGTAATACGCACTAGCTTTCTCACAACGAATACCACCTGTACAATACATCAATAAATTCTTGTCCTCTTTATGCTCTTTTAAGTCTTCTTCAATAATATCTAAAGAATCTCTAAAGGTATCAACATCTGGAGTTACAGCACCTTGAAAATGCCCTATTTCACTTTCATAATGGTTACGCATATCAACACAAACTGTATTCGGGTCTGCTAACATAGCATTAAAATCTTTTGCATTTAAATGCACCCCTTTATCTGTAACATCAAATGTGTTATCATTTAATCCATCGGCAACAATTTTATCTCTAACTTTTACTTTAAGCTTTAAAAACGACTTGTTGTCTTGCTCCACAGCAACATTTAAACGAATATCTTTTAAAAATGAAATGGCATCTAATTGTGCTTTCAACTCTAAAAAACGATCAGCTGGAGCAGAAATTTGAGCGTTAATTCCTTCGTTAGATACGTAGGTTCTTCCTAACACCTCTAAGGCATCCCATTCTAAAAACAATTTATCTCTAAATAATTGTGGGTTTTCTATCTTGAAGTATTGATAGAACGAAATTGTCAAGCGGTCTTTGCCAGCTTCATCAATTAATTGCGCGCGTTCAGCAGCGCTTAATTTATTGTACAGTTGCATGCTATACTAATGTTTTAAGGTTACTAATAGTGTGCAAATATATTGCTTTTTTACAAATCTGCTTGTCAGTACAAGGTTTATCTTATAAAAGACACACAAACCAGCATATATCATTTGAGCTATTAAAAAATAGTACTTATATTTAGTACTTCTTATTTTTGAATAATTTCATGGCTAGAAAACGAAAAAAAACAGGCTTAGCACCAGGAACTATAGTATTTACTGGAGATAAAAAAGTAGACAATATTCAAGTTCACTACCTGAATTACAATGAGCATAATTTAGAAGAACAAGTGTATGAAAGTCATGAAACAATTGCGTTTAAAAAACCTTCAGATACTGTGGTTGATTGGTATGATGTGCGTGGTATGCATGATACTAATCTAATTGAACACATAGGCAAATCATGCACAATACATCCGTTAGTGCAAGAAGCTATTGCTGATGTGAATCAGCGTCCAAAATTTGAAGAATATGATAATGGTAATTTTATTGCCCTAAGAGCATTACGTTTTGATAAAGAAACCACTAAATTAGAGTCTGAACAAATTACCTTATATTTTAGAAAAGGCTTAGTATTAACCTTTCAAGAGCAGGAAACCGATTTGTTTAGCGATGTTAGGAAACGAATTAAAGGTGGTAGACGGAAAATTAGATCATGTGGCGCAGATTATTTGACTTACGCTTTAATTGATGTTGTGGTTGACCATTACTATATTGTTTTAGATGATATTGAATCTGTTATTGAACGCCTAGAAGACGATTTAATTAGCGGAAATCAAGATCTTAAAAACAAAACAAAAATTCATGAGTTAAAAAAAGAGCTCGTCCAAGTTAGAAAATCCGTTGCCCCATTAAGAGAAGCTATAAATAGATTTGCTAAATCCGAAAGCAACTTAATTGAAGATGACACGTATGCCTTTTTAAGAGATTTATACGACCATACCATTCAAGTAATGGATATGATAGAATCTTACCGTGACATGCTTAACGGCCTACAAGATTTATTCATAACCGAAGTTAGTTTTAAAATGAATAAAGTCATGCAGCTACTCACAATAGTCTCTACTATATTTATACCATTAACATTTTTAGCCGGTATTTACGGTATGAATTTTACCAACATGCCTGAATTACATTGGAAATACGGGTATTTTATACTCATGGGAACAATGCTGTTTTTAGCAATAATGTTAATTCTGTTTTTCAGACGTAAGAAGTGGCTATAGCTTTAGCACAAAATCAATACATCTATAATACCATCAGCTCCTTTTCTTTTTGATAGACTCTACGTTTTTTGATTTTGGTAAATTAATGGAATTACCCTCTGCAATAGCAGCATTTATTTGAATCGCACTTATCATAGACGGTATCATTTTTCTATAATATAAAATATAGTACAAACTTAGAATCAAGACATAAAAAAAGCCTCAACTATAATTAGTTAAGGCTTTAGTACTGAAGGCGGGACTTGAACCCGCACGCTCCAAGGAGCATTGGATTTTAAGTCCAACGTGTCTACCAATTCCACCACTTCAGCGTGTGTAGCAAAAGTTATTAACTTTCACTTTGGTATGTGTATTATGTAAAAATATTCGTTTAAAAAAAGTCCTTCCGATATTGCTATCGGAAGGCTTTAGTACTGAAGGCGGGACTTGAACCCGCACGCTCCAAGGAGCATTGGATTTTAAGTCCAACGTGTCTACCAATTCCACCACTTCAGCATGGAATATTTTACAGAGCGAAAAACGAGATTCGAACTCGCGACCTCCACCTTGGCAAGGTGGCGCTCTACCAGCTGAGCTATTTTCGCATTATTTTAAAGAACTTCAATACGTTTGTATTGCGGGTGCAAATATAACACCTTTTTTAAAACACCAAAGCCTTTTTTAATAAAAAAATCACGCTTTTTTTTAAGAAGCTGAAAACCAATACCCATAAAAAAAGCACTGTTTAAAAAACAGTGCTTTTCAATAGTATATTAAGCTGTTTATTTAACTGCCATCAACTCAACATCGAAAATTAAAGTTGCTCCTGGAGGTATTACACCACCTGCTCCTCTTTCGCCGTATGCTAAATTAGAAGGAATCACAAAACGTGCTTTATCTCCTACATTCAATAACGTAATACCTTCATCCCATCCTGAAATCACTTGCCCTACTCCTAATTGAAAGTCAATTGGTTCTTTTCTTTTATAAGACGAATCAAATACAGTACCGTCAGACAATTGTCCTTTATAGTGTACAGATACGTTTTTACCTTTGGCAGCTTTTGCTCCAGTTCCTTTTTGTAAAATCTGGTAACGTAAGCCGCTATCAGTTTTATCAAATCCTGAAGCTAATTTTTCTAACTCAGCTTCTGCCGCAGCTTTTTCTTCGGCCAAACGCTTCTCTCTAGATCCTTCAAAAGTTCTGAATGCTTCTACTGCCTTAAATGCTTCCGCATCTGCACCAACAGCTAAAATTTCTAATTGTGTTAATTTGTCGCCTTGTGCTACAGCATCCACTACATCTTGTCCTTCAACTACATTTCCAAACACTGTGTGCTTACCATCTAACCATGACGTTTCAACATGCGTAATATAAAATTGACTTCCGTTAGATCCTGGTCCTGAATTAGCCATTGCTAATACTCCTGGTCCTGAATGCTTTAAATCTGGATGAAATTCATCATCAAATTTATACCCCGGATCACCTGTTCCTGTTCCTAAAGGACATCCTCCTTGAATCATGAAATCAGAAATTACTCTATGAAAGTTTAAACCATCATAGTAAGGTGTTCCTTGAGGTTTTACGGTATTTTCTAAATTACCTTGTGCTAATGCTACAAAGTTACCAACTGTTCCTGGAGTTTTTTGATATTCTAAGTTAACTAAAATTTCTCCTTTTGATGTGTGAAACTTAGCATATAAACCGTCTTGCATAATTCTATTATTTTAATTTTTAAAAATGCAAAAATACATATTTTCTTTAAAAGCTATGAGCTATAAATCAGTTTATTAGCTCAATTAAATAAAATAAAACTATATTAAACTGATTTTTAGTAGATTTGCCAAAAATTAGATTATCAATACACCCAAAAAAAATACACGACTTGTCTATATAGACGCGTTACGCTCCTTTGCTATTTTAATGATGCTTCAAGGACACTTTATTAGCGCCTTATTAGCTGATAAATTTAAAGTTTCTACAAATACTACATATCAAATATGGGACTATTTTAGAGGAATTACAGCACCTACATTTTTTACCATTACCGGGTTTGTGTTTATGTTTTTATTATTAAAACAAAAACAACATGGCTGGGACAACCCAAGAGTGAAGAAAGGACTTGAACGCGGTTTTAAATTAATCATTTGGGGATACCTATTGCGCTTAAGTATCGGGGTTTTTGTTGGTTATACTCATAAATCTTTTTTCTATACTGATGTATTGCATATTATAGGCTTATCTTTAATACTCCTATGTCTATTATACACCACAATGTATAAGTACGGTCAAAAACTATTTAATTATACGCTACTAAGCATAACTATTTTTAGTTTTTTACTGGAGCGTTACTACCATGCTGTTGAAATTCCGCTGCTACCTACATTTTTAGCAAACTTTTTAACTAAAGCCTATGGTTCTGTATTTGCTTTATTCCCATGGTTCGGATATGTAAGTATCGGTGGTTTTTTAGCTTCACAGTTTATTAAATATAAAGATCGCGCCTATTTTTATGACAGACTCCCAATTAGCCTAGCTGTAATAGGCTTAATGTTATTATTCTTATCTAGCCCGCTGTTATTAACTCTTGATAGCATTACAGGACTAAAGTTGTTTTCTGTTTCCGGAAACTATAACTACCTGTTTACCCGTTTGGGTGACGTGTTTATCTTATTTTCAATTTTTGTATACACTAGAAAACTTTTAAATCATTCCGTTTTTATTAAAATAGGTAAAGTTACATTATCAATATATTTAGTGCATCACATTATTTTATACGGTAGCTGGTTTCATACAGGCTTAACACGTTGGTTTTACAACACATTAACTTTTACACAAGCCATAAGTGGTGCTTTAGTGTTTATGTTTCTTGTTTGTTTTTTAGTTTTGAATTATAGAGATTTGGTTAACAACTTTGCCAATTCTAGAGTAGAATCATTAACTAAAAGAGCTCCTAAATTCAAAACTGTTTTAGAAAAAATAAACCTGATAAGACGGTAATTTTCTATCATTTTAAATACGAATTGCGCGCAATTTTCGTTTAAAAACAAAAACTAATGCTTAAAAGAATTTTTTCATTCCTTATTCGCCTATCGTTACTGGTTATTTCACTTATCTTATTATTTATAACCTTGGTTAATTATGATGTTTTTGGGCATATTTACACCAATGAGGAATTAAAAGAATTTAGCAATGAAACCGCTTCAGTCGTATTATCTGATAACGATACTATTATTGGTAAATTTTTCGACAAAAACAGGACAAACGCTTCTTATAGTGATTTCCCAAAACACTTAATTGATGCTTTAATTGCTACTGAAGATGCCCGGTATTTTGAACACAGTGGTGTAGATACCAGGAGTTTATTCAGGGTTTTATTTAAAACCATTTTACTAAGCAATAAACGTTCTGGTGGCGGTAGCACAATTACACAACAACTTGCCAAAAACATGTATGGAAGGTCTAATTACGGACCTCTTACCATGCCCGTAAACAAAACTAAAGAAGCCATACAAGCCTATCGTATTGAAAAAACATTTAATAAAAAAGAGATTTTAACACTATACCTAAATACTGTTTCATTTGGTGAAAACGTGTATGGCATAGAAGCTGCTGCACTACGTTATTTCAATAAAAACACCTCAGAGTTAACTATAGAAGAAAGCGCTGTGTTAATTGGTATTTTAAAAGCTAATACTTATTATAACCCAAGGTTGCATCCTGAAAATGCGTTGAATAGAAGACATATAGTACTCACACAAATGGCAAAAGAATCTTACCTTAATCAGCAAGAATTAGATTCTTTTACTAAACTTCCTTTGCAACTAAATTACACCAATTTAACAACAACAAATAAAGCTGGGTACTTTTTAGCAATGGTTAAAACTGAAACTCGTAAAATACTTGATAGCATTAATGAAAATTCAAGTAAACAATGGGATTTAGAAAAAGACGGATTAATTATAAAAACGACATTAGATAGTAAGTTACAAGATTATGCCTTAAACGCATTTTCAAGTCACCTTGATAAAATGCAACAACAACTTAGAACGCATTACACTAAAGCAACTCGAAAAAAAGAATTACAAAAATTAGTGACTAAGCAACTTAAAAAAATAAAGCGTTATGACACCAAACTAGAACGCAGCAAACAACTTATTTTTGATTGGAAAGGGAGCTATACAGATTCAATAAGCGTGTCAGACAGTTTAGTTTTAGAGGCTACACTATTACACGCTGGTTTATTGGCCATAAATCCAACTACCGGAGCAATTAAAGCTTGGGTTGGTGGTATCAACTACAACACACATCCTTATGATCAAATTTTTGCGCAACGACAGTTAGCTTCTACTTTTAAACCAATAGTATACGCAGCAGCTCTTGAAGAAGGACGTAAACCCTGTGACTACATAAGTAATGAACACCTTACAATTACTGATTATGATAACTGGAGTCCTAAAAACGCAAACAATTCTGTTGGAGGTAAATATTCCATGCGTGGAGCTTTGATGAATTCAATGAATATTCCAACAGTTAACTTATTTATGGAAACTGGCTTTACCCCTGTTGATACACTTTGGAAACAAATGCAATTTAGTTCTAAACTAAAAAATACACCTTCTTTAGCATTAGGAACCACAAATGCCAGCATTTACGAAGTAGCAAGAGCTTATGCAGTGTTTGCAAATGGAGGTAACGTGGTTACTCCAAAATCCATTACAAAAATTACAACAGCAAATGGAACAGTTGTTTATCAAAATAAAAACATCAATAGTACAGAGCTACTTCATGAACGTACTCCTAAAATAATTAATACCATACTTCAGAAAGCCATTGATCATGGAACAGGAGCTAGTCTTAGACACAAATATGGCGTAACGATACCTCTAGCCGGTAAAACCGGAACATCTCAAAATTATGCAGACGCATGGTTTGTAGGCTATAACCCAAATATTGTAATGGTTAGCCGTGTTGGCTGCGCATCGCCACAAATTCATTTTCATAACGGCACAGGATCTGGTGGGCGTTTGGCATTGCCATTAATTGCTAAAACATTTCAAGAAATTCAAAACACCGCAGATCTTAAAACTAAATACAGCAGTAGCTTTCCTTCATTATCTGAAGAGTTATCAAATGAATTGGCTTGTGATGATTTTAAAGAATTAAATGCCTTGGAGTCCTTTTTTGATCTTTTTAAAGGCAAAGAAAAAAGTTTTGATAAAGAACAGAAGAAAGCAGAGAGGAAAAAAAATAAGCCTTCCTTTTTTGAGAGTATTTTTAAACGCAAAAACAAAAGCTCTGAGTAAATCTCAGAGCTTTTGTTTAAAATATATTAACTGTAAGTACGACGGTATTACATATGTAATGCTTTATCATCAACAGCTAAACACGCTTCTTTAATTGCTTCTGTAAATGTTGGATGTGCATGTGACATGCGAGATACATCTTCTGCAGACGCTCTATACTCCATAGCCACTACTGCTTCTGCAATCATATCTGCAGCACGAGCCCCAACCATATGAACTCCTAATATTTCATCTGTTGTTGCATCTGCTAGTACTTTTACAAACCCATCCAAATCCATAGACGCTCTACTTCTACCTAAAGCTCTCATAGGAAAAGACCCTGCTTTATAAGCTACACCAGCGTCTTTTAATTGCTCTTCTGTTTGTCCAACAGCAGCAACTTCTGGCCAAGTATACACTACACCAGGAATTAAGTTATAATTGATATGTGGCTTTTGTCCTGCTAATGTTTCAGCTACAAACACGCCTTCTTCCTCTGCCTTATGAGCCAACATTGCACCTTTTACAACATCACCAATTGCATAAATATTTGAAATATTAGTTTGTAAATGCGCATCTGTTTCTACCATACCGCGTTCATCAACTTTTACTCCTGCATTTTCTAAGCCTAAACCGTCTGTATATGGACGACGCCCAACAGACACTAAACAGTAATCTGTTCTAATTTCTTGAGGTTGCCCTTTTTTATCTTCATAATTAATAACAACCTCATTTCCTACAGTTTCCACATTGGTAACTTTATGAGATGTTAAAAATTTCATTTTTTGTTTCTTTAAAACTTTCTGCAATTCTTTAGAAACAGCCTTGTCCATAGTTGGTACAATTCTATCCATGTATTCAACTACAGTAACCTCAGAACCTAGTCTTTTATAAACTTGACCTAGCTCTAAACCAATAACACCACCACCGATAACAACTAAATGTTTTGGAATTTCTTTTAATTTTAAAGCTTCAGTAGATGTGATAACTCTTTCTTTATCTAACTTGATAAACGGAAAAGAAGACGGCTTTGACCCTGTAGCAATAATTGTATTTTTAGCTTCAATTTCAATAGTTTTCTCTCCTTTTATTGTAATATGAGTTGCATCTTTAAATGAACCTAAACCTTGATATACATCAATTTTGTTTTTATCCATTAAAAAATTGATTCCATCACAAGTCTGTTTTACAACAGAATCTTTACGTGCAATCATTTTTTCAAGATTCATTTTAATGTCTCCAGTAACTTCAATACCATGTGCTTCAAAATGCTTTACTGCATCGTCATAATGATGAGAAGAATCCAATAATGCTTTTGAAGGAATACATCCAACATTTAAACAAGTTCCACCAAGTGTATTGTATTTTTCAATTATTGCAGTTTTCATTCCTAATTGCGCGCAACGGATTGCTGCTACATATCCTCCAGGACCAGATCCGATAACGGCTACATCATAAGTACTCATATATTGTGTTTTTTGTTTTTAAAAGATATACAAAAGTAACCTATTTTTTCACAACAGAACTATGCTAAAAAGACTAATTTTGACTTTAAGCAATCAATTCATATGCTTATTGCTGTTGTGTTTTTTATGCTTGTAATAACAAAAGTGCTTCGCGTGCTTCCTATATGATCTAATGTTGTCAGTTTGGTTACCATAAACTCTCTATAAGCATCCATATCTTTAACCAATATTTTTAGTAAATAATCATAATCTCCTGTAATGTTAAAGCACTCTAACACTTCATCAATTTTTCTAACTTCTGTTTCAAATTTAGTTAAATAAGCTTTTGAGTGTTTTTCTAATTTAATTCTGCACAATACCATGAAGTTTTTTTCAACTTTACTTTTATCTACAAGTGCTACATATTTTGTAATAACATTATCACGTTCTAGACGTTTTATACGTTCATACACCGCTGTTACAGATAAACCTGTTTTATTAGAAATTTCTTTTGTGGTTTGCTTAGCATCCTTTTGAAGTAAATGCACTATTTGTTTATCTATAGTATCAAAAGTCATAACAGAAAATTTTTCAGTTGATTTTAACAAAACTACTCTTTTTAAAACATTTAAACCTATAATTACAAGTTTTAATAGTTTTATTTTCTACATAATAAGATTTAACATAAAAGTAATCCTATATTAGTTTAATTTTGTAATTATAAAAACTATTTATGACGGATTATATAATTATTGGAGCAGGACAAGCTGGATTAGCAATTGCATATTATTTAAACAAACAGAATTTAAATTATGTTATTGTTGATGCCAACTCAGAAACTGGTGCTCCATGGTTAAAAAGATGGGATTCTTTAAAATTATTTACACCTTCAGAATTTAATAATTTGCCAGGTATGAAGTTTCCTCATAAAAAAGGGCATTATGCCAACAAGTATGAGGTTGCAGACTACTTAAAATCTTATGTTAAGAAGTTTAATATTCCTATTGAATTTAATCATAAAATAACATCTCTCAAAAAAGAAAGCGGAGTTTTCAAATTAAAGAGCAATACAAAAGAGTTTAAAGCAAAAAACGTAATTGTTGCTACTGGCCCTTTCCATAAGCCATTTACACCAAAATGTCATACCAAAATATCTAGTGACATTTTTCAAATTCACAGTGAACACTATAAAAGCCCAAATCAATTACAAGATGGAAACACACTAGTTGTAGGCGCAGGAGATTCTGGAGTTCAAATTTTAAACGAAATATCTAAAACACATAGAACAGTTTATTTTTCAGGAAACACTAACATCAATTCCATTCCTCAAGAAATTTTAGGAAAAACGCTGTGGTGGTGGTTTAGTAGAGTTGGGTTTTTATCTGCTCATAAATACTCTTGGATTGGTAAAAAACTTAGTACTGGTGGACAACCTGTTATTGGTACCGATGTAAAAACATTATTCAAAAAAGATAATGTTGTTTGTGTTGGTAGAACACTTGACGCCGACAAGTCAACTATTGAATTTGAAAAACAAAACGTTGATGATATCAAAAATATTGTATGGGCAACAGGTTTTAAACCTAACTTTCAATGGATTGATGACATACAACTAGATAGTAGCTATTACCCTAAAAACTACAGAGGTGTTAGTGATATTGAAGGACTCTATTTTCTAGGACTTCCATGGCTATACACCAGAGGTTCTGCTACACTTGGAGGAGTTAAAAAAGATGCCAAATACCTGAGTAAATATATTACTAAAAAAGAAAAATTAACAAAAAAAGACGTTCCTATACTAAATTAACAAGTTGTTCAAACTTCAACTATGAAAAAGAGTTATCAAAACATTGAGGACAAAAGACAAGATGGTTCTGTTTGGTTTAATGATTTAAAACGCAAACGAGAATCAGGTCCAAAACTACAACACAAACGCTATACAGAGTTTGGAGACAGTACAAAGTCAGTTCATGCCGGACAATATGACGACCCCAAAACAGGTGCTTTAGGCACACCAATTTTTCAATGCTCAACATTTTATTTAAATGAAGCTTCATATGAAGCCATTGAAGAAGGACGCGGTAGAGATGAAATGATTTATACCCGTTACGGCAATCCTTCACAATGGAGCGTTCAAGAAAAAATATCTTCCTTAGAAAATGCAGAAAGTTCAATTGTCTTTTCATCAGGAATGGCTGCTATTTCTTCTACATTATTAGCCATACTAGATAAAGGAAGTCACGTGGTTTCCTCAAGAGATATCTATGGTGGTACCTATAATTTTTTATACGAGGATTTAGACCGTTACGGGATGTCAGTTACATTCACTTCTCCTACTAACATTGACGAAATTGAAGCTGCAATTCAGGAAAACACAAAAGTTCTTTACTTTGAAGCTCTTACAAACCCCTTGTTAAAAATTGTACCAATTGAAAAACTCGTTGCTTTAGGCAAAAAACACAACTTAAGAGTCATTATTGACAATACTTTTTTAACCCCTTACAATATTAAAATGCTTGACTTAGGCGTTGACCTAGTAGTTAATTCTGCCACAAAGTACTTAAATGGTCATTCTGACTTAATTGGAGGTACTGTATCAGGCTCAAGAAAACTAGTTGATCGTATTTGGCCACAATTACTTAAAAATGGAGGTTCTATGGACCCTCATGCTTGTTTTTTACTAGAACGCAGTTTAAAAACATTTGCTTTACGCATGAGAGCTCATAATAGTAATGCTCTAGATTTAGCTACATATTTAGAAAAGCATCCTAAAATTAAAAAGGTCTATTATCCAGGGTTAGCATCTCATGAACAACATGAATTAGCAACAATACAATTAAAGGGTAAGAATTCTGGGATGATTAGTTTTGAAATTGATGGTGGTGATGAGAAGGCTCATACATTATTAAATGTTTTAAAACTCCCAAAAGAAGCTACTAGCTTAGGAGGCGTTGAAAGTTTAATATCACTCCCATATAACACATCACAAGCCTCATTAACTAAAGAACAACAAAAGGCTATCGGTATTAATGATGGTTTAGTCCGTTTATCTGTAGGTGTAGAAGATATTACAGATTTAATATTCGATTTTGAACAGGCATTAATAAAAACTTTTAAATAATTAAGGGATGTTAAACAACATAAACATAGCCGGATTGAGTGAATTCGCTAATGAAGTAAAAGAAAACAACCACGAAGCAAAAGCTACGTATGGTGTTACTTTAAATTGGGAAAGTGGCACAAGAACCACTGTTTCTACAAAAAATATGGTCTTAGGAAATCACAAACTAGTACGCGATTTCAATTTTACAATTGATGAACCTTCTCAGTTACTAGGAGTTAATTCTGCACCAAACCCAGCTGAATACATGATAGGCGGCTTAGCTGGCTGTATGGCTGTAACATTTATGACCGGCGCAACAGCTATGAATATTGAAATTGATCAACTAAAGCTAGAAATAGATGGGGAGTTAGATTTAAAAGGTTTTTTAGGTATTGCCCCAGAGGTTACCCCTGGATTCCCTGAACTAAAATTTATCTTTCACGTTAAAGGGAACGGTACAGAAGAACAATACCAAAAGCTCATGAAGAGGGTAACTTTACATTCTCCTAACTTTAATACTATACAAAATGAGGTTAAAATGATTGGAAATATTAACTACTAATCATCAAGTTACCGCTATAAAAAAACAAAAGCAGAGTTCTTATTATACTCTGCTTTTGTTATTAAAAAAGATTGAGGTTTTACTTAGCCTCTAATTAGCTCTCCTTCGGAATCAACTACTATTCTTTTTATTTTATTATCCTTTTTCATAATAATTTTATATTGCTTTCTTTTAACTTCCCCATATTTTTGAACATACAAAAATTTATCTCTCACAAGTGTCCACTCTGGATACTTCTTTGCTAAGTTTAATCTGACTTTTTTAGGTAATTTTGCATTTTCATATCGCTCTACAACTGATAGTAATTTACCCGTATCATTAAATGTTGCTGACAGCATCCCTCCTTCAACTTCTAGAACTAATAAATACGAATCATGACCTTCAAAATCTTTTCCTAAATTATAAGAGATAAAAGAGCTCTGAAGCTCAAGTACCCTACTGTCTGGGTTTGAATTGTCAGGATAGTATACTGAGAATTCTTCACCAGCTTTTTTTAACACTACGGCAGGAAGTTCGCCTGATTCATAAAATACATCTGAAATTTTTTCTTGAGCAAATAATGGAAATATCATCCCCAAAATAAGCAAATACATACATGTTTTTTTCATCGCTTTTTTATTTATGATTAGTAAACAGATATGAAATCAATTATATGATTTTTTTTGAATATTTTTATTTCGAGGATTTACTTTTTTAAAAATTACTCCATACAGCACATAATTGCATATCTTTTTTTATTTATGCTTGTCAAATCCATAATAGATTTGATATGATTATTGCAAGTATTTATATAAAGGGGTGACTATTTATATCTTTTATAAAGAGAGAAGAATTATATGCAGTACAAAATTAATCAATTAAATTATGTTATCAGCTCTTAATAAGAAATAATTAACATGTGTATATTACGTCTTATTAAGGGCATACTTATAAATTAGTTTTTAATATTAAAATATGTTTGCTCATAGTAGCTCACTATAGCTTCTAAGTCAAATTTTTCAGCAGTTCTTTTGGCGTTTTGCTTAAACTGATTTAACACTTCTTCATTTTGTAAAATTTTGATTGCATTTTGCGCCATTGCCTCAATATCACCAACATTAGACAAGTAGCCAGAAACCCCCTCAATATTTACTTCAGGAATTCCTCCAGTGTTACTTGAAATTACAGGAACTCCAGAAGCCATAGCTTCTAATGCAGCCAACCCAAAACTTTCTGTTTCCGAGGGCAATAAAAATAAATCTGAAAAACATAAAATTTTATCTACTTCATTACTTTTCCCAAGAAAGACAACCTTATCAGTAATCCCTAGTTTACAAACTAACTCTTCAGCTGATTCCTTCTCAGGCCCATCGCCAACCATTATTAATTTTGCAGAAATTTGTTTCTGAAGCGAATAAAACACATTAATCACATCACCAATACGTTTAACTTTCCTGAAGTTACTTACATGAGTGATAATTTTTTCCGAGCTAAGCGCTAATAAATGACGCTGACACTCAGCTAGTTTAGCTTCTTCGTATTTCTTAATATCTATAAAATTAGGAATGACATTAATCTCTTTTGTTATTTCAAACAAACGTAAAGTGTCCTCTTTTAAACTTTGAGACACTGATGTCACAACATCAGAAGCGTTTATACTAAATGTTACTGCTGGTTTATAGAATGGATGATTACCAACTAATGTAATATCAGTACCATGTAAAGTAGTAACAATTGGAATGTAAATTCCTTCAGAAAGCAACATTTGTTTGGCCATGAAAGCTGCATAGGCATGAGGTATTGCATAATGTACATGCATCAACTCAATACCTTGCGACTTTATAGTGTCAACTAATTTACTAGATAAAGCCAATTCATATGGCTGGTAATGAAACAATGGGTATTCAGGAACATTTACTTCATGAAAATGTATATTAGGCCCTAATAAATCTAAGCGTACAGGTTGCTTGTAGGTAATGAAATGTATTTCATGACCACGTCGTGACAAGGCTATTCCTAATTCTGTTGCAACTACTCCACTTCCTCCAAATGTTGGATAACATACTATAGCTATTTTCATGAACTATTTTTATTCTTAATTATTTACTTTTCTAAAGCACTATAAATAACACGTTGTATTTCTGACCTGATATCCTCACGTACTAATTTAAAGTTCTCTGCATCTGGATATGTTCTGTTAGACATGAATACATACACCAATTCATTTTCTGGATCAGCCCATGCAAAGGTTCCTGTAAATCCTGAATGCCCAAAACTAGTCATAGGCACACAATCACATGTAGGGCCAACAGTTCCTAATTGAGGTTTATCAAAACCTACACCCCTTCTTACATCAATATTACAATAATAACACGTATTAAACTTATCAATAGTCGACGTTTTCAAGTACTCCTTACCAGCATAATTACCACCTTGAATGTATAACTGCATTAATTTTGCAACATCGGTTGCAGTAGCAAAAACTCCTGCATGCCCTCCTACACCATTTTGCATGGCTGCCCCCATATCATGCACATAACCTTGTACTTTTTGATACCTGAAATATGTGTCTTCTTCTGTTGGCGGAATTTGCTCTAATGGATACTTCTCCAATGGATTATAAGTTGCTTTTAAGCCTAGTGGCTGATAAAACCTGTTATGAATCAATTCATCTAAACCTGTTTTATAATAGTCTTCTATGTATTTTTTAAGAATAAAATACGGCAAATCACTGTATTTGTATTTCCATTTACGTCTTAAGTCAGTATCTTTTATTTTTTTAAATATTGAATCTTGATATGTTTTTTTAATGTATAAATTCTCTGCTACTTTATATGGAAAACTATCTGATTTTTTAAGTGCATAAAATTCTGAAGAAGGCTTTTTAGTAACACTATCAAGCGTTGCTTTATAAAAAGGAATCCACGCTTTCAAACGCGCATAATGTGACAACATTTGCTTTAGAGTAATGTTTTTCTTATTTGAGTCTGCTAACTCAGGTAATAACGCTTCTAATTTTGAATTTAAACTCACCACACCTTTCTCTTCTAACTCCATTAAAAGTGGTAATGTTGAAATTATTTTTGTTAATGACGCCACATCATACAATGTGCTATCTGTTACAATATGCTTTTTAGCATACGTTTGATACCCATAATTTTTATTATAAACTATTTTACCTCCTTTTGCAATTACTAATTGCACACCAGGTGTCATTTTTTCTTTAATTGCATAATTTACAATAGAATCAATCTTTTCAAGCTTAGCACTGTTTAACCCTTGATTTTCAGGATAATCATAACCTAACCTGTTAATTTCATCTATTTGAATAGACGTATTTACTGGAAAATTTTCATTTGAACTTACTGGTAACACACCTTTAACCGAAATACTTCCGAAAATAGCTTCTGCTGATTTCTCTTGAGCAATTACACTGTTTTGATAAGATACCACAATGCTTTCAAAATTCTTTGTCGTTTTTAAATCTAATAGAGCGTAAGGTCTTGTAAAAACATTTAAAACAACTTTATTAGTTCGTGCAATTTCATACAACCACGTGAGCTCTTTATCTTTTAATTTATAGGATTTCCACGGACTATCATTTGATTTATGCACACCAATTACCACTAAATTATAGTGTTGCAGTTTTGTAATTAACTCATCTAAATGTGTGGCTTTAACCTCAGTAACATTAGCAAATTGCTTTAGCTGATTTAAATACGGTGTATGATCTGCTTCACCAAATTTCACATAAGCTATATTAGTTGTCGTTAAATCTTTTATAGGAAGTATATCTCCTTCATTTTTTACTACTGTTATCGCATTTTCAATTAGCTTAGAATACAAGATATCATTAGCTCGCGTATTTAAATCTGAGTGAATATTCTCAAGGTTTACTGGTTTATAATCATTTAAACCAACCTTGTATTTTGCCATCAATATTTTCTTAACAGAATGCGCTAAACGCTCTTCGGTAATTTTTTGAGTTTGATATGCTTTCTTTATTTTCAGTACAGCCTTTGGAATATTTTCTGAAATTAATAAAATGTCATTTCCTGCTAAAAAAGCGGCGACATCAACATCTCCAGGTTCTTTATAATTTGAAGCCCCTTTCATATTCAAAGCGTCTGTAAAGATTAACCCTTTGTATCCTAATGTTTCTTTTAAAAGATCAGTTACTATTTCTTTAGATAACGATGATGGTTTTCCTGAAGATGTTCCTAAACTAGGAATATCCAAATGTGCTACCATGATACTGGCAATACCATTATCAATAAGCTTACGAAACGGGTACAGCTCAATATTTTCAATACGTTCAGCTGAAAAATCTATTGTTGGTAAGGTTTTATGAGAATCTTGAGACGTATCACCATGGCCTGGAAAGTGTTTCGCTGAGCCTAATACGTTAGCAGCAGCCATTCCTTTCATAAAGGCCACCCCTTTTTCAGCAACATTCACTTTATCTTCTCCAAAAGAACGGTTACCTATAATTGGATTATTCGGGTTTGTATTAATATCAATATCTGGCGCAAAATTCATGTGTACACCAACTCGCTTACAGTGCTCACCAATTTGTTTACCAACTTCTTCAACAAGTGTATTATCCTTTATGGCGCCTAAGGTCATGTTCCAAGGAAACGCATAGGTAGAGTCTAAACGCATACTCAAACCCCATTCAGCATCTTGAGTAATTAATAATTTCGTTTTTGAAAGTGCTTGATATTCATTTGTCAATTTTGCTTGACGATAAGGTCCACCCTTTGAAAACATAACACCACCAATATGATGCTCCTTAATAAGCGTTTTAATCTTATCTGTGTGCAATTTTCCTTTACCAGACCACACATCAGCTATGAACAATTGACCTATTTTTTCTTCTAGAGTCATTGTTTCATAAGTAGCGTCTACCCATATTTTTTGAGCGTCATTATCTAAAGACTCTAAAGGATGTTTTATTTGTGAAAACCCTAAGTTACTGATAATAAGTGCTAATAAAACTATTCTGTATTGCATTGTGTTTCTTTTTTCCTAAGTAGTGTAAAAATCATACCAAAGCATCATTAATGCTTTAATAATTTAGGAAAGATACTACAATAAACGCACTGATAAAAGTGTTTTACATTACTTGTATTAACAAAGTTATCACAACTAATAAAGCCCTGTTGTACAATACAACAAGGCTTTACTAGCTATTGGCTAATATAAAATAGCAACATTAAATCAATAAGCTTGACTACATCAATGCCAGAATATTATTAATCTCTAAATCCTATTAAAATCCATCTACTTTGAGCACCATCATACACTAATTCTGCTGTTCCCTGCCCAGATGTCCCCACAAATCCACCATTTAAAGTAATTATTCTATTACTTGCTAAAGACCTTGTATCTTGGTCATATATCTTCAAATTACTTGTAGATACATTATACAAAACAATATGTCTACCGTCTGTACCACCAGTAATTCCAGTTAAATTATAACCAGCAGTTCTATCTGTTAATCTAAATAACGTTTTAGATGCATTTGCTCCCAATAAATCTATATCAAGATTATTGTATTCTTCTCCAGACGTATCCCCAGGTAAAGAAATTGTTGCGACAAAATAATACGCAGACCCCGTAGCTGTACTATTTAGCACATTTCCTGTTAATTCTAAATTATTACCAACTACAACATCAGTCAAAACACCATTGGCATTAGTTCCGGAGATTTTATTAGGCATACAAGACGTTGTATTACTAACACGTAATGTTCCTACCACGTCAAGTGTTTCTTGCGGTGTTGTTGTGTTAATCCCAACTTGTGAGAAAACAAAAAATGGTGCGAATATGAATATATATATGATGTTTTTCATGATAATAAATTTTAAAATTAGAGTATGACTTAAAATTTTGATAAAAGAATATCTTATCAATTACAGAGATACTCTGATTGGTAGTATAACCAAACTGGTTACATATGATTTAATTTAGAGATTATGTGTCTAAACTAACAGTATTTAAATATTGAATGGACATCACATGTTACCTTTGGCTTAAAAAAGCTAGTAACAAACATTTGTTCTACATGTAGTGTAGAAAAATAATTTTGAATGTTTTTAACCATCATGTATTTGTAATACATAATTTTTTTAAAAATAGTAGCGGGGGTGCTAATATGTAATGAAGTTTTTTGAGGCAACGTAACGAAAGTAGAATAATCTCTTTTCATAATTAATGGGTTTAATGTTGCTTAGTGTGAAGATAGAACATATATCCAATCAAGGAAAGTTTCTCCGACACAAAACCCAGATATTCGTTAAAAAACAGACTCTTAACTACTTTTAGTGATGTGAATCACTACTTTTATGGTATGAAATATTATGACCTAAAAGCCTCTTAGTTAAAAAATCTAGAATGCCAAGATTCACTTGCTGGCACTTCCCAATTTTCATTATATTCTGCTAAATCTGTCACCAAATTATTAAACACTATTGTTTTTTTACCAATTGCACCAGATTTGGCCATCTTTTTAAAATCAAGAAGTGGTTTGAAGTTTACGAAATCACCTTGTTTAAAGGCAACATTCATTTTATCTAACAATTCTACATCTAATTCTTTTTCTAATTCTTGAATAAAACGAACAGACGCATCAATAGAACATCCAGTTGCAGATTGCGCATCTTGATTTACAGCAATGACAATAAAACGTTCATACTTTAATTCAAACCCAGCTTGCAAACCAGTACCATGAGCAGCCCATTGTTTTAAAAATTCAGCCGTTTTTACAGATACCAATTCTAATTCTTGTTCTGTAAATCGACGATTAGATTGGTAAATCCAAACTTTTGAATGGTCTGGTAAGGTTTTAAATTCTACTAGCATTAGTTGTATTTTATAAAGAGTTAGCAATTAATTCAGCAACATCAAGAACTTCTATTTTTCCTTCTTGTTCTTTAGCTTTTACTCCATCAGTCATCATTGTGTTACAAAACGGACATCCAGTAGCAATGATTTCAGCAGACGTTTCCATAGCGTCCTCAGTACGCAATACATTAATATCTTGAGAACCATTTTCAGGCTCCTTAAACATTTGTGCACCACCTGCTCCACAACATAATGAATTTAACTTGTTGCGTTTCATTTCAACCAAGTTCACTTCAAGCTGCTCCATTAATTCTCTAGGCGCATTAAACACACTGTTTGCTCTTCCTAAATAGCATGGGTCATGAAAAGTAACTTTCTTTCCTTTATACTCGCCACCATCAACTGTGATTTTACCTTCTTTTAATAAGTTCTGCAAAAACTGAGTGTGGTGTAGCACTTCATATGTTCCGCCCAATTCAGGATACTCATTCTTTATTGTATTATAAGAATGCGGACAACAGGTTACTATTTTCTTTACTTCATACGCATTTAACAC
The DNA here is from genome assembly GCA_049614485.1 of Flavobacteriaceae bacterium. Lineage (GTDB taxonomy): Bacteria > Bacteroidota > Bacteroidia > Flavobacteriales > Flavobacteriaceae. Next base: position 43,683 of record JBMZDR010000003.1, read on the forward strand.
CTCTATATTGGTAATCGCTTGCATTTGAAATAAAAACTCATTTCCAGCTCTTTTTGCGGCATCACCACTTGAGCTTTCTTCAGTACCTAAAACTGCAAAATTCACATTTGCTTTATTAAGTATTTTCACAAAAGCACGTGATATTTTTTTTGCTCTATCATCAAAACTACCAGCAGACCCTACCCAAAATAAGATATCTGGTGTTTGTCCTGCTGCCATCATATCTGCCATTGTTGGCACTTTTAATGCTTCACTCATAAGTTGTATGCTTTAAACTTGAAACTTGTAGCTCAAGTATTGTATTTAGTATATTAATTTAATTGATTTAAAATGAAAGTGATTTATTCGTCAACCCATTTTAAACGATCCATTTGATTGTATGGCCATGGCGCTCCGTTGTTTTCAACGTTTTGCATCATGTTATTTAATTCAGCTGGAGCTGCACTCTCTTCCATAACTAAATAACGACGCATATCCATAATTATACTTAACGGATCAATATTTACTGGACAAGTCTCAACACAAGCGTTACAACTTGTACAGGCCCAAATTTCTTCTTTTGTTATCCAATCGAATAAATTTTTACCATCATCTTTAAACTCTCCGTTATTGGCATCAATGTTTTTACCCACTTCCTCTAAACGGTCACGTGTATCCATCATCACTTTACGAGGTGATAATTTCTTACCCGTTAAGTTTGCAGGACATTCACTTGTACAACGTCCACATTCAGTACAGGTATAGGCATTTAACAAATTCACCCATGATAAATCAGTAACATCTTTTGCTCCGAATGTAGAAATTTCTTCTTCTGCCCCTTCTTCAGGCATTGCATACGGATCTGCACTTGGATCCATCATCATCATTACCTCTTTAGTGACATTAGCATCATTTGTAAACTGACCTTTTGGCTTTAAGTTGGCATAAAATGTGTTTGGAAACGCTAGTAAAATATGCAAGTGCTTAGAGTAGTATAAGTAATTTAAGAAGATTAAAATTCCGACAATATGTAACCACCACGCGCCTCTTTCAATAAGGTGCAGTGAGCTATCTTCTAATCCTGAAAATAATGGTGCAATAAATTGACTGATGACATTACCCGTATTCATGGCTTGAAAATGAACATCTGTAGCATTCATAACTAAGAATAAAGTCATTAAAATCATTTCGAAATATAAAATCATATTTCCATCAGATTTTGGCCAACCTTTCATTTCGTCTTTCCAGAAACGCTTAATTTTAATTACATTTCTTCTAATCCAAAATATGATAACTGAAACTAGTACTAAAAATGCTAAAACTTCAAAGTTTCCGATTAAGAAGCCGTAAACTGATTCTGGTAATACTTGAGAGAAGATACGGTGTGTGCCAAAAATACCGTCTATGACGATTTCTAAAACTTCAATATTTATTAAGATGAACCCAACATAAACTACAATATGCAACAATCCTGAAACAGGGCGACGTACCATTTTACCTTGCCCTAAAGCAATTTTCGCCATGTTTTTCCAGCGTTCAGGCTTGTTATCTGTTCTATCAATATCTTTCCCTAATTTAATATTTCTAATTAGTGATTTGATATTTTTAGCAAAAAACCAGATTCCGGCTCCTAATATGGCTACAAATAAAATATTGTCAATGTATTGCATAGTTATCCTCTTATTATATACTTAAACTAAATTATTTTGTTGATTCTGCGTTTGCAGGTTTACTATATGGTATTTCTTTTTTCGATAAAATTCTAAAGTAACGCTTTGGGTGTAATTTGATGTCTTGTAGTAATTCTTCCAACTCTTTTGCAGCAGCTTCGAAATTATTATACAGTTTTTCATCTTTCATCAATTTACCCATAGTTCCTTCTCCAGATTCTATTGATGACAATACACCATTTAGGTTGTTTAATGTTTTGTCTAAACCAGCAACTGTTTCTCCTAAATTAGCTTTTTCTAAGGTATCACCTAATTTTTTAAATGATTTTGCAGTTTGTGAGAAATCAGACAATAAGATGTTTAATTTACTGTTATCTTTCTCTATCAAATTATATATAGAATATGATAACCCTCTAAAAGATTTTAATGTCTTATTTAGTTCAGACACTGCATTTTTCAGTCCTTTTTCAGAATCATCTTCAACTAAAGTATTTAAATTAAGGAGTAGCGTATCAGCTGTTTTAAGTGTCGCATCTAACCCTGTGCTTAGTCCTGAAAAATTCTTTGTTAAACTTGTTACCAAACCATGCTCTACTTCTGATTTTAAGAAATCATTTTTCTGAGCATAATCTGTATCATCTGCTGGAATAATTGTGATGGCATTACCTCCCATAATACCTAATTCATATAATCTTATGGTACTATTTTTTGAGAATTTAAACCGACTATCTACAGAGAAAGAGACTCTTGTTTTTCCTGTTTCAAAATCATATGTAATAGCTTCTACTTTACCAACTCTGTTTCCTTTTACTGTTACTGGAGCTGATGGTGCTAAGGCGTTATAATTAAATTCTGTATAGAAAACATTGTCATTACTGAATAAATCTTTTCCTTTTAAATAACTAAAGCCAAAAATGAATAAGGCTATAGAACCTAAAACTAATATAGCTGTTTTAATTTCCTTTGAAATTTTCAATGTACTAGTTGTATTGATGAACTCACAAAAATAATAATTATTTACTTATAATCACTCTAAATATAAAGCTTCGTAAAATTATACAAACTTACTTTTTCAACACTTGAGATAATGGCACTTTCACACCGTCTTTAAAAGCAACTACAAAACTAGTGGTATACCCTTTAGCTACGGCTGCCGCCTTAATATCTTGAGCTACTGTATAATCATTAGTATGACCACTAAAGTATTTATACAATTGACCTTGTTGAACTTTTGATAACTCTGTTAAGCCTTTAAAATTGTAAGACTTTAATGCTAAATTTTTAGAACTAGCGGCTAACTGCACTTTAAAAACAACATCATTGTAGACAGAGGCTTCTGATAAATCTTCCTCCATTTCAGGAACTACACTCCCCTTTTCAACAGCATTTTTATACTCTAAAATAGATTTAACAATTGAGCTTGATATTTGCTGCTGACCAGCTTTAGAATTTAAATAAGCGCCTTCCTTTTTATTAGTGATAAACCCTGTTTCTATCAATACACTTGGCATGTATGTATTGTGCATTACCCACAAACTGGCTTGTTTAACGCCTCTACTTTTACGCTTATTTAACTTTGCAAAATTTGTTTCTATCAAATTAGCCAACATAATACTTTGATCAACATATTCTTCTTGCATTAAGGTTAGTCCAATTAATGATGCAGGTGAACTCGGATCAAACCCTTCATAATTTTCTTCATGATCATCTTCAAGAAAAATCACTTCGTTTTCTTCTTTGGCAATATCTAAGTTTCTATTTGTATTACCAACGCCTACAACAAATGTTTCTGTTCCGCTAGCTTGTGTATGGTGTGCATTACAATGTATAGATACAAATAAATCTGCATCAGCCTTATTGGCAATTCTTGCGCGCTCACGAAGCTTTACAAACACATCTGTTTTACGTGTGTAAATGACTTTTATATTAGGGTTTTTCTCTAATTCTTTACCTACTTGAAGCACTATTTTAAGCGCAATCTCTTTTTCTGTATAACCCAAATCTGTAGGCCTCCCAGGGTCATGACCACCATGACCTGCATCTAGAACAATTACAAACTTATCACCTGTTACTGGTGGCGTTGTATCACTTAAAGCAAATGATGATAAAACAAAAACACCGATGATCAATAAAACTCTATTTAATTTACACATATTCAACCTCTATTTTTAATGCTATATTGTGTATTAAAATTTTCTAAAAAATAAATCTACACAAAAAATATATCGTATGTTTGACACTCCAAAAACTAAGCCATACTTTTACAAAAATAGAATTTACATTGGTGCATTCAAAAAGCTTACATATACTTTTAGTAACATTTTTAGGGTTGTTTATTAACAATTTTAGTGTTGCACAAGAGCTACCTTCAAAAGGCAATGTGATAATCTCTGATTCTATCCCAACAAAAAGACAGGTTGTAAACATGCCTAAATCTACCGAGTTTGAGCAACTAAACTCTGAAGTAATTGATACCATTAAACCTAAAGACTCTATCATTACTAAAGAAACGCTGACGGATGTTGTAAAATATAAAGCAAAAGAATTTATTAAAATTAACCGCAGAAAACAACTCATGTATTTGTATGATACTGCAGAAATAAACTACGGTGACTTAAACATTCAAGCAGGTAAAATAATTATCAATTATGGCAAAAGTGAAATTTATGCTTTTGGAATAAAAGATTCTACAGGGTATACTCAATCACCTATATTCACACAAGGCTCTAACATTGTTGAGCCAGATTCTATACGGTATAACTTTAAAACACAGAAAGCACTTATTTTCAATTCTAGAACAGAACAAACCGGAATGAATTTAAAAGCTGAAGTAACCAAAAAAGAAAACGACTCTGTTTATTATGTAAAAAATCTAATATTAACAACTTCTAAAAACCTAGAAGATCCTGAATACCACATTAAAGTACGAAAAGCTAAATTGGTTCCTAAAAAGAAAATTGTGAGTGGTGTTGCTAACATGTTTATTTATGGTGTCCCAACTCCTTTAGGAATTCCTTTTGCATATTTTCCGTTAACTGAAGATAGAGCCTCAGGGTTTATTATCCCAACTTTTGGAGAAAACAACCAACGTGGTTATTTTATTCAAAATGGAGGGTACTATTTTGCTGTAAGTGATTATTTTGACCTAACTATTTTAGGTGATTTTTACACCAATGGTAGTTACGGGTACAACATTAGCAGTGATTATAAAGTTAATTATAAATTTAACGGTCGTTTTGGATACCGACAAGAAAACTTGATCACTAGTGAACGTGGTTTTCCTGATTACAGTAAAACAAACATCTACAATTTACAGTGGTCACATAGTCAAGATGCCAAATCAAATCCGAACTCTCGATTTTCAGCAAATGTAAACTTAGGAAGTAGTTCTTACTACACCCAATCTACCAATCAATACAATGCAAATAATAACTTAGTAAACACCTTAAGTTCATCCATATCTTACAATAAAACATTTCAAGGAAAATATGGTGGAAATATTTCAGCAACAGCCACACATTCACAAAACACAAACACTCAGCAAATAAATATGACGCTTCCTAATTTACAAGGGAGTTTTAACAGAATTTACCCTTTTGAACCAAAAGTTGGCAGTAAAAAGGGAATCATAGAAAACATCAATTTACAATATTCATTTGCTGCTGAAAATAGAATTACGACTACAGATGAGTTTTTCTTTAAAAAAGAAATGTTTGATGATGCTAAAATGGGAGTTAGACACTCAATCCCTTTAAACACAAACTTCAAAGTTTTAAAATACTTTAGTCTATCTGCCGGAGCACAATACAATGAAATTTGGAATTTTGAAAAAGTAAACAAGTATTTTGACGCTACAACACAAGAGGTCATCACAAATATTGACAAAGGTTTTGCGACATATAGAACTTATAATTTTTCATCAAGCATAGGAACCACATTATACGGGATGTATAAGTTTGATAAAGCTGATACTGGTAAAAAAATTCAAGCTATACGACACGTCGTAAGACCAAATGTTAGTTACAACATCAACCCATCATTTGACCGCTACTATGAGAGTTATAAAAAAAATATAATTACAGCAAGCGGTACAACTTATGAGGATATTGAATACAGTCCGTTTGAAAACTCAATTTACGGTTCTCCTGGCAAAACATATTCTAGTGCAATCGGGTTTGGTATAGGAAACTCTTTAGAAGCTAAAGTGAGAGATAAAATAACCGATTCAACAGAAGTAACCTATAGAAAAGTTAGCATTTTAAACAATTTAAATTTCTCAAGTTCATACAACGTTGCTGGTGATTCTTTAAAAATAAGTCCCGTAAGTATTTCTGGAGGAACACAACTCGCTAACAACAAGTTAAATGTTAACTTTAACATGTCATTAGACCCATATGCATTAGATAACAATAACCGTCGAATTGATAAGTTTAACATTAACAATAACGGGAGTTTATTTCGATTAACAAATGCAAACCTAACTTTAAACTACGCATTTTCAAGCAAAGATTTTGAGAAAGGAACATCTGACAACACAACTAAAAACTCAACCACTTTTAATAGTACAGAAGACTTATTAGGCATAACAAATGATTTAAGCAAATCAAGCTTTGATGACAATGAAGATGACGAAAAGAAAGATGTAAAGCTATACAATTACAAAATGCCTTGGAGTTTACGTTTAGCTTATTCTGTAGCATACAATAATTTTACACGTCAGAATGAAATTTCAAGTAATTCATTAATGTTTTCCGGAGATGTTGAATTATCACCACGCTGGAACATTGGAGTTTCTTCGGGTTATGATATAAAAAATAAAGGTTTTACACATACTAACTTGCGTTTTGAACGTGATTTATTAAGTTGGAAAATGAATTTCAACTGGGTGCCATTTAGCGTTAATAAGTCATGGTTTTTCTTCATCGGAATTAAATCATCAGTATTAAGTGATCTTAAGTGGGACAAACAACGTCAGCGAGACAAACTAATTAACTAATAAACTTTTTATAGATGACTAAACGAATCATTACTACAAAAGACGCCCCTGCTCCAATAGGTCCATACAACCAAGCAGTATTAGTAAACGAAACTACGTTGTACACCTCCGGTCAAATAGCTCTAGACCCAAATACAATGGAACTTGTTTTAGGTAATATTTCTATTGAAACCAAACAAGTAATGGAGAACATGAAAGCCGTACTTAAAGCAGCCAATATGGACTTTGAAAATGTTGTAAAGACATCTATTTTTATTTCAGATATGACTAATTTTACTGAAATAAATAAAATCTATGCCACCTACTTTAATGAAGCCACTGCCCCAGCTAGGGAGACTGTGGAGGTAGCATGTTTGCCAAAAAATGTAAATGTAGAAATCTCTATGACAGCTATAAAATAACGTGATTATCGATTAAGATGATAGGCTACCAAATTATCAATTGGTTTCTGAATAAAATTACCCGTATTCAATCGAAATGACTTTAAAGCTATTTTTAACTCATCTTGCAACAAATAAGCAATACTTCCTACAAAATGTATGGGCAAATCATAAACTCTATCATACTGAGTTATTTGGTTTTCAATAAAATCAGCAAATCCTTTTTTAATAATTTCAGAGCAATACGCTTCATTTTTATGCTTAATTAAAAACGATGCAAAACTTGCTAAGTAAGAATTTGGGCTACCTTTTTTATATAGGTTTAACTTAACATCATCTGGGTATAAATTATAAGATTTCTGGAATTTTTCATGCAGTTTTTTAGGCATTTTTTTATAAAAATAGTCTTGCAATAAAATTTTCCCAAAATAGTTTCCTGAAGCATCATCCATTAAAACATAACCCAATGAAGGAATTTTTGAAATGAGCTCATCTTTGCCGTTAAAATAAGAACAATTACTTCCTGTACCCAAAATACAAACAATACCGGGTTTTCTATCTGAAACAGCATAAGCCGCAGCATAAATATCTTCTTTAACAACTATCGTTGCAGACTCAAAAAGCTCTTCTAAAACAGTTGAAAGAATTTTATTAGGTGTTTCCGTACCACAACCAGCACCATAAAAATAAACCTGATGTATATTTTGTGCATGGGCCATCACTTCTGCATTTGAAGTGATGGTTTTATACAAATCTGATTCTGAAAACACTGTAGGGTTAAGGCCTTTAGTAGTTGTACTACTAACAATGTTTTTATTTGTGTCTATTAAAATCCAATCGGTTTTTGTTGAACCGCTATCAGCTATTAAAATCATCTTAAATTCTGTATCTATATTAATCTAAACTCGCTGAATACACAGTTAAATCTACTAATTTATTAGCGTAACCAAATTCATTATCATACCATGCAATTAACTTAAAAAAGCGACTATTTAACTCAATTGAAGCTGTTGCGTCAAAAATAGAAGTTCTAGTATCACTTACAAAATCTTGAGATACTAAAGGATCTGTTTCATATCCTAAGATCCCTTTCAACTCGTTCAAAGATGCTTTTTCAACAGCTGCTTTAATAGCCTCTAAAGATGTTGCTTTAGATGTTTTTACAGTAAGATCTACTACTGAAACATCTGCGGTAGGAACTCTAAATGCCATACCTGTTAATTTTCCTTTTAATTCAGGAATAACTTTGGTCACTGCAATTGCCGCACCTGTTGTTGTTGGTATAATGTTATTCATTGCTGCACGTCCTCTAGTCCATTTGCTCGAAGGGCCATCAACAATTTTTTGAGTAGATGTTGCCGCATGAACCGTGGTCATTAAGCCCTCTTCCAAACCAAAATTATCATGAATCACTTTTGCAAGTGGTGCTAAACAATTTGTGGTGCAAGAAGCGTTTGATATTATTTTATCTGACGGTTTAACATCGGTATGGTTTACCCCCATTACAAACATAGGTGCATCTTTAGAAGGTGCAGAAAGCACAACACGCTTAACACCTTTGTCTTCTAAATGTGTACTAGCTTTATCTGTGGTTGTAAAAAAACCTGTACATTCCAATATGTACTCTGCACCTACTTTACACCATTCAATATCAGCTGGATTTCGTTCGGCTGTGATTCTAATTTCATTACCATTAACAATTAACTTCCCATCAGCAACTTTTACAGTTCCTTTAAATCGTCCATGAACCGAATCATACTTTAATAAATAAGCTAAGTAATCAACATCTAACAAATCGTTAATTGCTACTACCTGCACATTGTCTTTTGCAATTGCCGCCCTGAAAGCCAGCCTACCTATTCTTCCAAAACCATTTATTCCTATTTTTATCATATTATATTTTTCACTGATTATTTAAATTTAAACCACAAACGAACTAAACGTAAGCGTTATTGAACAAATCATTAGTAAAATTGTCCACAACAACAGCCCTTTTAAAGTTGTTTTTATTTGAACTGCTTTTTTTAAAGCAAAAACTAATATTAATACTTGCAACAATATAACTGGAATCAATAATAACTCTTGCACTACTCCTACCAAAATAATTGATGATTTAATGACGTAAGCATTCAACCAGACTACTATTAAAAAAAGTAGTGTAACAGATGCCGCGACAAACAAATGTTTTGAGCTAATATACCTCATAACTATATTGATAATATATCTGATATTCTTAACAACTCCTTGTTAATGGTGTTTTTACATCTCATTATTTCAATAATTGGTGTTGCTACAACCGCATTATTTCTAATACCAACCATGACATCTTTTTCTCCGTCAAGTAACAACTCTACTGCTTTAACTCCTAACCTACTTGCTAAAACTCTATCAAAACAAGAAGGACTCCCACCACGTTGTAAATGCCCTAATACGGTAACTCTTGGAGAATAGTCATCTAAGTTTTCTTTTACATATTCTGCTAATTCAAAAACATTCTTACCTGTTTTATCCCCTTCAGCTACAATAACAATACTTGAGGTTTTTCCGTTTTTTTTACTTCTACTTAAACTCTCTAATAATTTTTCTAATGGCTGATCTTCTTCTGGTATTAATATCTCTTCTGCTCCAGCTCCAACACCTGAATTTAAGGCTATAAACCCAGCATCTCTTCCCATAACCTCAACAAAGAACAATCTATTGTGTGAACTTGCGGTATCTCTTATTTTATCAACAGCCTCTACTACAGTATTTAAAGCCGTATCATACCCGATAGTGAATTGGGTACCATAAATATCATTATCTATTGTTCCAGGAATTCCAATAACTGGAATATCAAATTCTTTACTAAACAAGGCCCCTCCCGTAAAAGTTCCGTCACCACCAATCAACACCAAAGCATCAATACCTTCGGTCTTTAAATTAGCATAAGCTTTCTTTCGTCCATCAACTAATCTAAATTCTTCTGAACGCGCTGATTTTAAAATTGTTCCTCCTTTATTAATAATATTCTTAACACTTCGAGATGTGAGTTCTATAAAATCATTTTCTATAATACCTTCATAACCTCTGTAATACCCAAAACATTTTACCTCATAATATGCACAAGCTCTAACTACAGCTCTAATAGCTGCATTCATACCTGGAGCATCCCCACCAGAAGTCATTACTCCTATTTTCATCATCTTTTTTGCCATTAATTTATATCAAAAATGTTTGTTAACAAATATCATTTTAAAAATACAGAACATTTTTCTAATTTGATTATTTTTAACGCAGATATTAACACTTTATTTCTATTCTATGCAATTAGCAACAATTGACTATGCTATTATTTTTGGTTTTTTCATCCTATCACTCGTCATTGGTATTCTTGTTGCGAAACAGTCTGGAAAAAGTAGTGAATCCTTCTTTTTATCTGGTAGAAACATGCCGTGGTGGTTGTTAGGATTTTCTATGGTTGCTACAACTTTTGCAGCAGACACACCAGGCTTGGTTACACAGCTTGTGAGAGAGAACGGTGTGTCTGGTAACTGGGTATGGTGGGCCATGTTATTAACTGGAATGCTTACTGTATTTTTTTATTCAAAACTATGGCGTAAATCAGGAATTACAACTGACTTAGAGTTTTATGAATTGCGTTACAAAGGCAAGGCTGCAAGTTTTTTAAGAGGATTTAGAGCCGTATATCTTGGCGTGTTTTTCAACATTATTACCATGGCTGGCGTTTGTTTAGCAGGTGCCAAAATTGCTAATATATTATTAGGAATATCACAAGAAGAAACACTCATATATTCATCAATAATTGTAGTTATTTACTCGTCACTTGGTGGTCTAAAAGGTGTTTTAATAACTGATTTTATTCAATTTATTATTGCTATGATTGGTTCTATATGGGCTACTATCTATATTGTAAACTTACCAGAAATTGGTGGGCTAGACACTTTATTAACTCATGAAAACGTTAGCAACAAATTAAACATTCTTCCTGACTTTTCAGATTCTAAAGCAGTCATCACATTGTTAATTATTCCATTTGCCGTGCAATGGTGGAGCACTTGGTATCCAGGAGCAGAACCTGGGGGTGGCGGATATATTGCGCAACGAATGCTCGCTGCAAAAGATGAGAAACACGCAACTTGGGCTACTTTATTTTTTAATTTCGCCCATTATGCACTTCGTCCTTGGCCATGGATTATTGTTGGTTTAGCATCCTTGATACTTTTCCCTACATTGGAAAGCATCAACACAACATTTCCTAACTTAACTTCAGAAATGCAAGGGCATGATGTTGCTTATGCCGCCATGATGACCTACTTACCTGCTGGCTTAATAGGGATTGTGTTAACATCATTAATTGCAGCTTTTATGAGCACCATATCTACGCAACTAAACTGGGGAAGTTCATACATTGTTAATGATTTATATAGCAGGTTTATCAATCCGAACGCTACAGAAAAACAAAACGTACTAGTTGGACGAATTTCTACCGTTTTGTTAATGGTTTGTGCAGCTTTATTTTCTTTTTATTTACAATCAGCACATGATGTATTTAACTTATTATTACAAATTGGAGCAGGAACAGGATTGTTATTTATTTTAAGATGGTTTTGGAGCAGAATTAATCCGTATAGTGAAATTGCAGCTATGGCTATTTCTTTTCTAATCGCTTTAGTGTTTTTTATAAATGGAAAGCTAGACACACCGCTATTTACACTTGCCGGACATTGGCAGTTAATTATAGGGGTAATTACCACTACTTTAGGCTGGGTTATAGTAACATTACTTACAAAACCTACTGAACCTGAAACCTTAGAAAGGTTTGAAGCTTTAATTTATGGTTCAGAAAGTAAGTTTCATAATATCGGTTATAAAATTTTAGCGTTTTTCTTAGGTGTAATTGGCACTTACAGCTTTTTATTTGCTACAGGCTATTTTATTTATGGCAACACCACGCTAGCGATAACCTTAAGTATTGTAGCATTACTATGTAGTGTTTTACTAATTAAAAATTGGAAAAAAATTAATTAATTTAAACCAACTATATATAAAAAACGGCCATATATAATATGACCGTTTTTTTTAATTTCTTATTTTCTCTCGTATAAAACTAGACGGATCTTCTTCTTCCTCCTCTTCTTTAGCCGCAGTTTTTCGTTTCCCTTTAAATATTTTATTAATCAACTCTTCAAAATTGTCAAAATCTACTTTATACGAAATACCAACACCTTGGGTATATCCTATTTCATTTGCTAATTCTGTTGCTGTTAAATCGTTTTCTCTGTTAAATATTTTGGCTCGTAATGTTCCATCATCATTTAATAAAAATTCAATTTGAACATCACCAGCTACTACTGTTTTACTCACGCCTCCAACAGGAATTCCTACTTTTCCATTAATTGATATTCTGTCTGAAATTTGAGTAGAAACTGTAAAACCAAACCGATCTTCAATACGCTGTTCTTCTAGAGGGTTATTTTCTCCTTGTTCATAATTCAAACCAATTTTAAATTTATCATCAGCTTTAGACAACATGTTGTTTACAAGAGTTGTTGCTCGTTCTACCAAGTTACCTGTAACGGCACTTTGTCCGTAAGAATACGCACCAGTAAATTGACCTGATGTTACTAATGACAACGCTTGTTTGTCTCTAAATTCTTTATCGTCTAACTTATACAGCAACTCAGACTTTGCAACTGAATTGGTTTTAGGAAACTGAATATCAAAATTAACATCAGGCTGCATTAATCCACCATTTAAATTAATTACAACATCCACAGGAATTTTTCTGTTAATTGATGGGTTATCTAATAAAATTGCCGGGTTTGCAGTAGTGCTATAAACTGCATCCATATTTATTCTAGCATTAAACGGGTTGCCATCCCAATTGATTGTACCTCCTGGCTTAACAATAAATCGTTTTTCAATAAAACCACCTTGTAAAAAGTTATTACCATATACAAAATTATAGGTTCCTTCACTCACCATGAAGTCCCCAAACATATTGAATTTATCATTGGTATTAATTTCAATTCGCATTAAACCAGCACCACGCCCTTTTAAAACACTTCCTGCATCTTGATCAAGTACAATTTCTATTTCTGCATCTGGTGTTACATTCAAATCAAATTCTAATTCTAAACCACTAATATCTTTAGGTAAATTAGCAGCAATACCTGTTTGATTTAATTTATCATATTTGGACACTGTTTTAATAAATGAATTATCACCAATAGATCCTGAGTCACTAATTGGTATTTTAAACACTGTACCTTCTTTTGTAGTGGCATCTACCTTAACTAACAACTCACTTGTTGGCCCTGTGAGCTCAGCAGATCCTGCAATAAATGCTTTACCATAATATAATGACTCTTCTTCTTGTTCTTTATCTAATACTACCAAATTATTAGAGGTAATTTTTAAGCCCAACTCCCAGTCTGTAAAATAATTATGCTCTACAAAACCATTTAAGCGTCCTGATGTGTTGTATCTGGTGTCAAGAATTGCAATGTTATCACATATAAAGCGTTTGTCTTTCAATTTGACTGTAGCGTCATTTTCTACATCAAAATCTATATTTAAATACGGAATATACAAGCCTGCTTCGTCTAAGGATAGTTGTCCTGAAAAATCTGGATTATCATAATTTCCAAAAATTTTCGCATTACCAGATGCCAGTCCTCTAATATTTGATACGACATCTTTACCCAATGAGCTAAAAAACGATAAATCAAACTGTCTTAAAGCAACATCTAAATTTAGCTGAGGTTCTTGAGAGGAAAAATCAATTTTTCCAATTGCATTAAATGATTTTACAGTTTCATTTATAATGCTTGAGTTAATTTTATAGGTGTTAAAAGTATCATCACCTTCAACGTTTAACTTAAACGCCCCTAAGTTATGCTCGTTAATGTTAAAATCAGAAATTTCTATTTCAGCTGTAGGCTTATAAATTCCTTTGCTTTGGATTAGTTTCACGTCTCCATTAGCAATACCTTTAAAACTAAAATTTTCAATTTTCGGAATTAGTTTTGACAATCGTGCATCTTTAACATCTAGAGTAATATTTTTTTCAGAATCACCATGCATTTCTCCTTTAAGCTTTATGAATTCTGCACCATGACTTATTATAAACTCTTTTAAAAAAACATCTTTAAAGTCTTTATCAAAAACAACTTTAGCATTTTTATTATTCAACTCATTTATAAACCAATTGTAATCGTTTATTGTAATGTCTGACTTTTTAAACCCTATAACTGACTTATTTTCTGAATCAATTGTGTGATACAGGTTTAAATTGTATCTGTCATTCTTAAATTCACCACCTTTAAATTCTGTTCTGAAAAATAATGTATCACTAATTGTTTTATTAATTAGGTTAAATTCAGACACATTGTAAAAGTTAGTTTTCACCTCATCTATATTAACATAGGCGTTAAATAATGGGTTCGTATTATCTAGTTGAATATTTATATTTTCAAAAATATTGTCTTTATAGCTAATTTTAGTCGATTTAATATTCAATTTAAAATCTTCAACTTTACTTGATACTTTTCCTTTAAAAGTGGCTTTTTGATGAATGACAATTTCTGGAAAAAAGATTTCTGTCAGCTTATTTTCTATTTTAATATTAAAATCGAAAAACTGATTTTCAGATACTTTTATAGGTCTGTAGTTAGTATACACACTTCCTAAGTCATTTTGAGCTAAGGCAAATAGTTCTTCAAACTTGAATTTACCTACAATTTTTCCTTTTATAACTTCTGGTGAATTAATTTCAATAGTTCTAACTTTTTTATCATCAAAAGAGGAGCTTAATTTGAAATCTTGAAAATAAAAATCATCATATTGATTTTTATAGTACGTGTTTTTAAATAAAACATCTCCTACAAAATCATTGATGCCAGCGCCTTTCATTTTCATTTCAACATCACCTTTAAAAACCGAGATACTGTCTTTAGTTACCAAATTCAATTCGTTAAAATCTGCATAACCAACTGAGGCTTTAAAATCATAAGTATCAACTACTGATGACATATCAATTAATCCATCAAAGGTTAATTTTAAATTTTTATCATCTGCTGTTAGTTTTCCTTTGAATATATTATCGTGAATTTCTCCAAATGCATCAAGGTCTTTATATTTATAATTATTTATTTCTATAAATGAAATTTTACTTTTTATAAAAGTATTTAAATGTGCTAAGGTAAACCCTTGTCCATCAATATCTGCATTGAATGTTGCCAAACCAAACGCTTCATTTCCTGTAAATTTTCCTAAATTAAATGCTGTAAAAGACGTTACACCGAGATAATTAGCCTGATCTATATGTTCAATATTTGAAAGCTCTAAATCTGCATTTATTTCTCCAATTGATGTGTTAATATTGACATCCGTATTTATTGTTTTACTTGTAATTACGGCATCACCTACAACTCTGAACACACCAAGATTTCTAAAGGATGATGGAATATTTTTTCCTAATAAGCCCGGAAGCATTTTTTTTAAATCTGTGTATGTTGATTTTAATTTATCAAATTCAGCAACTAACTTAAAGCTATTAACGTCTTTAGACAATAAGTTTTTAAAATTAAAACTCCCATCAATTACTGTATTGTTTAAGGTTTTAAGTTTTAAATCTGGTAGTTTTAAATCGTTTAATGTTCCTGAAAGCGTCGTTGAAAATGTTGCCACATCTGTACCAAATTCATCATAAAAATGATTTAAATCATCATAAGCTATTTTAGAGTTATCAAAAGCAGCTTTTATTTTGACTTTATTATTAAAGTCAGAAAAATCAGACCGCACATAATCAAACACAATACTCCCTAATATACTAGATGCTGCGGTAGCCAATTGAACCTTATCAAAACGCATTTGTGTAAGCGTGTATGAAAATTCTGTTTTAAGCTGCTCAATCTGTACGCCTCTATGGTCTAACATATTTGCAGAGCGTACGTTTACATTTACATTTGCGCCATTAATTGTTAACGCGTCTCCAAGTATATTTAATTTCGTGAAATCTAGTATTTTGGGGCTAGTAATATTATTGTTTATAAACCTAAACCTACTATTTTCAATTGCCACTCCTTTGGCTGTCATTAAAAACTTAGATGGAGATAAATCAGGAACGGAATCCTTGCTATCAAAACTAGCAATAAATACATCTAAGCTCGTATCAGTTTCTCCTTTATAAGTTTTAATTTTAAAGTCTAGTTCATCAACTTCAATAGTATCAAAAAACAAATCACCTTCACTTAATTCTTTAAAATCAAGTATTGATGTGTTTAAAGCCCCTATGTATGCTAATGTATCTTTATGATGATCTTCTATAAATATTTCTTTTAAAGCAACATCGCCAAAAAAATTCACACCAACTTTACCCACAGTAATGCTCGTATTATATTTTTTATTTATTGCATTAGTTACTTTTTTCCCTAGTTGAGTTTGCACGTATGGGATAGATAGCAAAAGCAGTAACAATAAAAAAAGTAACAACAGAATAACAATTATTCTAAATAGTATTTTTCTTAGTTTTTTGATAGGTTTTATTGTTTTAACTTTGCTGACTAATTTTACAAAAATTGTGCCTTTATTTATGAACTCAACAGATATTTATATTCTAGCTATAGAATCATCTTGTGATGATACTGGTGCTGCCGTACTTTGTAACGGTAAAGTACTTAGCAATGTTGTGGCAAATCAAGAAATACATACCAAATATGGCGGTGTAGTTCCTGAGTTGGCTTCACGCGCGCACCAACAAAATATAGTTCCTGTTGTTCATCAAGCTTTAGCCCAAGCAAATATCGATAAAAATCAGTTAAATGCCATAGCTTTTACACAAGGACCTGGATTAATGGGATCTTTACTTGTAGGAACATCATTTGCGAAGGCATTCGCTCAAGGGTTAAACATCCCCCTACTAGCTGTAAATCATATGCATGCGCATATATTAGCACATTTTATTGATGATGACTCACAAACAAAACCAGAATTTCCTTTTTTAGCGATGACTATTTCTGGTGGCCATACTCAAATTGTAAAAGTTGAAGGCTATTTTAACATGACCGTAATTGGTGAAACTATTGATGACGCCATTGGTGAAGCTTTTGATAAAAGTGCCAAAATATTAGGCTTACCTTATCCTGGTGGCCCTTTAATTGATAAAAAAGCCTCACTCGGAAACCCTAAAGCATTTGAATTTCCTAAGCCAAAAGCACCAGATTTAAATTTTAGTTTCAGCGGACTTAAAACTGCAGTACTTTATTTTGTTCAGAAAAAATTAAAAGAAAATCCTAATTTCATCGAAGAAAACATCAATGATGTATGCGCCTCTTTACAACATACAATTATTGGTATTGTTATTGATAAATTAAAAAAAGCTACAAAAACAACCGGTATAAAGCGTATTGCTATTGGTGGTGGAGTATCTGCTAATTCTGGTATCAGAAAAGCATTATTAGAAGGCGAACATAAATTTGGATGGACTACTTACATCCCTAAGTTTGAATATACCACAGATAATGCTGCTATGATTGGAATTGTTGGATATTTAAAGTATCTTGAAAAAGATTTTTCAAATGAAAAAACAACTGCCAATGCACGATTTAAAATTTAAACTAATTTTTGGGTTAATTGCTCTTATTACTTTTTCTACAAAAGCACAAGATTCAACTTCTGTAAAAAAGGAATTACAGCATGTTACTAACCTAAAAACCGCACGTAGTTTTATAAAAAACCACCCCAATTTTAAATCTAAAATATATACATACAACCAAGAAAAACACACAAACGAGTTATCAAAAAAACTATTTACTTTACAGGAAGGCGAAACACTTTTAGTTGAACAAAAAAACAATACTGTAATTTATAAAGTTATCTCTATTGTACCTACAAAACACTATAGAGCAAGCTACATCTACTTTAATGGCAAAAAAAAGAAGAAAGAGGATATTCTTAGTCTTAGAATACAATTGAAATCTATGTTAAACACTGGTAGTGAATTTAAAGACCTTGCCGGACAATATTCAATGGACAGGAACGCAAGACGAGGTGGGGATTTAGGCTGGTTTCAAAAAAGCTACAGTTTCCCTGAGTTTATTACCGGTTTAGACAACCATGACACCAACTCTGTCTTTTTTTTAGATTTAGAAGATAAAAACAAATACTACCTTATTAAGAAGACTGCAACACCTAAAAATATAAATTTATTGACTATTCTTAAGGTTGTATTGTAATTATTGTTTTTTTTGACCACCATAACTTAATCATATTTAATGCAACTATTTTATAGTCCAAATATAAATTCCGAACTACAACAGTTTACATTTTCAAAAGAAGAAAGCAAACACATTGTTCGTGTATTACGAAAAAAAGAAGGCGACTCCCTTGCCATCACTAATGGTAAAGGCCATTTGTATCACGTTGTTGTTACACTTGCAGATCAGAAAAACTGCATAGTACAAATAAATTCTTTTGAACAAATACAACACCATAACTACAAACTTCACATAGCTATTGCACCTACCAAAATGAATGATAGAATGGAATGGTTTTTAGAGAAAGCTACTGAAATAGGAATAGATGAAATAACACCTATATTCTGTGATAATTCTGAACGAAAAGTTATAAAAAAAGAGCGTTTTGAGAAAATTATTCAAAGTGCCATGAAGCAATCATTGCAGATGCAATTACCAAAACTGAATAACGCCATATCCTTTAAAGAGTTTATATCAAAAACACATGATGGTCAATTATTTATTGCCCACTGTGAAGATCAAGATAAAAAAACACTACAAAAAGAAGTTAAGCCTTTGCAAAACTATACCGTATTAATTGGCCCAGAAGGTGATTTTTCTGCTAAAGAAATTGAATTAGCACTAACACACAACTTTACACCTGTAAGCTTAGGTAACACACGTTTACGCACTGAAACAGCTGGAATTGTTGCATGCCACACCATTGCACTACTAAACAATTAAACAATGAAGATCTATAAGCTACTTTTAGTCTCGTTATTTTTTCCACTCTTCTTAATGAGCCAAGATATTGCAGTATTAAAATATAACGGAGGAGGTGATTGGTATGCAAACCCAACTGCTTTAACCAACTTAATTGCATTTTGTAATACTAAAATTAACACAACAATTGAAACAGAATACAAAACTGTAGAAGCCGGTAGTTTAGAAGTATTCCAATACCCTTTTATTCACATGACGGGACACGGAAACGTGTATTTTTCAGAAGAAGAAGCTGAAAATCTTAGAAATTATTTAGTATCTGGAGGCTTTTTACATATTGATGATAATTATGGTATGGACACCTACATTAGAAAAGAACTTCGTAAAGTATTCCCCAATCAAGAGTTAATTGAGCTCCCTGCAACACATGCTATTTTTAATACCGCTTACACATTTAATAATGGCTTACCTAAAATACACAAGCACGACAACAAAAGGCCACAAGCATTAGGGTATTTTCACAACGGAAGACTCGTTTGCCTATACACCACCGAATCTGATTTAGGTGATGGCTGGGAAAACCCAGAAATTCATAATGATCCTGAAGAAATTAGGCAAAAAGCTCTACAAATGGGAGCAAATATTATAAAATACGCTTTTAACAACTAATCTATTTATAGTGACACAATTAACGCATTACACAACAGAATTTAAAAGCAAAACCTTTCCTATTACCGTTTTATGTGAAAATGTAACAAACGCTCCAAATATAGGCTCGTTATTTAGAATATGCGATGCATTTGGTGTTGAGCAACTAATTTTTAGTGGCGAACAGCTCCCTATTCCATCACGGAAAATGCAAAAAACTTCACGAGCAACTGAAAAATATGTCTCTTATAAAATCATTGATAACATATTAGACCACATTAACATCCTAAAAAAAACACATTATATTATTGCTGTAGAAATTACCAACAAAAGCTCTGCAATTCAATTATTTAAACTAAAAACCGACAAGCCGATAGCACTGGTAATAGGTAATGAAAATTTTGGCATATCAGACGCTATACTTGAACAAGCCAATGATGTTTTGCATATTGAAATGTTTGGAAAAAACTCCAGCATGAACGTTGTTCAAGCAGCTAATATTGCGTTATATGAATTAACTAAACAATTAGGTTAAAAATAATTACTATTTTTAAAACTCTCAAACCTATTAACCATTAAGAATTACATATTGAATTCATCACAAACTAAACACATCAGTAACGGCATACTTAGAGCATTAGGCATCATCGCAGGTATTGCTGTACTACTATTATTCTTATTTAAAATAAGCTCTGTAATAATCTATATTATCATCTCTGGAGTTGTATCGTTAATTGGTAGACCAATAGTGCTGTTTTTAAGACGACGATTAAAACTTAAAAACTCAATTGCAGTAATCCTAACAATGTTGCTACTTTTAGGCGTATTAATTGGTACTGCAGCAATGTTTATCCCATTAATAAAAAGTCAAGGTGAAAATTTAGCTTTATTAGATTTTAATCAATTTGAGGCTAATTTTAATTTTTTAATAAAGGAAGTCAACACCTACCTCGATTCTCACAATATTGACCTGTTTAAAGCCTTACAGGATTCAGATATTTTATCAAAACTAAATGTCAACGCCATCCCAGATTTACTAAACTCTGTATTAAGCATGTTAGGAAGCTTTAGTATTGGACTCTTTTCAATATTGTTCATTTCATTTTTCTTTTTAAAAGACAGCAAATTATTAGAAGACGGCGTACTTGTTTTTGTACCTAAACAAAAAGAAGGGCGGCTTAAAAAATCAATAGAAAAAATAAAATCATTATTATCGCGTTATTTTATCGGATTAGTTTTTCAAATAGTAATTCTATTTATAATCTACACAATAACACTTTTAATCTTTGGTATTGAAAATGCTTTTATGATTGCTTTTCTATGTGCTTTATTAAATTTAATACCTTATGTAGGGCCATTAATTGGAGGTGTTATTATGATGATTTTATCAATGAGCAGCAATTTAGGTCATGATTTTCAATCTGTAATTTTACCAAAAACTACTTATGTAATGATTGGTTATGCCATTGCTCAATTAGTAGATAATTTTATAAGTCAGCCACTAATTTTTTCGAATAGTGTCAGGTCGCATCCTTTAGAAATTTTCTTAATAATTGTCATTGGCGGACTTCTTTTTGGAGTGCTCGGAATGATCATTGCCGTACCTTCTTATACCGCTATAAAAGTTATAGCCAAAGAGTTTCTATCTGGCAATAAAATTGTACAAAAAGTAACAAAAGGCCTCTAACACAGCATCAAAAAAACAACCTTCAAAACATAAAGCTTTAATTTGAATAAACACATACTAAATACTGATACACAGTGTTTTATAAAATCAAAAAACACTACTGACATTTCGTCATTACTGCTTAAAAAAGTTAGTTTCCCTAACGTCAGTCATAATGAACTAGCAGAACAAATTGAAGCGCGTAATAAGTGCGAAAAAAAACTTCCTCACTGGTATAAAACTAATGAAATATACTATCCTAACAAACTTAATATAGAACAAACTTCATCGGAAAAAACTGCCAGTTATAAAGCCGAAATTGTATCCGGAAAAAGACTTATTGATTTAACAGGGGGCTTTGGAATAGACTGCTTTTATTTCTCTAAAAAAATAGATGAAATTACCCATTGCGAAATAAATACCCGCCTCTCAGAAATTGTAAAACACAATTACTCAAAATTAAATTGTAATAATATTACCACAATAGCATCTGACGGAATTTCATACTTAATAGATTCATCAAACACATATGATTGGATTTATATTGACCCATCAAGACGGCACGATTTAAAAGGCAAAGTTTTTTTACTAAACGACTGTTTACCTAATGTACCTGAACACCTAAACACCCTTTTTAATAAAGCCAAGAATATTTTAATAAAAACATCTCCCCTACTTGATATAAAAAATGGAGTTCGCGAATTACAACATGTAAAGGAGATACATATTGTAGCTGTAAAAAACGATGTTAAAGAACTTCTTTTCATATTAGAACATAGCTATGAAGGTGCTATTTGTATTAAAACAACCAATATTGTAAATGACTCTAGAGAATCCTTTCAGTTCAATGCCTTTAATGAGCTTAGTGCAGATTATGATTACCCTAAAAAGTACTTGTATGAACCAAATTCAGCAATTTTAAAATCAGGTGGGTTTTCGGAAATCGCCATACATTACAAGTTATTCAAACTACAACAACACTCACATCTGTACACATCTGAAGAACTGAAAGAGTTTCCAGGGCGAACTTTTAAAATAATTGAAACTATACCCTACAACAAAAACAAACTAAAAAAGCGTTTTAAAAATCTTAAAGCCAATATCACAACTCGTAATTTCCCAAAAACAGTAGCAATACTCCGAAAAGAATTACAGTTAAAAGACGGAGGAGATACTTATTTATTTTTTACTACAGATAAAGACCTCAATAAAATTGTGCTCTGGTGTTCAAAAGTTTAACTTTTTTGACATTCATTTAAATATCACTATCTTTAACACTTACGAATACCACACCCTCAAAACCAAATACTTAATGGAAAAACTATATCAATTCGCTAACAAACTAACCCCAATATCAAGAGAGACATTTTCTCAAGTTTCACCATATTTAAAACAATATACCTGCAAAGCCAACACCATGCTTTGCAATGTTGGCGATGAAGCCAAATATGTCTATTTTATCGTTTCTGGAATTATAAGAACCTCTATGACAACTGATAAAGGAAAAATTTTTACAAGAGAACTTTACAGAGAAAATCAGTTTTGCGGACCAATGTCTGACATCATCCTTGATAAAACGTCATCATACTTCTACGAAACTTTAACCGATTGTGAAATCATCAGATCCAATCACAAAGAAGTTAGGAAGCTTTACAAATCAAATCCGGAATTAATGATGTTTGAAATTAAGACAATGGAAAACATTTACGTAAAAATGGAAAAAACCATTATCAACCTAGGTACTAAAGATGCTAAGGAAAGATATATAAGCCTGTTAGAGCGCTTTAAGAACCTTGAGAAGCTTATTCCTCAACACCAAATTGCATCCTACCTAGGAATCACCCCTATACAATTAAGCCGAATAAGAAAAGGGCTTAAAGTTCAATAAACAATTTATTAAAAAAAAACGCCGATATTTAAATATCGGCGTTTTTTAAACAAACTATCTAACTAGTTTCTTATACTTTAATCGTTTTGGCATTAAATCACCACCAAGACGTTTCTTTTTATTCTCTTCATAGTCAGAATAGCCACCTTCAAAGAAATACACTTCAGAATTCCCTTCAAACGCTAATATATGAGTACAAATTCTATCTAAAAACCATCGATCATGCGAAATAACAACTGCACATCCTGCAAAGTTTTCTAAACCTTCTTCTAAAGCCCTAAGCGTGTTAACGTCAAGATCATTCGTAGGCTCATCTAAAAGCAGCACATTCCCTTCTTCCTTAAGAGTCATTGCTAAATGCAAACGGTTACGCTCTCCTCCAGAAAGCAGACTTACTTTCTTGTTTTGTTCACTTCCAGAGAAATTAAAACGACTTAAATACGCTCTTGAATTAACCTCTTTACCTCCCATCAAAACCAACTCTTGCTCACCACTGAAGTTTTGCCATATGGTTTTATCAGGATCTATATTTGAATGGGCTTGATCTACATAAGCTATTTTAGCAGTTTCACCTACTTTAAACTCTCCTTTATCAGGAGTTTCCTCTCCCATGATCATTCTAAAAATAGTTGTTTTACCAGCACCATTTGGCCCGACAACCCCAACTATTCCTGCTTGTGGTAAATTAAAGTTTAAATTATCATATAGCAATTTGTCGTCAAACGCTTTGCTTACACCTGAAGCCTCTATAACATTAGTTCCCAAACGTGGTCCATTTGGTATATATATTTCTAATTTTTCATCAAGTTGCTTTTGATCTTGACTCATTAGTTTATCGTAATTCTTTAAACGCGCTTTTTGCTTGGTCTGCCTACCTTTTGCACCTTGTTGCACCCATTCTAACTCACGTTCTAATGTCTTCTGACGCTTAGATGCTGTTTTAGACTCTTGAGCCATACGTTTAGATTTTTGATCTAACCAAGATGAGTAATTTCCTTTCCACGGAATACCTTCTCCTCTATCCAATTCTAAAATCCAACCTGCAATATTATCTAAGAAGTACCTATCATGCGTTACAGCAATTACTGTTCCTTTGTATTGTGCTAAATGCTGCTCCAGCCAATGCACTGACTCTGCATCTAAATGGTTGGTTGGCTCATCTAATAATAATACGTCTGGCTCTTGTAATAATAAACGGCATAGGGCAACACGACGTCTTTCTCCTCCTGAAAGCACCCCAATTTTCTTATCACTATCAGGTGTACGTAATGCATCCATAGCAATTTCGAGTTTGGTATCTAACTCCCAAGCATTTACTGCATCTATTTCATCTTGCAAAATAGCTTGACGTGCCATGAGCTTATCCATTTTGTCTGCATCACTATACACTTCTTCTAAACCAAACATGTCATTTATTTTGTTGTATTCATCAAGTATTGCAACTGTTGCCGCCACACCTTCCTTAACAACTTCCATAACTGTCTTTTCAGGATCTAATTGAGGTTCTTGTTCTAAATACCCCGTTGTAAACTCTTTATCAGAAGTTACATCTCCTTGGTAATTTTTATCTATTCCTGCTATAATTTTTAACAAGGTAGATTTACCCGAACCATTAAGTCCTAAAATTCCAATTTTGGCTCCATAAAAGAAACTCAAATAAATGTTTTTTAAAACTGGGGTATTGGCAGACTTAAACGTTTTTGTAACGCCAGTCATTGAAAATATAATTTTCTTATCGTCAGACATATTTTTATTATTTTTTTAGAACTGTAAATATCGTGAATATTTAATGATATAAAAGCAATACACGGTATTAACTGAAGAATTATTAATTGTTTTTTAAAATAAAAAACTCAGAGTGACAAACTGTTTTTTGGGGGTACAGCTTTATCATAAATCTCTGAGTTTAATTAACTAAAGCCCAAAAATAGTATTTTTTTTTTACAAAACAAGTTTTAAAACAAATCATATAAAACACAACTTCTCATCTTTAATTAAAAATATGATCCCCCCACATCACCAACATGAATGTAAGTTTAAAACAAACTATTTGAGATACTTATAATGTTTACTCAACTTCAAATACTTCAACATAAACAAAACGTTCTATCCTGTATACTACGATATCAGTTTATATTTTTTTTTCAAAACCACAACCATTAAACCAGTTGCACATGACAACCGTTCAATCATACATTTTTTTTTACTTATTGCACTTTTACTCTTCCTAAAACATTAAATTATTGAGAGGAAACACAAAGGATAAAAAAAAACTCCATTTCTTTACCCACAAACCAATTGGTAGTGGATTTAATATTAATTAGCGCTTTTACTTTATTAGAATGAAAATTTAACTGTACACCTTTATGAAAGTGCTTTTTGTAATTTACTTACTGCTACTTCTAACTCTTTTTTTAGTTTTTCATCAGTTACAACGCCATCTTTAAAATTGTCAAAAAATAAAGGGAATGATATATCTGAAACAATATTACCCCCCATGTACGGAAACCTTCCTTTAGCTATTTCTAAAACCGTAGCTCCACCTCTAGCTCCAGGTGATGTTGCCATTAGTAACATGGGCTTTTCTGACCATAACTTATTATCAATTCTCGACATCCAATCAAACGCATTCTTAAACGCAGTACTATATGCACCATTGTGCTCTGCCAAAGACAACACAATACCATCAGATTCTCTAATGTCATTTAATAAATTGTGTGCATTTTGCGGTATTCCATTTACGGTTTCCATATCAATTCCATAAAGAGGCAAGTCATAAGCATTCAAATCCAATACTTTTACATCTGTTCCTTTAAGCATAGTAGCAGCATATACAGCTAGTATTTTATTAATAGATTTTTGACTATTGCTCCCTCCTAATGCGATTACTTTTTTCATATGCTATATTATTTTTGATTCAATATTTGTTTCGCTTTTTAACAATTTAACTACTGGGCATTTACCTGCAATAATTAACAACTCTTTATTTTGTTCTGGGCTTATCTTTTTTTCAAATGAAATTTCTTCAAATAGTGTGGTTTCTAATCCGCTTGAAGTTAAGGTAGTCTTCTGAAACACCTCCACAGTAATTTCACCCAAATCCCATCCTTTATTATTTGCAAACACTCGTAATGTCATACTCACACACCCTCCTATTGCTGCTAATAAATACTGAATTGGTGTTGCCGATGAGTTATCACCATTATCTACAATTGGCCTATCCATATGCAAAACATGTTCACCAGATAACGCCTTAGCCCTATAATTGTTTCTAGATAGTACGGTTGTTGATTTTACGTTTTTCATTTCTATGCTATTTAACACTCTCGCTATTAGTAGTATATTTCTAAAACCAGTAATATACTTTACACAAATTACAAGAAATAAGTTTGTTTTACAAGGTATATATATCCTTAGAAACAACAGCATAATAATACTATTGATAATAAGTAATATAGTTTGTACTTTAGCAAACCAATTTAACACAACCGATGGATATACAATTCAACAAAAACGAAGACTACAATAAATTATTATTATCTGAGCTAAAACAGCGTTTTGCAAAAGTAAAATTAGGTGGCGGTCAAAAAAGAATTGACAAGCATCATGCAAAAGGTAAAATGACAGCACGTGAAAGAATAGACTATTTATTAGATAACAAAAAGCCATCTATTGAAATAGCTGCATTTGCAGGAGATGACATGTACAACGAGCACGGAGGTTGCCCTTCTGCTGGTGTTGTGGTAAAAATTGGGTATGTTTCCGGAAAACAATGCATTGTTGTCGCAAATGACGCAACAGTTAAAGCAGGTGCTTGGTTTCCTATAACAGCTAAGAAGAACTTAAGAGCTCAAGAAATTTCTATTGAAAATAAATTACCAATCATCTATTTAGTTGATAGCGCAGGGGTATATCTTCCTATGCAAGATGAAATTTTTCCTGATAAAGAACACTTCGGAAGAATTTTTAGAAACAATGCTGTAATGAGTAGCATGGGCATTACACAAATAGCTGCCGTAATGGGTAGCTGTGTTGCAGGAGGAGCTTACTTGCCTATTATGGCTGATGAAGCATTGATTGTTGATAAAACAGGTAGTATTTTCTTAGCAGGTAGTTATTTAGTAAAAGCAGCTATTGGTGAAACCATTGACAATGAAACCCTTGGTGGCGCAACTACGCATTGTGAAATTTCAGGTGTAACCGACTATAAAGCAAAAGATGATAAAGACGCCTTAGACACCATTAAAAGAACAATGGGTAGAATTGGTGACTTTGATAAAGCTGGCTATAACAGAACAGAACCAAAACACCCAAAACTAAATCCAGAAGAAATATTTGGACTATTACCAGAATCAAGAGCAGAACAATATGATATGATGGAGATCATCACTCGTATGGTTGATGACTCTGAGTTTGACGAATACAAAGCAGGTTATGGCCAAAGTTTAATTACAGGATACGCAAGAATTGATGGTTGGGCTGTAGGTATTGTTGCCAATCAACGAAAATTAGTAAAAACTAAAAAAGGTGAAATGCAGTTTGGTGGGGTTATTTACTCTGACTCAGCAGATAAAGCCACTCGTTTTATTGCTAATTGCAATCAGAAAAAAATTCCTTTAGTATTCCTACAAGACGTTACTGGTTTTATGGTTGGAAGTAAATCTGAACATGGTGGAATTATTAAAGATGGTGCAAAAATGGTTAATGCAGTAAGTAATTCTGTTGTTCCAAAATTTACCGTTGTTATCGGGAACTCCTATGGTGCAGGAAATTATGCAATGTGTGGTAAAGCGTATGACCCTAGATTAATTTTTGCATGGCCAAGTGCCAACTTAGCTGTTATGAGTGGGAATTCAGCTGCCAAAGTTTTACTTCAAATAGAAACAGCTTCCTTAAAAAAACAAGGAGAGGAAATTACTCCTGAAAAAGAAGAAGAGTTATTTAACACCATAAAAGCGCGTTATGACAAACAGATATCCCCTTATTACGCAGCATCAAGAATTTGGACTGACGCTATAATTAATCCATTAGATACTCGTAAATGGATTTCAATGGGGATTGAAGCTGCTGATCATGCACCAATTGAGAAACCATTTAATTTAGGAGTTATTCAAGTGTAAATAAAACTGACAAACTCGCATCACAAAACCAACATAACACATTACAAAACAGTGCGTTATGTTGGTTTTTTGTTTTATTATTTGTAACTTATAGTTATAAAAAATATCACATTATGAGAGCATTAAAATCATTAAACAAATGGGCCAACTCTCACACATACTATCCTCTAGATATTATACGAATTGGTCTAGGAGCATTCATTTTTTACAAGGGATTATATTTTATGAGCAATTCACTTATACTTGCTGAACTAATTGAACCTTTAAAAAATTATGTCGGTGAAGTTATTTTACTACATTATGTTGTTCCTGCACATTTAGTAGGCGGAGTCTTAATTATGTTTGGACTTTTAACTCGTTGGGCATTAATAGCACAAATTCCTATATTAATTGGTGCAGTATTAATTAACATTATTGGTGTAATGAATGGCTTACATTTAGTTACAGCAAGTACTGTTTTATTATTATCGCTTTTCTTCATAGTTTACGGCTCAGGAAAGCACTCAGCAGATTATTACTTTAAAATGGAACAATAATAACGTCTAGCTGTTAACTAAGTATGTGTTATAAATTAATAACATTGAATTTCGATAATTTTTCAAACTTAATTTACAGTTAAAAATAAAAAAGCCACTCAATATTGAGTGGCTTTTTTATTATATATTATGCTATAATTTCATTTTAACTGTCTGAATCAAGGTAATTTGGTACACCATCACCATCTGTATCGTCATTAGTTGGATCACCATCTTGATCTACATCCTCATCAATCGTTAATATCGGATCATTATCATCATTTACATCAAGATAATTAGGAAGTATATCTCCATCTGTGTTATCATCTTTCAAGTCATGATTACCGTTTAAATCTTCTAAATAGGTTGGCACACCATCTTGATCATGATCAGTCCCTTCTACAGCCTTCATTACCTTAAATGTGAATATTAATGGTGAATATGCACTAATACCAGTTCTTGGCACTGCATAATACCCTAATCCTGAAGGCATAAAAACTGCGCCAACACCAAAATTATTAAACGTAAAGGTACCGTCACCATTATCAACAAAACTTTCAGATGTATTAAATTCAGAAACCGATTCAGAAAAACCTCTAACAGTATTTGCTAAATTTGGGAACCATAATGGATTTACGGCACTATCAAACACTTCTTTCTCTAAATTTAACCCTTTATAAGTCATAAATACAGAGTCACAAAATTTTGGTTGAATAGCCTCTTGACTCATATTTCCAGTAAATCCCTGTTTTGCTCTTAGAATATATAAATTATGATCAACATTACTGATAGTAATAACCTTAGTTTCTACCAAATCAATTAGAGCGGTACGAGTATACCCATCAGCAACCTGATTTGAATCATCAATATCACCATCACCGTTTCCATCTTCCAAAGCTAACGTTTCATCTAAATAAAATTTAATATCAAAATTAAAACCAGGATAACTTGCAGTGTTTACAAACTTTTCTTCATTGTAATAATGAGTAGATAAAAAATCGACTAACGCAGCATCATCAATAGGCTCTTGCTCCGCTAAAGGTATCGCTGTAAAAGTTTGAGTATCTTCATCTTTTTTACAAGAAAACAAGCTAGCAACAGCAACGATTAATACTATATTTTTTATTATTCTATTCATCATATTCATATTTTGCACGCAAGATACAATTTTATCTTATTTTTGTTTTTATTTTAACATTGATTTTAAAGAAAATGAGAATTGATAAATATTTATGGTGTATCCGTTATTTTAAAACACGAAGTTTAGCCACAGAAGCTTGTAAAAAAGGACATGTTAGAATTAACGACATCCAAGTAAAACCGGCTCGAGAAGTCTACCCTACTGATAAAATTACCGTTAGAAAAAACCAAATAAACTATATCATTCAAGTTACAGACATCCCTGACAACAGAGTTGGTGCAAAGTTAGTTGATATATATAGAAAAGACTTAACTCCACAAGAAGCCTTTGAGCATTTAGAACTAATGAAGTACTCAAAAGATTATTATCGTAAAAAAGGAGCAGGAAGACCCACAAAAAAAGACCGAAGAGATATTGACGGTTAT
The DNA here is from genome assembly GCA_049614485.1 of Flavobacteriaceae bacterium. Taxonomy (GTDB): domain Bacteria; phylum Bacteroidota; class Bacteroidia; order Flavobacteriales; family Flavobacteriaceae. Next base: position 74,071 of record JBMZDR010000003.1, read on the forward strand.
ACCTATGAAGAAGAATAATTTGCGTAATTTTGATTGCATTTTGGTAATACTCAACTAAAAATAATGAAAACAGAAAATAATATCATCCTTACAAACACCCAAATACATCATAAAATCAGACGTATTGCATTACAAATACTTGAAAGTAATATTGATGAAAAGAATATTGTGTTGGCAGGTATTTCTAAAAACGGCTTTTTGATTGCTGAAAAATTACAAAAAATAATTGTTGATTACTCTGATGTCAATATTGTCCTTTGTGAAGTTTTTATCAATAAAAAAGAATTATTAACTGATGTAAAATTATCAATAACCACTGAAGAGTATTCTAATACTTCAGTAGTATTAGTAGATGATGTTTTACACTCTGGTGCCACACTAATATATGGTGTTAAACACTTTTTAAATGTTCCGTTAAAACAATTAAAAACGGCCGTACTTATTAATAGAAACCATAAAAAATATCCTATAAAAGCAGATTTTAAAGGCCTATCACTTTCTACCTCAATAAATGAGCATGTTGAAATAATTTTTGACAAAAATAACGACGCTACAGCTGTGTTAGTATAAACGCTTCACTATAAGCTCTATTACCGCTTTTGGCGGTAAAGCATTAATATCCAATACATACGTAGCTAATTGGTAATACCTCTGACGTTCGAATAAATGAATTGCAATAAACTCGCGCAAAACTTCTTCCGTCTCTATATGACTAATTATTGGTCTTTGAGACTTCTCATTAAACAACCTAAGAGCTAAATTTGACGGAGTTAGTTTTAAATAACAAGATACAACACCAACAGTATTTAAAAGCTCCATATTATTTGCGTAACAAGGTGTTCCTCCTCCTAAGGATAATACTATGTTTTTATCTTGAACAAGCAGTTCTTTTAAATAGTTATGTTCTGCCTTTCTGAAATAGATTTCACCTTTACTTTTGAATATTTCTGAAATACTTCTCCCTTCCTTTACCTCTATAAAAGCATCCAAATCTACAAAGTCATATCCCAAAACCGATGCCAATTGCTGTCCAATTGTTGATTTTCCTGATCCCATATAGCCTAATAAAGTAATTATCATAGTGTATTAAATGCTCTTAATTAACTGGTTACAAATATCTAGAAAAAAAATCACAAAATTATCAAAAAAAAGGCTTGATAAATTAATTAATCCTCTTATATTTGCACCCGCAATCACGAATATGTTTGCATGATCTGGTAGCTCAGTTGGTAGAGCATCTCCCTTTTAAGGAGAGGGTCCTGGGTTCGAGCCCCAGCCAGATCACAAAAATAACTTTTTTGAGTTATAACAACACATATTGAAATTAAGATCTGGTAGCTCAGTTGGTAGAGCATCTCCCTTTTAAGGAGAGGGTCCTGGGTTCGAGCCCCAGCCAGATCACAAAAAAGTTAAGCCTCTGCTTAACTTTTTTTGTTTTACATTTATGCGCACGTGGCGGAATTGGTAGACGCGCTAGCTTGAGGGGTTAGTGGAGGTAACTCCGTGGAAGTTCGAGTCTTCTCGTGCGCACAAATAATTTTGGGTTAAAAAAGTGTTAACCCCAACCTCTATTTATTCATAAATCTTAACTTTGTACTTATACTAATTATATAATTTATGAGAACAAAATTGTTTATTCCTGTAACCGCATTGGTATTATTAAGCTCTTGCGTGTCACAAAAAAAATTCACAGCCTTAGAAGAACAACAAAAGAAAACACAAGATCTTTTAAATTCTGCTACAGTTAAACTTAATAGTTGTCTTGAAGATAAAGCTTCTTTTTCTGCTCGTGCTAAAGCTTTGGAAGAACAACTTGCTGATTTAAGAAAAACAAACAACAGCTTAATAGAAAGCTCAAAAGACCTTACCGTACTTACAACTAAAGGCGCTGAAAATCTTGAGAAATCTTTAGAAAGTTTAAAAGAAAAAGATTTGAAAATTGGCCGTTTACAAGACGCTTTAACCAAAAAAGATAGTGTGACATTAGCCTTGGTTTCAAGCTTAAAACGTGAAGTGGGCCTAAATGATCCTGACATTAATGTAAACGTTGAAAAAGGAGTGGTTTTTATCTCTATTGCCGATAAATTATTATTTAAAAGCGGTAGCTATAATGTAACCAGTAAAGCTAAAGATGTGCTTGCAAAGGTTGCAAAAGTTGTAAATAGTAAACCAGACTTTGAATGCTTAGTTGAAAGTCATACAGACAACAAATCATACAGTAAAGGTGTGTTAGTTGACAACTGGGATTTAAGTGTAAAACGTGCTACCTCTATTGTACGTGTACTTGAAAGTTTAAATGTAAAACCTGAACAATTAATTGCATCTGGACGAAGCCATTACGTGCCATTAGTTGATAATGACACCGCTGAAAATAGAGCGAAAAACAGACGAACTAGAATTGTTGTACTTCCAAAAATAGATCAGTTTTATGACATGATTGAAAATGAAATGAAAAACTTAGCAAAAGAATAAGCTTACACTCATTTCTTTAAATACAAAAAAAGCCACTCAAAATTGAGTGGCTTTTTTGTATAAAAAATTAACTTCTCATAAAACCTACAAAATATCTAAAGTCCCCTTCCCTTCTCTTACCACCTCAGCAACACCTGAAGAAAAGTCAATTACAGTTGACGCCACATTATCGCCATACCCCCCATCTATAACAATATCAACAAGTGAATTCCATTTTTCAAAAATTAACTCTGGGTCTGTTGTGTACTCAATTATATCATCGTCATCATGTATAGATGTTGATACAATTGGGTTACCTAAAGATTCAATTATAGCTTTAGTTATATTATTATCAGGCACACGAATACCAACAGTTTTTTTCTTTTTAAACACTTTTGGTAAATTGTTATTCCCTGGTAAAATAAACGTATAAGGTCCTGGCAAGGCACGCTTTAACACTTTAAATGTAGCACTATCTATTTGTTGCACATAATCACTTAAATGACTCAAATCATTACATACAAACGAGAAGTTAGCCTTTTCAAGCTTCACTCCTTTTATTTTTGCAATACGCTCTAAACCTCGTGTTTTAGTAATATCGCAACCTAATCCGTAAACTGTATCTGTTGGGTAAATTACTACCCCACCTTTTTGAAGAACCTTTACGACTTTGTCAATCTCCTTTTGACTAGGATTATCATTATATAATTTAATAAATTCACTCATACTCTTAAAGTTACTGAATAATATTCAACTTTGCGAAACGCAGCAATAGTTTTTTTAACCCGCCATTTTGAAAACGAATTTCTGCTTTTTTATCAGCTCCAACACCTTCTAAACGAACTATTTCACCTTTCCCAAACCTAATATGTTCTACACGAGTTCCTATTTTTAAACTATTGATATCTGAACCTACACCTGATGTACTTCCGCTCTTAGTATTAGGTTTTAATTTACGTAATTTTCGAGTTGCAGCTTCATTAGAAAAATTTGATGGCGTTCCTGAAACTGGCTTCTTTAGTCGTAATTTATTCTTATCAACATCATCAAAAATATCAACATCCATCATTGGTTTAAATCGGCGTTCATGCATTGGTGTTAAATACTCCAAATATTTATCATCAATTTCATCAATAAAACGACTAGGCTCACCGTCAATTAACTTTCCCCAACGGTATCTGCTTTGTGCATAAGTTAAATACGCTTGTTTCTCAGCACGTGTTAATGCAACGTAAAACAATCTGCGCTCTTCTTCTAATTCACTACGAGTATTCATACTCATACCTGAAGGAAACAAATCTTCCTCTAAGCCTACAATGTATAAATACGGAAATTCTAACCCTTTTGACAAATGAATAGTCATTAAAGCCACACGATCTTCATCACCAGTATCCTTATCCAAATCTGTTGCTAAAGCTACATCTTCTAAGAATTCTGATAATGACCCTGTAGTATCTGCTATTTCTTTTTGTTCTTCTACAAAGTCTTTAATCCCGTTAAGTAATTCTTCAATATTCTCTATTTTCGCAACACCTTCTGGTGTAGTATCTTTCTTTAACTCTTGAAATAGCCCCGTTTTTTTTGCTACATGTTCAGAAATTTCAAAAGCTGATGCTGTTTGATTCATAACCTGAAAACTTTGAATCATTGTTACAAAATTTTCAAGTTTTGTACGTGTTCCTTTATTAATTTTTAAATCAGGAAGCTTGTGCAAATTTTGCATGACTTCAAAAATAGATCTCTTATAATGATTTGCTGTGACTACCAATTTTTCTATAGTGGTATGACCTATTCCTCTAGCTGGATAATTAATAACACGTTTTAAGGCTTCTTCATCAGCAGGATTGGTCAAGATTCTCAAATAAGCCAGAACATCTTTAATTTCTTTTCTTTGATAAAATGACAACCCGCCGTAAATTCTGTATGGAATATCACGTTTTCTAAGCGCGTCTTCCATGGCTCTTGACTGCGCATTGGTTCTGTACAAAATTGCAAAATCACCATTGTTTAATTGGTGTTCCATTTTGTTTTCAAATATAGAACTTGCCACGTAACGTCCTTCTTCACCATCTGTAACTAAACGATTAACTTTAATTTTTGGGCCATCTTCATTATGTGTCCAAACATCTTTTTCAAGTTTCGTTTTGTTATGCTCTATAACAGAATTTGCCGCCTCAACAATATTTTTAGTAGAACGGTAATTCTGCTCTAAACGGTACATCACTACATTATCATAATCTTTTTGAAAATTCAAAATATTATTAATATTAGCACCACGAAAGGCGTAAATACTCTGCGCATCATCACCTACAACACAAATGTTTTGAAACTTATCAGATAAAGCCTTTACTATAAGGTATTGTGAATGGTTTGTATCCTGATACTCATCAACCAAAATATACCTAAACCTATTTTGATACTTTGCTAACACCTCAGGAAAACGCGTTAATAATTCATTAGTACGTAGCAACAAATCATCAAAATCCATTGCTCCTGCTTTAAAACAACGGTCAACATATTCTTGGTATATTTCACCAATTCTTGGACGTTTAGCCATTGCATCAGCCTCTTGAAGTTCACCGTTTTGATAATAAGCTTTTACAGTAATCAAACTATTTTTATAAGATGATATTCTACTCAAAACTTGCTTGTACTTATACACATCTTTATCTAAGCCTTTTTCCTTAATTATTGAAGAAATTAATCGTTGAGAGTCTTGCGTATCATATATTGTAAAATTTGATGGATACCCCAATTTATCAGCTTCTAACCTTAATATTTTAGCAAAAATAGAATGGAAGGTTCCCATCCAAAGGTTTTTAGCCTCTGAAGCCCCTACAATTGCAGAAATACGCCCTTTCATTTCTCGAGCAGCTTTATTTGTAAAGGTTAATGACAATATATTAAACGCATCCACGCCTTCACTCATCAAATAAGCTATTCTATAAGTTAGTACTCTTGTTTTGCCTGATCCAGCACCGGCAATAACAATCATTGGCCCTTCTTTATGTAAGGTTGGGTCCTTTTGTGCTGAGTTTAACTCGTTTATGTACTCTTGTATATTCTTCTCCATAATCTAATTCAAAAATACAGCACAGAAACGGAGCACACAATAGGCAACTGATAAAGTTATGAACTATAACTTGATAATTAAATTTGATAAAAAATAACTACTTTTGAAAAAATCATATTTTTATTATGGAAGTCTTTTTTTCTTTTTTTAGTTCAATTTCTTGGTGGTTATGGATCATAGTTGGTTTGGTTATACTAGCAATTCGTGATGTATTGCAACCTAAACACACTATAAGTCACAACTTCCCGATAATAGGACACTTACGTTATTTATTTGAAAAAATTGGCCCAGAAATACGTCAGTATTTTGTTGCAAATAACCGTGAAGAGTTACCGTTTAATCGTATTGAACGTGGTTGGGTATATGCATCTGCTAAAAAAGAAAATAATTATGAAGGGTTTGGTACAGATAGAGATATTTACGCACACCAACATATTTTTATTAATAATGCAATGATGCCTTATCAAATAAATGAGAACCATCCAAACAAGCTAGATAAAACATTTTTACCTTGCGCAAAAGTTATGGGTGCTTATAATAAGCGTCAAAAACCCTACAGACCTGCTTCTGTAATTAATGTTTCCGCTATGAGTTTCGGTTCTTTATCAGCTAAAGCAATAGAATCATTAAATAAAGGAGTTCTAAATGCAGGAGCTTATCATAATACTGGTGAAGGAGGTCTATCGCCCTACCATAGCAATGGTGGTGATGTTATTTTTCATTTTGGAACAGGATATTTTGGTGTTCGTGCAGAAGACGGCGGATTCTCTATGGAAAAGCTCGTAGAATTGGTTAAAAACAACCCATTTATTAAAGCAATTGAAGTAAAACTATCTCAAGGTGCAAAACCAGGAAAAGGTGGTGTTTTACCAGGCGCGAAAATCACAAAAGAAATTGCAAAAATTAGAGGCGTTAAAGTAGGAAAAGACGTCTTATCTCCGCCAAACCATAAAGCATTCTCTAACGTTCCTGAGCTTATCAATTTTATTGAAGACATCGCTGAAGCAACAGGTTTACCTGTAGGTATAAAAGCAGCAATTGGTAAATTAGAGCAATGGGAAGAGTTGGCTGACATTATGGTAAAAACAAATAAAGGCCCTGACTTTATAACTGTTGATGGTGGTGAAGGTGGTACTGGAGCAGCACCACCAAGTTTTGCTGATCACGTAAGCTTACCTTGGGTTTATGGCTTTTCTGATTTGTATAAATTATTTAAAGACAAAGGAATTACAGATAGAATTGTTTTTATTGGTAGTGGAAAATTAGGATTTCCTGCAAAAGCAGCAATGGCGTTTGCTATGGGAGCTGATTGTATTAATGTTGCTCGTGAAGCCATGATGAGTATTGGGTGTATTCAAGCACAAGTTTGCCACACCAATACCTGTCCTAGCGGTATAGCTACGCAAAGCAAATGGCTGCAAAACGGTATTAACGTCCCTATAAAATCTCAGCGATTAACGCAATATTTTAAAACCTTTAGAAAAGAATTTATTGAAATAACTCATGCCGCTGGGTATGAGCATCCATGTCAATTTAAAATGAGTGATATTGATGTTAATGTTGATGACCATAACTTATCTAAAGAATTAGATAAAACCTACAAATACAATAAAACCAAAGTTCCCTTTACCAGCATACAAGCTCTTAAAGATTGTGAGTATTTAGGCGGACAACATTATATGGAAAAAGCAAGTAAAGAATATACTTCTGTATTGAAAAAATAATACTATTTTTAGCAAAAAATAACAAACATGGATTATCAAAAACTAGTAGAGTTTATATTATTTCTTTTTCCTGCAATCATTACTGGTGGCGTGGCTTTTTTATTTTTTAATAAACACACCAAAAATGAAGAAGGACGACGCAGATACTTAATACAAAAAGAAGCTCAGGCTACTGCTTTACCATTACGCTTACAAGCCTATGAGCGTATGGCGTTATTTTTAGAACGAATCAATCCGTCAAACATCTTATTAAGAGTAAGTCCGCTAAACAACGATAAATCACAATACCAACAGTTATTATCAGCGAGTATTGAACAAGAATTTGAACACAATTTGTCACAACAAATTTACATAAGTGATGAATGTTGGAATGTCATAAAAACAGCAAAAAGCACAACTATTCAAATTATTAGAAGTACTGCAGACAACCCTGATGTAGCTGATGCCGACAAATTAAGGGAATTAATTTTAACAAGTTTGTTAGAAAAAGCCTCGCCTTCAGATACTGCTATGGCCTTTATTAAAAACGAAGTTGGCGAATTGTTTTAAGAATTTATTACCGCCAAATAACCATCTGAGTCATCACCCTGACTTGTTTTGTGCTTAGCATACTCGTAACCTTGTTTCCACCAAAGAGTCATTTGTTTTTTATTAAACACTAAGGAGTTATCTGTTAATTTTGTTGGCGTGTGGTATAAATTTAACGTAACATTATTGTGCTCTGCACTTAATTTACCAAGCGCTATATCTTTTTTCTCAACCTGATCTAGCATACCATCAAACAGGTCAACCATTAACGAAAAAGGGTTTTTCCCAATTATCTTTCTGTAATTAAACGCTTCTGTTTCTAATATAATGGCATCAATTTCTGTAGCACCACGTAAAATTGCTTCACGGATAGGTATAACACATGAAAAACCACCATCGGCATATTCAAATTCATCTTTGTTTACCAAACTCATAAAAGGCACATAATTACAAGAAATCCATACCCACTCGCAAAAATCATCATATGAAAAATCTTTAATAGACTTATATTCAACTTTGTTTAAGGTTAAATTTGTTACAGTTACAATAACATCTTTAGAAGAATTTTTCAATTCATTAAACTCAGAAATAGAGAGGCTTTTTTTTATTAACTTTTGAAGGTTCTTACTTTCACCAAACGTTCGTTTCCCTTGTATTAACTGACGCAAAACATTTAAATGATGAATTTGAATATACTCATGCCCTTTTCTGTGCTTTATTTTAAACGGCGATAAACTAAATATACTATTCTGACCAACACTTGTATAGATATCGTGCATTTTATCAGTATTACACAACGCTAAATTTGGGACCAATAAACTGCCTGTTGACGACCCTAAATACAAACTGTAATCACGCTTTTTTTCATTGATAAGATACTCTGCTACACCTCCTGCAAATGCGCCTTTACTTCCACCACCCGATATAACTAATGCTTTCATATATATATTGTTACTTAATAATTTACCCTATTTAAATAATCCGGAATTATACCAACCTCTTAATTACCTGTTTCTTCAAGAAGTTTTTTACAAAATGATTTAAACCGCCAATTATGATGCGTTGCACCAATTCTTAAGTTTTTAAGAACTTCGGAGTTTATTAACTGTAAGTCTCCTAAATACTGAAACGCATTTCTACGCACTTCAAAATGATTTACAGGATGCGTCAATTCTACAAGTTCATTGTAAAAATTATAATAGTGTTCTTTTTGAAACCCTTTAGTATTTAAAGCTAACGCAAGCCACAATGTTCGTATATTTTTATCATTAAACCCAATAATGTTTTGAGTAGATTTTAAATAAGATAAACGCTTGTCCGGGCTAGCGGCCCATAAGTTCAAAAGTGCTGTTTCTATGATTTCATAGGAATCTTTTTGCAACAACCTTTCGTATTTGAATTTAAATTCTGACGGAATTTTTTTAAAATTATTAGCTAATGTTTGTTGAACTTTATTGTTTTTACTAGAAAACCCGTCATTAATTAAACTCGTAAACGTAGGATAGTTTGGTTTGTCTAGTAGTTCCTCCAACACTACTTGCTGTACCGAGAAATGCGAATCACGTGGTAATTGATGTATCACGCTTGACCAGACGTACTCATCATTTTCATCTTTTCGAAAACTCAAATAACCATCTTTTAAATGTGTTAACAAAAATGCTGTATTTTCATTTTTAGATAATGATTGGTTAATTTCTTGTTCAGGCAACTGGTAATTGACCAACCAAGTGGTTACAAAATCTGACAAATCTTGCTTACTTTCTTGCTCAACCACGGTTATAAAATCAGATGTTTTCACGTTTTTAAACCTGTGTTTCAACAAATACTTTTTAACTGAGTTTTTAAATACGTTATGACCTACCCGCTCTCTTAAACAATGTAATGCCCATGCCCCTTTTTGATAAAATGTTAAGCTACTTGCCTTTGGATTCATCAAGGGTATTGTATCTGTAGCCTCAACACTTTTTAATTGTTGCGATGTTTCATACAACTTATAGTAGTAGTAATCTTCTCCAAAAACATTTTTTTCTGCTAGTAAGGCATAATATGTAGCAAAACCTTCTTGTAACCAATGATGCGTACCGTGAGTTTCTGTTACTAAATCACCAAACCATTGGTGTGCCAATTCATGTGCATTAACATTAACATAGTTTTTATCTTTAAAAGACGTACTATCAACCACAAAAGTATCTGAAAACAATGTAGTACTAGTATTTTCCATACCAGCATATAAAAAATCTTTAACCGGAACCTGCTTATAATTTTGCCAGGGATACGGCACCCCAATTTCATCTTCTAAAAAATCAAACATTTGTTTGGTATACCTATAGGTTGGCTCAAATTTTAAGGAATCTTTAGGGTAGTAATACATTTCTAAAGCAACCTTACTTTTTGATATTTCCGTTTTCTTTTTATAATTCCCAATTGCTATAGCTAACAAATAACTACTCATGGGCTCTTGCATATCATAATGCCAATGCTTAAACTTTGGTGTCGCTCTTACTTCTAACAATTTTCCATTAGCAATCACTTCATAGTTTTTATCAAATGTAATTGACATGTCAAATACCACTTTTTCATTCATATCATCAAAACTCGGAATCCAATTTGAATTATCTTTTCCTTGTCCTTGAGTCCATATTTGCGGATTTGCTAACGGATGGTCTTGATATTCCCAATCTATAAAATACATAGCTTTCTTCGGCTGAGCTTCATAGTTAAATGACACGGAGTATTTGTTTCCTTTTTTAAACTGACCAAACAACCATAATTTATCATCCGTGACTTTAAACGAATTTGTCTTATTATTTAATAATACATTATCAAATGCCATTTTTTTAGCATCAATATATATGGAGTCAACTGCTTTTTTAATTACAAAAGTATAGGCACAAACTCCTCTCACTCCTTTATTATCAGGCAAAGGCATTATTTCAGCTTTACATTCTAAAAAATCAACAAAAGTAGTTTGCTGAGCTAAAACACAGTTCATATAAAAGATAGCGATAAATGGTAATAATAATTTCATTTAGAACAATTAGTCAAATACATCACCAAAGTACAAAAAATGATTATGAATACTCTTTTTTTAGTATTTTAGTGGCTCAATAAAATTTATCTTGTCTGTATTACAAACCCCTATAGATTACTTAAAAGGCGTTGGGCCAAATCGTGCTGATTTACTTAAAAAGGAATTAGGAATTTTCACGTATCAAGATTTGATCAATTTATTTCCGAATAGATACTTAGATAAAACCAAATATTATAAAGTTAACCAACTGCAACGCAATGCTGCAGAAGTGCAATTGGTGGGTAAAATCGTCAATTTGAAAATGGTAGAACAAAAACGTGGTAAACGATTAGTTGCAACATTTCAAGATGACACAGGTTCTATAGAATTGGTTTGGTTTCGTGGTCAAAAATGGATTAAAGACAGCATCAAGCTAAATGTCCCATATGTTATTTTTGGGAAATGCAATTGGTTTAACGGATTTTCCATGCCCCACCCAGAATTGGAACTTTTATCTGAACACAAAGCAAGCATACGTTCTGCTATGCAAGCCATATACCCATCTACTGAAAAATTAAGCGCGAAAGGAATTAGTAACAAATCAAAAATTAAATTACTCCAAACATTATTTTTAGAAACAAAAGGGCGGTTTCAAGAAACTTTATCTGATGATATCTTAAGTGATTTAAATTTAATTTCTAAATCTGAAGCCTTATTCAATATTCATTTTCCGAAAAGTGCGGAATTGTTAGCAAAAGCACAATTCAGATTGAAGTTTGAAGAACTATTCTACATACAATTACAATTACTAATAAAAAACTTAACCCGAAAACATAAAATTAAAGGTTATCCTTTTGATCAAGTTGGCGAGTTATTCAATGAATTTTATAAAAATCACATCCCATTTGAGCTAACCAACGCCCAAAAACGGGTGATTAAAGAAATTAGGAATGACCTAGGCAGTAATGCTCAAATGAATAGGTTACTACAAGGTGATGTTGGCTCAGGAAAAACCATCGTTGCATTAATGTCTGTTTTACTTGCAATTGATAATGATTTTCAAGCCTGTTTAATGGCGCCTACAGAAATATTAGCTACGCAACATTATAATGGTATTTTAGAGTTGGTTAACGATTTGAATATTAATGTTAGACTATTAACTGGCTCTGTAAAAACAGCACAGCGCAGAATAATTCATCAAGAGCTAGAAGAAGGTACGTTGCATTTGTTGATAGGAACTCACGCGGTTTTAGAAGATAAAGTAAAATTCAAAAATTTAGGTTTAGCCATTATAGATGAACAGCACCGATTTGGAGTAGCACAACGATCTAAATTATGGAAAAAAAACTCCTTTCCTCCGCATATTCTAGTAATGACAGCTACACCAATACCGCGTACTTTAGCCATGAGTTTATATGGTGATTTAGATATTTCTGTAATTGATGAACTACCACCTGGCCGTAAAGCTATAAAAACCGTACACCGCTATGATAGTAACAGGTTGAAAGTATTTGCTTTTATGCGTGATGAAATTAAAAAAGGACGGCAAGTTTACATTGTTTATCCTTTAATTCAAGAATCGGAACAGTTAGATTATAAAGATTTAATGGATGGTTTTGAAAGTATTTCTAGAGATTTCCCAAAACCCGAGTATCAAGTTTCTATTGTTCACGGGCAAATGAAACCTGCTGATAAGGAATTTGAAATGCAACGATTTGTAAAAGGCGAAACTCAAATTATGGTAGCCACAACTGTTATCGAAGTTGGTGTAAATGTGCCAAATGCTAGTGTGATGATTATTGAAAGTTCTGAACGTTTCGGACTATCGCAACTACATCAATTACGTGGTAGAGTTGGCCGTGGTGCCGAACAAAGTTTCTGTATACTAATGACTGGGTTTAAATTGTCAAGCGATGCTAAAACACGTTTAGAAACTATGGTGCGTACAAATGATGGTTTTGAATTGGCAGAAGTAGATTTAAAACTCCGTGGCCCTGGAGATTTAATGGGAACACAGCAAAGTGGCATTTTAAACCTTAAAATTGCAGATATTGTTAAAGATAATGACATTTTAAAGTTAGCAAGAAGTTATGCTTATAAGGTTTTAAAGGACGACCCATCACTTATAAAAGATGAACATAAAATTTTAAATTACACCTGCCAACAAATTGGTAAACACAAAAACATTTGGAATTACATCAGTTAATTACAATCCTTATTTTTTTGCACAAAAGCCTATAAAATCGTAACATTACGAATTCAAAAAAACGCAGAACAATGCAAGACAACAAGAATCTTACCGAGATTGAAATTGAAAACCAACATATTATTGACAATAAAGAATTAAGTATATGGGAAGCTCTTATTCCTGTTGTTATTTTAATGGGGTTATTAGCTTATAATATCTTCTTTAAAGATGGTGCTTGGTTAGGTGATTATTCTAATCAATTAATTTTACTAATTACTGCTGTGATTACAGCTTTTGTTGGTTTTTATAATAAGGTGAGCCTAAAAACTATGGTAACTGAAATTTGGGAAAACCTTAAAAGTGTCTTCGTTCCAATTATGATTTTATTTCTGGTTGGTGCTTTAGCTGGTACATGGCTTATTAGCGGAATCATTCCTGCGATGGTGTATTACGGATTACAAGTATTGAGTCCTGAAATATTTTTACCTGCATCCGTAATAATTGCAGCAATTATTTCAATTGCAACAGGTAGCTCATGGACAACATCTGCTACAGTTGGTATTGCGTTAATTGGTATTGGTTCGGCGTTAGGAATTCCAACAGGAATGATTGCTGGAGCTGTTATTTCCGGAGCTTATTTCGGAGATAAAATGTCGCCATTGAGTGACACTACAAATCTTGCGCCTGCAATGGCTGGAACAGATTTATTTACACATATTAAATACATGGCATTCACCACGGTACCAACAATTATCATCACTTTAATTGCGTTCAGCATCATGAGTATGACAATTGACACTACTGGTAGTGCTGATATAAGTGGCTTATTGAACACTATTAAAACTACATTTAACATTACACCGTACTTGTTTATTGTACCATTAGTTGTTGTTGCTTTAATTCTATTAAAAACCAAACCTCTAATTGCTTTAGGAACTGGGGTTCTTTTAGCAGCAGTATTCTCTATCATATTTCAAGGAGATATTTTAACAAATTTAGCCAGTACTAACTTTGAAGCTATTGTCAATTCTATCATTACCGATACATCTATAGTCACAGATAATGAAAAATTAAATGAATTGTTCAGCTCAGGTGGTATGAATGGAATGTTATGGACTATCTATCTAATTATTTGCGCTATGGTTTTTGGTGGTGCGATGGACGGAATTGGTGCTTTATCTCGTATCACAAAAGCCTTATTAAAATTAGCTGATTCAGTTTTCGGTTTATTTGCCACTACTGTTATCAGTTGTTTAGGCTTAAATACTATTGCTTCTGATCAATATTTAGCTATTGTTATACCTGGTAAAATGTTTAAAAAAGCATACCAGGACAAAGGTTTAGCTCCTGAAAACTTAAGTAGAACACTAGAAGATTCTGGAACTGTAACTTCAGTATTAATACCATGGAACACATGTGGGGCATACCAAGCCGGTGTGTTAGGTGTTGGTGTTGGTGAGTATTTTATATTCGCAATTTTTAACTGGCTAAGCCCGTTTATGACATTATTATTTGCCGCTTTAAAGATAAAAATCAGAGGTTTAAAATCTACATAAACTTTATTTATAACTCTATCAAAAAATTAAATAAATCTTAACGTGATTGCGCAAATCTGATGCGTATATTTGTATCAGAAAAAATTTAACTTTTAATTAAAAAAATACATAATGTCAGTATTAGTAGGAAAAAAAGCACCTCATTTTAGTGCACAAGCGGTAATCAATGGAAATCAATTTGCTGAAAACTTTTCATTAGATCAGTATTTAGGTCAAAAAGATGTAATCTTATTCTTTTACCCAAAAGATTTTACATTTGTGTGCCCAACAGAATTACACGCTTTTCAAGAAAAATTAGCCGAATTTGAATCAAGAGATGTTGCCGTTGTAGGAGTTTCTACAGATACTGAACAATCTCATTACGGATGGTTACAAGTTGAAAAAGGTAACGGAGGAATTAAAGGTGTTACTTACCCATTAGTTGCAGATACAAACAAAACTATTGCTGCAAACTATGACGTTTTAGCCGGAGAGGTATTTTACAACGACGAAGGTCAAAGTGTTGCCGAAGGAGAGTTAATTGCATATAGAGGTTTATTTTTAATTGACAAAGCAGGTGTTGTACGCCACCAATTAGTAAATGATTTACCACTAGGAAGAAATGTTGATGAAGCAATCCGTATGGTAGATGCATTACAGTTTTTTGAAGCAAATGGAGAAGTTTGTCCAGCAAACTGGAGCAAAGGAAAAGATGGTATGCAAGCAAATCATTCATCTACAGCTGAATATTTAGCTAAAAACTAAAAAAATATTTTTGCTAAAAAAAGCGTTCCAATTGGAACGCTTTTTTTATGGTAATTTTTCAACTAAAATCCTTATATTTAATTGATTGATTAACATCATCAAATTAACGAATCAAACAACATTATAATTATGGCAACAGTAACACTTAAAGGAAATCAAATACACACCTCAGGAACGCTACCTAAAGTTGGAGATAAAGCTCCTGATTTTAAACTTGTAAAAACAGATTTATCTACCGCTACACTTTCTGATTATAAAGGGAAAGCCGTAGTGTTAAACATATTTCCTAGTATTGACACGGGTACTTGCGCACAATCTGTAAGACAATTCAATAAAGATTTAAATGATATTGAAGATGTAATTGTGTTATGCATATCAAGAGATTTACCTTTTGCCCAGGCACGTTTTTGTGGCGCAGAAGGTTTAAAAAACGTCATTAACCTGTCAGATTTTAGAGCAAATGATTTTGGTAAAACTTATGGTCTAGACTTTATTGACGGTCCTTTAGAAGGACTACACTCAAGAGCTATCGTAGTTATTGATGAAAATGGTGTTATTACACACACAGAGCAGGTTTCAGAAATAGTTGACGAACCTAATTACAAAGCAGCTTTTGAAGCTTTATAGTCAAAAAAAAGAAGCGATAATTATTTATTATCGCTTCTTTTTTTGTAATTCATTAAATAATCACCTTTTTCTTTTCCTTCTGAAAAAGAACTAAATGGTAACGAGTAAAATGGTCTAGTGCCTTTTCTTGCCTCGTTATTATTCATATCTTCATATTCTATTCTGTAAATAGAAGAGTAAATCATAGCTCTTCCTGTTCCATGATGACAGTGTAAAAGTACGGGATAGGCATCTGTATTATCTAACGTTTTATAAAATTCTGATAGGTTTTCTTCTGTAGGGATTTGTACTGAAGGGATGTGTACATAGTTCACTCCGTCAATAGCATCTACAGCTAGTTTTTCTTTTTCTATCTGATTTAAATTGGCAGGATTCAACGCATCTCCAATTTCACCATGTCTAAAATCTACAATTGTTTTAATACCGTACTCTTTAACATAATCTGCTATTTTGTCTGGAGGAATAACCCCAGATTTGTAGACCTTACCTTCTGTAATCTCTCCAAAATTATAGTCAAAATACTTATTATAAACATGTTCACCAGCAAAAACCAATGCTACAATTAGAATAAGTCCTATTATTTTTTTGCTATTTTTCATACTGTATCTCTAATTATTAAGTTACTTTATTGGTGTTGCTGATAATTTATTATCAATAATTCTATTCATATAATCTTGAACAAAGCCTTTTGCTTTTTGACCTAACACTTTCATTTCTTGTGTGGTGTGTTCTTTTAAATTATTTTCAAGCCCTTTATCTTCTATGTCATAATACCCTAGAATTTTTTTATCATCCATAGAGCATATTAACCCTTCGTTCATAAACTGAAACGTAGAACCGTTATGAGTTATTGCATAAGGCTTTTGAAGTGTATCTCCTACAAGGCTTCTTCCCCAACTCATAAAGGGTTTATTGTATCCAACCATATCCATAATAGTTGGGTAAATATCTATTTGCTGCGCTAAACTATAATCTTTACCTACACGCTCTTTTCTAGGATTGAAAATTAAAATTGGTACCGCAAAACGATTAACCATTTTTGCATATTCATCATAATAAATTTGATTACAGTGATCTGCAGTAATTACAAAAATAGTGTTTTCATACCAATTTTCTTTTGATGCTTTTTTAAAAAACTCTTTTAACGCTTCATCTGTATACCCTACACATTTATGAATTGGCACATGGCCTTTTGGAAACTTTCCTTTATAAGCTGCTGGTACTTTATAAGGCGAATGTGATGACAGTGTAATTAAAGTAGCCATAAATGGCTCTTGTTTTTTTGATAACACATCTGATGTATAGTTCAGAAAAGGTTTATCCCAAATCCCCCATAACCCATCAAAATCATCGTCATTATTATATTCTGTTTTTCCATAATAATGGTCAAATCCTAGTATATTACTATAACCTAAAAACCCCATTGAACCATTTGGGGCACCATGAAAAAATGACGTATCATACCCCATTTCATTAAATGCCGACACCATTGATTGAGTTTCTTGATTTGAATATGGAGACGAGGTATACGCTACTTTAAAAGATGGTATACCTGCTAAAATTGAAGACATAGCATGTATTGATTTCCGTCCGTTTGCATAAGCGTTAGGAAAAATTAAACTGTGCTGTGCCAAAGAATCTACAAACGGTGTATAGCCTTCATAGTCTTCTATTCCTGCTTTCTCATTAAAACTCCCTATATACTCTCTTGCGAAGCTCTCTACAATTAATACTACTACATTTGGTTTTTTTTCCACCGTTCGGTTGTAGGTTTTAATTGGATTAAATGCATCAACTATTACTTTTTGATCAATCCCTTTTCGTTTCTTAAAATAATTTTTATTAATAGTTCTTATAATTGCAAAAGGGGTATTTAGTATCATATCTGAATGAGCAACCTTACTCACGTGTCTATTAGCATCAACTAAAGTAATTGGCCTGGTACTATGCTTAAAATCTCCTCTTATTCCTCCAACTGTTAGAACTGCTATTCCACAAAATATGATTATCGAACTCAGCACATATGCAATTTTATTCGGGTAGTTTTGTTCTTTTATTTTAACGCGTTTATATAGTTTTACCCAAACATATGAAGTTATAAAGAATAGTAAAAAAACATACCAGTAATCAATTAGAAACGTAAACAACAGCCCCATTTTATTTTCTTCATTTTCAACTGATTCTAACCCTGCTGTAGTTGTTCGTGTAAACGTGAATTTATAATAAATAAAATCAATGAAATTTGTAGCGTAAGCAATTAAATTAGTAACAAAATACACCCAAATTACTACTTTCTGATATGCTTTTGAAGTGTTTATAAACAAAGGCAATAAACTCATTAAAAGAAATAACGAATTTATATATAAAATTGCTGTGGTATCAAAACTTAGCCCCCTATAGCAGATATTTAAAAACTCTGAAAAGGTAGTAACATCCAATAACTCTTGATTAAATGCATAAAAAAATAGCCTTGCTACAAAGTAAAAGAAGTACACCAGCAACAATCTGTAAAAAAATATTTTATATTCTTTAATTCTGATTGAAAAGTTCATTAAGTATTTTATATTTGAAAATCGTTGCAAATATATTAATTTTAACGGTAATTTGTCCACTATGAAGCACCGCAAAGAAAACTTTATTACGAGCAGAATCAATGGCGCTAAATATTCGGTTAAAGGTGCAGTAATACTTCTTAAAACAGAAGCTAGTATTCAAGCACAATTTTCCATTGCCGTTTTAGTAACCTGTGCTGGGTTTTATTTTAACATTTCTTCTACGGAATGGATGTTTCAAATTTTAGCCATTGGAGGGGTTATGAGTATTGAAGGTTTAAATACAGCTATTGAAGAAATTGCTGATTTTATTCATCCTGATTATCATCATAAAATTGGATTAATTAAAGATGTTGCTGCTGGCGCTGTATTTATTGCTGCATTTGCAGGAGCAATTATCGGGTTGATTATTTATATTCCAAAAATATTAGCGTTATAAACTATTGTATTAATGGCGAAAAAGAAAAAAGCGAAAGCACCTATTAAAACTTATAAGAAGTTTAAACTTCCAGAAATTACTTTAAACAAACAGCAGAAAAATATTCTTGGTGTTTTTTTAATTTTATTTGGCGTGCTAATGTGCATAGCTTTCATATCGTATCTTTTTACCTGGAAGGCAGATCAAAGTGAAATAGGACATCTTTCGCGACATTCAAAAACAGAAAATATTGCCAATGTCTTTGGTGCTTCAATTTCACACTTCTTTATTTACAAAGGCTTTGGTGTAGCTTCACTTATTATTTCCTTTCTAATTAGCCTATCTGGTATCACTTTTTTACTGAACACTAAATTTGATCTATTAAAAAAACGATGGTTATGGGGTATGCTAGTTACCTTATGGTTATCTGTTTTCTTAGGCTTCTTTAACAGCTCTATTTTAAGCGGTACTATTGGTTTTGAAATTAATGATTACTTACAAGGTTACCTCGGTAAACTTGGCGCTGGAGTTTTATTATTCTTCTTTTTAATTACCTACTTCATCACCCGTTATAAAATAACATTTGATGTTATTGGTGATTTTTTCAATAAAACAAAAGAAACTATTCAAGAAGAAATTATTCCTCAAACAGAAGACACTCCTCTCTCTCAAGAGGCAACAGAAGAAGAGTTAATTTCTGAATTTATATTAGAACACACTTCAACAGACACAACTACGGAAGATGAAAAATCATCCGAAATTGAATTAGCTACAGAAGAGAACACAACATCTTTGAATATTGAACTACCAAAAGATGAAATTACAATTGACACTAATAATGATTCCTTAGCTATGCAAGTTGAAGTCATGGAAGAGGAAAAAACAATTACAGACAATTTATCAGACAAACTCGTAGAGGATTTTGGTGAATTTGACCCAACTTTAGAGCTAAGTAACTTTAAATTTCCTACAATTGACTTACTAAAAGATTATACCGGTGGAAAAGGAATTACTATAGATCAAGAAGAATTAGAAAACAATAAAAATCAAATTGTTACAACACTTAAAAATTACAAGATTGAAATTTCTAGTATAAAAGCTACCGTTGGACCAACAGTAACCTTATATGAAATCATTCCAGAAGCAGGTGTTCGAATCTCCAAAATAAAAAATTTAGAGGACGACATAGCACTATCTTTAGCCGCATTAGGAATTAGGATTATTGCTCCAATGCCTGGTAAAGGAACTGTAGGTATAGAGGTGCCTAATAAAAAACCACAAATGGTTTCAATGCGTTCTGCTATTGCCTCTAAAAACTTTCAAGAAGCGGAAATGCAATTACCAATTGCATTTGGTAAAACTATTAGCAATGAAACCTTGGTTGTAGATTTAGCCAAAATGCCCCATTTATTAATGGCCGGTGCAACAGGACAAGGTAAATCTGTAGGTTTAAACTGTATTTTAACATCCCTGCTTTACAAAAAGCACCCAGCAGAAGTCAAATTTGTTTTAGTTGACCCTAAAAAGGTTGAATTAACATTATTTAATAAAATTGAACGCCACTATTTAGCTAAATTACCAGATAGCGAAGAGGCTATAATAACTGATAACTCAAAAGTTATCAACACTTTAAACTCACTCTGTATTGAAATGGATAACCGCTATGAAATGCTTAAAAATGCATTTTGTAGAAACATTGTTGAATACAACAAGAAGTTTAAAGCTCGTAAACTTAACCCTAATGACGGCCATAAGTTTTTACCATATATCGTATTAGTTGTTGATGAATTTGCAGATTTAATCATGACAGCTGGTAAAGAAGTAGAGACACCAATTGCTCGGTTAGCCCAGTTAGCCAGAGCTATTGGAATACATTTAATTATTGCTACGCAACGTCCATCTGTTAACGTAATTACCGGTATGATTAAAGCCAATTTCCCAGCAAGAGTTGCCTTTAGAGTAATGACTGGTATTGATTCTAAAACCATTTTAGATACCGGAGGAGCAAATCAATTAATTGGCCGTGGTGACATGTTGTACACACAAGGAAATGAATTAATACGTATACAGTGTGCATTTGTTGACACCCCTGAGGTTGAAAAAATCACTGATTTTATTGGTAGTCAAAAAGCTTACCCAGATGCTCATTTACTTCCTGAGTACGTAGGTGAAGATGGTGGCACGACTCTTGATAATAATATTTCAGACAGAGATAAGTTGTTCCGTGAAGCAGCAGAAGTATTAGTAACTGCTCAACAAGGATCAGCATCTTTATTGCAACGAAAATTAAAACTAGGATACAATAGAGCCGGACGTTTAATAGATCAATTAGAGGCCGCTGGAATTGTAGGACCTTTTGAAGGGAGCAAGGCCAGACAAGTATTAGTACCAGATTTAGTTGCACTAGACCAATTATTAGCAAACGAAAGTAATTAGAAAAAAAATGAAAAAGTATTTAGTTATCATTATCACATTAATTAGTTCAATTAGTTTTTCTCAAAACGCTGCTAAAGCTAAACAGTATTTAGAAGACGTCTCTAAAAATGTAAAAAACTATAAAAATATCAGTATCGATTTTAAATACAGTTTAAAAAACGAAGCTGAAAACATTGAACAGAACACAAAAGGAAACGTGTATTTAAAAGGTGAAAACTACCTTTTAAACTTAATGGGCGTTACCAGATTACACGATGGTAAAAAATCATACACTATTAATAGTGAAGATGAAGAAATAACTATTACCAATTCATCAGATGAAGATACTGAAGCTATAACACCTTCTAAAATGCTAACATTTTATAAAGAAGGGTATACATACGCTTGGGATAAAAAACTACCCATTAAAGGCCGTTCTATACAATATATAAAACTTACCCCTATTGACAGTAACTCAGAAATTAAATATGTATTATTAGGTATTGATACAAGTACTAAAAACATCTACAATTTAATAGAGAACGGAAAAAATGGTACCGTAACAACATTAACTGTTAATAGTTTTAAAACAAACCAACCTTTATCAGAAAGTTTATTTATTTTTGACCGAAATAAATATAGCGATTACTATATAAATGAGTAACTGATCTTGAAAATACTTGACCGATATATTCTGACTACCTTTTTAAAAACCTTTTTTAGTGTTTTTACAATCCTTATATTTATTTTCATATTACAATCAGTGTGGCTTTTTGTAAAAGAATTAGCTGGTAAAGATTTAGATTTAATAATTATTTTTAAGTTTTTAGTTTACCTACTCCCTACCCTAGTTCCGTTAATACTGCCGCTTACCATATTGTTAACCTCTATAATGATTTTCGGTAATTTTGCCGAAAATTATGAGTTTGCTGCAATGAAATCATCTGGTATCTCATTGCAACGTGCTATGAGAGGTATTTCAGTATTTATTTTGCTATTGAGTATTATAACATTCTTTTTTGCAAATAATGTTATTCCTTGGGGTGAATACGAATCTCGTAACTTAAGACGAAATATTGCACAATTAACCCCCGCTATGGCTATTGCAGAAGGTCAATTTAACACTATAGGAGATGTCACAATAAAGGTTGATGAAAAATCAGGCGAAAATGGTAATCATTTAAAAAACGTTGTTTTATTCAAAAAAGAAGGGAACAAAAACAACACGGTAATAAAAGCGAAAACAGGTGTGTTAATTTCCAGTGAACAGTCAAATATTTTACAACTTGTTTTGTTTAACGGAAATTATTACCACGATATCAACTCACGTGACCCAAAAAAAAGACGAAAAACACCGCATGCTAAAAGTTCTTTTGAAAAATACACTATGAATCTTGATTTATCAGATTTAAACAAGGTAGACTTAGAAGAAAAAGGTAAAGGTGTTAGTTATAGAATGCTAAAAATTAATGAACTTATCCCAACCATTGATTCTTTAGAACAAAAAATCACTACAGAAAACAATAAGGAAATTGATAATTTATATTTTGGTTTAGGGCTTCAAAAACGAGTTAAAAAATCAGCTATTATTAATAAAAATATTGAAGGCAAATTAGAACTTAGTGACAAATTAGTCGCTAAGCGTAAAAAAGTAAGCAAAAAAGAAAATAAAAAAAAGGACACCTCATTTTACAAAGGTGACGTGCTAAACTTATTTACTAATAAAGAAAAAACAAACATCATTAAATACGCTATAAGCAGTAGCGCTACAGCATACAAGCAAATTGAAAACAGAGAAAAAAACCAACTTCTTAAAATATCAAATCTAAATCAACATAAAATGGCACTGCAAAAAAAGTTTGCATTAGCTGTGTCATGTTTTTTATTATTTTTTGTTGGCGCACCTTTAGGCGCTATTATAAGAAAAGGTGGTATGGGACTCCCTATGGTTATTGCCATAATACTATTCCTTTCATATTGGTTTATTGGTATGTTTGCAGAAAATAGTGCTGAAAAAGGTGCTATCTCTACATTCTTAGGAGCCTGGCTATCTACAATAATTATGTTGCCACTAGGTATTATGTTAACTAAAAACGCAACTTCAGACAAAGGAATAGTTAGTACAGATGGAATTACGCTATTTTTTAGTAAAATTTGGAGTAAAATAACAAAAGAGAAAAAAGAACAATAATTCTTTTATTATATATAATAATGAGCACACTAAAGAAAAATACCGAAACACAATTAGACAGTATCCATGATGCAATAGAAGATATCCGTCAAGGAAAAGTAATTATTGTTGTTGATGACGAAGACAGAGAAAATGAAGGTGATTTTCTAGCTGCTGCTGAAATGGTAACTCCTGAAATGATTAATTTCATGGCCACACATGGTAGAGGGTTAATATGCGCACCATTAACAGAATCTAGATGTAATGAATTAAAGCTAAACATGATGACTAGCAACAGTTCTGACCCGATGGAAACAGCATTTACTATTTCTGTAGATTTAAATGGGAAAGGCGTTACAACTGGTATTTCTGCAAGCGACAGAGCATTAACCATTCAAGCTCTAGTAGAGAAAGACACAAAAGCACACGATTTAAACAGACCTGGACATATTTTTCCCTTAAAAGCTAAAACAGGTGGTGTATTACGTAGAACTGGACATACTGAAGCAGCTATAGATTTCGCACGTTTAGCAGGCTTAAAGCCCGCAGGTGTAATTGTCGAAATTATGAATGAAGATGGTTCTATGGCGCGCTTACCACAATTGTTAGACGTTGCTAAAAAGTTTGATTTAAAAATTGTTTCCATAGAAGATTTAGTTGCCTATAGAATGGAACACGACTCTTTAATCCAGAAGAAAGAAGATTTTGAAATTAAAACGCGTTTTGGAGATTATAGAATTAGAGCCTATAAACAAACAACAAATAATCAAGTTCATATTGCATTAACAAAAGGCACATGGACGGAAGATGAGGCGGTAACTGTACGTGTTACCTCTACCCTAGTAAACAATGATATTTTAGACACATTAACCTTTAATACTGATAAAAAATTAGATAATATTTTTCAATTGATTAACAAATCAAATAAAGGTGCTTATGTATTTATTAACCAAGAAAGCCCATCATTAAATATTCTTAATCGCTTAGAACAATTAAAGAAAAATCAAGGTGATGGAGAAATTAGAGCTCCGAGAATTAAAATGGATGTTAAAGATTTTGGAATTGGTGCCCAAATATTGCATGATTTAGGCATACATAAATTAAATTTAATTTCTAATGCCAGCGAACATAAAAAACGTGTTGGTATTATTGGCTATGGTTTAGAAATAGTTGATTACACAACGTACTAATAATTGTTATTGACAAAAAAAAGCCACTCAAATGAGTGGCTTTTTTTATTTTAAATTAATGCATATTAATAATAATAGTGCGCAATAATTTGTAATTCATCACTACTACCTGACCCTAAATACATTTTTGCAGCTCCAGAACCTACAGTAGACCCTACAGCAATTTGCCCAGCAAACATAGCGTAATATGTTCCTGGACCTAATTTCACATAATCAGATCCTGTATTTTGAAAATTTTCATGCTCACCATGTTTTTTATGGCCATTATTATAAAATTGTCCATTTATAGCTAGCAAACCTCCAACTTCAGTACAACCACCAGAGTTTGAGGCAATACACCAAGGTCCTGAATTAATAAAATTACCATCTACATCTGTTAAAATGTTCTCATACAAACCTGTGCCAGGGTTAAATTTTTTAAAATAAAGACCTGTTTGTACTATTCTAGCTCTGTTATCTTCTATTCTTCCTGTAGAATTAATTTCTACCGACCATGATATTGAATAATTCACTTCCACAATTGCATTTTTAGTCAAGGTAAATATTGACCCAGGAATATCGTTTTGAACACCAGTTGCGGTATACCCATTTCCACCTCCTGTTTGTAATATCTGATTCACTGTAGCACCAGATGTATTATTACCATCAACCAAATAATTTTCAAAATCTATTAAAAGCTCTATAGTTTCTGAAGAACTCCCTAAAACCAAATCACCTTCTGCATCTGCATAAACTCGTGTTGAAGAACCTACACCTAAATTATCAACATTATTTGCGGTACTCAACCCTTCAATCCGAACACTTTCTGTAGCTCCTGCTATATGTAATTCTTGAACTGGAGTTGTAGTATTAACCCCTACTTGTGCTAACAGAGAAATTGTAGATAACATGTATATACATATAATATTTTTCATACTAATTAAGTTTAGTTATATACTCTAATTTTTAAATAATCTTTTGTTCCTCCAAAACCAACACTGGTATAGCTCATAGCTGAATCATTTACTACGCCATAAAAAATTATACTATGATTTCCTGGCGGTAAGGTTAAGTATCCTTGACTATTCATATACGGATATCCTATGGTTCCCCCTGGGTATGTTGAATACATTTGTGCTTTTTGTCCATATTTTTTTGACATTTCTGTAGGTGAAAGCCCATCTGAATCAATATCAATTCTAAAGTATGTAAATACTGTTGATGTTTCACCTCCAACAGTATAAACTGCAGGAGGACCAGCTTGCATATCATTTCCGGCAATTACAATTGTTACCCCATACTTTACTTCAATTAAAGCTGTTTGCGGAATAGTTAATGGTAAAGAAACTATTTGCCCTTCAGCCGTAGATGCTCCAACAGGGTTGTTAACAACAGTTCCAGAGCCAGAGAAACCTAACGGATTATATGGATCATCTGGAATAAAATCTGGAATATCTAACAGAAAATTTAACGGCTCTACACCTGAAGTACCATAACCAGAATCCAAAGTTAAATCACCATTACCGTCAACAAATACTGGAGATATTTTAACGCCATCATTAAATGTGGCACTATTTACTGAGTTTAACTTTTCTATTCTAATGGTAGAATTTGAACCCGCAATATGCAATTCTTTTTGTGGGTTTGTTGTACCTATCCCCACTTGCCCAAACACTAAGGTACTTGCTAATAAAAATATGTAACTGATATGTTTCATCACCGTGACTAATTTAAGGGATTAATGTAATCTGAAAAAAATAGAATCGTTGCCAGTAGCAAATTCAACATAAGTTGACTGCACATTAGCTAAACCTGTAGGCGGCCCACCTGAACCCTTAGTATTTGATGACACTTCACCAAAAAAACTAATTGTATATGACCCTGCAGCAGGTAATATTATATAACAGGTACTTGCATTAAACATTGAACCTGGAACACTATTTACTGAACCACTGTAATAACATTTTGATGCTGGACCATAACGTCTAGACAGACCAGACACTTTAAAATATGTAGATATTCGTCTTGCTACACGCTCAGTAATTACTGTTTTTAAAGCAGTTTCATAAACATCAAAACTTAAATTATATTTCACTTCTAATATGGTTGGTCTATTTATAGCAATTGTATATGACGTTATTTGAGTTTCTTCTTTACCATCTGCATCAGTAGGCAACAATGTAACTGACGAACCTGGTAATACTGTATTATCTAAAGCATCTGAGTCTTCACTATTGTATAACGGTACTAATTCTAACGTAAAATCACCTTTATCATCCACATACAAAGGAAAAGTGTTGTTTGTTAAGTCCGAATCTCCATCTACATCACCTCCGTTAAACTCATTGTTTATTTCATTAAGACTTTCAACACGCAAAGAACCAGTTGAAGAAGCTATGTGCAACTTTTGTTGCGGACTATTTGTTCCAATCCCAACTCCTTGTTGTGAAAAAGCTAAAGATGAACACACCAAACACACGTAAAATAAATTAATAATAAATCAATTATATATACCAATATATGTAAATTCAACAACAAATTAACTGTTTATATGATAAACACATATGAAATACATGTTTTTACTGATGAAATGTAATTTCGTTAACTATTTAAGGGTTTTTAATACAAAAAAAAAGCCACTCAAATGAGTGGCTTTTTAAATTACGTACTGTAACAATCTTTAATTCAGAACCTTATCAACAAATTCATAATGATAGCGCGTATCTCTACCTGCATTATACCCTTTTATTTTATCAATTATATTTCCTTTATAATCTAAGGCTATTAATGTTGGTAATGAACGAACTTCATATTCAGAGTTTAATTTTTTATTCGCTGTTGCCTGTTGTGCTGATACCAAATCTTTATTCCTTGGAAAATCAACTAACAATAAAACGAAATCTCTTGATTTGGCTTTAAACTTTGGAGAGTTAAAAAAGTCTTTCTTAAGTAATTTACAAGGCGGACACCAATCACTACCTGTAAATAACACTAAAATGGGTTTATTCTCCTGTTTTGCTTTCACTTTTGCTTTTTCAAAATTTGTCTCCCAACTAAGCTCAGCGTCTTTTTGTTGTCCATAAATAAATGCTGAAGCAAACAACACTATTATTATAAAAAAATTCTTCATCTACTATTTCTTTTTTATATACGATTATCAACCTTATTACATAGCATCAAATACCTTACCAAGTTTAATATTGAATTATATTATTTTCGGCAGGTTTTCTAACTTTTTTTAACTCTGAAAACATATCATCTTCAGCGCGATACCCTATAGGCAACACTAACACAGAAGACAACCCTTTAGAGTCTAAATTCAGTAACTCATCATACATTTCAGGCAAAAAGCCTTCCATTGGGCAGGCATCAATTTTTTCAACTGCACAAACCGTTAATAAATTTCCTAAAACGATATAAGCCTGTTTGGTTGCCCATAGTTTAATATCTTCTTCTGATTTTGATGAAAAGTCATTTATCAAATATGACCTAAAATCATTTAATATATCATCTGAAGTTCCTCTTATAGCCTTCTCATTTTCAAAACAATCACGTATAAATGCTTCATCAATAATTTTTTCCCTACAAATAACCAAAACGTGTGATGCCTGAGCAATTTGCTGCTGGTTGTAAGAATACTCCACCAATCTATTTTGAACTTCTTTATTAGAAATCACCATCATTTTAATTGGCTGTAACCCGTAAGATGTTGCCGTAAGTGTAAATGCTTCTTTCAAAATAGCTAACTTATCATCTGACACTACTTTTGTAATATCAAATTTTTTTGTTGCATATCTCCATTTAAGGCTCTCTATTATATTCATATCAACTATATTTACTGCAAAAGTAACTATTGTAGGTGCTTTTACACATATAATATCATAATAAAAATCAATCGTATTATAAACTAAAAAGGTTTTATAGTAACTATGACACTAGAAGAACGTATCAAACTATCAGAAACACGAATTTTTAAAGCCGTATTCCCAAATACCACAAATCATTATGATACTTTATTTGGCGGAACAGCTTTACAGCTAATGGACGAAGCATCTTTTATCTGCGCAACAAGGTTTAGCAGAAAACGAATGGTAACTGTATCTACAGATCAGATTGACTTTGAAAAATCAATACCTGAAGGAAGTATTATTGAACTTGTAGCCACTGTAGTAAAAGTTGGAAGAACTAGCTGTAAAATACAAGTAAACATTTATACAGAACGCATGTATGCTAATGAACGGGAACTTGCTGTAACAGGACATTTTACATTTGTAGCTATTAATGAGTACAAAACACCTGTCGCGATAATTTAATATGATTTTACAATACAATATATCTGTATTAGGAAAAGTACAAGGGGTTTGGTTTAGAAAATATACTCAACAAAAGGCAAAAGACTTAAAACTCTTGGGAATTGTAAAAAACCAACTTGACAGCTCGGTTTATATTGAAGCCGTTGGTGACGAAAAAACTCTAAATAGTTTTATAAATTGGTTAAAAACGGAAGGATCCCCCCTATCTCAAGTTTCTGAAGTGACGTATAATACAACTAAGCAAATTAAAAATTATATTAATTTTGACATCATCAAATAAAAAAGAGCGCTATTACTATAGCGCTCTTTTTTATTTATTTTTGGGTTAACTTAAAACATTACCTCAGTATCCAATTCAAAATTTTGAATAAACGCTATTGAGTTTTGAATATCGTCATGCAATAGTCTGTCTACCTCTACAAAAGGCACTTCATTACGATAAGCAGCAACTAACATTTCTATAAAGTTTGATGATTTTAACGGCTTTCTAAATTCTAAAGCTTGAGATGCATTTAACAATTCAATAGCTAATATACGCTCTACATTATCAATTACAGTTTTGCATTTCACAGCACCGTTTGCCCCCATGCTCACATGGTCTTCTTGTCCGTTACTTGACACAATAGAATCAATACTTGATGGTGTGCATAATTGTTTATTTGCACTTGCAATACTTGCTGCTGTATATTGTGGAATCATAAATCCTGAGTTTAACCCTGGTTCTTTAACCAAAAATGCTGGCAACCCACGCAACCCTGAAATTAATTGATAAGTTCTTCGTTCAGAAATGCTTCCTAATTCTGACATTGCTATTGCTAAATAATCTGCTGCTAAAGCTAATGGTTGACCATGAAAGTTACCTGCTGAGATGACCAAATCTTCTTCAATAAAAATATTAGGATTGTCTGTTACAGAGTTAATTTCTGTTTCAAATGTTTTCTTTACAAAAGCTAAGGTATCTTTAGATGCTCCGTGAACTTGCGGCATACATCTGAATGAATATGGATCTTGAACCGCTTTACTATCTTGCTCAATCAACTCACTACCCTCTAAAAAAGCTGATATCCGTTCTGCTGTTTGTAATTGACCACTATGTGGACGAATGACATGTGAATACGCTAAAAAAGGTGATTTATTACCATCAAACCCCTCTAATGACATTGTACCAATGGCATCAGCAAAATAAGATAACTTATATGCTTTTAATAAATTATACACACCATAAGCACTCATAAATTGAGTTCCGTTTAATAACGCTAACCCTTCTTTTGATTGTAAGGTAATTTTCTCCCACGCCATTTTTTCAAACAACACTTGAGCAGAAATCTTTTCATCATTATATATTACATGACCTTCACCAATAAGTGGCAATGCCAAATGAGCTAAGGGCGCTAAGTCGCCAGAAGCACCTAATGAGCCTTGCGTATAAATTATTGGCAATATATTATTGTTATACATTGTTACTAAACGCTCAACGGTTGCAAGTTGAACACCAGAATGCCCGTAGCTTAAACTTTGAATTTTAAGCAAAAGCATCAGCTTAACTATATCTTGTGGCACCACATCACCAGTACCACAAGCATGTGATTTCACTAGGTTTTCTTGCAACAATGTTAAGTTACCAGCCTCAATTTTCACATTACATAATGATCCAAAACCCGTATTTATACCATAAATAGGTTTTGATTCTCGGTTCATTTTTTCATCCAAATATGCTCTGCACTTCTGTATGTTATCAATTACTTCTTGAGACAAAGCAATTGTTTTACGTTCAGTAATAATATCTTGAATGATTTCTATAGTCAATCGACTAGCTCCTATAATATGTGTCATAGTTATGTATAAAAATAAAAGACCAAAAATCAGCATTGCAGCAGTGATTTCCAAAACAATTCATAAGTATTTCTTCATTATTATTTTTTTTCTGTATTTTTAACCTTTCTGAAAAAAAATGGAGACTGCTAATTTTAGTAAATCACTATTTTTTGCACTTAATAAATTGAATAAAAAACCAAAATACCAAAATGAAAAAAATTGTTTTTGCATTAGCAACTTTGGCAGTTATATCTTGTAAAAAAGAAGACGCTAAACCTGTTGACTACACCTTAGTCTCTGGAAAAATCACAAATAAAGTTAATAATAAGTTAACTATTATTCAAGGGAGAAACATGATTAAAGAAATTACTGTTGATGAAAACGGAATGTTTTCTGATACTTTAAGAGTAAATGAAGGAAATTATACCATTCATGACAACAATCAAGCAGCTTCTATTTATATTAAAAAAGGAGATCACTTTAACATGACAGTTGACACTGAAGACTTTGATAAATCTCTTGCATTTACTGGTGATGGGGCTGAAGCAAATGAATTGTTTGCTAAAATATCTCTGTTACAAGAAAATTTAGATTATGAGGCCTTAATTGATGGAGATCAAGCAAATTTTGATGCTGGCTTATCAAAATTCAAAGCTGATTACGCAAATTTATTAGACAATGGAAAAGCACTTATTGACAGCGCTACAATAGCTAACCAACACAAAGCAATTGAAGGTATCTCTAAGCAGTTTTCTCAAATGTTTGCTTCTAAAACTAAAATGAAAGCTATGGTTGGGCAACCTTCTGTTCCTTTTAATTATGACAATCATAAAGGTGGTAAAACAGCCTTAGCTGACTTAAAAGGAAAGTATGTGTACATTGACATGTGGGCAACTTGGTGCGGACCTTGTAAAAAAGAAATTCCGTTTTTAAAAGAGGTAGAAGAAAAATACCACGGTAAAAACATTGAGTTTGTAAGTATCTCTGTTGATAAAAACAAAGAAGCTTGGACAAAAATGGTTACTGAAAAGGAATTAGGAGGTATTCAATTACATTTTGGTGGTGACCAAGAATTCTCTAAAGCGTATGAAATTACAGGAATACCTAGATTTATTTTATTAGATCCGAATGGTGCTATTGTTGATGCAGATGCCCCTAGACCTTCAAGCCCTAAATTAATTGAAGTTCTTACAGAACAAGGTATTTAATGCCTCATATTAAATTTATAAAAAAAAAGCGCATCAGTAGTGATGCGCTTTTTTTTTATAAATTAATGTTTACTTAGGAGCTTTCATTTTTTTAGCTAATTCCTGTATTGGTCTATATACATAATCAGCATGAAAACCTGTAAAATATTTTTCACTTTTTTTACCTTCAGATTTCATTTTAGAGTCATCATCAAAACGAGCTTTGTTTAAACGCTCTTGTTCATTGAATAATTTATCAATAGCATCTAATGATTCAACTGCAAACACCTCTACAAAATCACGTCTATCAGCCCCCCACGCATGCACATAAGGATAGTATGCTTTTATATATTTGTTTTTATGTATAACATCAGTTACAAAAGCGTTTCTTAACACTTCAAACTCTTTTTTAGTTCCATCTTCAGGAAAAGCAAGATGACTCTTTCTAACATAATACAACATGGGAGCATCAGGTTCACCATTGTAAAGCTTTGCTCCAGAAATTGCGGCATAAATTTCATCTGAATGACGTGCACTATAATAACCATCTTTCTTTTTAAAAAACGCCTTACGCTTTACTTCATCTGGCCATGCTTCTTTTACTAATTCCTCATTTTTTTTATTTGATAGGTCAATATCATTCCAAGAATTATAAAGTTGAACATACAACACTTCTGTGTTGTCTGCAGTCATAAAATGAAGCGCAGTGGTTGTAGCTAGAACATGGTCGTTCTTTAATGTAACTTTGTTTAAAAATTCTTTTTCTACAGCTTTCCATTCCTCCATAGAGAAATCTTCCAAGTCCATATTCCAGTGTAATGTTGTTACCGTTAAATATTGCTGATTGCTGTTTTCTTGTGCTGATAAAATATCAGAACTAAATAGTAATACACTACAGATTACTAGTAATAATAGGTTTGTCTTTTTCATATCCCCAAATTTTAATTAGTATTTAAATAGACACTTAATTACGGGGTAATATGTTATATGAAGTAGTTCTTAAATAATTAAGAGGTATAAATATACAACTTTTATACAAGATACTAATTATCAATTGATTATAATTTTAATTGTTTACAACTTGGTTGATAACTCTGTATCATTAATACTCAAGCAGTTATTAAAAATTGTAATTTAGAGTAAACCAATACTTTATAAATTATGGACAACAGAACAAATGATTTAGTAAAGATTAGATTAGGTATAAAAACCGCAACTTTATCAGACAACATGTCTGAAGATGAGTATTTCCAAAATGCTACAATTAGACCAGCTATCAAATTTCAAAATGATCTATTAATTGAAGCGTTTAAGAACTACATTAAAAAACACAAAGGCTTTTACCACAGCTTATCAATTCCTAAGAAATTATCATACATTGAAAACGCCATTCAAAAAGATGTAAAATTTAGAAATTCATTAAAAGGAATGGTAATAGGTGTGTTTACCGTTGAAGAGTACAAACACTATATAAAAAACTCATCTGCACTTAACAAACGTATGATGCAGATAGTTCTAGAACGTTTGAAAGATAATGCTTTACAATTTGAACAGCCAGATGATTTGTTAATCGCTGGTTAATACCGATTCCCCATTTAAATTTGTTGTTAACACTTCGCTCATATAGTCAAAAAATGGGCGGAGTGTAACAAACACTTCTACAACTTTATCAGCAAAATTTTCAGATAATAGCTCTTCATTGGTGAACGATTTCATCACATAAAATTGTTTTTTACGAATCAATTCAATAGCCTCATTATCTTTTGAAAAGCCTTTAGGAGCGGTTTTCACACCCTCTCCTTGAATACCATCAGGAAATACTTTTTTAAATTTTTTAGCAGATATAATTGCGTTTATCTCATCTGCATCTAACTCAAATTCTTTCCTGATACGCAACAAGTCAGCAGAATTAGGTGCGTAAAACCCACCACCAACTACGCAATTTCCAGATTCTATATTTAAAAAATACCCTCCTCTAAGTCGCTCCGTGCTTCTTTTAAAACTCCCTGCAAAGCGCGCTTTATATGGTGTTTTATCTTTTGAAAAACGAACATCTCTATAAACACGCATTAATTTATACGCCTCTATTTCATCAGTTTGACGCAACTTTTCAAGAACAGATTCAAAAAACAGCTTCACATCTTTTTCATGTGTTTTAAATACTGTTTTACGTTCATTAAACCAATCTCTATTATTATTCTGAGATAATTTTTCTAAAAATGTAAGTGTTGATTTTGAAATTTGTGCCATTGTTACATCATTTAAACTGATTAAAAATTGGGGTAAAATTAAAGCGAAATACTAATGTGTAACTATAGCGTATAAATAAATTATTCACTCAACAACTCCTTAGCATGATTTATTGCAGATTCTGTTAAGGCCTTACCTCCTATCATTTCGGCAATTTCATTGATGCGTTCATCAGGAGTTAACTGTTTTAAGTCAGACCTTGTTTTACCTGAAACATCTTCTTTATACACCTTAAAGTGTGCCGTACCTTTACTTGCAATTTGCGGCAAATGTGTGATACTAAACACCTGCATATTTTCACTCATATACTGCATTAACATCCCCATTTTATGAGCTATATCTCCAGAAACCCCAGTGTCAATTTCATCAAACATGATGGTTGGCAGTTTTTTATACTTCGACAAAATAGCTTTGATAGCCAACATAATACGCGATAATTCCCCTCCAGAGGCTGCTTTTTTCAACTCGTTAAAATTACCTCCTTTATTCGCAGAAAACAAAAACGACAACACATCGATTCCGTTGGATAAGAATGCATCTTCTTGATTTACAGCAATATTAAACTGAGCATTTTCCATACCCAAGTTCTTTAGTATTTTTTCTAGTTGTTGTACAAGTTTTGGTATTGCCTTTTGTCTGTTTACAGATAAGTCTGCAGCAATTTTATGAACAGTCTCCTTCTGTGATATTACTTCAGTTTTCTTTTTAGCAATAGTATCATCCAAATTAGCAGTTACCCCAACTTTTTCATCTAAATCGTTTTGAATAACCAACAACTCTTCAATGCTATCCACATTGTGTTTTTGAAATAGGCTTTGCAATGAATTTAAAACTGTTGTCACCTCTTCTAAACGTTGCGGATTAGCCTCTACGGACTCTTGTTCATGTTCAACTTCTACAAAGACATCATCCAACTCAATATGTACTGAATTAACACGCTCATACAGTGAATTATAGTTTTCAGAAAAAGATGAAATACTACGCAAACTATTTTTTAATTCAGCTAGTGTATTTAAAATTCCTACGTGTTCATTTGAACACAATTGATTGGCATGTAACAACTGCTGCTGGATGTCTTCAACATTATTTAACTGCTCTAACTCTTGTTCTAAACTTTCTAAATTTACAGTCTCTAATTTTGCTGCTAATAGCTCTTCTAATAAAAAGGTATTATAGTCATGCGTTTCTGTAGATTTTGCTTGTAATAGCAACAAGTCGTTTAATTCTTTCTCTAAAAGCTTATAGGTTTTTAAAGCTAAAACATAAGCTTCAAGTTTAGTTTCATTTTTCGCTAAGGCATCAATAACTTCAAACTGAAATAAATTATCAGTTAACTGTAAAGTTTGGTGTTGGGAATGAATATCTATTAAATATTCACTTACTGTTTTTAATATCTGTAAAGACACAGGTGTGTCATTTATAAACGCTCTTGATTTACCTGAAGGTAATATTTCTCTTCTAATAATTGTTTGCGCTTCATAATCTAATTCCAACTGCTTAAACAGCTGTTGTAACTTATAATTTTCTATATTAAATTGTGCTTCAACAACACATTTTATAGCTGTATCATTAATTACTGATAAATCTGCTCTTTTACCTAAAATCAACCCCAAACCTCCAAGTAAAATAGATTTACCTGCTCCTGTTTCACCTGTTATAGTAGAGAAACCACCTTTAAAGACCACATCTAAATGATCTATTAAAGCAACATTTTTTATAGATAGATTCGTTAACAACGATAAGAGAATTTATATGATGACACAAGTTAAAATTAGACTTCTTCCTAGAATTTTATATTACTCCATTTAGAAGAATTATTAGGAGATACACGGTTTAACACATCAATCAGCTCTGTAACTTTAACACTTTGACCACCACTAAATATTTGTTCTATTTCATCTGATTTGGCGTCAAAAAACACACGTTGGATAAATGAATTTGGTCGTCTAGAGTTCATTTTTTTAAACTGCTTCAGGCTTAAAATAAGTCGCTCTTTGCATTTTTTCTGATTGGCACTCATCACGTCTAAGGCCATTCTATGATATGAGTATAACACGTCTCTATACTCAACATACGTAGGTGATAAAATTTGATCAATTAACTGGTATCTTGTTTGATTACCATCTGTAGGTCCCCAGCCTTTACGACCACTAGATTGCGCTACGTTTAAAATATTTTTTGCTTGATTGTAGTATTCTGAACCTCCATTTAGTGCATAGGTATCAGCATCTAAACCAATAATCATATAGGCATAATAAGCAATTACAGAAATTAGGTTGGAATCAAATTGATTTGGATTAAATGTTAAGTTTTGAAACTCAACATAGTTAAAGCTAAAATCTTTATCGTTAAAATTAAACACTGGAGTGCTATATGTAGAGTTAAATGCTGGTCTTGATGATTGCACCTGTAATGTTGCGGTAAATGAATCTGTTCCCATATCAGTAACCGTAATAACCATACCACAATTGATTCGTTCCTGTGGTGCAAATATTTTATCTGTCCAAGTTGTTTTGTTTATAAAGTCATTTAAAGAGCGTTCTAGTGTTTTAAACACTTGTTCATTTGGTCTACCGGTTTGCTCTGCATTAATTGCTAATGTACAGTTTAATTCCTGCGCATTGATTGCACACACTGACAATAACAAACAAAAAAATGAGATTAATTTACGCATCCTACTTCAAAATTTCTTGTAACACCTCAAACATACGCTTGTGGCATTAGTGATTTTTATAACTTATTTAAAAGGTGTTTTAGTATATCTTGTGCTACATCTTTTTTTGATTTTAACTCAAAAGATGTTAGTGACTCATCAGCATCAATAATAGTAATTTTATTGGTTGCTTTTCCAAAACCAGCGCCTTTATCTTGTAACGAATTTAACACAATAAAATCTAAATTCTTACGCTTTAGCTTTCCTTTTGCATTTTCAACTTCATTATTTGTCTCTAAAGCAAAGCCTATAACTATTTGCTGTTGTTTTATAGCACCTAGTGACGCTAAGATATCTTTAGTTTTTTCTAACTCAATTGTAAGCGTATCTGTTTTCTTTTTTATTTTCTGTGTGGCTACGTGTTTAGGTTTATAATCTGCAACTGCAGCGGCGCATATAACCACATGTGCAGAATTAAAGTGTTCATGTGCTGCCATGTACATATCTTCAGCAGATGTTACAGAAATAATCTTAACAAATGAATTTGATAGCGTTTCTTTTGTAGGACCAGATATTAAAATAACCTCAGCACCTAAGTTTGCAGCAGCTGAAGCCAATTCAAACCCCATTTTTCCCGAAGAATGGTTTCCTATAAATCGCACCGGATCAATTGCTTCGTAAGTTGGCCCAGCTGTAATAAGTACTTTTTTACCTCGTAACGGTAGCTTACTTAAAATATCGTTTTCTATAAAAGACAGAATATCTTCAGGTTCAGCCATTCTTCCTTCTCCTACTAACCCACTTGCCAATTCACCTGAACCAGCTGGAATAATAATATTACCAAAGGAGAGTAATTTTTTAAAAGAATCAATAGTTGAGGGATGCTTATACATATCTAAATCCATTGCAGGAGCAAAATATACGGGACATTTTGCAGATAAATATGTTGCTAATAAAAAATTGTCTGAATTACCAGATGCCATTTTAGACATGGTATTTGCTGTTGCAGGTGCAATAACAAAAATATCAGCCCACAACCCTAAATCTACGTGATTATTCCACAAATCATTATCATCCTCTTCATTAGTGAATGATGATAATACGGGGTTTTTAGATAAGGTTGATAGTGTGAGTGGCGTGACAAAATCCTTAGAAGCAGGTGTCATGATAACTTTAACATGTGCACCTGCTTTTATGAAATGTCTAACTAAATATGTTGTTTTATAAGCGGCAATACCACCAGTAATACCGAGTAATATGTTTTTACCACTTAATATTGACATATATTAGTCTTCTTTTTTTGTAGTATCTCTATAGTAAACTTTTTCACCTAACCACTCTTCAACAGCTATTGCGTGAGGTTTAGGTAATTTTTCGTAAAACTTAGACACTTCTATTTGTTCTTTGTTTTCAAACACCTCTTCTAAACTATCATTGAATGTAGCAAACTCCTCAAGTTTCTCTACTAATTCATTTTTCATTTCAGTATTTATCTGAGTTGCTCTTTTAGAAATAACTGAAATAGCTTCGTAAATATTTCCTGTTTGCTCATCTACCTCATTTTTATCGTATGTGATAGTAGTTGATGGAGCAGCTGTATTCTTGATATCCATAATGATTATTTAGTATTGAAATTTTCTAATTCTTTAGTTATATATGCTAGGTTTTCTTCCGCATCTTCAGAAAACTCTGAATCTGTACTTACCTTTTT
The DNA here is from genome assembly GCA_049614485.1 of Flavobacteriaceae bacterium. GTDB lineage: Bacteria > Bacteroidota > Bacteroidia > Flavobacteriales > Flavobacteriaceae. The sequence continues at coordinate 112,625 of JBMZDR010000003.1, forward strand.
CCATTTATTGTAATATTCTATCGCCTCTTCTAAACGGTCTTTCTTTCTCCTGTCTGTACTATTTTTAGCTAATAAAAAAGCCGTGTCAAACCTGTAATATAAGGCTTTTTCTTTATACTTCGTACCAGGATTATCTCTTAAAAAATTTTCTAATGCTGTAATTGCAGCATAATAATCATCTCTAAACTGAGTGCCACTACTAATTCTGTGGTGATATCCTTTGGCAATATTATAAGCTTTATCTTGTAATTTAGTATCCATTTCCAAGGTCAAATCACTTGCTTCTTTAAAATACTCTGATTTTGGGTAGGTATTCATAAAGTTTTGCAGCTTTAAAATTGCTTTTTCAGTATCCTCCTGATCTAAACTTGATCTAGGCGACAAATAGTAATAACTTTTTGCTGCTTTAAAAGCCATCTCATCAAGCTTTTCACTTCTAGGGTAGGCTTTCACAAAACGCTCTAATTGATACGCTGATGTTACATAATCCTCTTGCATGTAAAATGTATTCCCATACATATACATCAATTTCTCAGCACCTGGTTTTCCTCTATACCCAGGAACAATTTGTGCAAATAAGCGTTGTGCTTTAGTTATTTTACCCTCGTTATATAGTTTTTCTCCTAAAGCATATTTAGGCGGAATTTCATCTTTCCTAAATACTTTTTGGTATTCTGAACATGAGCCTAAGGCTAATGCAATGGTAAATATGTATAGTAAGTGCTTCATATATAATCAAAAGATTTTGCGAAATTAATCATTTTTAATTGAACTAAAAATAATTTCTTTAACGAAGATAGGTTTCCTATTGATAAAGCCTTTAATATTTACTAAAATTTAACTTTTATAAGGAATTTACACATTATAACGCCGCAATAAAATTATCAATCTTATTCTGCAAACTTTCACTCGCTTCAATTAAGGGCAAACGCACAGTTGGCTCACATAAATTTAAGCTTTTAAACATGGCTTTAATCCCAACAGGATTTCCTTCTTCAAAAATGTAATCTATAGAATCAGCTACTTTATAATGTAAGTTGTACGCTGCTTTTGTCTCGCCTTTTAACCCTAGTCTGATCATTTCAGAAAATTGCTTTGGCACACCTTCTCCTATAACTGATATCACTCCTGCTCCACCGGCTAAAGTCATTGGTAAAGCAATCATATCATCACCAGAAATCACTAAGAAATCTTTAGGAGCATGTTGAATAATTTTCATGGCCTGTACTAAATCGCCAGCCGCTTCTTTAACAGCTATTACATTATCAAAGTCAGTTGCCAAGCGCACAATGGTTTCAGGCAACATATTAGAAGCAGTTCTACCAGGCACATTATATAAAATAATTGGTTTTGGAGATGCTTGAGCAACCGCTTTAAAATGCTGGTAAATACCTTCTTGACTTGGCTTGTTATAATATGGCGACACTGATAATACAGCATCAAAATCAGATAAATCTGTGCTTTTCAATTGTGCAACAACATCAGCTGTATTGTTTCCTCCTACTCCTAAAACCATTGGCAAACGCTTATTGTTCACCTCAGTAATTTTAGCAATCACTTGCTGTTTTTCTTCAGCAGTTAACACCACACTTTCCCCTGTTGTTCCTAAAACAACTAAGTATTCTACTCCACCGTCAATTACGTAATTTACAATGCGTTCTAACGCATCAAAATCTACACTTTTATCTGTTTTAAATGGCGTTACCAAAGCCACACCAGTACCTAAAAACTTGCTCATTATATTTTATTTAAAATGGATAAATATTTCTTTAGTTCAAATGTAAAAGTTTTAATGTCAGAAAGCTCTGTAACTACACATAAATCGTTAATGTGTTCATTGACTCCAACAAAACCTATTTTATACTTAGCATTAGATTGCACAGCGGCTAAGTTTAATAATTGTTTATCTTCATTATAAAAACTCAATAAAGCATCAAAGTCTGTAGAAAGAAACGTTTTAGCGTTTGAATTATTTAACTGCCCTTTAAAACCTAGGTTGTTATCTGTAAAAACTGACTCCGTAAACGTCTCAGCAACTTTTTTATTAGGATGATAATAGAGCACCGCTATGCTTTCAGTTGAAACACCAAACACATCTGATATTTCATTTAAAAATGGAAACGATTCGAAAACTGTAGCATCTACTAAAACTCCAATAGTTTTAATTTTTGATTGATCAAGCATCCGCTTTTCTTGCAGTTGCTTTATCAGGTACTTTTGAGCTGATTTTCTTTTGAATCCTTTTAAAAACATTAACTTTACATTTAATGTACAAAAATACATCCCAAATAGTCAGTAAACAAATTGCAATCGACTTTAAATCTATGAAAAAACTATATTTACTTTTAAGCAGTTGTATACTCATACTAAGTGCTTGTAAAAAAGAGGTTCCCTCACAATTATATCAAGTAAAAGCACATCAACTTATAACCGATAGCACGACTGTTGCTAATACAGAAATTACTGAGTTTATAGCGCCATTTAAAACACATTTAAACGAACAATTGGATGCCGTGTTATGCACTACACCGATTGATTTAACACGTATTGACGGTGAGCTTGAAAGTAGCTTAGGAAATTTAATGGCCGATATTTGTTTTGAACAAGGAAACCCCGTATACAATAAACAAACTGGTGGTACAATTGATTTTGTGTTATTCAATTACGGGGGCATTCGTGCACCAATTGCCAAAGGGAATATCACGGCACGTAATGCTTTTGAAGTGATGCCTTTTGAAAACGAATTGGTTATTGCTGAATTATCTGGTGAAAAAGTAAAAGACTTATTGCACTATTTGGCGGTGAATAAAAAAGCCCACCCAATTTCTAAATTGCGATTAAAATTAAAAGATGATACTTATACGGATGTTACAATAAACGACAAGAAATTTGACACTTCAAAAAACTATTTTGTGTTGACATCAGATTATTTACAAGAAGGTGGTGACAAGATGAACTTTTTCAAAGCCCCTGTGTCTATACACAAAACAGATTATAAAATTAGAACCGCTTTAATTGATTATTTTAAAAAGACAGACAGTATAATTCCTAACCTTGATAACCGTTTTACTTATGCAAACTAGACGTCATTTTTTACAAAAAACAGCAGCAGGAACAGCATTCTTAGGTATTGGAGGACTTACATTAAGTTCCTTTAGCAAACCAACTGATACTAAAATTACTATTCTGCACACAAACGATGTGCATAGTCAGATAGAACCGTTACCAAATAACCATTACAAATATCCAGGTTTAGGAGGTTTTGCCAGACGTGCAACTATTGTTGACAACATCAGAAAAGAAAACCCGAACACCTTGTTATTAGATGCGGGTGATATCTTTCAAGGCACACCCTATTTCAATTATTTTGGCGGTGAGTTAGAATTTAAACTGATGTCAATGTTAGGTTATGATGTGGCGACTTTAGGAAACCACGATTTTGACAATGGTATTGATGGTTTTTTAAAACAACTCCCAAATGCCAAATTCGATTTTGTATCTGCTAATTATAAGTTTGAAAACACCGTTTTAGACGGTAAAGTAAAACCTTACAAAACCTTTGTAAAAGACGGCATTAAAATTGGCGTGTTTGGTTTAGGTGTTGAGTTAGACGGTTTAGTGAGCAAGCGCTTATATAAAGAAACTGAGTATTTAAACCCGATTGAAATTGCTCAAGATACAGCACGTATTTTAAAAGAAACTGAACAGTGTGATTTGGTTATTTGTTTATCACACATAGGTTATCATTATAAAAACAATCCTAAAAAAGTGTGCGATCTACAATTAGCACGCGAAACAAAAAACATCGATTTAATTATTGGTGGACACACGCATACCTTACTCCCAAAACCAACTATTGAAAAGAATAGTATTGGCGAAAATGTCTTAATTAACCAATGCGGAAAAAGTGGCGTGTATATAGGACAAGTAGATTTCTACTTTTCTACAGATGGTAGCAAAACTGCCAACGGAAAATCAATTATTGTATAAAAAAAACTCAAAATAGTACTTATGGACAATACTCAACAACCTCAATATTCTAAAGTTGCAACATTATCAAACGAAGCAAAAGTTGCCTTTTATAAAAAAACATATAGCCACGTAGCTGGAGGTGTTCTTGCCTTTTTCATAGCGGAATACTTTTTATTACAATCTACAACCATTGTAGATTTCATGCTCTCAATGATGCAAGGTTGGAGCTGGTTAATCATGTTAGTTGGGTTTATGTTTATAACACAATATGCAGAAAGTACAGCACTAAAAACAAGCGACAAAAACAAACAATACATGGCTTACGGTTTATACATACTAGCCGAAGCTATTATTTTCATTCCGTTATTATACATTGCTATTATGTATTCTGGTGGCTTAGAACTCATCAACCAAGCTGCCATTGTAACCTTATCCCTATTTAGTGGTTTAACAGCCGTAGTATTTGTAACTAAAAAAGACTTCTCTTTTTTAAGATCTATTCTAACAGTTGGTTTTTTCATTGCTTTAGGCTTAATTGTTGCCGGAACATTATTTGGTTTCGACTTAGGCTTATGGTTTTCTGTAGGCATGTGCGTGTTAGCTGCTGGTTCTATATTATACCAAACATCTAACTTGGTTCATAAATACACCAACGAACAATACATACCAGCTGCTATTGGTTTATTTGCCTCTTTAATGCTACTGTTTTGGTATGTGTTGAGAATATTTATGTCAAGGGATTAGGTTTGAAAAATAAACTATTAAATGCCAATAATTAAGCTTATAACAGAAATAAATGTAGAAAGAGAGGTCGTTTTTGACCTTTCTAGAAGTATTGATTTACATAAAATCTCTACCGAACAAACTAATGAAGAAGCAATTTCTGGTAAAATAAGTGGTTTAATTAATCTAAATGAAAGTGTTACTTGGAGAGCTAAACATTTTGGCATTTATCAAAATCTAACTTCAAAAGTTACAAAATTTGATTATCCAAATTATTTTGTAGATGAAATGCAAAAGGGTGCTTTTAAAAGTTTTAAACACGAGCATCATTTTGTAGAGCAAAACGAAAAAACTGTAATGACTGACATCTTTGATTATAAATCACCATTCGGTCTTTTAGGTAAATTAGCTGATGAACTTTTTCTAAAAAAGTATATGACTTATTTACTAACTGAACGGAATAGAATTGTTAAAGAATTTGCAGAATCCGGTAAATGGAAAGAAATTATAAATATCTAGAATCACTTTCTATCAAATCATTACTCATGTCAACAAAAAAACACTCAATTATATTTATTCTAATTATATTCTGTTCTTGTAACAGTTATAAAACAGAAACTACTGAGGAATTGAGAAATATTTTCACAAACCGTGAAATTAAGGATATTAATAGATTAGTTGATTTTTTTGAAACAAGAATGAATTCTAATAAACATAATCTTAATGATAAATATAAACACTGGATTATTAGTAATTCAAATATTGAAGATGACACTTGGGAAAAATTTAATTTAAAAGACCTATTACAAGTCTATAAAAAAATAGATAGTACCACATTCAATGAAATATGGCAGTTTAATGAAATGAGATATCTTGAAACTAAAGATACATTAAGTTATTTAAACTTAGCCTATGAAAAAAAATACCATCAATACTTAGTAGAACTTGGAAAAAAATCTAAAAAAATGGAATGGTATGCTAATAAGGCATACCAAAGTGGTGATCTTCCTCAGTTAATGGACCTACACAACTTATTTATAACTGTTGATACCATTAATGAAAGTCCTAAAATTCAACCTAATTATGATTTTAACGAAAGAGTTTTAATTACAATTTCTTCAATTAAACATTACGACAATTACCACCGAAAAGAAAAATTCAGGAAATAACAATACTTATAAACTGGATGCTTTTTCAATTTCAAACCAGGACTAGTCCCCTTTTCAACCCTTTGTTTTAAAGTGTTTTCATAATCTGTTCAGATATTTGTAGCAACATTAATCTAAACAAATTTTTATTATGAAAAAGTTATTATGTATTGCCGTGATGTTTATGTGTACACTTGGATTCTCTCAAAGTTCAGTAACATCAAAAAGTGGAGTCTTTAATTTTGTATCAGAAACTATTGATTATGGTACCATCGCAAAAAATGATAATGGTAACAGGTCCTTCAGTTTTAAAAACACTGGAACAGCACCAATTATCATTACGAGCGTTAAAGGAAGTTGTGGTTGTACCGTGGCTACAAAACCAAGCAAACCAATTATGCCAAATGAAACCGCAGAAATTGGTGTAACCTACGACACTAAACGTGTTGGTGCATTTTCAAAAACCATTACAGTGGTATCTAACGCATCTGAAAAAAATAAAGTCTTACGTATAAAAGGTTCTGTTACTAAAGAGAATTCCACACAAGTAGTTACTAACTAACAATTAATCTATTTAAAATCATGTTGTCACAGCTACTCTGAGTTTTCTCAGTTTGAGTTGTGGCAATATTTTTATCTATAGTCTATTACAGAAATCATATATTTGTTACTCATCATATTTGTGAACATGCTAAAACAACTTTTTTATTGTAGTCTTTTCTTTTATTGCACGCTGCTTAGCGCGCAGTTTAAATTTTCTGGAGAAGTTACACCTCAGTTTGCAAATGCTACTGCGTATTTGACTGTCGTTGATGAATATCAAAAAAGTGATTTATTCATCACTGAGAAAATCATTCAAGAATGTCAAATAGATTCGTTAAACCGTTTTACATTTTCAGGTGATTTTTTAGCAGCAAAAAATATGCTGTATAAAATATATGTGGATACGTGTAATGATGATGTGTCAGATTACAAGCACTTGTTGAGTCATTGTGAAACTAGTCAATCCATCTTATTTATTGCTAATAATACGGACAGCATACATTTTCCTTTAAACGGTTTATCACAACTGTTTTGCGATATTGAAAACTCTAGTAAGCAGAATACGGCGGTTTTAGAACTCAACCAATTACAAGAACAGTTATTGGCAAATTTACAATCGTCAAAAAGTGATGCACAACGTACGGTTATTTACAAGAATTGCTTTCAAAAGCTACAAGAATTTAGTACTACGTTCAATGACCCTTTAGTAGAATTGTACGCTTTTCATTTGTACGCCAATGAAACTTCTTTTTGTAGACCATTTTATTTAAACGATTTAAAACATAATGCGTATTACATCAATTTGTTAGACCGTATTTCTGACACTTATCCAAATTCGGAATATGCAGCACAATTAGAAAACGATTTAAACAAAGACAATTATACCTTACTAAAAGAGAAAAACGCATCAACAAGCATCTTTATATATCTTATTGGTGGCTTGTTAGTCATCTCATTACTTATAAACTTTATCTTATTCAGAAGACAACAAACACCAAAAGAAACAACACTTGATTACAAAGATGTACTGACTCCTCAAGAACAAAATATCTTTGAATTAATGCGTGACAAACACAGTAATAAAAATATAGCTGAACAATTATTTATAAGTGTAAGTACTGTAAAAACTCACATCAATAACATCTATTCCAAACTGAATATTTCGTCACGAAAAGAAGTGGATGGTTTTTTTGAGTAAGATTTTTATTCTATCGTAGAATATTTCTTTTCGCTCTTCTTAAATGATATATACATTTGCTTTAAACAAAATTATAAAATATGAAATATAAAGTAATCGATAAAATAGAGCTGATAGATTTAGAAAGAGACGTTAATAATCATTTAGAAAGTGGATGGAAACTACAAGGCGGAATTTCTGTTTCAAGAGCAAGATATTCTGGAGGTAATTATGAATTAAGATATTACCAAGCATTAGTTAAAGATTAATTTTTATTCTATCGTAGGATATTTATTATCCCAATTTATTCTATTTACCTTTATTTAAGTAATTTTTTAATTATTAAAACACACTATTATGGTTTTAGACAAAGACTACGAGTACACACAAGATGATTTAGACAACCATGCTAATCAATTGAACCCAAACAATGATGAATATCAAGGATAATTAGCACTCTATCCTCGTACAGCTATTAACTATACGAGGATATTTAAACAATAATATGAGCATAGAAAAATTCATTTTAAAACCTTTACATAATAAAAGAAAAGGGATAAGTCTTGGCTATATTCTTTCTACGATGTGCAGTTCAAACAATGAATTAGAGGGTGTTTCTAAAATACTTTACATAGCCAATATTATAGATTACAACACCTTAAAAAGCAAGCCAACTCCCGATCTTCTTCTTCAAAAAATATTTGAGGTTACAAAAAGGAAGAATAAAATAAAAAAAGGAGATCTAAGAAAAATTATTGGGTTAGAAATTACAGAGACATCTAATAAGCATTTAAACCCTATATTAATTGAACTTGATTTCATGTATAATAAAAATGGTAAGCCTAGGCGTACATTTACACTTGAAGAAACTTATTCTATATTAAAATCATGGCAAGGAGATGATAAATGGGGGCGTATGGAAGCGTATTCAAAAGGGGAATTAACTAAACTATTCACCGATGATAATTACGATGATATTGTATTTGAAGTAACAAATGGGATAAGATCATTTGATGATAATAAACATAATGACTATTTCTCTCCCGGGGAAACTAAAAAATTAGCACCAATATTTTTCAAAAATGATGACAAAAAACACAAAGAATTCCTTGAAGATGATTTCGATAGTAATTATTTGATTTTTATGTTTCATTTATTCGTATTTACTTCTATAACATTTAAAGAAACTAATAACGAAACCTCAATAAAAGGTATTATTAAAGAAATAACAGAAACAAAAGTTGTTTTAAACTAACAACCTATTTCAATAACTCCAAAAACTCCGTTTCTGTTAAAATAATAACAGTACCTAAAGACTCGGCTTTTTTTAGTTTAGAACCCGCTTTTTCACCAACTACTAAATAATCTAATTTTTTACTGATACCACTAATGGTTTTACCTGCATGTTGCTCTACCATGTCTTTTGCAGCATCACGAGTAAATTGCGTTAACTTTCCTGTAAATAAAAATGATTTCCCTTCTAAAACAGTACTGGTTAATTGCTGAGCATCTTCTTTTAGTTCTAATTGTACTCCCGCTTCTTTTAAGCGCTCTAAAACCTGTAAGTTTTTAACATCAATAAAAAAGTCAACCACACTTTCTGCAATACGTACACCAATTTCATCTACTTGTTCTAAGTCTTCTTGAGTGGCGTTTGCTAAAGCCCAAACCGTTTTATAATGCTTAGCCAACTTCTTAGCAACAGTTGCACCAACAAAACGAATCCCTAATCCGAATAACACTTTTTCAAAAGGCGCATTTTTAGAAGCCGCAACACCATCTATTAAATTTTGAGCCGACTTTTCAGCCATACGTTCCAAAGGCATAATCTGATCAATAGTTAAATCGTACAAATCGGCATACGTAGTTACTAAGCCTTCTTTATACAATAAAGCCACAGTTTCACCACCCAAACCTTCAATATCCAATGCTTTTCTACTAATATAATGTTGGATTCTACCAACCACCTGAGGCGCACATCCAAATTCATTCGGACAATAATGTTTGGCATCGCCTTCTGTTCTTACCAGTTCTGTATCACACTCTGGACAATGTGTTGCATAGACAGTTACAACAGAATTTGCATCACGTTTACTCGCATCTACGCCAACAATTTTAGGGATAATTTCCCCTCCTTTTTCAACATACACATGATCGTTAATACGGATATCTAATTTCTCAATCTGATCGGCATTATGCAAAGACGCACGTTTTACCGTAGTTCCCGCTAATAATACAGGTTTTAAATTAGCAACAGGGGTTATCGCACCTGTTCGTCCAACTTGATAAGAAATACTCTCTAAAACCGTTGACACTTGTTCTGCCTTAAATTTGTAAGCAATTGCCCAACGTGGTGCTTTAGCCGTATACCCTAACTCTTCTTGTTGAAATAAATCATTTACCTTGATAACGACACCATCAATCTCAAAAGGCAAGTCGTGTCTGGCTGTTTCCCAATGCGACACATAAGCGATAATATCATCAATAGATTTGACGCTTTTAGCATGATCAGGGACTTTAAACCCGTATGATCTTGCGTACTCTAAACTTTCAAACTGGGTGTTAATTTTAGCAGAACCAAAATCTTTAACCTTTAAATTGTATAAATAACATTCTAAAGGTCGCGACGCTGTTTCTGAGCTGTCTTGTAGTTTTAAACTTCCAGAAGCTGTGTTACGCGGATTCATATAAGGTTCTTCACCATTTGCCACTCGAAGCTCATTCATTTTATGAAACCCATCAATAGGCAACATAATTTCACCTCTAATATCAAAATCTTTAGGGTAATTGCCTTTTAATTGCAACGGCACCGATTTTATAGTTTTGATGTTAGTCGTCACATCATCTCCTTCAAATCCATCACCACGAGTGACTGCTCTTACTAACTTTCCGTCAGTATATGTGATATTAATTGATGCACCATCATACTTTAATTCACAGGTATAACTAATGTCTTCCGTATCTAATATTTTTTGAATACGTGTTTCCCAATCTAGTAAATCTTCTTTTGAATAAGAATTGTCCAACGAGTACATTCTATAGCGGTGTTGAACCGTATCAAACTTTTTAGTAATCCCACCTCCAACGCGAATTGTAGGTGAATTGGCATCAAAATACTCTGGGTGCTTTGCTTCTAAATTTTGTAATTCTTTTAATTTAACATCAAACTCATAATCGGAAATTGTTGGATTATCCAACACGTAATAGTTATGATTGTGTTCACGCAATTCGTTTCGTAATTGCTCTATGTGATCTTGTGGAGTCATATTAAAAGAGGTCCTAGTTATAAACCGTAAATTTAAGTTTTTAAGATAAGTTATAAAACTTCTAAGTCTGATTTTTATTCATCCATTTTGGCACTGGAAGCGGTTTGAATTGTCTCATTTTTTCTAACAACTCTTCAGGGTTTTCAGCGACTAACACTAAGTGTTTATACGCCGGTTTTAATAAGTGTTTATCAATCATCACTTCAATAAATTGTAGCAAATCATCATAAAATCCATTACAATTTAAAATACCAATTGGCTTTTTATGCAATCCTAATTGTGCCCAAGTGAGCATTTCAAACAGCTCTTCTAAAGTTCCGAAACCACCTGGTAGCGCCACAATACCATCTGATAATTCATGCATTTTTAGTTTGCGTTCATGCATGGTTTCTACAATAATCAATTCGGTTAAATTGGTATGCACAACTTCTTTTGAGGTTAAAAAATCTGGAATTACACCAGTTGCCTTTCCTGCATTATCCAACACACCTGAAGCTACTCCTCCCATTAAACCAATTTTTGCCCCTCCATAAATTAGTTGAATATGTTCATCAGCTAAGAGTTTCCCGAAATTATAGGCCGCTGAATTTAATTGATTATCATTACTAGCGCTAGCGCCACAAAACACAGCTATTCGTTTCATATATACGTTATTTATCACCTCATCCTAGCCTTCTCCTCAAGGAGAAGGAACTCTTACATATCTCCTGAACAATATTTACCTAAGGAGATGTCATTTATTAAAAAAAAAATCGGGAATCAGTTTAAAACCAATTCCCGATTGTATATTAAGAAAGATCATTTACTTAATCTTCCATAAATTTTTCCATTACGGCATTACTTACACCAACGTTAGAGAATCCTCCATCATGAAATAAGTTTTGCATTGTTACACGTCTTGTTAAGTCTGAAAACAAACTCACCGTGTAATCAGCACAATCTTGAGCTGTAGCATTTCCTAAAGGTGACATCTTTTCTGCATATGCAATAAATCCGTCAAATCCTTTTACTCCTGAACCTGCAGTTGTAGGTGTAGGTGATTGAGATATTGTGTTTACACGCACTTTTTTATCTGTACCGAAGAAATACCCAAAACTACGCGCTATAGACTCTAAATATGCTTTATTATCAGCCATATCATTATAATCAGGAAAAGAACGTTGTGCAGCCATGTATGTTAAGGCAACAATACTTCCCCACTCATTCATAGCATCTTGCTTGTATAATGTTTGCATCACTTTGTGAAAAGAAACCGCAGACACATCCCATCCTTTATGTGTAAAATCGTAGTTCTGATCTGTATAATGACGTTTTTTACGTACATTAATAGACATTCCTATTGAGTGTAATACGAAGTCTAATTTTCCTCCTAAAATTTCTTGAGCTTTAGCCACTAAGTTGTCTAAATCTTCAATACTTGTTGCATCAGCAGGTATAATTTGAGCACCAGTTTTTTCTGCTAACTCATTAATTTTCCCCATACGCATAGCAATTGGCGCATTAGTTAATACAAAAGTACCACCTTCAGCATGTACACGTTCAGCAGTTTTCCAAGCGATAGAGTTTTCATCTAGTGCTCCGAATATAATTCCTCTTTTACCTTTTAGTAAATTATACATAATTGTTAGTTTTTATGAGTTCAAAAGTAATGAAAACAATTTTATTGATTGCACAATATTATCTTAAATAATGCTGAGCATTGTAAATTACTGGTTCTCTTTAAAATTTACCGATTGTAAAATTAAGCCTGAAGCAGGTGCAATATATATGATTGGTAGATTTATCTCTGGGCATAAGATGGAATTTTCAATTGTTTCAAAATCAAGTTTTCCTTTACCCAATTCCATCAACCTTGCCATCATAATGCGAATTTGATTGCGTTTAAACCCTTCTCCAATTACTCTTAACACATAACTTTTCTTTGGAAAAAAATTGGCTTCATAGATTGTATTTTCAACCAGTTCACAAGTTGTTATTGTTCCCACTGTATTGGTTGTTGGCGTAGGTTTATACGTGTAATTTCTAAAATCATGAGTACCTTCAAATAATCTTGCAGCCTTTTGTATTATAGCTACATCTAACACATCAGGGAAAGAAACCATAAAAGGCGCGGCGAAAGGGTGAATTTTCTCATTAAATGTAAATATGTACACGTATTCTTTTTGCTTAGCATGCTGAATAACATTAAACTTGTCATTAGTTTCTTCTATGCATAACGCCTTTATATCTTGCGGAAGATTTAAATTAAATAACGGCAAAAATTCTTCTAAATCTAATACCCCTTCATCTAAAAACAACTCAATAAAGCTTTCATTTACAGATACTTTTGCATCTGTACGGCCTGCTGCTAAAGTTTTAAACTTTTTATGTCCTAATACATACGCTAAAGTTCTTTCAACCATACGTTGAACGGTATTGACCTCAGGTTGTTTTTGCCAACCGTGAAACCGAAAGCCTAAATATTGAATTTTTATAATATAATACCTACGTTGCATATTCACATTTTATTAAGATAGGGTGTAAAATATAAACACTCAAATATATCTTGTGACATACTTGAGTGCTTATTAATTGTATTTAAAAAAAATTAATCTAAACTGAATGAACTGTTTGACACCAATTTATTTCCTCTAAACACATTTACAAAATAATTTCCTTTTTCAAACCCATCTTTAGGTGCTTGTAAATAGTTACATATATCCAAGGTTTTATTTGTGTAATTAAACTCTGTACTATAGCTGTAATTTAATATTTTGTCTTCAAATTCAATCACATCATTTTTACCCAAAACATTGTTTTTAGCGTCTAAAACCTGAACGTACAACACTTTAGTTCCTTGTTCTGCTATTTTATTTTCAGCCAATGCAAAACAGATTTTTACTTTATCAGCACGTCTTGCACGTGTGGTTGGAATTTGTTTACCTGATGATTTTTGAATTAAAGCTATTCCTTTTAAACCTACAATTGAGATCTCTGAAGCAGATTCTATTAATCGCTGTGCGTCTGTTACTTTAGACGTTAAGGAGTCTGACAGTTTTAACTGAGAATCTAATTGCCCAACTAGCGTATCATTAACCAGTGTTAAGCGCGTGTTTTGCAACTGTAACTCTTCATTATCTTTCAATAATTTCTGAATATCTTTCTTTAATCTGAAGTAACTGCTTTTATATTTTGCTAGTTCTTCTACTTTAGCTTCAGAACTACTTAATTGTTCTATTGTTAAATTTATACTATCTCTTTTTTGAATTAACTTTTCATCCAACACTTCATTATCTTGTATTCTTTGTGTTAATTGATCTCGTGTTTCTACTAATTCATTTTTAAGATTATCTCTGTCAGTCTCTAACGCTTTTTTCGTGTCATTTAATTCATTATTCTTTAAAAAGAACATTACAGAGGCACCAATTAACAATAGTGCTAATATCCCTAAAACAATTTTAAGTCCGTTATTCTTGTTTTCTTCTGACATTTTTTGTGTTTAAAAATTTATATCGTTAAATCTACTAAAAAGATTAACAATCAAAAAAAAATAACTGTACTTTCGTAGTGATATATGCATTTTAATATGACAAGTTTGAAAATTTACACCGAAAATGATGTCCTTGAGTTTATTAGCAAACGTAAAGGTGAAAAGAAGTTTGGCGAAAAAGTAACTTTTATTTCAAGTAATTCTGACCTGGATACTGAACTTGAAAATTCCGACTCTAAATATGTCTTATTTGGCATCAATGAATCTATTGGCGTAAAAGCTAACAAAGGTCGCCAAGGTACTGAAACAGCATGGAGTAGCACTTTAAAAAGTTTGTTAAACACTCAAAACTCCCCTTTAAATAAAGGCAAAAATGTATTACTTCTTGGCTGTTTAGAGTTTCCTGAAAAAATGGCTTTAGCAAAAAAATTAGATACCAATAATGCATCTGATTTACAACAACTATACGCTATGGTTGATGACATTGATGAGGAGGTTACCAACCTTATTTTTAAAATTGTTTCTGCCGGTAAAATCCCTATCATTATTGGTGGTGGTCATAACAATGCTTATGGTAATATTAAAGGCAGTTCTTTAGCCTTAAACAAACCTCTTAACGTTATTAATTTTGATGCTCATACAGACTTTAGAGCTTTAGAAGGTAGGCATTCTGGAAATGGATTTTCATATGCGTTTCAAGAAGGGTTTTTAAATCGTTATTTCATTTTTGGTATTCATGAAAATTACACTTCAAAAAACATTTTAAAAGAACTAAGCTCTCACAACAAACATCTTAACTACACCACATTTGAAGCCGTAGAAATTAGAAAAGAAACCACTTTTGAAAACGAAATGCAATACGCTTTAAACTTTATTAAAAAAGATAAGTTTGGATTAGAAATTGATTTAGATGCTATACAAAACGTTGCATCAAGTGCTATGACGCCATCTGGTTTTAGTGCAAATCAGGCTAGACAGTTTGTTTCATTTTTTGGTAAGTCAAAAAATGTAGCTTACTTACATTTGTGTGAAGTAGCTCCTGTACTTGAACACAGCAACGCTAATCAAACCGGAAAATTATTATCGTATTTGATCACTGATTTTATGAGAGTCAATTAAATCGTCACACTCCGTTTTAAAATCCGAAACACTATACTTATAGGAGGCATTTAAATTGTAATGCCACCATTCTGAAGTGATGCTCCAAAAACCATGTGACTCCATCACTGTTTTTAGCAGCCGCCTATTTTCCAATACTTTTTGGGGTAAGTGCGGATATGCATGATGTGCTTTATTACCAAAGAAATCAAACGCTGTACCCATATCTAAAGCCACCCCCAAACTATCTACTAAAGTGATATCTACTGCAGTTCCTCTGTTATGATTTGATCCCTTTTTAGGATCAGCAACATAACGTTTGTCTGGATAAATTTCCCACATTTTTTCTTGAATAGATAACGGTCTGTAACAATCAAAAAACTGAATTCTATAACCAAGTTTTTTAAATTCGGAATTTGCTTTTAGCAGTTTTTTAATTGTAGCATAACGCAATACACAAGCATCGCAATCATAAACTTTTTCTTTTAAAAAATTATCAATGCTAGCGTACTTTAAGTTGAAAAGAAACGTTGAATCAATACGGTTAATATTGACAAATGTAGTGTCGTTTATCTGTTTCAAATCTAACTTTAACCTACCCCGTTCTAGAGCAGAATCTAATTTTTCTTTAACAGAATCCGTAATAACAACTTTAGATATAGGCGGTATTATTACAGCTCTTTTCTTTTTACAGGATATTAGCGTAAAAAAGGTTAGGAAAGGAATGAGTATAAATTTCATATATGTTTAATATTCCTTTACAAGATACTTAAAATCATTCACAAAAAAAGCCATACAGTTGTATGGCTCTTTTTTTATGAATTAACTAACTGAAGTTTAGAACTTAATAGCTACATCAACATCAAACTCATCTAATATTGCTTTATCTTTTAAGTTATCAAAGAAACTTGCCGAACCATACTTAATACCGTATTTAGTTCTATCAATTTTTAATTTAGCAGTTGCCGATCCTTCTTTAACTGTCATTTCAAAACTAACAGGTGCCGTAATTCCTTTAATAGTTAAATCTGCAGTTACGTGATAATGTGCATCATGTCCGCTCACTTTTGTAAATTTCAATGTTGCTGTTGGAAATTTATCGGTCCCAAAAAAATCATCATCTTTTAGGTGTCCCGCTAATTTATCAGCATACTCACCTTCCATATCTGTAACTTTTATTGAAGCCATATCAATAACAACATTTCCTCCAACAAGTTTGTCAGCTTCAAATGTTAACATTCCTTCTTTTAAGTCAATTGTTCCGTAATGTTCTCCGGTAACTTTATACCCTTTCCAGTGTATTGTACTTTCTTTAATTTTTACGTCTTTATTTACTAAAGCTGTAAAAGCAAAAGATGCAAAAGCAAAAATTGCTACTAATCCGATTGTTAATTGTTTTTTTGTATTCATTTGTATGTATTTAGTTTATAATTATTCTCTTAATTTTTCTAGTAACGAATTTAATGTTTTAATTTCTTCAATTGATAGCTTATCAACTCCTTTTTCCTCTAAAGCTTCCAACCCTGGGTTAATACTTTCTAGTTTATGTTTCCCTTTTGTAGTGATAATCACCTCAATTTTCCGTCGATTTTTTTCACATATCTTGCGCTCTACATATCCTTTCTCTAGCAACTTATCTACTAACCTGCCTGCATTGCTGTTTTTATGCACCATACGTTCTTGAATGGTTGTTAAATTAGCTGGTTTTCCTTTTTGCCCTCTTAAAATTCGTAATACATTATATTGCGGTCCCGTTATATCATGTGTTTTAAAAAAACAGGTGTATTGCTCAGCTATATAGTTATTTGTACACAACAAGTTTAAAACCAATTGTTTTGACAATGGCAATTTAGCTTCACTTTTTAATATTTCCGATAATTTATTCATGTACAAACAATAGTTGTATATACAAATATAGGGTGATTTTCTATTTAAAAACCATATTTGTGAAATTTTAACAAAAAAAAACTCCGCAAAATTGCGGAGTTTTTTAAATATAAATAAATCTTTTAATTGTAATAATGCGCCACTATAACGACTTCATCATCACCACCACCAATTTGCATTTTTACAGCTCCTGTCCCACCGGTATCAGCAACAAACATAACACCCGCAAACATTGGAGAATAAGTACCAGGACCTAACTTAACAAAATCATGCCCTGTGGCATAAAACTTTTTATCAAAACCTTCCATTCCATCAGCACCATCTTTATCTCCATTGGTATAAAACTGACCACTATACCCTAAAGCTCCAACGTTACCTGCAAAATTTAAAGGGTTACCATCAACATCAGAATTAACAATAGGTCCGACATGACTACCCTGTCTTAGATACACATAAAATTGTACTGTTCTAGCATGCTCATCCTCAATACCCCTACCACTTTTATAAATTTCATAAGATAGTGAGTAATTAATTTCTACAATAGCATTACGGGTTAAGGTAAACGTTGAAGTCCCTGGCCCTATAGTTCTTGGCCAACCAGCTTGACTATATCCTGAACCGACTCCGGTCTGCAAGATTTGATTTGTATCTCCACCTCCAGTATCTAATGGGTCATCCAAATAATTAGCAGGGTTAAATAATAATTCAATTTCTGTTGGTTCATTTCCCAACACCAAATCACCATCAGCATCAGCATACACCCGTGTATTTTCTTCGGTACCTAGATTTAATGTGTTGTTAGCAAAATTTAAACCTTCTACACGAATTGTAGACGTTGTTCCTTCTATATGTAATTCTTCTTGAGGTGTGGTTGTATTAACCCCTACTTGAGCAAATGATACAGAAGTAACTGCTAAGCTTATATATATAAATATCTTTTTCATAAGGAATATTTTAGTTGTAAATACGGATTTTTAAATAGTCTGATGATCCTCCAAACCCTACATAAGTTTGCTTATTAGTTCCGTCTGCTGTTTCGCCAAAAAACACAAGGGAATGATTTCCCGCAGGAATACTACCATACCCAACGCCATGTATAAAGGCATACCCGACTGACCCTTGACTAAACGAGGTGTAAGCCTCACCATGAAGCCCGTAAACTTTAGACAACTCTGCAGCATCTAACCCATCACTATTATAATCTATATAGAAATAACAACGAACAGTTCTTGCTGAAATATCATTAAACGTTGACGCTGATGGTTGTGGCAAAAACTCATCTGACAAATCAATAGTCATTACATAACGTACTTCAATTAATGCATTTTGCGGACTACTAAACGGTACTGATACAATCTGCTCTGTTGATGATGTTATTGTAGCATCATTAGCAACTACTGTTCCATCACCATACGGACCGTTAGGAACGAAATTAGGAATATTTATTAAAAAGTTTAACGGCTCTGAATTTCCAGGACCATTTGTATTATACCCTGGGGGCGTTAAAGTAATATCTCCATCTGGAGTTACATACGCAGGGGCTAATTTTAACCCTGTATTTAATACCGGTTCATTTACTGTATTTAAACTTTCAATTCTTATTGTTGATGTTGAACCCGCCACATGTAATTCTTGTTGCGGATCAGTTGTTCCAATACCTACTTGAGCAAGTGATATATTGAAGCATAAAACTATGGTGTAATATATTATATTTTTCATTGATTTCTTTTTTTTAGTAGATACGTACAAATATGGCATCTGGTCCACCAGCAAATCTTACGTGAGTTAAACGGTTGGCACTACCAGAGCATGCAGATCCGTAAAAGCGAAGAGTATGTGTACCTGGTCCTAAAGGAATATAAGTTGTACCGCTATTGTATATAAAACCTGTAGCGGCATTTGGTAATACTTCAGTAATATTTCTATTGTAATAACACCTAGAACTTTGTCCATATCGCCTTGTTACTGGGGTTAACACTGGAGTATCTAAGGTGAAAAAGTTTGTAATATTTCTCGCGTAGGGGTCCTTTATAATATTAAGCAGAGGATCTTGAAATACCTCCATACTTAAGGAGTATTTTAACTCCACAATCACATTTCTATTTATAGTTATAGGGATATCTAATATTTCAACAACTTCATAACCATCATTGACTCCAGAAGTTAAAATAGTTACGTCTCCGTTAATTCCTGCTGTAGTCCAAGCATCACCACCATTACTATTTTCAAAGGCGGAAACCTCAAGTGTTAAGTCACCATTAGAATCAACATAAAGCGGATACGTTTTATCAACTTCACCACCATTATAGTCGTTATTAGTTGCATTTAAACCATCAACTCTAATGGTTCCAGTTTGTGATCCCAGATGTAATTGTTGTTCAGGAAGAGTTTCGTTAACCCCAACCCCTTTTATTTGACTAAAAGACAAAAAACCTGTTAAAAAAATAAGATAAAGTAATTTTATTTGCATAAGTATTATTTTTGTATTAAGTAAAACCTAAGGCAATATATAAAAACAAATTACACAACCACAACACTAAACCCTTGTATATAAGAAAGATACAAACATTTCGTTATAGTGATATTATTTTCCGTTAAACTACATGAAATAGAGGGGTTTAATTCTGCATATTTGACCTATAACATCCTTTTTTTCACATACTTACTTTAAAACAATAGCTTCTCTGCCATATAAATCCTCCCAAGAACTAGGAGGATTCATGTAATAGATAGTAGCTGTAACGCCCTCTATTTGCCTAATAACACCATATTCCAACAGGTCAAACCATTCAATACCGCTTTTTGGTTTTATTTCTACTGGTTTCTTTCTGAAAAAATTAAATAGTTTGAACATTTGGTTAACTTTTAAACATAAAAAAACAGCCGTTAAGCTGTTTTGGTATTATTTAAACACAAAAAGACAACCATTGCTGACTGTCTTTTTATTTTCCTACTACTATATTAACTACCAAGTTTTCCTATCATACTTCTTTTTAAAATCGTAATAATATTCCGCTCTTGCTATAGAGTCTAATTCTCTACTATCATAAAAACATAAACAAGTGAATGAAATATTTCTTAATTGCGGATCTACAGGCGCTATATAAAACGGAACTTTTATGTCTTTTGCTATTTTTTTTCCGAGTAGACGCGCACGATCAATCATTGGAAATCCTAATTGATAAGCATTAAATGAGTCTTCTTTTCGCATCAAAATAAAAATGCTATCGTTCTGATAACCCTCTTTAAGACATGAGTAAAACACATGTTGTTTATAAGCTACTACCCATCCATGCTCTGAAGTTTTAGAATCAAACCTATATGTTGGTCTTTCATGTTTTGTAGCGCACGAAAAAAAAAGAAATACTAAGGTGGCATAAATTATGTTTTTCATATCTAATTTCTTTATTAATTTAATATCCAAATATCAATACAATCTATTTCGTACTGTAGCGCAAACTTAATATATGGGTCTTTATTTTTAAATATATCTGCATGACCAGAGGCATTACCCGCAGAGTTTGGCTGAAGTAACACCATCGAATAAATTCCTTTGGTATTTTGCATTGATGGTGATGCTAAAAAATCTGCGCCATTTATACCTGCTTGTGCAGCAGTATAATGTTTGTGATTAGAGTTTAGTGGCGTTGTTGCAGTAGCTGGATCAGTACCAAATGTTTTACGCATCCAGATATTTAATGCTTTTGCATTTAAAAAATAATATTTACCGTCGGCTCCCATTATAGTACCAGGAGAAGATGAAGACGCCCAATTAATTTGTGGTATTGTAATTCCCGCCCCATTTAAAGCTACAGAAACTCGTAAAGCACAAGTATCACCTGTAGATAATGGGTAGGTAACTCTTGCTTGTAGTACATCACCTCCTATTGCATTATATAAGTCATCTGTTACTGTGATTTCTCTTGGGTAATTTGCATTGTAATCATCCCAAGTTGGTAAGTCTTGTTGTGGGAATGTTAAACTCGGGTCTTCCCAAAATGTTGCATCATAGAAAAAATCTTGTCCTTCTATATCTTTTCCAAACCATTTCACACACTGTTCAAATGTCTGTGCTGTACCATTCATCAAAGCATCAATAGCTTGTATAATAAATGCTTGGCTACTATAATTACTATTTAATAAAGCAAGCATCAGATTCGCTTGTTTGTATCCTGTAGTGCTTAGCCAAGCTATCATAGAGTCACTTAAAGTAGTTGTGTCTATCACACCTATTAAAGTAGGCCCATTAATAATATTAACTACTTGTTGCCATGCTGGTACTATTGGCACTATTACAGTTTCTTCACCAACTCCTGACGGACCACCTTCAGGATCAGAATCTGTAGTTGTACCTGTACCACTACCCCCAGAAGAAGAACAGCTAGAAATATCAACCCATCCACCTTGTGTACAATTTCTTGTTGCCATATATATACCACCCCAAAGATCACAATCTGCACCCTGAGAAAAAGTATGTGCAGCACCATATATATCTTGACATGGCATTTCTACACAAACTGGTTCTGTATACTTAAAGATACTTTCACATTGAACATCTTTACTATATAACAATGAATCATCATTAATAATATTCAAACTTCCTGTTAAAACATCTGGCTCACCATTTACTATTGGATAAAATATTAAAAATTGAGAAAATGTATCATTATTATATTGTGTAAGCACATAATTTTCTACTACATCTAAGTTAATTTGATCACGCTCTACTATGAATGTAAAACTAGTGTAAAATTGAGTTTCTATTTTTTGAACTCTTGTTGTATCAATGCTAAAATTATAGGTGTCGGAATGTATTGTCCTAGTAAGCGCCTTACTTCCATTAAATTTACTAAGCTTACTTTTAGCACTCGTGTTTCCTTTTAGTTGAGTTTCAAAGTTAGCTACTGTGGCTTTTAATTGAGGAGCTACTTGAATTATACTTTCCTCTACTGCTTCTAATTCATCGTCTTTCTGACAACTTGTAATTGCAATGGAAATCCCAAAGAGGAGGATTCCAAGTTTAAAATAATTTTTGATTCTTTTCTTCATAGTTAATTTAGGTTATAAATTTAAATATTTTTAATAGATAATATACCTATCCGCACTTAAGTTCCATATATAACCAAAACGCTACCCATTATTTTAAACTATTTTTCAAATTATTTATTTCATCACTTACCTTACTCTTCACAACTTTAGCATAATGCTCCTGTGTAACTGTAACTTTACTATGACCTAACAATTCACCCCCCCTTTAAAAGCAGTACAGTAATTGCAAATGTCTATCTGGATTTGATGTGCTAACTTCTTTAAACAAGAAAAGACAGCCATTGCTGACTGTCTTTTTTGTTCTTTTGAATGAATTAATAGAGTAAATACTTAAAACCTTTAATGTTTTCCCAATTACCATTTTTATTTTCATAAACAGAGTAGCCGCCTCCTCCTGAATTACTAATATGTAATATAGCATATTTATGATTATTAGTGAAAATAGGAACAGTTATTTCTTCAACATTATTAGCATTAAGAACCCTAAGTTTATTACCTCTGTATTGGTGGTGGTCCCTATTTTTATTAAAAACAAAAATGCTATCAGTTTCTATATCACATTTATTGTACTTAAACAGACCTTTAAAGGCTTGTTTTTTATAATATGCTAATTCTTTTTTATTAAATAATGTATGATACAAATCACTACTATCTTTAAAGTCCTTTTCTAATAAACCTTTATTGTTTTTTACTACTTCATCATAGATAAAATCATAAACAGAATAGTTCTCTCCAATTCCAACATAAATTCCATTACGTTTTTTGTAGTGGTCTAAATTATGAATCATTGTAAATGCATCTTTAGAAATAGTTAAGATATCGCTATATAATTTTTCTTGAATTCTGTTGTTCTGAGCAATTGAAAAACTGAAATAAAATATAGTTATTAATAAAGTAAATTGACTTTTAATATTCATAATTAATTACAATTAGAATTAGAACTATTTGCTGGTTCTCCCTTTGGTGAAGTTGATAAACCAATTGCATTACCAAATGCATCTACACCATTATATGAATGTGAACTATTATATAATTCAGTTTTACCGATTGCTATTGCCTCCTCTTCATCCAAAGCATTAAATTCAACAGGAAATGCATCAGCATGCTCTAATGATCCTGACCAAGCTAATTTTCTGTAAAAATCAAAATTATTTGTATAACCTAAGTTTTGCCCAACTTGTTGTAACGCAGTAGCAACATCATTAACTAACGAAACCATATATTCATGTTGTAATTGAGCAAGCGGTATTCCGGAAGAGCTATTATTTATTGCCTGATGAAGTGCATAAGCTTCTGCTAATTTTGCTAAGTCTGGGTCTGGATCAGTCGTTGAAATAGCCCCTGCATCTAATAAATAACTTAATAATGCATGTAAGCTTTCATGAATTACTGTTTTGGCTATTGACAGATCAGTTGCACCTCCCCATAATGGTCTACTTGGGTCTCCTCCTGAAAGGATCCATGTATTTAATGTTGTAGTAAATGTACAATCTCCAGTAACACAGGTAGGTAAAGCATCAGTAGCTGCTGCCCTAGTACCACCAAATGAATTATTAGGAATAATAGAGTCTCTTATTTTATAAGAATAATTTGTATCAGTTCCAGTAAAAACATTTTTAACTGTTTGAGTCAAAGCTGAAGTATTATTAAAAGCTTCTTTGACTATTTTAAGTTGGCAAGGATCAGTAATTTCATAAATAATTTTTTTTTCATAATCAACTTCATAATCTGCACAAATAGCATTTGTTGCTAATTGTCCAAACTCTATCTCTAAAGGGTTTGATTGCATATACAAATCCAACTCTGTTGTTTTTTCACAATTATTCGGGTCACTTAAACAACCAGCTTGGTTATCATTTAGTTGTAATGTAGAAGTTAAATTCATAACAGCCAATAAAGATGAACAAGGTTCGTCATCTGAAGATCTAGGAGGAGTAGGTGTTGTAGTAATCTCATTACCATCTAGATCTTCAAAACCAGTAGTATCACTACTTGTATCATCAGGGTTCGTTCCTGTAGTAGTATTATCAGTATTTGATGAACTTGTTCCTGAAGGTCCAGAGTTAGTTGAATCAGGGTTTGTATCATCTCCAGTTATTCCTCCACTAGTTGAATCACCTGGATCTAATGACTCTGGACAAGGAGCTGTCACTACATTAATAACATATGTATAAATACTACCAGTGCAAGGTGAATTAGCCGTTTGATCAGGACCATGTTGATCTCCAGTACCTCCATCATCACATTGCCAATGACCTGATACACCAGTTATACAATCGTCTCCTATTTTTGAACTAAACATTTCAGATAAAGGAAATAATGTATTTGGAGAACTTTTTATATTTCCAACAAATGGAGTTCCGCTTTCTGAATCCCAAAAGTTTTCTGTTTGATATTCTAAAATCTCAGATCTTACGAGATTATTATCTTTATCAGTAGTTACAATTAAATTATAAAATTCAAATAATTCTATTTCTGCATTATTAATACCAAATGTATAATAATTATAATCTTCTTTTTCAGACAAATAAATATTTGAAGTATCAAGAGTAGCATTAGAGCCCTCACTTAATTTATTAGTGGTTGTATTTTTTTTATTTATGTCAAAAAAACTAGATATTTTATTATAACTTTCACTAGTCCCCATCTTTAATTGTAGAGTTTCTAAAGAAATTTTTTGAAGTATAGGTTTTTGTTGTACTTCTGTATTAGTAATAACTGAATCGTCCTTCTGACAATTCACTAATATCAAAGAAATTCCAAATAGTAGGATTCCTAGTTTTGTAATCTTTTTAATTGTTTTCATCATAGTTAATTTAGGTTAAGCTTTTTGTTAGTTTATTAATGTTTTCCTTCTGCAAACCTAGCTACTCTTTAAAGACAATACTACTCAAAATGAGGGTACTATACTTTTGATTGAGTAAACTAGCTCATGTAATTAGTAAACACCATATTACAACGCGAATCTAGAACTATTATTGTTAATTACAACTCATGTAATTTGGGTATTTTACACTCATTATAATTAGTGATAACTCAGCTATACATTCACTAGTTCCTTTTTATTTAATTATGTTACCCATTATTTTAAATTATTTTTCAATTTTTTTATTTCATCACTTACTTTACTCTTTACAACCTTAGCATAACTATCTTGTGTAACAGTAATTTTACTGTGTCCAAGCAACTCTGACACAACCTCCATTGGAACTCCATTTAAGAGTAATACAGTAGTTGCAAATGTTTTTCTAGCAATATGATGTGTTAGCTTCTTATCTATTCCTACAAGCTCTGCAATCTCTTTTAAATAGGAGTTAAATTTCTGATTAGATATACTTGGTAATACTACATCAGAACCTACCTGCTTGTACTTGTCTAAAATAACTTCTGCTTGTGGTAATAAAGGAATAGCTATGGGTTGTTCTGTTTTCTGTCTAATCATATTAATCCATAAATTTCCATCAAACCCTTTACTAATATGATGAGTTCTTAAACTACTCATTTCTTGATAAGCTAAACCTGTATAACAGCAGAATACAAACATATCTTTTACTTGTTCTAACCTCTTTTGAGTAAAGTGATGATTCATTAATTTACTCAACTCACCATCAGTTAAATACACAATAGCACCTTTGTATTTCTTGTTCTTGTACAAGCTAAAAGGGTTCTTTTGCAAGTAATTCTCATCAATAGCAAATTGAATTATCTTTTTAACCCTTTGCATACTTCTGTAAATAGTTGCTTGTCTAAGTTTCTTCTCCGTTTTCCAATAGTACTCTAAGTCTTTAATAAACTTCAAATCCAGTTGCTTTAGCTTTACATCAGACCTCTTATACTTGCTTTTAATGAACTCTGCTACCTTTCTTCTGCTTTCTAGATATCTACTCCAAGAAAGTTTGTTAAAGTCAACACCAATAAGCTTTTTCATCTTCTCATTATGCAAGTCATAAGCTCCTAGAATAGTAATTTCTGTCTTTACATCTTCACCTTTATACCTCCTATAAATGTCATCAACATCAAAGTCTTCTGGTTGAACTTGTAACATTAAAAAAGCCTCATTAATCTTTTGACTAATAAGGCTTAATTGGGTATTAATGATATTGTTCTCTTTGCTTTGTGGCTTGACTAACTGTTGTGAGCTATTCCATTGTTCTGGTAGAACAAAAAGACCAGTAGAGAACTTCTTTCTCTTTTTACCATAAGTTATTCTACAGTAAATAGGAGCTTTGTTATTCTTCTTAATTCTGTTGAGTGCTATCACAAACAGCACTCTTATTTTATGTCTATTCATAATATTAATTTTTAGTGTTAGAAAATTGATACCCAAAGTAAATTAGTGATACCCAAAATGTACCCCAAAAAGGCATACTTTACTTAAATAATTGAATTAAAAAAGTTATTAGGCAGACCCCTAAAAATCTTGTGAAGTACTACAAATGGTATAGAAACAAAAAAGACCTACAGTTACCTGTAAGTCTTTAAGTGAGCCCTGCAGGATTCGAACCTGCGACCGCCTCCTTAGAAGGGAGGTGCTCTATCCAGCTGAGCTAAGAGCCCGTAGTTTTTAGTTGCTACGACAACTGTGTCG